>JAVBNE010000053.1:0-6221 GCA_031551755.1 Cellulomonadaceae bacterium | reverse complement strand
GTTTATTTTGTAACCTTTGTAGGGAACCGAAACGTTTTTTGCCAGAATGGTAATGCCGCGTTCGCGCTCCAAGTCGTTGTTATCTAAAAATAATTCTTCGTGTTTTTCGTTTTCACGGAACAGTTTTCCCTGTATAATCATCCTGTCCACTAAGGTCGTTTTTCCGTGGTCAACGTGTGCAATAATTGCGATGTTTCTGATTTTTTGCATATAAGTTAGTCACTCCCAAAATAAAAGGGGGGCGCAAAGGTACAAAAGATGACTGTAAAACGTGCATCTTTTGTGAAAAAAGATTAGAAGGGAAATTTTTTTAGAATATTTCTAAGGATTCTTTTTATTTCTTTACGGCTGCAAATAATTTATGAGAAAGATGTACCACTTCATATTCAGGGTTAATTTCTAAAATCATTTTTTCTAGAACATCTGGGTCGTCTGGTAAATGGTAGGTGCAGATCGCTAACTTCGGCGCAAATGTTTTCAATACGTTTGTTGCTCCTTTAAGCATTTCGCGTTCCGCTCCTTCTATATCGGCTTTAATAAAGTCAACGCGTGTAATATGATTTTCTTCAATAAATTTGTCAATGGTGGTAAGTTGTATTTTTTCCGATTTATTCCCAACATTCATAATGAAGGAGTTTGAACCACTATTATCTTTACTTATGGAAATTTCCATTTCTCCGGGATGACTTCCAAGGCCTTTTTGAATTGGATAAATGCCGGTTTCATTCAGTTCTGCCGTTTTACAAAGTAGCTTGTACGAGTCTAAGACCGGTTCGAATGCATAGGCGATAGCGCCTTTTGACACCGCGTATGCGCTAAAATCTCCGATCCATGCTCCCGCATCTATGACCACATCGCCTTTCTTTACAGTTACATCAATGGAGTGATCCGTATAGCCATACGGGCCTTCCAACATTTTTTTGTCAACTGTCTCAACGATGGATTTATCATGGTTGTCATGATAGAAATAAGGAATAGTAAAAGTATCTTCAAAGGCAGAGATGAGAGTTGTTAAGTGGTCTATATTACTTGATACATCAGGAATTTTTGCACCATTGATATCGAAATAAGTTTCTCCGTTTTTTTCAACCAGCCATTCCTTTTTATATATAGCAAGCTTTCTTTTTATTTGCTGCTTCATTAGTAGCTTGTATATTTTTGAAGAAATGAATACCGGTACCTTTAGTTTCCGGGAAAGATTTTTTAGAAAATAAATCACTCTAATGTTTTCTTGTTTATTTTGGCTATGTGCAATTGTCCTCTTCATAGACGCTATTGAAAGTTACGGGTTAATATAATTTGTGCAAAAGGGGGCCTTCTCATTTACACATTCAACTCAAGAAGCGCGGCCGGCTCCTGGCTTCCCGAGCTATAACACTCCCTTTTTATAATATGGGGATATTTGAAGCTGACAATATATAGGTAACGTTGTAATGTGTTGATGATATCACCTGTGTACATGGCCGGATTTAGGCGTAAACTGGCCATAATCATGTAATGAATATTTTGGCGCTTTAAATTTTCAAATAATTCATCAGGCGAATAAGCGACTACTTTCTCGTCATCTGCGACATCAGAAAAGAGGCTTTCGACCTGGAGGGTATAGTTAATATTGTGTTGACTGAGCGCTTGTATCGCAATATGGAGCGTGTCTTGATTTACTTCGTATAAAGCGATGGAGTTCGCACTGGCATTATTGATGGTTAATGGCCCTATAAACATGTATTGTGTATAGGGAGCCAGCATGTCAAATTTTACTTTCGACACATCAACGGCCAAAAATATTTTTGAGGATGCCGGCATTAGGACTTTGATAGTATCTTTATCGACACCCGGAACGGCATATATTCCGATGAAATTACGGTTTCCGTAAACACGAGAGGTGTTTGGCTTACGTGCGCCGATTCCCAGCGAATCCGGAATATTTTTCCCGGCCCAACGGGTTACCTCCAAATAACTTTGCCAGTCGGGTGTAAGGCCTGCAAATTCGTTGCCGCGAAGATTTCCTTTCAATACCGGAAGATTCTTTTCTATTTTTGGAATCGTGTGTCCGAAGAGGGTGCTGCAGAATAATAGTATGATTACTGTGGGATATAGGAACTGCAATTTGCGTTTACCTTCGAACGTGAAATATATTCCCGAAAGAAGTACTAATAATATGAATGGGGCATACGCTAAAACCATACGGTCTTGTTGCCAAAGAGCATGAAGTATAATAAAATTGGCCGCACAGAACAGTGCTACATATAGCGATAAGAAAAGTATGGACTTGTTCCGTTTCAAGGCCCAGTAAAAAGCGAGCGCCGCGAGTGCAATTACTAAAATACTGATAGTCCATGATGGCGTTATGGTATTTACAGGGCGAATGCCCAAAAACATCGCGACAAATTTGGAAATGTAATTATTCGTATTTTCTAAAAAACGTGTAATGAGGCCGGAGAAATCTTCCATGCCTTTTGTCGCGCTGTAAGGATCTTTTGTAAAGTACCCGCTAAGATTATAGCTTTCTCCACTAACCGGCCAAATAAGTTTTTTGAGTAACGTGTATAGGCCGAAAACAATTCCTGATGAAAACACGGAATAAAATGCGTACTTCCACTTCCGGGTGAATAAAAAGTAGAGCATTACTACGCCTATAGCTGCATAGCCGACTGTACGCGAAAGGGTGAGCAATAAAATCAAGCAACTGATTATCAAAAAACGTTTACAAAGTTTTGCAAAGCTAATCTCACCGGCTTGTTCACAGCCAAAGTACTTAACAAAATAGAAAAGCAGTAACGATTGCATGAATATGAAAAGCGGTTCGCTGAGAACCTGATTGGTAAAGGCGAGGAAGTAAGCATTAACAGCTAATAATGTCAGCGTGGAAAATAGAATGATGTTGGGAACCCTTTTATATAACGCCTTATAGAAAAAGAAAACGGATAGAAATATTAATATGGCCGAAAGAAGTTTGAATACAATGATATTATTGCCGAATATGGCGACAAACGGGCTTAGTAGAAAAGGATATAAGGGGCCTTTTCCTGAAGGGAAAGAAAAATTTTCAACCAAGTTGTCGGCTGCAATGATATAATCGGCATCGTCTCCCATCATGTTGATTTTCGCATCGAATAGCAGAAAGGAAAAGACAACGCCGGTGGCCATGAGTATCCAGAATATAGGCTTAGGGCGTTTATCGAAGAACGAGTTTAATTTCTCATATAATGAAACCGTTGTTTTTTGTTTACCGACCATTTTTGGGGAAGCCTTTGTCGAAGACTTGGTAGTTTTTGTTTGCATACTATTTCGGGTTTTCTTTACGTCCGCTTGTTTTAATATTCTTGGAGAAGTCCATGGAGCCTTTTATACACGGCCTCGAAAGCACATGTTTCGAGTCCTCGTTTTCTACACGCATCTGCCATTCCATTATGTTCGTCAGGGCTTAAGTGTGCAAGGAGTGATATTCCTTTTGCTAAGTCCGCACTATCGCCCGGTATTGCCCGATAGCCGGTTATGCCGGTCGTCAGCATATCCGCGGCAGCGCCTGTTCCGAATGCGACAACAGGCGTTCCGCATAAAATAGCTTGACCGAGAATACCCGGGCCGGAGTCCTCTAATGTCGGGCATACGAATAAAGTGGCTGCATTAAATGCCTTCACCATCTCTTGTTCCGTCAGGTAACCGAGGTATTTACCGGAAATATGATGTGCCCCGGTAGCCGGAGGCGCTTGTTTTCCGGCTGTAATAAGCAAGTAATCTTCTATATTCTCTCCTTTGGCAACAATGTCCTTTTCCAGTAATGTTAAAGCTTCTAATAGCTCTTTGTAGCCTTTTCTACGCTCGTTCAAATCCGTTGCTGCAAAAAATATAATTTTTTTATCAAACGGCAAATTTAAATATTGCCGGGCTTCATTTTTTGAGTGCGGTTGGAATATATGCTCGTTTATCGGATGAAAAATAACTTGTGCTTGTTTTTTTATATACCAACTGCATTTCTCCGCCCGAAGTTTATCGGTGGTCGAGAGCGTCAAAATCTTCAGCTCATCAGGCATCGTTGCTTTTTTTAAAGAGAAGTTTCGTTGGGCAATGTATTTCTTTTTCGGAGAGAGCAATGCGGGGCAGTTGCTGCAATCCGTTTCATAACCTTTGCACGACCAAGGATAATGACAGCCTCCGGTGATGGGTGCGTTGTCCACCATGACCCAATAAATTTTAGCCCGGGTGCGTTGTTGTAGTTCATTGATGGTTTCCGTATTCACGAAATTACTGACCCAGTGTACAAAAATGGCCTCGGGGATAAAGTCTATCTTCCGCAAAATTTGTTTTGCCGAAAAATTCGATATACGTTCATCGAGGTTGTAAAAAAAGTAATCGGGGTTTCTTTTTCCTACTTTACAATACGATTGTATTTTGTGAAAACGGAGAATAGCTTTGTCTATCCATCGTTGTAGGTATTTGTTCAATGGTTTTAAAAAACCTATGATGGTAGCGTCTTTTTTGGTTTTGAATACAACTACCAATTTCGACGAGTGTCCATTAGCATTGAGTAGGGCGTTAAGCGCCACTACGCAACTACCTGCTCCGCGTAGGTCTGTAGAGGCTATGTGGAGTATTTTCATGGACTATCTGATTTTAGGACATCGTTCTTAAATAAATTTTATTTTTTTAGCGGCAAAAGCGCTCATTCTAATCAATAACCAGCCATGGCTAAAGCGGCTTATTTGCGTAGAGCCGTATTCACGGTCTTTATACCGTATAATAATTTCGGTAATTTTTAAATTTTGCTTGGCTGCTCCAAACAGCAAATCGAAATCGCCGAAAGGATCGAAATCACCGAAATAACTCCGGTTTTCTTTTATAGTCTGATAGTCTTTTGCATAAAGTACTTTGGTTCCACACAGCGTATCTTTCAACCGTTGTCCCAGCAGGTATGAAAAGAAAGCACCAAAAAATTTATTTCCTAACAGGTTCAGGAAACGCATGGCGTTTTTTTCCATCGGATAAACCAACCGGCAGCCATTGATAAATTCGCCTTTATTGTAGCGCAAAGCGTCGTAAAATTTAGGTAATTCTTCCGGTGGCATGGTAAGGTCTGCATCCAAAATCATCAAGATATCGCCGGAAGCTGCCTCGAACGCTTCGCGTACAGCGTTCCCTTTTCCCTTGCCGCTTTGTTTCATCAGTTTGATGTCTTTGCCGGGGTACGCCGCTTTCACGCGTTCCATTTCTTCATATGTGTTGTCCGAAGAATTTCCTTCAATAAATATAAATTCCTGATGCGTCCCGAATGCCGGTGTTCGTTTAATGGCGTTTTCTATATTCCCTTTTTCGTTGCGTGCCGGAATTACTATACTGACGGAAGCTTGCTGGTCGTCTGATAATATCGGGCGGACAGTTTGCAGGCTGATTAAATTCAGATGCCTTATGATGGGCAAATTGGCTAAAATGCGATTGAAAATGAAATTAATGATCGGAATGTATATAGGAATTAAAATTTTTCCCTCTACTTTAATCGTTTGAAAATTTTCTATTTCCAACACTTGTCTTACATCATTTACAGAGAACCAGTTTTGGCTCAACTGTTTTTGTTTGAGTCCGATGGCTTGCAGGAATCGTATGAAGGGTTCCCATAAAAAATTATATTGCGAAATGATAATGCGTGTTTGCGGATGGCACAGGCGCCGGATATGGTGAATGGCCTTTTGCGCATCCCACAGGCAACTTAATAAATCGCTGAGGATAATATAATCAAATGTTTCGCTGAGCTGTAATTCTTCGACATCGTCCACATGAAAATGAAGTGCCGGATATTTTTGTCGGGCAATTTTAATCGCCTCCGGGGCAAAATCAATTCCCACTCCGTAGGAAGGGTGGACGGCCTGTAGTAAATCGCCGGACCCGCATCCTATTTCGAGGACTCTTTTCCCTTTTGGTATGATGAATGAATAATACTTCTCCAGCGACTTATGATAGAATCTATTTCTTTTGTTCCATTTTTCACGCTTATGCGCATTTTGATTGTAAAAATCCTGTATGGTTTCTTTAGTCATTGCCGGCTCAAATGTAAAAGGGAAAATATCCGGTGAAATAGTTTATGTTGAGCGGGAAACGAGGTTCGAACTCGCGACCCTCAGCTTGGGAAGCTGATGCTCTACCAACTGAGCTACTCCCGCTAATTTACTGCAAAGGTAAAACAAAAAATGAAATTTTTAATTATCTTTGTTGAATGTTATTAAAAA
>JAVBNE010000082.1:0-4293 GCA_031551755.1 Cellulomonadaceae bacterium | reverse complement strand
AGACATTTCTGAAATGATTTGACACAACGTCATTAGCAACTAGGGGTTTTAAAGGTGCTAATCGGCAATTTAAGGTATATGGCAGGAATACACTAGCAACAAATTAGTTAAGTATATAACAGATGAAAAACCATTTTTATGCAGGTATTACTATGAATAAATATCAGACACTGTGATATAAGCAATTCGATTGTTAGCAACTGAGAAATATCATTAAAACACAACGAATGACTTATTTTAGTGAATAACACCTAAGAAATACTTTCAATGCAGTTAGACATATTGGAAATGATAAGATAAAATGACATAACCACGATGTGATTTAAAGATTCCAAACTGCAATTTTAAGATTGATCTCTAGAATACACTAGCAAAAAATTAGTTAAGTGAATAAGAGATGAGAAAGCATTTTTAAGCAGGTAGAACTATGATCATCTATCAGAAATTGTGATGTAAGCAATTCTGATATTATCAGTTAAGAAGTATCATTAAAATCACAAGGAATGACTTATTTAAGTTAATAACAGCTAACAACCAGTATTAATGCAGTTAGAAGTATGTGAAATGATTTAACACCAAGATGGTAGAAACAGTGATATATTCATTTTTCAAATATCACAAGAATACACCTGTATCAAACTACTTCCTTGTATAATAGCTGAGAAATGCTTTCTATGAAAGTACAAGTATTTTAAATTAAAAGAAACGGTAATATAAGCAACACTGATATATGCAACGCAGAAGTATCACTAAAATAGATGAGTAACAACTTAGTTAAGTCAATGACTGCGTATGGAAACTACATGTGCAGTTAGAAGTATGTAAAACGAATTTCAATGGGAATATAAGCAACGGTGAAATTAGCAACTAAAAATATTACTATAATACACCTATAACAACTTAGTTAAACGAATACCTTTTGATAAATGCTTTTTATGCTGTTAGACATATCGGAAATGATTAGATAAAATGACATAAGTAACTATGAGTTTTGAAGAAGCCAAACTGCAATTTTAAGAAATATCTCTAGACCACATGTGCAACAGACTAATTAAGTAAATAACTGATAAAAAACAATTTTTTAACAGCTAGAACTACGAATATCAATTAGATACTGTGATATCAGCAATTTGTGGTATTAACAAATCAGAATATTATTAAAAACACAAGAAATAACTTATTTAAGTGAATTAAAGTTAACAAATACTTTTAATGCAGTTAGAAGTATGTGAATTGAATGCAAACCGAGATAGAAGAAACCGTGATATAAAACAACTGTGATATATGATTCTTATAAATATCACTATAATACACCTGTGTAAAATTATTTAATTGAATAACAGCTGAGAAAGACTTTCTGTGCAAGTACAAATCTTTCGAAATGAATAGAAAAGGTCATATAAGAACCAGTGATACATGCAACTTAGAAATATCACTGGAATACATCCATAACAACCTCATTTAATGAATAATTGCTTATGTAAACTTTATGTGCAGTTAGAAGTATGTGAAATGTTTAGCAATGGTAATATAAGCAATTTGTGATATTACAACGTAGATATTATTATATGGTACACCAGTAACAACATAATTAAGTGTATACCTGCTGATAAATGCTTTCATGCAGTTAGACAGACGGGGAAATGATAAGACACAATGACATAAGCAACTATGTGTTTTACATATGCCAAACTACAATTTTAAGGTATATTGTTGGAATACAATAGCAACAACTTAATTAAGTGAATAACCGATGAGACAGAATTTTTATGGAGGTAGAACTATGATTATCTTTTAGAAAACTGTGATATAAGCAATTGTCATATCAGCAAATCAGAAATATCATTAAAACGAGGGGAATGACATAGTTACGTTAATAAAAGCTAAAAACACTTTTAATGCATTTGGAGTTATGTGATATGAATGGAAACCGTTATAGAAAAAAATTGTGATATAAGCAACTGTGTTATATGAATCTTATAAATATCACTAGAATACACCTATATCAAATTATTTAATTGAATAACAGCTGAGAAATTCTTTCTATGCATTTTCAAATATTTGAAATGAATAGAAACGGTCATATAAGCAACAGTGATATATGCACGACAGAAATATTGCTAAAATAGATCAGTAACAACCTCATTTAATTAATAACTGCTAATATGAACTTCATGTGCAGTTCAAAATATGTGAAAAGATTAGCAATGGTAATATAAACAACTGTGATATTAGCAACTCACATATATTATTATATTACATGAGTAACAACTAAATTAAGTGTATACCTGCTGATGAATGCTTTTTATGCAGGGTGACATATCAGAAATGATTAGATACAATGACATAACAACTATGTGTTTGAAGATTCCAAACTGCAATTTTAAAATATATCTCTGGAATACACTAGCAACAAATTCATTAAGTAAACAGTAGATGAGAAAGCATTTTTAAGCAGCTAGAACTATGAACATATATAAAGAAATGTGATATAAGCCTTTTCTGATATAAGAAACTAAGGAGTATTATTAAAAACACATGGAATGACTTATTTAAGTGAATAACAGCAAACAAACACTTTTAATGCAGTTAGAAGTAAGTGAAATGATTAGCAGTGGCAATCTAAGATACCATGATATAAACAACTTAGTTATATTACTATAATAAATAGGTAACAACATAATTAAGGTAATTCCTGCTAATAAATGCTTTTTATGCAGTTAGACATTTGGGAAATGATTTGGTACAATGACATTAGCAACTATGTGTTTTAAAGGAGCCAAACTGCAATTTTCAAGTATATGGTTAGAAAAAACTAGCATCAACTTAATTAAGTGAATCACAGATTAGAAAAAATTTATAAGCAACTAGAACAATGAATGAATTTTAGAAACTGTGATATAAGCAATTGTGATATTAGCAACTGAGAAATATAATCAAAAAAACAAGAAATTACTTACTTTAGTGAATAACAGCTAACAATCACTTTTAATGCACTAAGACGTATGGGAATTGATTAGAAATAAGGATATAAGTCTCTTTTTGTTTGGAACCTTCCAACCTGCAATTTTCAGATATATGACTAACATAAACCAGCAAAAACTTAATTATGGAATAACTTCAGAGAAAGAGTTATTATGCAGTTTGTAGTATTACAAACAATTGGAAACTGTGACATAAGCAACTGTAATATACGTATCTCAGAAATATCACCAGAATTTACAGCAACAACTCATTTAAATTCAAACAACTAAGAAAGACATTTTACGCAGTTAGATGTATTTCAAATGATTGAAAACGGAGGTAAAAGCCACTGTGATATAAGCAATGGAGATGAACAATTATAATACACAAGTAACAAGTTAATTAGCTGAATAACTGCTGAATTAGACTTTATGTGCAAGTAGAAGTACATGAATTGATTAGAAACAAAAATATGAGCAAATGTTATATACGTAACTCAGATACATAAATATAATACATCAGTGACAACCTAGCTAAGTGTAGAGCTTCTTAGAAGGACCTCTCTAGCTGATAATCATATGGGAAATGATTGGAATAAGGATATAAGCAACTACCATGCTTAAATATTGCTAAAGTGCAATTTTGAGATATATGACTTGATTACACTAGCAACAATGTAAGTGAGTCAATAATGGCTTAGAAAGAATTTTTATGTAGTTTAAAGTTTTGAGAAAGTATTTCAAGCTCTGACATAGTCAACTCTGAGATGGGCATGTCTGTAATATCACCAGAAATTACAGCAACAACTAATTTAAGTTAAAACAACTAACTGCATAAATAGTATTTCTAAGCTGCTGTTTAGTTAATAAAAATGTTACTGTTGTATTATAGTAATATATCTATGTTGCTTGTATCACATTTGCTTATGTTTTTTTTCCAATTTGTTCAATTACCACTAACTGCACATAAAGTCTTATTCGGCAGTTATTTACTTAATTAAGTTGTAACTGGTGTATTATACTTTTGGTCTTAGTTGCTTATACCACTGATGCTTTTACAACCGTTTCTAATCATTTCAAATACATCTAATTGCATTAAAAGTTTTTCTTAGCTGTTATTTTTTTAAATAATCTGTTACTGCATATTCTAGTCATATTTCTGAGATATATATATCACAGTTTCTTATGTCATAGTTTCTAATGATTAATATTATTTCCATCAACATAATTAGTATTTCCCAGCCGTTATTCACTTAATTGAGTTGTTGGTGGTGCATGCTAGTCATACATTTAAAAATTGCAGGTTGGCATGTCCCAACCATTTAGTTGC
>JAVBNE010000030.1:0-6357 GCA_031551755.1 Cellulomonadaceae bacterium | reverse complement strand
CGCGTTTTTTCAAGCTTGGACGCCGTGGAGGAACAACTCCTCCACGGCCTGAACCACCTGGAGGCAAATACGGAAATAACCCGATCAATATCCGCATGGCCTTAGATAATTAGCGCAAGTTTTATCTAGAAATGGAATCAGCACCGGATCACGGACACGCGCCGGGAGTTGGCCGAGCTGACGCGGGAAAAGGAAGCCTTGCAGACGCAAAGCGCCCGAATATGGGCCTCGTTCAAGGGCTTGGAGCCGCACCACGCGGAAGGCAAGGACTACCTGTTACTCCCGGCAGGCCGGAAATTTCAATTTGTGGGCCTCATGCCGGACAAACGGGAAGCCTGGGAAATAGTGAGGAAATAAACCATGACCGAACTGGAACGCATTCTCAAAAATACCCTGCTCACCCTGGAGCAAGACTTGACCGCCACGCAGAAAGCGCACGGCACATCCCTGGTCAACCATCAACGCAGCCTGGAGAGCCATGCCCAGGCCATCCGGCAGCTACAGGAAAAAATAGGGCAACTCCAGACCGAACAACAGGAATCAGCACGGCACTTGCAACGCTTGAGCGATATACACGCGAACTTGGAACCGCTCTTGTCGCGCTTGAGCACCTTGTTGAACGCCAAATAGAGCGGTTGCGGGAACGGGAGCGGCAGCGGAGTAGAGGGCCGGGATTGGGCAGATAGTGGTGTTATCGCCATAACGAATCCCCTTCCGTCAAGGCTGGCGGAAGGGGATTCGCGTGCACTCAGGTAAGGTTAAAATTCAAACTTCAACTGTAAACTCCCGGTCACGCCCTCGCGCACGCCGGTATAGCCCTGCACGCCGAGGTCCATGGAAAAGCCGGAATCCTTCACCGGCCTGATGGTCAGGCCCAGTTCGCCAACGCCGGTATCGCCCTTGAGGGACGGGGAGCCGACGCCCACGCCGTTGACGCTGCTGCGTTGCTTGCCATCGAATTCATGTTCCCAGTACGCGCCGACATAGGGCGTGGCGTAGTCGCACACCGCGTAATTGAAGCGGCCACCCAGGCGGGTACGCAGGGACTCGGCGCTGTCGAAGCGCACCTTATCGCCGCTCACGTTCACGTTGTCGCCGTCTTGGCGGGTCCAGATGAACTTGCCGCTCACGTCCAGCATGGCCTTTTCCGTAAAGCTCCACTGGTAGCCCAGGCCCGCGTGCGCGCCCCAGTACATGGAATCGGAATCGAAATCAGCCTTGTTGCCGTTGTAGCGGATGTCGCCGGTGGAGAAATCCGTGCTGGCCCGGCCCATACGGGCGGAGGCGTCGAAGTACAGGCCGGAAAGCGCGCCGCTCTTCAGGTCGTAGCGGCCCAGGATGCCGCCGCCGTAGTAATTGGTGTCGCCGTCGCCCTTGACCGAAGCGAAGTTGCTGAAACTGTTGTACGAGTTGTAGCTGCCCCAGCCGCCTTCAAAGAATAGCCCGGCGGTCAGACGGCCCGGTCCGGCGTCATTGCCGACGGCAATACCGGCCAGCATGGAAGCGCCGGAAACGTCAACGTGCGAGCCGGTGTTGTAGCGGCTCCAGCCGCCTTGCCCGGCGGCGAAGGCGTTGAACTGGAAGCCCGGTCCCCTGGTGGACATGAGCGCCGAGCCCATGCCCTGGTTCAGGATAAGGTCCGCGCCCTGGTTTACGAAGGCCAGGGTGGCGGTGCGGCCTTCGGCGTAGGCTTTCAGGCGCTCGTAGTCCGGGTTGGCGGGAGAAATCTGTTGCAGGATGAGCAGAAGATCTTTGCCGCTGACCTGGAGGTCGAAGATATCGCCATTGGGCGTCAGTACGGTCAGGTTGGCGGCGGTTCCGGTCAGGGTCCCGGAAGCGGCCAGCAGCTTCACGCTCTGGCCGGGGTTCATGGTGATTCTGCCGTTGCCGTCGTCCACGCCGATGGTGGCCCCGGTAATATTGGCGTTGGTCACGGCCACAATGGTCTGGTTTGCCACCACCCCGGCGGGCAGCACAAAGGTCAAATCCGCACCCGCAGCGTTTAGAGTGCCGATGGTCGCTTTCGTGCTGTCGGCCACAAAGAGCCGCCCTTGGCCGGTGACGGTCAAGGTAGAAAGAGTCATGGCCCCGGCGCTGTTGTTGATGGACAGCAAATGCCCGCTGGAAAGGCTCGTCGAGGTGATCTGAAAATCCGTCGCCGCCGTGCCCGTGGCGGTCAGGGCGGTATCATTGCCGGTCACGTTCAGGGTGGCGATGCTGACGGCCAGCGCGCCGTCCCGCTTCCAGGCCGTGACGGAAGGCGCGATCAGGGTATTTTGCACAGTCAGGCTCGCCGCGCCGCCAACTCCGCCCGCGCCGTTGGCAGGCCCGTTGCCGCTGCCTGCAGCGCCAGCCGCGCCGCTTTGCACCAGCACGGCCCCGGTGGATGTGACCGTCGCGCCTGTCAAAGTCAGGCTTGCCGCGCCGCCCGCGCCGCCGTTGCCGCCCGCGCCGCCGATACCCCCAACGGAGTTTTGTCCGTCGGTGGCATTGCCGCCGGCACCTGCGTTGCCACCAAGTGATGCAGATACACTTTGGCCCGCGCCAGTGGTACCGCCACCTCCACCGCCCCCGCCGGCATCGTTTCCATTATCAAAGCCAGAACCGTTACCGCCGGCAAAGCCGTTTTGGGCGGCACTGCCCCCGGCGCCTCCAGCGCCTCCTAGTCCTTGGTTAGGGGCGCCCCCCATACCAGTTGTGACACCGCCTCCCCCTCCACCGCCTCCTCCTCCGCCATAGACTTCAATGGAGGCGGCGGAGGCGGAAGGAATATTCAGTGCACAGGCAAACCAGAGAAGGGCGAACGCAAGAAAAAAATACGAGAGCCTGAGCCAAGGCCGGGACAAGCGCAGCATAGATGTGACCTCACAAAATAATTGTTGACATCGGTAATTGACTATTATCTATTTTTTTTTGACGTCAACGGGCATATGAACAGTAAGGCGCATCTCGTACCTGATGTGTCTCGGTGTTCAGCGCCAAACAGAGTGTAGCCACGTCCAGCTCAGTACATGGCGTCATGATCTGGACGTGGCTAAGTTTATTGCATTTTATATCACAGTACGCGCCAGCATATTCCAACTTCATCATTGAGGTCTTTCCACTGAAAATGTTCCGGAATGCCGCCGTCGCGCGTAAAATATACGCCAATAGCCAACCCTCTCGCTCCGTTATGCTTTCCTTTCAATGGCCCACCAAGTTTTTCGGAGTCACTGTTAAGGCCATTTGCAAAGTTTACCCAATTCCCTAAAGATTGGCACTTCAGTTCAACAATAATCTGGTGTGCCGGAGATGATGTGGCATTCACCAAAAAATCAGATTTTTGGCCTGAAGCATATACAGCTTCTTCTCTAAGGATAGTATACTTTCCATTTGCATTAATATAATTGCAAATTTCAGCCTGTAACCATCCTTCCCAACCGCCTTGCTGAGTCCATGTGTTTTTGATGCCGCCAATATTCTCATCAAGATACTGACCGACATAAGAAACGAAGCTGGCAACTGTCAGTTCCATAACGTCTCCTTTGTGGTTTTTCAGCGTTTATGGATCACAAGTAACGGGTGATGAACCTGGGGCTTCTATCACATATCATTCGCTTTGCCACACCGCTTGCGCCGCTTCCCAGCGATTGCCCACAGCCGCCGCAATGGCGTCGCATTCGGCCACGGCCAGCGCTTCTTCCGAAGCGGGAGGGAGGGCCTTGGCCAGGGGGGCTTTGGAAAGAGCCTCGATCTGCGTGTCAATTTCCTTCAGCATGGAGTTGAGGGCCTTGACATCTTCCGAACAATCTTTCAGTTGTTCGCGGTAATCATTGCTCCGGGTGTCCAGCTTGGCGACCTTGGTGCTGACTTCTTTCATTTGCGCCCGAAAAGCGGCTTTTTGCTCTTCATAGGCCTCCAGGTCGCCGAGCATGGATGTCATGTGGCCTTCCTTGATGGAGTAAAACACCTTGTAGACGAACATATTTTGCCGGATTTTTTCGTTTCTGAAAAAATCCGTACGGCTGTATGCGTTGTTCATGACGCCGATGAAAAGCGTCAGACCGGGCGAGAGAGGCTTGACGTCTATTTTGGTCAGGACGTCCGTGCTGGTGCTGCTGCTGAAACTTCCGAGCAGGGACTGCACAATATTGAAGGCCGCGTTGGCAATAAGAAGTTCACGGCTTTTAATGGCTTGAATGGCCAGTGACACTTCTTCCGGTTTGTCCTCTTTCTTGCTGCCTGCCGGAGCGGGCGCTCCAAAAATGGCGTCACGGCATGAAGCGATCATTTTCTGCACCGAAGCCAGCGACCACTCGCTGACGGTTGACAGGTGGCTGTAGCGCCCTTCCAGAAGGGAAGCCTTGTCGGGGAACGGCTTGTAGTGCACCTCAACAAGGGCGTCCAGTTCTTTGGACGTTTTGCCCACATGCTCCTCCATGTCCTTGTTCATTGCGTTGACATATTCCTGAAACGCCTTGTTCGACTTCTGCTGTTGTTCAATGGAATTTGATTTGCCCATAACGCCTCCTGTCGGTTTGTCCCGGCCGGGATTGGCCGGGTTTGAGCCAACCATACCCGCCCTCTTCTCGCATGCGAGAAGAGGGCGGCCTATGGCCGCCCTCTTCCCGCATGTCAACAGCATGGTGCATATTTTGTTTAAAAAATTGAGTTGCCGAGCCATCCGACCGTAGCCTTCGCTTAGGAGTGCCTCGCAAGGCCCGCGCCGCTCCTCATAGGTCTGGACGCAATACGGATATTTCATGTCGGGGATAGTTTTTTAGAAATTTTCCAAATCTGTGGGGCAGAGAGTGGGGCAGATTTGCCCCACAACGAAAAAAGCACTCACATTTTCATGTAAGTGCTTGATTTTTCTTGGCGTCCCCAAGGGGATTTGAACCCCTGTCGACGGCGTGAAAGGCCGTTGTCCTGGGCCGGCTAGACGATGGGGACGCGGTGCGCCGTGGCATTCACTGCGGCGAGGGCTAGTAGTATATTTTTCCGGGGGCGGAGTCAACAACTTTTTGCTAAAAAATAAAAACTTGTCTCACAGGCTTTATCCTGATCTGTTTTGGCCGCGATTGGCGGCGGATAAGTCCGGTCGGCATTCAATGGCGTTAATAACAACGCGGCGGCTTCGCGGGGCGGAATAAAGTCTTCTTGTACGTTTTTGGCCGTTCTGCCTGTTCTTGGCCGTTATTGCCTGTTTGGGGCGGATAAATTCGCGCCAGCCGGGCAAACTTGGCCTGTTGGCGGTATTTTTCTTGACATTTTACCCCGCTTCACCTTCAAATAAACCGCAGCAACATACAGGAGAACGCCATGAAGCATTTCCGCAAAGAAATTATGATGCATATTCCCGCGCGGCGGGGTTTTGTGAACATTACCAGCGCGGTGGAAGCCGCAATACAGGAAAGCGGCATAAAAAACGGGCTGTTGCTTTGCAATGCCATGCATATTACCGCTTCTGTCTTCATAAATGATGATGAAAGCGGGTTGCATCAGGACTTTGAAAAATGGCTGGAAAAACTGGCCCCGCATGAACCGGTTAGCCAGTACCGCCACAATGGTTATGAGGATAATGCCGATGCCCACCTGAAACGCCAGCTAATGGGCCGGGAAGTGGTTGTGGCCGTTACGGACGGCAGGCTTGACTTCGGGCGCTGGGAACAAATTTTCTATGGCGAGTTTGACGGCAACAGAGACAAGCGCGTACTGGTAAAAATTATTGGCGAATAAAGTTCCGCCGTTCATAATCTAACCAGTTAAAATAAAAACCGCTATCCACGGAATCATTATCATTTTTGTGCCTTGTCCGCCCTTTGCAAAAAGGCAAAGTTGTGCTATGCAGTGCGGGTACGTAAAAATAGTATGAAAAAAATCCTGATAATGGAATATTGATGTCTGTAATTCCCTCAGCCGCCAGGGCGCTTGCCTGCCAGTTTTTCTTAAGCCTTCGCCTTTGGTCGGCAGGCCTTTTCATGCTGTGCGCGTTCATGTTAAACGCGCTTCCCGCCATGGCCGCCGGGGTGCTGGACATGCAAACAGATGAAAACAACAATATAAGCTGGAACCTTACAGCAGACCGCATGGATGCCCTGAGCGACGCGGAAGTGCTGGAAGCCTTCGGCAATGTGGTGCTGCAACGCGGAACCGAATACCTGAAGGCGGATTATGCCCGCTACTACCACAGCACCCGCTGGGTCTACGTTTCCGGTAATGTGGAAGTGCATTTCGGCGAAGACACCATAAAGGCGTCTGAAGCGGAATTTGATCTGGGCAACCGCACCGGCTGGCTGAAAAATGGCGAAATATTCATGGCCGGGCCGCATACCTATGTTTCCGGCGCGCATATAGACAAACACTGGGGCGATGTCT
>JAVBNE010000116.1:0-33843 GCA_031551755.1 Cellulomonadaceae bacterium | reverse complement strand
AGGTCAGGACGCTGGTGAAGGCGTCGTTGAGGACCCGACCGTGGTAGAAGATGCCCTTGCCGAGCTGGTCCGCCGTCCAGAGGGTGGTCGGACGGTCGCGGTGGGCCACATAGCCGTCGGCGAAGACCTCGTTGCGGTTGCCCGTGGGGTCGAAGAAGTAGATCGTCTCCCCGCGGGTGATGCCGTGCCTGGTCGGACCCATGTCGAGGGACACGTCGTCCATCGAGATGATGTCCGCGGCCTTGAGCACATCGCTCCAGCCGGACAGCTGGAAGGCGAAGTGGTGCAGTTTCCCGTTGGTGCCGGGAGGGCCACCGAGGATCGCAATGTCGTGCCCGCGATTGGCGGTCGACAACCACGTCGCCAGTGAGTGCTCCTGATCGTCCAAGCTTGGGATGACGCGCTCCACCTGGTAGAAGTCGAGCACGTCGATGAAGAACCGCTCGTCGGTGTCCACGTCCTCGGAAACCATGAGGGCGTGGTCCAACCGAGGTGCAGCCATGCCGAACTGGTGACGCGGCCATGCCTCCGGGTTCAGCGAGCCGACCTCTGTGCCGACCACCGTCTGCTCGTGGTACAGCTCGACGACGTGCGTGGACGGCAGGGTGACGCGAATGCCGTCGGAGACCTCGATGTTGTCGCCCTTGGTCATCCGCTCGACCTTCACGCCGAACTGGTGAGCCCGGTTCTCGTAGAGATCGATGTCCTCGGGTGTCATGCATTTGAACCCGAATTTGGTGACGCCCGTGCCACCCTTTTCGATCACGACAGAGTGGTGGTCCCACTCGTCCCAGCCCTTGAAGTACAGGGCATCGTCGGTCTCGGCCGTCTTGTACAAGCCGATCGTGTCGGTGTAGTGGTCCTTGGCCTCTTCCAGGTCGGTGACCTTGACGTGGATGTAGCCCAAACGGAGAACGCCCATGTTCCCACTCCTTTTCTCATGCTGATGAAACGAGGTTCGGGTCGGTGACCCACTGCCGGCCCGGGGGCCGATGACGCGATCGCCTAGCTGGCTGGCGGCGAGGGCGTGGTGAGCTCCTGACAGGCGATCTTCGTCAGCAGCGGCGCAATACACCTGAGGCGGCTCTCAGGCGGGACCGCGATGTCGATGTCGGACCTGGGCACGGCCCGACATGCGAGGGCTACCCCGGAATCACGTTCCTCCGGGGTGAGCACCTGATCGCTCACGGCCACTGGGTAGTCGACTTGCCCTGACGGCAGGTCGATCTTGCAGATCCCGCATCCACCCCGCCGGCAACCGATCTTGAGTGCGAACCCCGCCCGGTACAGGGCAGCGAGGATCGTCTCGCCTTCCCGTACGGGCAGGACGACATCGGTACCGGCGACATGGATGCGGTTCATGGATGGGTCACCCCTTCTCGATCTGCATCACTACGGCCTTGGGCTCGGTGAAGAACTCGCGAGAGAAGTTCCCTCCTTCCCTGCCGATTCCGGACGCGCCCACTCCGCCGAACGGCGCACGCAGGTCGCGGATGAAGAAGCAGTTGGTCCACACGGTGCCCGCCTTGAGCTTCGCGGCCGTGCGGTGGGCCCGAGAGAGGTTCTCGGTGAAGACCATGGCGTTCAGTCCGTAGGGGGTGTCATTGGCCAGGCCGATGACCTCCTCCTCGGTGTCGAAGACATTCACGACGACGACCGGGCCGAAGATCTCCTCCCGGTAGTGCTTCGCGTCGAGGGGCATGTCGACGATGATCGTCGGCTTGACGAACCAGCCCTCACCGAGGCCGCCGGTCAGTACCGTGCCGCCCTGCTCGGTGATCGTGGTGACGTATCCGGAGACCTTGTTGAAGTGCTCCTGGTTGGCCAGCGGCCCGAACTCCGTACCGTCCGCCATCGGGTCTCCGATCACGAGCGCCTCGGCCTTGGCCTTGAACGTCTCCATGAACCGGTCATAGATGCCGCGCTGCACGAAGAGCCGCGAACCGGCGAGGCACACCTGGCCGGCGTTGCGGAAGATCGCCTGCACGGCCCAATCGGTAGCGTTCTCCAACTCGGCGTCGTCGAAGACGATATTCGCGCCCTTGCCACCCAGTTCGAGGCTGACCGGCACCAGGTTGGCCGAGCCGGCCCGCATGATGACCTTGCCCGTGCCCGATTCGCCGGTGAAGGTGATCCGGTCGATCCGGGGGTCCTCGGTGAGGAACTGACCCACCGAATCGCCGCCGTACCCGTGCACGACGTTGAGCACGCCGGGCGGGATGCCGGCTTCGATGGCCAGCCGGGCGAGGACGACGACAGAGGTCGGCGTGTGCTCGGACGGCTTGAGGACCACCGTGTTACCCCAGGCGAGGGCCGGGGCGATCTTCCAGGTGGCCATCATCAGGGGGAAGTTCCACGGCGCGATGGCGACGACGACACCCGCGGCCTGGTACAGCGAGTAGGCGTGGTGCCCCGTGTCCATCGGGTACTGGTCACCACAACTCATCGCCTGGTGGTCGCCGAAGAAACGGATGTTCCAGGCGGAACGCTCGACATCGGCGATGGCCTGTGGGGTGGGCTTGCCCATGTCGAGGGAGTCGGCCCGGGCGAGCTCTTCCTTGTTCTCGAGCATGAGGTCGGCGAACCGGCGCAGCACCGCCTGCCGGGCCTGCGGACCCATGTTCGGCCAGGTGCCCTCATCGAAGGCCGCCCGAGCCGCCGCGACGGCAGCCTCGGCTTCGGCCCGGTCGCCGAGGGCGACCTCGGCCCAAACCTCCCGGGTGTATGGGTTGACGGTGTCGAACCGCCGGCCGTCGGCCGACTCGACTTCCTTGCCGTCGATGAAATGACCGAAGAACTCAGCCATTGGCCTGACCCCTCTCTGCGATGGTCACGTCGCCGGCGGCGAAATGCTCCTTGGGAATCTCCCGGACGATGACTCGGATGGACTGTTGGGGTGCCTCGATAGCCGTAACCGTGGCCTCGGTCAGCGCGCTGATGAGCGCGCGGATCCGCTCCGGGGACCGGCCCTGGGTCAACGTCACCTCGATGACCGGCATCATTTGCCCCCGAACAGGTGGATCGAACCGAGGTTGGCGAAGTGGAAGGCCACCTTCTCTCCGGCCGGGATCGGGTAGGCGTCGGTGATTCCGCCGGTGAGGACGATCTGACCGGCCATGATCGGGTGCCCCCGCTCGGCCAGCAGGTTCGCGGCCAAGGCCAGGGCTTCGCCGGGGTGACCGAGGACGGCGGCACCGGTCGCGCTGTCGACAATCTGACCGTTCACCTCGACCAGCACGGCCTCAGTGGCCAGGTCCAACTCGCCGGGGCGGCGCATGATCCCGCCGGTCACGAACGCACCGGAGGAAGCGTTGTCCGCTACCACGTCGGGAAGCGTGAACCGGAAGTTCCGGTAGCGGCTGTCGATGACCTCGGCCCCGGCGCACACCCAGTCGACCGCGTCCATGGCGGTGGCGGCCGTCACCGCTGGACCCTCCAGGTCCTTGCCCATGATGAAGACGATCTCGGGCTCGACGCGCGGGTGGATGAACCGTTCCTGCGGCACCGGCACCCCGACCGGCAGCACCATCGCGCTGGTCAGCCACGCGAGAATGGGGACGTCGACGCCCATCCGCTCCTGCTTGGCGCGGCTGGTCAACCCGAGTTTGATCCCGACCAGGTGCTCGCCGCGACGTTGGCGCCGACGCAAGGTTTCGTCCTGTACCGCGTAGGCGCTCGGGATGTCGAGGTCCGGGTGGTCATCAGTGAGCGGTTCCCGATCCTGACGCTCGTCCTCACACGACAGCAGCTCGGTGGCGAGCGTGCTGATGTTCCAGGGTTGTTTACTCACGTGTCATGCACCCTTCTGGCTCAACTCGAGCGCGACGTCGATCAACATGTCTTCCTGTCCGCCCACGTAGCCGCGCTCGCCCGCGATGCGCAGCAGCTCGGGTGCGGGGATCCCGTACCGCTCCCCCGCCCGCTCGGCGTGCAACAGGAAGGACGAGTACACCCCCGCGTAGCCCTGCATGATCGAGCCGTAGTCCATCCACGGCAGCCGGTCGATGATCGGGTAGGCCACCTCGGCGGCGACCTTGAGGATGGCGTCGGGGTCGATTCCGGTGTCGATACCCAACCGGTCGAAGACGACCGCGAGGACTTCGGTCGGCGAGTTGCCAGCGCCCGCGCCGAGCGCACACAGCGAGCCGTCGATCTGCCGGGCACCCGCGCGATAGGCAAGGACGGAGTTCGCCACCCCCATCGAGATGTTCTGGTGCCCGTGGTAACCGACCTGGGCCTCACCACCGATCTCTTCCACGAGTGCCTTGACCCGGTCAGCGGCCTCATCCAGGATCAGCGCCCCGGCGGAGTCGACGACCAGGACGCATTGGCAACCGGCGTCGACCATGATCCGGGCCTGGGCGGCCAGTTCGGCTGGGGAGATGCGATGCGACAGCATGAGGAAGCCGCAGGTCTCCATGCCGATCTCACGCGCCGCTCCGAAATGCTGGATGGAGACATCTGCCTCCGTGCAGTGGGTGGCGATCCGCGCGACCCGGGCGCCGGCCTCGTAGGCCGACTTCAGGTCCCGGACGGTCCCCAGCCCCGGCAGGAGCAGGCAGGCGATTCGCGAGTTCTTGACCTCCTCGGCGGCGGCCTCGATAAGCGTGAGGTCGGAGACGAGCGAGAAGCCGTAGTTAAAGGAGGAACCGCCCAGGCCGTCGCCGTGGGTCACCTCGATCACCTCGACGCCCGCGGAGTCGAGCGCCCGGGCGATGTCG
The DNA here is from genome assembly GCA_031551755.1 of Cellulomonadaceae bacterium. Classification (GTDB taxonomy): domain Bacteria; phylum Actinomycetota; class Actinomycetes; order Actinomycetales; family Cellulomonadaceae; genus JAVBMU01. Next base: position 29,122 of record JAVBNE010000116.1, on the reverse strand, counting down.
CGGACCTGCTGTTCGGTGAACCGGTGCCGCATGGGGTGCGAACCGTCGCGCAAGGTGGTGTCGGTGATGCGCACCTCGCGCTGGGTACCGATCGGGTTCCCGTCGCGGTCCCTGGTGATCCCGGACTCGTTCGTGGTGGTCATCGCGGTCACACTCCTGCCGTTTCCGAGAGCTGTTGGGTGGCCCGGTGCTGAGCCCACATGTCGGCGATATGCGCAGCGGCCGAGGTGATGATGTCGAGGTTGCCCGCGTACTCGGGCAAGTAGTCGCCGCGACCGGTGACCTGGAGGAAGGAGGCCACGCGGGCCATGCCGTTCCAGATCTCCTTGGGGGACTCGAACTGCGGGTCGGCCCGCAGCTGGTAGCCCGGCACGTACTGCTGGACGCGCTCGACCATCTGGTGGATCGACTCGGCGATCTTGTCGCGCATCGCCCCGGATTCCGCGGCCTCGGCCGGGATCGCGCAGAAGACGGTGTTGCGCATCATCATCGGCGGCTCAGCCGGGTTGAGGATGATGATTGCCTTCCCACGCGCCGCCCCACCGACCTTCTCCAAGGCGTCCGAGGTCGTCTCGGTGAACTCGTCGATGTTGGCCCGGGTGCCCGGCCCGGCGGATTTCGAGGCCAGCGAGGCGACGATCTCCGCGTACTCGACTGGGACCACCCGGCTGACCGCCGCGACGATCGGGATCGTCGCCTGGCCACCGCAGGTGACCATGTTGAGGTTCGGTTCGCCGAGGTTGACGTCGAGGTTGACCGACGGGACACAGTAGGGGCCGATCGCAGCCGGGGTCAGGTCGATGGCCATGATCCCCGCCTCGCGATACCGGGGGGCATTGGCCATGTGCGCACGGGCGCCGGTCGCCTCGAAGACGATGTCGGGCAACTCGTCTTGTGCCAGCAGCCAGTCCACGCCCTCATGACTGGCCTGCAGACCCTCCCTGCGGGCGCGGGCAAGGCCGTCGGAGGCCGGGTCGACACCGATCATGTAACGCGCTTCGAGGTGTTCGGAGCGCCGCAACAGCTTGAACATCAGATCCGAGCCGATGTTGCCCGGTCCGACGATCGCCGCGATCGCCTTTCTTGCCATGGGACGAGTCCTTTCAGTACCGGAAAGATCAGCTGAAGACGGCGGTGACCGTGCCGAGGGTGGAGAACTCGGCGCTAACCACTGAGCCGGGCGCGACCGGATGCGCGGCCGTCACCGAGCCCGGCAGCACGACGTCGCCGGCGTGGAACTCGATGCCACGTTCGCCGAGGGTGTTGATCAGCCACACGAGCGCGTTGATCGGCGAGCCGAGGATCGCCCCGCCGGCGCCGGTGGCGACGACCTCCGAATCGATCATGAGGTTGCAGCCAGTGCGGGCCAGGTCCACAGAGTCGATCCGCACCGGTTTCGAACCGAGCACGATGCCACCGCAGGAGGCGTTGTCCGAGATCGTGTCGACGATGCCGATCTTCCAGTCGCGGATGCGGGAGTCGATAATCTCCAGCGACGGCAGAACGTAATCCACCGCGAGCAGCGCCTGGCCGACGGTGACACCCGGGCCGGCGATGTCCTTGCCGAGCACGAACGCGATCTCCGGCTCGACCTTCGGCGCGATGAAGGCGCCCGTGTCGATCGGATTGTGCTCGAGGTGAAACATGGAGCCGGTGAGGTGACCGAAGTCGGGCTGATGGACGCCGAGTTGCGTCTGCATGGCGCGGGAGGTGAGCCCCACCTTGTAGCCCTTGACTACCTGACCTTCGGAGGTCCACTGCGCCACTTGGGCCAGCTGGATCTGATACGCGTCCTCGATCGTCAGGCCCGGGAAGAGCTCGGCGATGGGATCGATCGGCGCAAGCGTGCTTCGAGCCGTCTGCAGCATTGCCGCCGCCCGGCTGAGCTGATCCGCACGCTCTTGGGGATTCGTGTCCAACGTGTCCATCCTTCGGCTAGCCAGATGTCTGAGTAATCCGGTTGCCGGGACCCGTTCACTTTGTCCGCACCGACAGCCAGAGACCTTTGCGTCATCGCACCGGTACCGCCCCGCCGCGATGCAGACAGACTGACAGCGCCTGTCGGATACCATCAAGCAGTGCGTTCCACTGAGCGGGACAATTCCCAACTTGGGCTGGTCGCCCGGATCACCGCGGTACTTTCGTCCTTCACTCCGACGGACCGAGGACTCACCGGTGCCGAGCTCGCCAGGCGAGCCGGTCTCCCCCGGTCGACCACCCACCGAATCGTGGGTGACCTGGTCGACGAGGGACTACTCGAACGGACCCCCGGCGGCGAGTACCAGCTCGGCATGCGGCTTTTCGAGCTCGGCCAGATGGCCCCTCGCCAACGCGGCCTACGCGAGGCTGTGGCCCCCTTCCTCACCGATTTGCGGGACGCCACCCGGGAAACCGTGCACTTCGCCGTGATGGACGGCTTCGAGGTGGTCTACGTCGACATCATCCAGGCGACGCACGCCCCTCGGCTCCAGTCCCGGGTAGGCGGCCGGATGCCCGTCAGCGTCACCGGTCTCGGCAAGGCGATGCTGGCCTTCTCCCCGCCGGAACTCATCGAGGCCGTCATCGCGGACGGCCTCCCCCGGCTCACGCGGTATTCGATCGTCTCGGCGCCCATGTTCCGGGCCGAACTCGCGAACACCCTGCGGACCGGCACGGCCACGGACAATCAGGAGAACGCCCTCGGGACGACCTGCTGCGCGAGTCCGATCTTCGGCGCCGATAATCGAGTCATTGCGGCCGTATCGGTCTCGGGTCACACATCGGCACTGCGAGTGGAGCGGGTCGGTGCCGCGGTCCGGTCGACCGCGATGGCGATCTCCCGGGCCCAGGGCAGCACGCGCCCCTTGATCGACCAGCGACTCGCGGCCCTGCGGACCTGACCTGGCGGGGCACTGATCATGCCTGGTCACCACCGAACAGGTCGGCACGGACCTCAACGATCGTGTGTACCACAAGAGAGTAGAGTCGCTCGCACCCCCACCGCGTGCACAGCCGTTATCCACGGCGTTTACACCTTGAGGAGAACAAAGTGAGCGGATCCGCTCGCAGCATCTTCATCGCTTCGCCTGAGGGCGAAACCGGCAAGTCGACCGTTGCATTGGGGGTGATCGACCTCCTCGTCCGCCAGGTCCAGCGAGTCGGCGTATTCCGCCCCGTGGTTCGCGACGACCACGACTTCGTCCTTGAACTGCTCCTCGCCCACGACGGCGTCGACCTCACGTTCGACCAGGCCGCCGGTGTCACCTATTCCGATGTCCATGCCGACCCCGACGCCGCCTTGTCGCGGATCGTCGCCCGGTACCACGAGGTGGCGGCCTGCTGCGACGCCGTGGTCATCGTCGGCACGGATTACACCGACGTCGCCGGACCGACCGAACTGTCGTTCAACGCCCGGGTGGCCGCGAACCTGGCCACTCCGGTACTGCTGGTCGTCTCCGGCCGCGACCGGACACCAGCCGATCTGGGGCATCTGGTCGAAGTCGCGATGGCGGAGCTGCGCTCCCAGCACGCGCTGCCGTTCGGCGTCGTCGCCAACCGTTGCGACCCCACCGAACTCGATGCGATCCGTGAACAGTTGGCCACCCTGGTCAACCATGAACTGACCCGAACCGGCAAACTGATCAGCCGCCGCTCCTTGCCTGCCTGGGCGATCCCCGAGAACCGCTTCCTCGACGCCCCTACCGTCCGCGTGCTGATGGAATCGGTTTCCGGCACGCTGGCGCTGGGCGACGAGGCGCTGTTGAGCCGAGAGGTGCTCGACCTGCTGGTCGGCGCCATGGAGTTCGAGCACCTGCTGGACCGGCTGAGCGACGGCGCGGTCGTACTCACCCCGGGCGATCGTTCCGACATCGCCATCGGCCTGCTGGCCGCGCAAGCGGCGCGCGGATTCCCCTCGCTAGCCGCCGTCATCCTCACCGGTGGCTTCTCGCCGCCGGAGTCGACCGCCAGGCTGCTGGCCGACCTCGACCCGTCGCTGCCGATCATCCGCACCGACCTGGACACCTTCGACGCGGCCACCTCGGCGGCCGGCGCACGTGGCCGGGTGACGAAAGACGCCCAGCGCAAGGTGGATACGGCGCTTGCCCTCTTCGAACAACACGTGGACGGTGCCGCGCTCATCGCCGGGCTTGATGTGCCCCGCCCCGAGATCGTCACCCCGCTCATGTTCGAGTACGAGCTGCTGTCGCGCGCCCGCGCGGATCGCAAACACATCGTGCTCCCGGAGGGTGACGACGACCGCATCCTACGAGCCGCCTCGACATTGCTGGGCCGCCAGGTCGCCGACCTGACGATCCTCGGCAACGAGGCCAAGATCCGCGCCCGGGCCACGGAACTCGGCCTGGACATCGACGCCGCCCGGGTGCTGTCCACCAGCGACCCAGAGCTCTTGGAGCGGTTCGCGACCGAGTACACGGCCCTGCGCGCACACAAGGGCATGACCGTGGACCGGGCCCGGGAGATCGTCCGGGACGTCTCCTACTTCGGCACGATGATGGTGCACCTCGGGTTGGCCGACGGCATGGTCTCCGGCGCCGCGCACACCACCGCGCACACCATCAAGCCGTCCTTCGAGATCATCAAGACCGCACCGGGTGTGTCCGTGGTCTCCTCGGTCTTCCTCATGTGCCTCGAAGACCGCGTCCTGGTCTACGGCGACTGCGCCGTCATCCCGGACCCGACGGCGACCCAACTCGCCGATATCGCGATCTCCTCGGCGGCCACCGCGGCCGGTTTCGGCGTCGAACCCCGAGTCGCGATGCTGTCCTACTCGACCGGCGAATCCGGGACCGGGGTGGATGTGGAGAAGGTGCGCGAGGCCACCGGACTCGTCCGCGAGCGCCGCCCCGACCTCTTCGTCGAGGGCCCCATCCAGTACGACGCGGCGATCGACACCTCCGTGGCCGCCTCCAAGATGCCCGGCTCGGCGGTGGCCGGACGAGCCACGGTCTTCGTCTTCCCGGACCTGAACACGGGCAACAACACCTATAAGGCCGTGCAACGTTCGGCGGGCGCCGTCGCGGTCGGCCCGGTGCTTCAAGGGCTGGGCAAGCCGGTCAACGACCTGTCTCGCGGGGCGCTCGTGCAGGACATCGTGAACACGGTCGCGATTACCGCGATCCAAGCCCAGCAGGCCGCCGAAGCCCCACCGGGCACCGCCGCCGGTGAGCCCGGCAGCTCGGCGACCATCCCCACCTCCACCGACCCGAAGGCGGACGCCCGATGAGCCCCGACACGACCGGCCGGGTGCTGGTCCTCAACGCCGGCTCCTCCTCACTGAAATACCAGCTCATCGACCCGGCCACGGCCCAGGCTCTGGCCGCCGGCGTGGTGGAGCGGATCGGGGAGGGCCAGGGATCGGTCAGCCACACGACCGCGGGCGAGACCACCACGCGCGAACAGCCGATCCCCGACCACGGCGTCGCCCTCAAGCTGGCCCTCGGCCTCTTCGACGAGGTCGGTCCGCGGCTGACCGACGCAGACATCCGGGCGGTCGGTCACCGGGTGGTGCACGGTGGTGCCGTGTTCACCGCTCCCACGGTGATCACCGACGACGTGGTGCGGGCCATCGAGGAACTGTCGACCCTCGCCCCGCTGCACAACCCGCCGGCCGTACGCGGCATCGAAGTCGCCCGGGCACTCCTGCCGGTGCCACACGTGGCCGTTTTCGACACCGCCTTCTTCGCGGCCCTCCCCCCTGCCGCGGCCACCTACGCCATCGACCGCGACGTTGCCCAGGCCCACGGGGTGCGCCGTTACGGCTTCCACGGCACCAGCCACGAGTACGTCTCGGGCCAGGTCGCCCAGGTACTTGGCCGGCCGGTGGCCGAGGTCAACTCGATCGTCCTGCATCTGGGGAACGGCGCCTCCGCCTCGGCGGTGCGCGGCGGGGTCCCGGTGGAAACGTCTATGGGCCTGACCCCGCTGGAAGGGCTGGTCATGGGGACCCGGTCGGGCGACATCGACCCGGCGGTTGTCTTCCATCTGGCCCGCGTGGCAGGACTGTCCGTGGACCACATCGACGATCTGCTGAACAAGCGTTCTGGCATCAAAGGGCTCGCGGGTGTCAACGACATGCGGGAGCTGCGCGCGCTCATCGACGCTGGCGACGCCGACGCGCAACTGGCCTTCGAGGTCTATGTGCACCGGCTGCGCAAGTACATCGGTGCCTACTACGCGGTCCTCGGCCGGGTTGATGCCATTGCCTTCACGGCCGGCATCGGGGAGAACGACGCGCAGTTGCGGGCCGCGGTGATCGACGGCCTGGACGGCCTGGGCATCACCGTCGACCCGGCGGCCAATGCCGAACGCGGCCGCTTTGCACGGTCGGTCTCACCGGCGAGTTCCCCGGTTCAGGTCCTGGTGATCCCGACGATGGAGGAGCTGGCGATCGCCCAGCACTGCCTCGCCGCCATCTCGGGCGACTGACCTGGCGTGCTGCTCATCGACCCACCCGCGTGGCCGGCCCACGGCCGATTGTGGTCACATCTGGTCTCGGATACCTCGCTGGCCGAGTTGCATGCGGCGGCTGCGGCCCTGGGAGTACCACGGCGAGGCTTCGACCTCGACCACTACGACGTCCCCGGCGAACGTTACGGCGACGTGCTCGACTTCGGGGCACTGGCGGTCGACGGGCGGACCCTCGCGCGACGGTTGGCGGGCTCCGGGTTGCGGGTCGCCGGCCGGGACCGGCCGCCGCTCAAGGCGCTGCGGCGGCGCTGGCTCGGGCTCATCCCGGCGGTTGGGCCCGGGGGTGGCGGGCCTCGGGGTGACGGGCCTGGGGGTGACGGAGGCCGGGTTGGGTCGGCGGATGGGCTCGACATCGCCGACGACCTGCTGGTGCGTTGGCGTGAACCGCATCGCGTCTACCACGACGTCGCCCACCTGACCGCGACCTTGGACGCAGCCGATGTGCTCGACCCGGTCGGGGAGGCGTTGCCCCGGTATGCGCTGTGGTTCCACGACGCCGTCCACCGGGGAGTCGCCGGCGACGACGAACGCGAGTCGGCGCAGTTGGCCGCCGACCTACTGGGTCCACATCTCCCGGCGGCCGACGTCGCGGAGGTGGTCCGACTGGTGCTCACCACCATCGACCACGACCCGGCTGATCCGTATGCGGCGCTGGTCAGCGACGCCGACCTCGCGGTCCTTGGCGCGCCACCGGACGCCTACGCCGAGTACGCCCGCCAGATCCGCCGGGAGTACGCCCACGTGCCTGACGACGCCTTCCGGGTCGGCCGAGCCGACGTCCTGCGCGGCCTGCTGGCACCTGAATTCATCTACGCCACCGAGGCCGGGCGAGTGCGGTGGGAGGTACAGGCAAGGGCGAACCTCAACGCGGAACTCACAGCATTGTGACCGTTGTTGGGCATTCGAGCATCCTCCCACCGGTCTGAGTGGTGCCGAGTGCTGTAGTTCTGGTCGAGTGCTGTGGTCCTAACCGCAGCACTCGACTGAAAGCACAGCACTCGAGCCGCGCTGCCCACGCGCCCGCATGACCGGTCACCCGCCATGGCGGCCCCCTCGCCCAGGTAACCTACGCCCATGACCGCATCGCCCGTTCCGCGCCTCCGTCGGGGCCGCCGACCGCACTCGCGTCGGCGGATTGTCCTGGCCACCGGGGTTGCGCTCCTGCTCCTGGCTGCCGCGCCGGTCGCCTGGGTGCAGGGCACTGGGCAGACGAGGGTCCGGACGCTGACCACCGCCGATCGAGCACCGGTCGCCCTGGTGTTGGGCGCGGGCCTGCGGCCTGATGGTTCGCCGTCAACCTATCTACGCCGACGCCTCGACGCCGCCGCCGAGCTGTACCGGCAGGGCACGGTCGAGGTCATCCTGGTCAGCGGGGACCGCCGCAATGCCGACTACGATGAACCCGCCGCGATGCGCCGATGGCTCCTGGACCACGGGATCCCGGACGGCCGGATCGTGCGGGACGACTACGGCCTGGACACCCACGACTCCTGCGTTCGAGCCCACGACGTCTTCGGCGTGGACAAGTCCGTCGTCATCACCCAGGACTACCACCTGCGCCGAGCCTTGTTCTCCTGCGCGGGTGCGGGCGTCACCGCGACCGGGGTACCGGTGTCCTCGACTTCCGTGGAGCCCGTCGATGCCGTGTGGTACCGCATCCGCGAAGGTGCGGCCTCGGTGAAGTCGGCGTGGGACCGGCTGACCTCGCGCGCACCGGTCGGCCCGCAGACTCCGAGCAACGCGGTCGCGGACGCCATGGCCACGCCACGGTAGCTGTCTCACGGAGCGCCACTCTCGGCGACGGTCGCCGTCGCAAACCTGCTGTTCTGACCACTGCTCGTTCTGTCGCGCTTTCCTGGACATGTATCGCTTGCGCGGCGAAGTCCGCAAGTCAAGCCGGTATTCACGGCCCCGCCCCCGGACGGCCATAGAGTTGCAGACGGCTCCTCACAAACCGGTGAGAATGAAGAGTCAATTGACAATTGGGGCGAACTGCCGGATGATTTGCCTTGTTGTCGCGGATCGTTTTCCCTGGCTTGGACCAGGCACTCTTTCGACCGCCCATCCCCCACGAAGAGAAGGCAATTTCATGCGGCGCAAATCTCCCCTTGCCATCCTCGCCATAGCCGTGCTCGCAGTCACCGGCTGCTCGTCGTCCAAGGACGACGACGCTGCGCCCAGTGACACCAGCTCCACGACCAGCACCGCAGGCTCCACGAACTCGGCAACCGCCGCCACAAAGACGCGTATCGAGGACTGCGCTACCGCGTCGTCGGAGATCATAACGGCCTTCAGCGAGTATGGATCCGGCGATTCGCCCATCGAGAAGGCGTCAGATCTACTCAGCAGGGCCAAGTCCATACAAGCGGCGGTCGACAGCACGGCTGGGAAGGTCACAGCCACTGAAGTCAAAGAGCCGATAGCCAAGATGCAGGATGACCTCACGACGATGGTCGAGACCAGCCAGAAGATGGCCAACGAGCAGGCGGCGAGCGGGTCCGTCTCGGGTGAGCTCAACAATCAGTTCAAAGAAGCAGCAAACCAACTGAACGCCGACTGGGATGACCTGCTGAAGGTGTGCTTGGGCGGCTGATCTGAGTCGTAATAAATCGGCGCCACCCTGCGAACTGTCGCGTAATCGTCGCGACCGGTCACTGAAACAGTCCAGAACGGGCTCCGCTGGGGAGGCCCAGTCGGGCGCTGGTCATTGCCCGGAGACGCCGAACGGCCGGTTGCGGCGGGTCGGCCGGTTCCTCCTCCGCCGGTTCGAAGACGACTAAGGCTCCCTAGTGGTGCCGGAGGGCGTTGATCAGCTCTCCCTTACGCATATGCGACCTGCCCTCGATGCCGATCTTCGCGGCCCGCGACCGCAACTGGCTGACCGTCATGTCCTCATAGTCGCCAGCCTTACCTCCCTTGCGCCCGACGGAGCTGCGTGACGATGCCGCCGCCGCATTGGCGATGCGGGCGGACTTCTCCTTCGAGTTGCCCTCGTCGCGTAGACGTTCGTAGAGCTCAGGGTCCTTGACGCTAGGTCCGGGCTTTCCACGTGGCATGAGAACTCCTCTCAGCGTCGGTACGGCTGGATCAGCCGCACCCTCCACGCTTGCGCGCCCTGCGCGCCCCGCAACTGGGCTACGCGGGGGCCGCATGGCCGCGCGAAGAGACTCCCACGGCGAGGCTCTCGATCAGGCGCCGACCCACGGAGCTCGTCTCCCACCCAACCGTTAGGCAGGATTGACACCCGTCACCACTGTGGTGGCGCAAGCTTGTTCGACTTCACCTGAGTCTCCGACCTCTGCAGAAATGCACAGTTCGTAGCTACCTTTCGTGGTGGTCGGGTCGAATGCAAGTGTGACCGAGGAGGCCGGCGGCGACAAAACATCAGGAGCACCTGACCCCGCCACCGCCATCGCTGGCCTTCCCTCCTGCTCCGAGTACAACACCCAGGCCTCGCCTTCACCGCGCACGGTGGCGTAGTCCTGGACTATCCACGTATCCGGACCGACGGAGACGACAAACAGCTCACCCGCCCTCACCGTGTGAGGAATGCTGATTGTTGGTCGCCTGGGGGATGAGGTATCGGCTGAATTAGACGGGGAAGGTGCACCACCATCGGAGCATCCGGCGAAAATGACAGACACGATCACCGCCACCACCACTGCGCGCCAACATCTCATGACTTCACCAGTGCACTTCCCGTGGCCGACAACTCAGTAGCCAGGGGCACGAACCAGGAAGTGTCAGCCTTGTTCCCTGCCACGTGAATCCCGACGCCGGTAACCTTGCCGCTCGCCTGAACCCGATACATCGGCCCTCCTGAATCCCCACCCCTCGTCCCCTTGCTGCCTTTATCCCAGGTCCAGGACACGAGGTTATTAACCGTCCGTCCGGAGTAGTACATCGACTGCCCCGTCTTGGCCACCTTTCCACAGCTCTGATCGTTGGTAAAAGATCCGCGAGTGCAGACCGCAAGCCCCGGAACGATTGCGCTGGCAGGGTAGAGGGACTCTACATTTCTAATGATAGTTTCGCTGCGAAAGAGAGTCGCTGAGCCATTTTTTGCCATCAGAAACAACGCGGCGTCAGAACTCGCCGGTGACTTACATATAGCGGTTGGACACAATGTTTCCACGTTGCACTCCGGCAAAGTAGACTACGGACTTATTTGCGCCACAGTGACCAGCAGTCAGGCCATAGTTGCTGCCGCTCTTTGTTACCAGAAAGCCGGTCGTACAGTTCAGATTTTTGCCGCCAACCGCCAGTGATTTCCCCGCTCGATACGGATTCGATCCCTTTGTCTCAGCTTCCGACGAGGCCTGCCCCGTAGTTACTAGAATTGGCGCTGGCCCCCTTAACTCAACCGTCGCATTAGAATGCGCGGCACGGTTCTTTAACCTCGGACCTGAGAGCACTCTCGATACTGGAACGAGACGCCGACTGAGTTTCAACAGACACATTTCCAGCCACATAGTCGGGCCCGTAGGTTTGAATCTTGGGACCCACCTTATTGGCATACTCCGCCACTACGGCTAGTGACTGGTCAACCTGAGCGCGGCTCACTGTGCGATTAACGAACGAGACAGGCGCAGTCCGGCGAACTTCGGAAGTGAGTTTTGCCACCTCGGATGGGTTTAAATCGAGTACACCGACAATATAGGATCGTTGGTCCGGAGCAATCCAGAGTTCCACATAGCGCGAGCCGAGTGCGGCCTGCGCACGATCCTTCACCCCGGCGGGCATTTCTGTGTCCACAACCGAGTAGACGTACTCGGAGGGTGGCTGGGCCTGACTGCCAACGGGCCTGTCGTGGGCGTGCGCGGCACCGCCCCCGCCTACGGTCAGAAGCGCCGATAGCGCAAGTGCCAACGCAGCTTTGCGTAGTTTCATCACGGACTCCTTCATTAGAGGCAACGAGAGGTTAACAGATCGCCAAGCCATGGCCATGGCCATGGCCGCTTTGGGCTTCTGCCCCGGTCGCAGTCCATCCCGTCCCTGCCGTCGGGAGATGCTCACAACCACGCAGCTACGGGCTGTCCTTTCACCCACCGAGTAGCGGAGGCGCCTGCCGACTGACCCTGCCTCCCTAGCCATCACACCTAGATGATTAGCGACAGACACCCGACCGTGAGGCGATCGACCCGCTCCCACAGGGACTACGGCCGCCGGGCCACTCGCAACACCCGCAGCGCCCCGGTCAACAGCGCCGCGGCGTTCTCCCCGCCCAGGTCATAGAGCGTGTCCAGGGACACCCCCCACCGCGCACCCCGCTGAACGGCGACCGTCTGGGCCTCGGTCAACGCCTCGATCGCCTCACGACCGTGCCGCCGGCCCAACCCGGATGCCTTGAAGCCGCCCATCGGCGCGGCCACCGATCCCCACGTGGAGGCGTAGCCGTCGTTGATGTTCACCGTGCCGGCCTCGACCCGGGCGGCGAGCTGCCTGCCTCGAGCCACCGACCGCGTCCAGATGCTCGCGTTGAGACCGAACTCCGAGTCGTTCATCAGTTGCACGGCCTGGTCGTCGTCGCTGACCGGGTAGATGGCCACGACCGGACCGAAGGTTTCCTCGCGCGCGCAGTCGGCACCCTCGGGAACATCGGCGAGCACCGTCGGGGCGTAGAACAGCGGACCGAGGTCGGCCCGGTGCACTCCCCCGGCCAGCACCCGCGCGCCCCGGGCGATCGCGTCGTCGACGTGCCGCACCACCCGGTCCAGCTGGGTTTGGTTGGTCAGCGAGCCGACATCGACGGAGTAGTCGAGCGCCGGACCGATCCGCAACCGCCGCACATTCGCCACGAACCGCGCGGTGAACTCATCGGCGATGGACTCATGCACATACAACCGCTCGATCGAGACGCAGATCTGCCCCGTGTTCGAGAAGCACGCCCGCACGGCTCCCTTGGCGGCGGACGGGATATCGGCGTCGGCCGCGACGTAGAGCGCGTTCTTGCCGCCGAGTTCCAGCGTCGCCCCGATAAGCCGCTCACCCGCACGCGCCGCGACGATCCGGCCGGTGGCCGTGGAGCCGGTGAACACGATGTGATCGACGTGATCCACCAGGACCGCGCCGATGTCGCCGCCCCCAGCCACCACCTGCAGTAGCTGGTCGGGCAGGCCCGCCTCCGCCAGGAGTTCGGCCGCCCAGAGCGCGGTGAGCGTGGCCTGCGGGTCCGGTTTGAGCACCACGGCGTTCCCGGCGACGAGCGCGGGCAACACCTCGGCCATCGCGAGGGTCAGCGGGTAGTTCCACGGCGAGATGATGCCGACGACGCCGACCGGCCGCTGGTGCACCACCGCGCCCGTGATCACCGGGAGCATCCCCGGGACCCGGCGCGGTGCCAGGTAGGCCGGCCCGCGCACCGCGTAATGCCGGGCCGCCTGGGCGACGTCGGCGACTTCCTCGAAGGCACTCAGACGGGACTTCCCGGATTCGAGTTGGAGCAGGTCGAGGACTTCCGACTGGCGGGCCAGCACGAGGCCGGCGAAAGCGTGCAGGACAGCGGCGCGCTTGCGCACACTGGTCGCCGCCCAGGCCCGCTGGGCTTGCCGGGCCGCGTCGACCGCCGCCACGACGTCCTCCGCGGAGGACAACGGGAAGGACGTCAGCGGGGCACCGGTCATGGGCGCCTGGGGCCGGTGTTCCCCGGCCGACTGCGACGTAACGATGCCAGCGATGAGCACGGCGACGTCGTCGGGCTCCAAGGTGTAGGTCGCCGCGGGAACCTCGGGGTCGATGACCCCGGGCACGCCGCTGACCGGTTCGAACTCGTTGACCATGGCGGCAGCCTACGGGGCGCCTGTGTCACACGCGCTACCGATGCCGGCTTTCATCCCACTCGATCCCGCCTAGCGAGGCTGGTAGGGCGAGACCACGACCTCGATCCGCTGGAACTCCTTGAGGTCGGAGTATCCCGTGGTCGCCATGGCTCGTCGGAGCGCCCCGACCAGGTTCAGCGTGCCGTCGGCCATGCGTCCCGGGCCGAACAGGATCTCCGCCAACGTCCCGGCGCTGCCGACGTGCACCCGTTCGCCCCGCGGAAGCTGGCCGTGGTGCGCCTCGGAACCCCAGTGCCACCCCTGGCCGGGGGCCTCACTGGCGCGGGCCAGAGCGGCGCCGATCATCACGGCATCCGCCCCGCAGGCGAAGGCCTTCACCAGGTCACCCGAACGGCCGATCCCGCCATCGGCGATGACGTGCACATAACGACCCCCGGACTCGTCCAGGTAATCGCGGCGGGCGGCAGCGACATCGGCGACGGCGGTGGCCATCGGCGCGTGGATGCCCAACGAGACCCGGGTGGTGTGTGCGGCCCCACCGCCGAAGCCGACCAACACCCCGGCCGCCCCCGTTCGCATGAGGTGAAGGGCGGCCGTGTAGGAGGCCGCCCCGCCCACGATCACCGGAACGTCGAGTTCATAGATGAATCGCTTGAGGTTCAGCGGTTCGCTGCGGCCGGAGACGTGTTCCGCCGAGACCGTGGTCCCCCGGATGACGAAGAGGTCCACCCCGGCGTCGACCACGGTCTGGTAGAACTCCTGTGTGCGTTGGGGAGAGAGAGCGGCGGCCACGGTGACCCCGGCTGCCCGGATCTCCTTGAGACGTGCCGTGATCAGCTCGGCCTTGATGGGCTCCGCGTAGATCTCCTGCATGCGGCGGGTGGCCCGGGCGGCATCGAGGGCAGCGATCTCGGCGAGCATCGGCTCGGGGTCCTCGTAGCGAGTCCACAGCCCTTCGAGGTCGAGCACCCCGAGGCCACCGTGCTGCCCCAGGGCCACCACGGTCGCGGGGCTCATGACCGAATCCATGGGCGCGGCGACAAGCGGCAGGTCGAAATGGTAGGCGTCGATCTGCCAGCCGATGGAGACATCCTCCGGGTCCCGCGTACGGCGGGACGGGACGACCGCGATGTCGTCGAAGGAGAAGGCGCGCCTTCCGCGCTTGCCACGTCCGATCTCGATCTCGTTGCTCACCCGGTCAGCCTAGCGGTGGCAGGGCACACCGCGACGGTTATCTCACTTGAAGAATCACCCCTGGAGTCACCCCACATGATCACCCCATTTCTCTCACCCAATGATGGACCGACATCTCATCGATGAGTTATCGTCTTATGCGTGACTTCACTTGACGATGCTCCCCTGGCCCAGGTCGGCACCCTTATCCGCGGCGCCCGCCAGCACCAGGGACTCACCCAGTCGCAACTAGCCGAGCGCCTGGGGACCAGCCAGAGCGCGGTGCACCGCATCGAGCAAGGGGCACAGAACCTCAGCCTGGAGATGCTGACCCGCATCAGCGCAGCCCTGGACTCCGAGATCATCAGCCTCGGCGGCCCCAAACACTCGCACCTGCGGGTGCAGGGCGGCCAGCAACTGTCCGGGCGCATCGAGGTCAACTCCTCGAAGAACGCCGCGGTGGCGTTGCTCTGTGCGTCGCTCCTCAACCGTGGCCGCACCACCCTGCGCGGCGTGGCTCGGATCGTGGAGGTCGACCGCATCATCGATGTCCTGCGTTCCGTCGGAGTGAAGGTCACCTGGAGTGCCAACGGTCGCGATCTGGAGATCGGCGTCCCGGACACGCTCCAGCTCAATGACATCGATGTGGACGCCGCCGTGCGGACCCGGTCGATCATCATGTTCTTCGGCCCGCTGCTCGGCATCGAGGACACATTTGAGCTGCCCTACGCCGGTGGCTGCGACCTGGGCATCCGGACCGTCGAGCCCCACATGATCGCGCTGAGGCCCTTCGGGCTCAACGTCACCGCAACCGCCGGCGTCTACCACGCCGAGGTCACCCCGACCGGCTCCCAAGATTTGTCGGTGGTGCTCACCGAACGGGGTGACACGGTCACCGAGAACGTGCTCATGGCCGCCGCCAGCCGCGACGGGATCACCACGATCCGCAACGCCAGCCCGAACTACATGGTTCAGGACCTGTGCTTCTATCTCGAACTCCTCGGCGTGCAAATCGAGGGCATCGGCACCACCACGCTGCGTGTCCATGGCCGCCAACACCTGGACACCGACGTCGAGTACACGGTCTCCGAGGACCCGGTCGAGGCGATGAGCCTGCTCACCGCAGGGATCGTGACCAACTCAGAGATCACCGTCGCCCGGGTGCCGATCGAGTTCATGGAGATCGAACTGGCGACCCTCGCGGAGATGGGTCTGCGATACACGCTCTCCGACGAGTACGTGGCCCGCAACGGCCGCACCCGGCTGGTCGACATCACTGTGCACCCCAGCGAACTGCACGCCCCGATCGACAAGATCCACCCCATGCCGTTCCCCGGGCTGAACATCGACAACCTACCGTTCTTCGCCGTGATCGGCGCCTGCGCCGAGGGCAACACCCTCATCCACGACTGGGTCTACGAGGGTCGCGCGATCCACCTCACCGACCTCACCCGGCTCGGTGCGGACGTCCGCCTGCTCGACGCCCACCGCCTCGACATCACCGGACCCACCCGCTGGTCAGGCGCGGAGATCAGCTGCCCGCCGGCCCTGCGTCCCGCCGTCGTGATCCTGCTGGCAATGCTGGCTGCCCGGGGCACCTCGGTGCTCCGCAACGTCGACATCATCGCGCGTGGTTACGAGCAGCTCACCGAACGGTTGATCGAGTTGGGCGCGAAGATCCAGACCTTCCGCGACTGAGGGGGCGGCACAAGGTCCCCTCCACGCATACGTGAACGAGGCGGTCGAACTCTCTGCAATGCATTGAGTTCGACCGCCTTCCCAGCTATCCGATCGCGTTGGTGTCAGCGCATCGACCGACGCCGTCGTAGGACGATCAGCACGACGCCCCCGGCTACCAGCATCAACGCGGCACCCGAGGCGAGTAGCACGTCGAATCCGGTGAACGCAAGGAACCCCGGGTCATGAGCGGCCGAACCGTCTCCCCGCTTCGTTGATCCACTGGGCTGGTGTGAAGGGCTTCCGGGGGTCACCGGGTCACCTTTCGGTCCCTTCGGGTCGCCGCCCGCCCCGCCGTCATCACCCGTGGTCGTCCCGCCGCCGTCGACCACCACCGCCGGGTGATCCACGACGTCGATGCTGTCCGCCGCGGGGGCACTCACCACGGCCTCACCCATCGTGTCGAGCGCCGTGGCACTCACGGTGTCCCGAACAACGCCCGCTCTCACGTCAGACGCCGTGATCGTGTAGAGCGCGGTCCGGCACGTGGTCGAGGCCCCCACCACGAGCGTGGTCTCATCGCACGTCACCTCACCGAAGCCGGTATCCGGCACCGAAAGGTCGTGCACCGGCTGCGTTCCGTTATTGGTCACCGTGTACACCCACACCAGCAGGTCACCAGCAGTGTTGTCACCGGATTGATCAGCATCCGTCACCTGCGGCTCGATCGTGATCGCGAGCGACGCGGCTCCGGGCCGGGCCGTGGTCACGACGGCCGTGTCCGGTCCACTGATTGGCTTCGGCCCGCCGGACGGGGTGCCGGTCGCGGTCGCGGTCAGGGTGATAGTTCCCGCCCGCACATCATCAGCGGTCACCGTGTAGACAGCGGTGCATGTGATCGCCTCACCGGGCGCAACAACCCCACTCGGACAGTCGACGTGCGGAGCCGTTCCGGAACCGGAGAACGACGTGGGACTGACGGAGATATCCGCAACCTCGCGCGGACCCGTGTTGGTGACCTCGATCCCATAGGTCACACGATCACCGGCGGTTGCGTTGGTCACGTCCGGGGTGACGGTGAGCGACAACGTGGAGGGTGCCTGCACAGTGGTCACGGAGTCCACCACGCGTGCCTGCGTGGTACCCAGCTTCGAAATGGCGTCGGGCGTGATGGCCGGCGGGCCAGTGACGCTCACCCCCGCGGGCAACTCCGGCGGTGCGTCCTCGGTGATCTCGCACCGGACCCCGTCGAAGAAGCTCAACGGTGTCGACGTAGCCTCGGTCGCTCCGGCCGGGATCGTCACCGACCACGACTGCACCGGTTGCGATGCACACGTCACGGTGCCGGTAAAAGTGTAGGGCCGATCCGGGACCTCCGCCGGCATTCCACTGAGCTTCTTGTGGATCGCGATGGTCGAGGCGGTGTTGAACACCTGCACATTCACCGTGGATGAGTTCGACGCGAGAATCGGGTCGAAGAATGCGTCGGATCCCGTCGAAGGCACAGCCGTCGCGGTGTTCGGGTACGTCGAGGGAACGGGGCCGGCGATCCCGTTGATCGTGATGGTCACGAAGTCCTGGGCACCGCCGATCTGAGTGATCGTCGAGGAGACTTTGTGTGCCTTGGCATCGAATTCGACCGATCCGCACGCTGATGCCGACGAGTTCGCCTCGCAGGAGGCCGAGACGAACTCGACCTGCGCCGGTAGCGAGTCAGCGAATTCGACGGTGCGCGCACGCTCAGGCGACGCATTCGTCACCTTGATCATGTAGTTGACGGGTTCGCCGGCCTGCACTGCCGACCGTTCCACCGACTTATTCACCGAAATGTCGGCGCAGTTCGCTTCCGAGGTCTCCTTGGCGCCGTTATTTGATTCCACGGGGTCAGTGGTGCCCACCGGGATCGTGGACAGTGCCGACGAGTAGACCGAACCGTTGGCGCCACACGCCACCGACACCGGTGTCACCGAATATTTGATCGTCAGCGAAGCACCTGCCGGGAAGGAGGGTAACGTCGTGGAGATCACATCACTATAGTTACCTTGTCGCTTGTCGGTGAGAATGGGGCAATTTGCCCCTCCGGTCGCCGTGCAGGACAAGAAGCGGATGTCGACTTGGCTGAAGCTCCCAGTGTTCCAGGAGAGCATGTTGCGAATGGCCTCCCCTGATGCCGCACTGGGACCTTTGTTGGTCCATGTGAAGCTGTACTCCTGAGGGGACGTACCCAAGAACTGTTCCGCCTTCTGGGTTCCGGCAACCTCAATATCGGCTTCCGGGCAGGCGCTCGACGCTGTGCTGGCGGTAACACTGCTCGCGTTATCGAGGTCACCGATATCGGCGACGTCCGGTGGCGGTTTTAGGGTCGCGGCGTTTCGGACATCGATCGGCGGGCCGCACGCCACCGTCGGTGTGGCCGTGTAGGTGATCAGGATCGAGGACGCCACAGGTAGGTCAATAGTGGCATTCCATACATTTCCGTATGCCGTGACCGTATGATCGGTCAACGCCGGGCAGGTGGCACCACCCGTCGCCGTACAGGAAACAAAGTGCACGGCGAATGAGCTCAGGCCGGCACCGCTCCAGTACATGGTGTCCGTAATCGCAACCTTGGCGGCGTCGTGGGATCCGTCGTTGGTGTACCGCACCGTGTACGTGTTCGCGATCGCGTCTTTCAAGGTGGCGGAGGACTGGGTCTTGGCCACGTTCAGATCCACGGCCGGACAAGCTTCGGCAGTCACCTCGGTGCCTAAGGATGCGTAGTTGTCCCCTTGCTTGAGGTCGGTGACACCCGTCGGCGTTAGCACATTGACGTTATTCGTCATGCTGACCGTCGGTCCGCAGGTCATCTTCGGCGTGATCTTGTAGGTGACAGTAACCGTCGAGCTCGCGGGCAGCTTGGGAAGCTTCGCGTCGATCAGCTTCGAGTACGGATCAAAGCTTCCGCCGGACAACGTCGGGCACACCGCACCACCGGTCGTCGTACAGGTGACATCACTCATCACCACCTGCGTCATGTTCGGGCTCGACCAGAGCACCAAGTCGGACAAGCTCGCGCCATCCGCAGCCATTGGTCCGGCGTTCGCGATGTCGAGGGTGAAGGTGACCGGGCTCTTTGCCGATGTCGTCGCGGAACTCTGTTTCTTGGTCACCGAGAGGTTGGCGCCTGAGTCCATCCCCGTACTGACTGAACCGTCGTTCGACGTCGGATCCGAGTCGGTCATTCCATCCGGTGGGTCCACGTGCACGGTCGCTGTCTCAGATGTCGGAGATGGGAGCGGGAAGGTGCCAGTGATCGTCACGGTGAGTAGGCCAAGGTGCGGGAGCTTGACCGCACTACCTTTAACCTGAGTGTCCGTCGTGGTGATCGTGCCGCAGACGGCACCATTCGACTCTTCACATAGGGTCGCCACACCCGAGGCACCACTCGGCAGCGTCACGGTGAAGGGTGCGCCGTCGGCGTCATTCCAGCTGTTGTTCGCGATCTTCACCGTGTAGGTGAAGGCGGATCCCGCGACGGCGTTCGCAGGGCCGGCAATGTTCGCGGTCAGATCGACCACGGAGCTGGAAGGTGCGTCAGCCCGCAGTCCGCCGGGGGTGGCCGCAGCCGTTTCTGCGCTTGAGCCGTAGGCCAACAAACCGAGGCTGAGAATCATGAGCATGGCGATCGCCCGACCGCCCGACGCGCGGCCCAGCGCCCCGGATCCGGGGTGGAAACGCAACCGACGGCGTACGCCCGGCATCAGCCGTCTTCCTGACCGGACCACCGATACTTCCGACATAACTCTCCTTGTGAGAAGTCCAGGGGCAGTCGTCCTGGTTGAGGTTCACTGCCTCGCGACCTTTATCACAGCTACTGGCGGCATCTCGTGACGCTCCTCGTCGCCCTTTCTTGCCTGAATCCGGCGCGCACTCGCCACCACGAGGTCGGCATCGCCGCTAGCCTGGAGCTTTTCTCAAGAGGTGTGTGCGAGATCACTCGCGCTACCTCGCCCACCCCCGGCCCGTCCGTTGTGACACCGCCGTATCGACACCGATGCCAAGGCGTCAGCGCGCGAAACAACCACCCGTACGACCGCGAAGAACCCCGTCATGGCGGGCGAAACCTCTATCCTCGGGCCATGCTGCTGGTCGATCGCGAGTCGATGAGGTTCATGCAGATCTGGACGAGCCACAGCACCGGCGAGTTGGTCCAGCGCACCGGCACCGTCGGCAGGGCCTCGCCCGTCGTCGAGCTGCCACCGGGTGCCGCTGACCCATCCGCGCTGTTCATCGAGCGGGGTTTCGAGCCGCTTCCCGAAGGTGGCTGGGCGCAGCTGGTCGTGCAATGGCCGATGAACAGCATCAGCGGCACCATTCGAGACCGGTTGTTCCTCGATCGCGCCCGGGAGTGGCTCGAGCATCACCTCGACGAACGCGGCCTCGGGTACTGCACCGGGTTCGACCGGGGCCAACGGAAGAGCCCGTACGGCGGCTTCGTCCAGAACCTGTTCTTCGAGGTGGTCGACGGGCCGCTCGCTGCCACCGCCGCCATGACGTGCCTGCGCACCACGCGGAACGACCCGACCCGAGCGTCGATCGCCCACCGCGAGACCACCGTCGACGCCAACTGGATCTTGCGCTACCGCCGCACAGCGGCAAGGCTCCCGGGTGAGTTCGCGCTGTAGCCGGGCGGAGAACACGCCCACGGCCGCGGACGCCGGCCCGGCACCGAAAGTAGCGCTTGACCCAACCGGACCCACCATGGCCCCCTGCCTCCAGACCGTGGGAGGGGCCGCCGCGTCGGGTCGTGGCGGGTCTGGCGGGAGCGGGCGAGGAACGAGCCTGCGGATGGTAGACCCGACGCGGCGGCCCCAAGACCGTAGACCCGACGCGGCGGCCCCCAAGAACCCTCAGCGGTGCTGGTAGTTCGGCGCCTCGACCGTCATCTGGATGTCGTGCGGGTGCGATTCCTTGAGGCCGGCCGGGGTGATCCGCACGAACCGGCCGCGTTCGTGCAGCTCTGGGATCGTGTGCGAGCCGACGTAGAACATCGACTGGTGAAGCCCGCCGACGAGCTGGTGGGCAACCGCACCGAGCGGCCCGCGGTAGGGCACTTGGCCTTCGATACCCTCAGGGACGAGCTTCTCGTCGGAGTCGACATCGGCTTGGAAGTACCGGTCCTTGGAGTAGGACTTGCGGCCACGCGAAGCCATCGCCCCGATCGACCCCATGCCGCGGTAGTGCTTGAACTGTTTGCCGCCGACGAACACGAGGTCGCCCGGGCTTTCGTCGCAACCCGCGAGCAGTGAACCGAGCATGACCGAGTCCGCACCGGCCACGAGCGCTTTGGCTATGTCCCCGGAGTACTGCAGACCGCCGTCGCCGATCACCGGCACGCCCGCCGGGCGGCAGACCTGCGCCGCCTCGTAGATAGCGGTGATCTGCGGGACGCCCACCCCGGCGACCACGCGGGTGGTGCAGATGGACCCCGGACCGACCCCGACCTTGACCGCGTCAACGCCCGCCTCGACGAGGGCTTGCGCCCCGGCGCGGGTCGCGACGTTTCCGCCGATCACCTGGACGTCGGCGAAGAACGGGTCCGTCTTGAGCTTGCGGATCATCTCCAGCAGCAGGCGGGCGTGACCGTTAGCGGTGTCGGCAACCAACACGTCGACGCCGGTCTCGGCGAGGGTCGTCGCACGTTCCCAGGCATCACCAAAGAAGCCGATCGCGGCACCCACGCGCAGCCGCCCCTCACCGTCCTTCGTGGCGTTCGGGTACTGCTCGGTCTTGACGAAGTCCTTGACGGTGATCAGGCCCTCGAGCCGACCGGCGTCGTCGACCAGCGGTAGCTTCTCGATCTTGTGTTTCGCGAGCAGTTCAGCGGCGGCCTCCCGGTCGATACCCACCGGGGCCGTGATGAGCGGCATCGGCGTCATGACCTCACGCACGCGCCGCGACTCGAAGTCGGCGGGGCGCACGAACCGCAGGTCCCGGTTGGTGATGATGCCGAGCAGCACCCGGTTCTCATCGATCACCGGCAGGCCCGAGACCCGGTACTGCCCGCACAGCGCGTCGAGTTCGGTCAGGGTGGCGTCCGGGCCGACCGTGACCGGGTCGGTGATCATGCCAGACTCGGAGCGCTTGACGACGTCAACCTGCTTCGCCTGATCCGCTATGGACAGGTTGCGGTGCAGGATGCCGATGCCGCCGTGCCGGGCCATCGCGACGGCCATCCGGGCTTCGGTCACGGTGTCCATCGCCGCGGAGACCAGTGGCACCGCGATGGAGATTTCGCGGGTCAGGGACGTGGTGGTGTCGACCTCACTGGGGATGACGTCGGTCTCCCCGGGCAAGAGCAGGACATCGTCGTAGGTGAGCCCTACGAAGCCGAATGGGTCATGTGTGGGAGGCAGGGTGGGGAGCGGTTCGGTCACCCGACGATTCTATGGTGCGGCGCGAGGGCGGGCGGATTTCTCGCCGAGTGCTGTACCTACTGCCGAGTGCTGTAGCTACTGCCGAGTGCTGTAGCTGTAACCGCAGCACTCGACCGAAACCACAGCACTCGGCAGTTGTGAGCCGAGGCAGCGGACGCCTACCGCATATAGACCTGCCGTCGATGCCCGGGGGCGACGACGACCACCACCAGAACGCCGTCGTCGACCGTGTAGATGATCCGGTAGTCACCAACCCGCACCCTGAGCCCGTCACGGCCTTGCAGCGCCTTCGCTCCCGGCGGCCGTGGGTCCCGCGCCAGCAGCGCGATCGCAGCCTGAATGCGAGGGCGGTCCGCGTGATCGATCCTTCGAAACGCCCGTAGAGCGGCAGGCCGCACCTCGATGCGGTAGGTCACACCCACCCCAGATCGGCTTTGGCCTGATCCCAAGGAAGGTTTTCGCCTTCCTCGGCCATGGCCTCGTCGAAGGCAGCAGCATCCGCCAGCTCCTCAAGAGCCTCCGCCATCCGCTCGTACTGCGCCGGGCTCACCACCACGGCCTGAGCCTGCCCGCGCCGTTCCACAAAGACGGGCTCGACCTGCGCACGTTCGATGACCTCCGCGAAGTGCTTACGAGCATCCGCCACGCCAAAACTCGACATCACAGCAGCGTACATTTCGATGCAATCCCTGTACATCTCGACCGACCGGCAAGTGCCCCAGCAGGAACGTCAGAACGACCACGCGGTGGAGCATTACCGCATGCGCATGGCCAAACAGGTGGAGGCGGAACAAGCCTCCGACGCTGCCCACCGCACCGCCGAAGCAGGTGCCCGACTCGGAACACTCCTGGCCAACCACTGACCGACGAAGAACCCGGGGCCACCAGGGCATGGCCCATCTCCGTCGAAGACCGGGAACACGCTGCCCGACGGGTGTCGCCGCAGTGGTTGGCCGATATGACCCGGGTCATGTGAGCGCACAGGGGCGCCGACTGCTGCGGGTTGGGTCCGAGTGCTGCGGGTTAAGCCGCAGCTTTCGACCAAAAGCGCAGCACTCGACCGTCGCACACCCCGGCGGCGCGGTCAGACCCGCCAACCCGCCCGACCGTGCACCTGAAAACAGGTTCCAGGAGCAAGATTGAGGTGCCACACTCGGTGCATGGCACACCTCCCCGCCGCTGAGCTCCTAGCCACCGTCGCGAAGCTCAACGCAGCGGACCGCCTGGCACACCTCGGACGTGTCGGCTACGCGGCGGGCGGCACCGACCCGGCCGGTCTTGATCGGCTCGTCGGCGAACTCCGCGCCGTCGCCAGCGCCGCACCGGACCCGTCGGACACGCACGTCGCCCTCCAGACCGCTCTGCAGCTGGCCGTAGCCGGTGGCCGGGCAGCTGCGCTGATCAACTTCGCCACGGACAGCCACCCGCGCCGCCAGGTGTACGCGGCGAGCGCCTTGACACGACTCGCGGCCGAGGACCCAGATGCCCGTTCCCGCCTGGTCACCGTGCTTCCGTCGCTCTCGGCCAGCGCCCGCCGGGCAGTGATCCGCGGCGTTCGCCGCGCGAATCGGACCGAGCTGGCTGACGCCGTCTTCACTGTGCTGTTGCACAACGTGGACAGCCCGAGTGCCGCACGGGTGTTGGCTTGCTGCTCGCGCGATGTCATCGACGCCCACCTCGCGCAGCTCGGCCTACCAGCTTGGCGGGGTGCGATGCTCGCCGGCCGGGTCCCGGAGGTCGCCCTCCAGGCGGCTCATGAGGCGCTCACCGACTCACCCCAACCCGACGTCGTATGGTCGCTGGGGCGGATCGACCAACTGGCCTTCGCGGCGATGCCGGCAGACGTCACGCCGCTCTACCGTGCCCTGATCGCCCGGCCCGGCCCACTTCGGCTGTCTCAGCTTCCGAGCTGGACGGCCCTGACCCGTCATGACCCACTCGGTGCACTTGACCTGGCCCGCGCATGGCTGGCCACACCCGGACGTTCGGTGATGCCAAGCAGCTTCTGCTCGCCACGCGCATTGCGCCGTCTTGCTACGGCGACCGCGAACACCACGAGCGCCCCGGACTGTGACCAGGCGACCGGTCACGATCCGTACACCGAGCTCGCCCTGCTGGTCGCCGCTGACGCCCGCTCGCTGCGCCGGGTGCTGATGGCACTCCCCCTCGCCCGGCGAGCCCTCGTGTGGGCGACCGTCGAGGACCGGCTGCCGGGTAGCGCGGTCCACCACGGCACCATCGTGCGGTGCCTGCCGGCCACCCTGCGTCACGACTATGCACGCAAGGCCGCCGGCCATGCCAAGGAGACGAATGATCTCCCGGCCTACCTCGGCGCCATGGCCTACCTCCCGTGGAACGAGAGCCGCGAAGCCCTGGTCGGCGCTGTCCGGGACCCGGAACCGTCACGCCGCGCGGCGGCTTACCGCAACCTGGTACGGGCAGCGGCAGCCACTCAGGACGAGGCCGTCGTCGGCGAGGTGCTCACGCTCATCGCCCGTGCCCGCAATGAGCAAGAACCTGTGCGGATTGCTTGGCTGACCGAACTCGCGGTGGTCCCTGTCGCACGGCTGCGCCCCTACGCGGACGTGGTCGATGCCGTTATGCGCGACGCCGTCGAGGCCCGGGACCATTCCGGCTCGAGCGCCAACGCACTCGCCCGGTTGACGGGTCGCATGCTCACCGCCGTGACCAACGATGCCGACCCGCTGTTGCGGACCGCGCTGGCGGCCGTTCAACGGGCCGGCGGCATCGTGCAGTTGCCTGATCTGAGCCGCGACGTCCCCCTCGTTCAGGTGGAACGCGTCGTCGAAACACTGGCGCCGCTGATCGCCCAGCAGAGGCGGGAACGTAACTTTGCCGTGCTCGGGGCGCTGCTCAACGCCGTCGCGAGCCGAGTCGGACAACTACCGGCTCTACAAGCACTTCTCGGTCAACTCCTCTGCGGTAAGGAACTGACCGGTTCGGCGGTGGGCTGGCTTCGACGCTTCCTCACCGCCTACCTGCATGAGCCGGCGTCCCGCGGTGACCGCATCCGCCGCCTGATCGACCGCCACCCGGCATACGTGCTCCATGACCTGGTGTGGCCGCATGTGGCACGCGGCCTGACGGACCTCCTGACCGCGCGGGTCCTGACCGGGAAGGAGAAGGGGTTCCCCTGGCCGAGCGGGACCGTCTGGATCCCCGGCACCCTGACCGGAGCGGATCACTGGACAGCGGCTCAACTACGCACCCTTGGCCGCTATCTCACCGACCGCTGCAGCACCCAGGGACGCCGGGACATCTCCACGCCGATGACCGCGGTGACACGGCTGGCGTTCCTTCCTGGCGGCGGCCGGACGCTCGCCCGTGCGGCCGCGAGCGAAGTGGTGCCCATGCAGGAGCTCGCGCTGCAGTACCTGCCGCGCACCGATGACCCGGAACTCGCCTTGGCGACGCTGATGGCACACCTGGGCGACGACCGGGCGCGCGTGGCGGCCTATGCCCTGCAGGTCCTCCTGCGGCAACTGCCACGAGAGCGTGCCCACGCAGCCCTGACCGAGGAACTAGCTCGGCCAGAGATCAAGTTGACGGCACGCAAGGCTCTGATCAATGCGGCCCCGGCGCTCGCCATCCCGGTCGCCGACCTTCCGCGTTTGCTCGGCCCCACACCGCACCGGGACGCTCTGGGTGCAGTGGTTTCGGCCGCGTTGCGCCAGCTGAATCAGGAGGCGGCCTGGGAACTGCTGGATGAGTACCTGTCCACGACGCCTCTCGCCGCCGGCTTGATCATGTCGATCGAGCCCGCTTCGCTCAACCCGAGTGAACGGCGGCGCTTCGCCGCCATGATCGCCGACCTGATCCAGGGTTCGGAACGACGTCGGCATGAACCGCTCGACTCCCCTGCCCGCGTGGCCGCGCAGGCAGCGGCACGTGCCGCGATGGGCAGGGCGGCCCTGTGGGAGCCCGACGACCCCGGAGTCGGTCAGGCTCTGGTGGCCGAACTGTTGCGGGCCGAAGTCGACTGGCACCCGGGGATGCATGCCGCCCGGGAGCTTGTGCGGGCGGGTCGGCCACAGGTATGGCGGCAACTCGTCGACCAACTGGTTGCCTTGGACACCGAGCTGCCCGATGACGCCTCGGGTCCGGAGGACCACGCGGCCCGGCGTTGGACTCGCGAGCGCCTGACGAGCGCACTCACCGTCTTCTCGGCGGACGATCCGACGCTGACCATGGACCCACGTGTTCAGGCTGATGTCGGAAGGGCGGCCGCGCTGTTCCTGCTCGACGCCTGTGACGCTCGTGGGCGGTCGCGGTGGTACGGGGCCGGGCTGAAGATTCTTGCGGAGACGACCCCGCTCAACCCTTCGGCGTTCTCGGGCGTCGAGATTGCCGAGGGCTTGACCTTCCTCGCTCATCGTTGCTGCGCGGGGACCGCCGACCGTGGCTCGATCGCGACAGCACTCGGAAAACGGGTCGGAGGGCTGCCCGCGAGCACTGAGGGCGCACCGCTGACCGCCGCGGTGACCGCGCTGCTGGACGACCCCGCGCTCACTGCCGCTTCGTGGCTCGCGGTGCCGGTGGTCAGCCGCATGGGAACGCACACCGGGTGGCCGCCCGAATGGCTCAGCTTGCTCCACCGACTGCGCGCGAGCCAGGACGCGATAGTCGCCGAAGCCGCGGACCTCGTGACCTGAGCGAGGTGGCGGGCCGCACCTCAATGCGGTAGGTCACACCCACCCGAGGTCGGCCTTGCAGCGCCTTCGCCCCCGGCGGTCGTGGGTCCCGCGCCAGCAGCGCGATCGCAGCCTGAATGCGAGGGTGAGCGCCGGGGCGCCGAGTGCTGCGGTCCGGCCCGCCGCACTCGACTGAAAGCGCAGCACTCGACCCGCGCAACCGTCCTACTGAACCACCGCGAGCAGTTCGTGAAGCAGGCCCGGAAAGCTCCGAATCCGCTGCACCGTCGGAGCCAGGGGGATCTCGACCGCGGCATCGTCGCGCGGCATCCCCACGAACAGGGGCAGGTCCGGGTTCACATCGTGTACCGCGTGCACCAAGCCGAGGTCCGGCCGTGACTGCATGGTCACCATCGCGACCGCGGCGGGTCGCACCATGGTGACCAACTCCAAAGTCCGGTGAGTATTGGCCGGTCCGGTCACGACGCGCGCCATGGCGTCGTGCGCCCCCAACGCAGCCGCAAGGGCGTGCGCCACCAGCGGTAGCGGCTCATCGGGGGCGGTGAAGATCAACACGATCTTGCGCATACGGCTGGGATGGTTTCGCGGCGGCCCACCCGCGCGCACCATCGCCTCTTCCCCTTCGAGGGAGTACTCCCGCAGCGCGGAAAGGGTCGCATTCGACAGCACCACCTCCGGCACCTCTCCTGGGCCGGCCAACACGGTGCGCTCCGCAAGCCGCATCATGGCGGGCTCCACGAGTTCCGCCCACCAGCTTCCGGGGTCCTCGCCGACGTGCAGCCGCAGGAGCCGGTCACAGGTGCGCTGGTCATAGGCGATCGCGGCGTCGACGACATCGGAGACCTTCGTCGGCCGTCCGGTTTCCCGCGACCGATCCAAGTTCGGGACCCGCGCCCCCTCACCCGGGATGGCACGCAGAGTCGGCCGACTCTCACCAGGGGCCGGCACCAGTCGCGGCTGCTGCGCCCTCAGCGTGGATTGACTCGATCCCGATGCCTCCGGCTGATCGGGTTCAGCCGCCGACAGGACTTCGAGCACACGCGATTCCCTCTCCGCGGCCAACTGCTCCTCATCGGCAGCGAGGGCCGCGCGGGCCGCGTCTACCGGAGCCACCCCCTCCAGCGTCAACCGGCGCATCACGAGCAACCGAGCAAAGTCCGTTCCGGTGTACCGGCGGTGCGAACCGGCCTGATGCTGCGAGGGACCCAGGCCATAACGGCGGTCCCACGTGCGCAAAGTCGCAGGCGCGACCCCGAGACGGCGCGCGACAGCCGCCACAGTGAGTGCCGGCGCATCCGGCACATTCGGTCGAGGCTCCCCGCTGTTGGGAGCGGACCGCAGTGAGGTCATACGTCGATTCTGCCGACCGCGCGGAGCCGCCGCCACCTCTCCCACGGCGCGTCTCCCGTTCTTCTCGCAACCACACGAATCGTGCAACGCTTCTTGTGAAGCGATCCGACCGAAGGTGCATCGCGTCACGGACCCGCCATGTCCGGCAAAATATCGTGATCACGACAACCATCTGCTTTTCGACCTAACACCGACGCGAAATCTCACCCATAACTGACCGCTCCGCCCCCTTGAACAACTACTGCAACGCTTGTAAGTTGTTCGCCATGGCAGAGATCTCACGACTACCCGGTCCCGTCATGGAACTCTGGGAGTGGCAATACCAAGGCGCGTGCCGCGACGCCGACGACACGTTGTTCTTCCACCCAGAAGGCGAGCGCGGCTCGACCCGTCGCCGGCGGGCCGAAGCGGCCAAGGCCATCTGCCACTCGTGCCCGGTCATGATGGAGTGCCGGGAAGCATCCCTGCGAGTGCGCGAACCCTACGGCGTGTGGGGCGGCCTCAGCGAGGACGAGCGGCAGGCGATCCTGGCCGGTGGCGACTCCCAGGCCATCTAGCCAGCAAACAACAACGGGGTCCCGCGACC
>JAVBNE010000102.1:0-5804 GCA_031551755.1 Cellulomonadaceae bacterium | reverse complement strand
CTCCTGCTTGCTCCCCTCTCTCCGCTCGTGCTGCGTTCCCTCTCCCTCTTCCTCTGTGTGGTGGCTAGGCCCCCGCCCGTGCCCCCGCGCCCCCGCCCCCCGCCCCCCCCCCCCCGCCCCCCGCGCCCCCCCCCCCGCCCCCCCCCCCCCCCCCCCCCCCAAAAATCGCAGATCGGCAGGTGAGGGGGTGTAAGACTGCAGTTCGGCTAGCAGGCACCTAGTTATTCTTTTTCAGGTTACGAACGTGTATTGATTGCAATAATCGGGGACATTTATAGTTGAAAAGTTAACAATTTTAGGTAGTGTGGGTTGCAGAGTACTAAGTAAGGTATGCACCAAAAAAATCGTGCAGTTATGAGTAATAAACTTCCCAAAACTCGGCATACAATGACCAAATTGCTCACTCATGTGCATGTATACTTCGTACTGAACATCAATAACGGGGTATCATATGAATATTCATCACAATGTCTACATTAATTTGCAACTACATTATACATACACATTCGAGTTAAAAAACTTCTATTTACGTCCCTCCTTCCCGTTGTGTGGGGTGTGGACGGGTGACTGTTGGCCGAGTGATTTAAGGCCGCCTCTCTAGGGCAACTGCCTCCCAGTATTTAAGACGGCAGGGTTTTTTGTCGAGCACCAGGAGTCGAAAAACCCCGCCGGCCGGCCTAGCCTACGCCTCAAGTTGGTCGGCGAACCCGCTAGGCCACTGGGACCTCTATACACAACCGAGTTACAAATTTATATTAACAACAATGGAACCCGCCTTAGAACCATGATACACTTGGGGTTAAGTTTCAAAAGACCCCAGGTTTCACTCAAAAAATCACAAGCACCACGATAAACACCCTAGAATAGAGGACGGCAAACCATCAATTCCCGACCGCTTATTACAAAGCAAACTATTGAAGGTTATCATCCACCGAAACATTAATAGAAAATGATGCCGACCTCAAATATTCCCTAATGGTTCACCATCACAATTGCGTACAGGTACATGGGGGCCATCATGGTCCAAAATAGTTAATGACTCAGTCAATTTTAATCTTGACATCTTCGGCGATTCTAAACATCGTGTATTTATTATGTTAATCATTAGGTACACCTTGCGTGAGCCGCATATGCAACGCACTTCAACCTTCCGGCAGTTACGAGGGGTCTAAAAGGATTTTGACACCCTTCCAGGAAATATTATCAATACATATCGTTCAACGTATGTCAATTTCTCAACATGGCTTGGTGGTTCAACTACGGTTGACAAGTTCAGCACTGTGCAGGACCGGGTAGAACTTTCTACAATACTCCTTTCTTTTTAGCGTATTTTGTATTCTTGAAAAACAAAAAGTCTAGCAATACTGCATATAGAATAAATTACCTAACCAAGTTGCAGTTTTCAAATACAGTTTTGCAGTTTTCAAATGCAGTTTTCAAATTAGTTTCTTTGTTTGGTTATTTAACGTCGGTATATTGACCGACGCCAGGGGGTGAGATCCTCACGTATATTTTACTCCATGTGGAAGGGGTTCTTTTACGTGCAGACAACATCGTATGCACCACACGGGACCACGGCTTTCCTTCCCATCCGACGGAAGGCGCACTTGAGGTTTTCTTCCCACCCCAAGGAAACCGCCGACCTTGGTCAGGATCGAACCTGTGATAACAGACTCCAACATTGGAAGAGTACGCTTTTCGTCTATGAGGAAGTACAGATTTATCCTCTGCAAGGAAACTATATTTCTGTAACAACTGTAAAATGTCAAAATGTCTCTGTATGGGAACTCGCCTCCTGACGTTGCAATGATTCGATAGCCTTAGGTGCAATAGAATCATTACTGATTAAAACCTGTAACTGTGAACACTGTGAACGTTATTAAAGCTCTAGTTTTATGATGTCGTGAGACCATTTTCGAGGATCGATTACAAAAACCACCCAAAAACAGAAATAGTTATTTGCCGCTAGGTTAATGACACTACCGACCCAGTTCCGAGTTCGTGACCAAGCGTTGCTGTCTGCCTAACAAACTGCTTCATTTTCAATTCTGAAACATTGAAGTACGGAGTGGAGTTACTCAGGGGCGGACTACTGGCCATTGAGGATGATGAGGAAATTTCCCCCTGGCCTGTCGGGTCGAAATATTCGAAGTGGCCTTAAAAGGTAGAGGATCGATTATTTAACGTGGGCGTATCAGTTGCTTGGGATGGCCATTTACCGACGCCAGGGGGAGGGTGAGTTCCTGGGCCGATCCACACGTAGAGTATATTTTTTTCCAAGTGGAAAGGGTTTCGTGCAGGCAACATCGTATGCACCACATGGGATCACAGCTTTACTTCCCATCCAACGTAAAGTGAACTTGACGTTTCCCTCTCACTATAGACACCAGTCACAACACCTACCCCATTCAGGTTCGAACCTGTGCCTCCAACAACTCCAAGTGTTGCCAGACAATTTTTTCAGATGGTGCTAGTGGCATTGAAGAGGTCCCAGTGGCCTAGTGGGCTCGCCGACCATCTTGTGGCGTACGCTGCAGGTGGTTGGTTCGAGCCCGCGTCGGTGCCGGTGGGGTTTTTCGATTCCTGGTGCTCGACAAAAAACCCTGCCGGCTTAAATACTGGGGGCAGTTGCCCTGGAGAGGCGGCCTTCAATCACTCGGCCAACAGTCACCCGTCCGCACCCTGCACAGCGGGAAAAAGGGACGTAAATAGGAGTTGTTGGTGCTAGTAGCATTGAAAAAAGGTGCTGTTTTAAGAAATTGGGTGCTAGACAAATTCCTTCACAGATGTCATTTAGGATGCCATCGTCATGAAAGCGCTGCTAACAAGTTTTATGACCGTCCTGTAAGCCTTATCCTGGTTCTAATGACACCTATACTACATTCCAAAGCCTTAACTGAAAACTAATGGATAAAATCACAACAACTGGTTTAATAATGATTGCGTCGTCACCTACCGAACAGTTCTTCACCATTCATTTTAATTTTAAAATTACTGGCATGAAATGAAAAGCTCCTGAATAATAAACGTAGGCCTCTGCCATCAGGTTCACCATATGGTGCCAGGTTAGCTTACTCACTGGCACCACATGCTTAGCACAACGTCCTGCTCTAACTCTGTGGGTGGCATCGGCATCAATATCCCCATGACTCTGGAATGCTCCGGAATGCCAGCACTGCTTATGGGACGGAATGCTGGGCGGTGAAGAAAAGCCAGGAACATACGATGCAGGTAGCTGCGTTGCGCATGCGGCGATACCTGAGTAGGGTCTCCCGAAAGGGCAGAATTAGGAACGACTACATAAGGGGTAGCTTGGGGGTGGCGGATTTAAGGGATAAGATACGAGATCATCGACTGCGGTGGTTTGGCCATGTGATGAGGCAGGATGAGGAGGACCTCGTCAGGGCTATAAAGGGGCATAGAGAGGAGGGTAGGCGAGAAAGGGGTAGACTGAAAGTGACCTGAGAGCAGGTGATACGAGCAGATTTGAGGGTCCTTGGGATAGAGGAGACCCTGACACAGGACAGGCGGACATGGTAAGCGGCGATTGTGTGCATCAGTTTTACAATGCAAGAAACAAATTTTAATGCAGATTTGGCTAAGCTTGGACCAGGATGAATACGATTAATAATGCATGAAATTGGAAGATTTCTTCAGGAGAAGTTAATTAAGAAGATGCCAAAAAAGAAGAAAGATGAAATAATAGCACCCAAGATGCTACATTTGGCAACAGTGGACTCCAAATACAGTGGCCAGGCACGTTAACTACCTAGGGCGGCTTAAAAAGCAGCGCAACATTTCGCGATATTCAGCAGACGCGCTCTAATTCGATCTGACGTTGAGCCAAAAGGCCTTATTGACATAACAGTCTTGATAATTATTCATGTATTTGTCCAGTCATGTCAACGATTCCCTCCCCTGGTAAACCATAGCCAGCCCTCCCCTAGAGCTAATCCGTGGGAATGATTACCGCAAGGAGAGGAATGAACACTTTCATCTACAAATGGACACCATCAACGAGGATGCCTCTGACCTCGATCACAGGCATAAGGAAGACGTACTGAGCCATGATCTAACCCATTTCAGGCTACAATACAGCTATCAGAGCAGGTAGAGGCCAGGATATTGAACGTATCATCCGATCTACACGTTGTTTCCAAGGCAGACAGGGATCTTTGGCGTGCAGGCACTGTCGTCGTCATCCGACGTCAGGCGCACTTGAGCTTTCACCTTCGCCCTAAAGGAAGGAACCAACGACCTTGATCAGGTGCGAATCCACTAAGTGGAGGTGAAACCACGCTTCCCCACAGGGGACTTGTCGGTTATTTGGGTTATTTTGGTTATTTAACGTAACGTAACGGCTGAGTTCCTGGGAATTTTGCCAATCCACGCATATATTTTATTCCACGTGGAAGGGGTTCTTTGACGTGCAGGCAACATCGTATGCACCACACGGGGAGGTTTCCCCTCTCACCCTAAAGAAACCGCCGACCTGTGATAACAAACACAATGACCAAGCGCGCTAACCACTGCACCACTGAGGCCGGTCCACGGACGGCGAATCTATGTGTGCATACGAGGGTTTTGAATGGTTTGCCTGATGGCATCCGACAGTGTGACAATTTGTGTTGGGCCATAGATGCTCAATCAGTTGTGTAATGTCTCTGGCGGTTTCTGCGCTATCCTATCGCAGTATTTGGAGCACCACATGTATGTTGTTTTTTTTCCAAGGGATTAGTGGCACCATTCGAAAGGGCAGGATTAGGAACGACTATATAAGAACGAGCCCGGGGGTGGCGGATAAAAGGGATAAGACGAAGGAATATCGACTACCGTGGTTTGACCATGTGATGAGGCGGGATGACCAGGACCTAGTCGGGGGTATCCAGGGGGGTAGGCCGAAACTGACCTGGGAACTATACGGGCGAATTTGAGCGCCCTTTTGATAGAGGGGACCCTGGCGCAGGATAGGAGGACAAGGAAGACGACGATTCGTCAACCCGACCTTGCCGCTGGCGGGGTAAGGGCTAGAGTTGATTGACTGATTGACAGTGGCATCATGATCGCCGCGTGTCCAACAATCGCGTCAAGGTTCCTTAAAAGGTGAAGTAGCCAAAAGTGAATGGCCCTCTTCTCAAAGAAATGCCAAGTATAGCTGTGCAAATAGCAAAAGGATAGAAAACACTTTCAATTGTTACGATTTATATTAATTCTATTTATGCGCCTGTAATCGATGGCTTATCAGGTGTAGTATTTGTCCAATACTGTAGTTTGCTAGTTGTTCTTCATCATGGAAGGAATTTCAAACCATGCACACAATGCTGTCACATTCAATCAATCAACTCCAACCCTTGTCCCGCCATCGGCAGGGTCGGGTCGCCGTATCGCAGCCCTCCAGGCCCTCCTATCGTGCGCCAGGGTCCTGTCTATACCCCAGGCCCTCATATCTCCCCTGATCACCTGCTCCCAGGTCAGCTTAGGTCTGCCCCTGTGGCGCTTCCCCTCCACCCTGAGCTCCTGTCCCACCCTTACCAGGTCCATTTCCTCTCGCCTCATCACATGGCCAAACCACCGCAGTCGGTGGTTTCCCGTATATCTACCACCCCCAGGCTCCCCCTGATGCGGTCATTCCTAATCCTGTCCTTGCGGGACACTCCACAGAAGTAGCGCAGCATGCGCATCTCTGCCACCTGCATCTTTTGTTCCTGACTCTTCTTGACTGCCCAGCATTCCGTCCCATAGAGCATCGCTGGCCTCACCACTGTCCTATAGAATTTGCCTTTCACCTTGATGGGCACCCGCTT
>JAVBNE010000072.1:0-3153 GCA_031551755.1 Cellulomonadaceae bacterium | reverse complement strand
CCCCCCCCCCCCCCCCCCCCCCCCCCCCCCCCCCCCCCCCCCCCCCCCCCCCCCCCCCCCTGTTCATCCCCCGCCCCCCCCCCCGCTCTACACTCCAACGTACACTCTTTCCCTCCACGACGCTCTTCCGATCTTTCCCGGCCTCCCTTCCCCCTTACTTCCTCCATCACCCTGCCTCCCTTCCCCCCTCCCTCCCTGCCTGCCTCCCTCCCATACTATGATTTTTTATGCCCCAGAACTTTTGAAGGTCGCCGTCGGATAATTGACGTTCTACTCCAGGTTTTCAAAACGTGTCCTTGGTCGTGACAGCAAAGAAGCCTCTATATTGCTTCAAGTAATGGGATTGTGATTTCCCGAGATTATGAACCTGAATGTGTCAAGACGAGATTAGTTAATATTTAGGGTGTTGTCTCGTTAATTACATAAAAACAGCCCCTGCGATCCGCTAACAGGTTCAGAACTTTCCCATGGCCAACGTTCTAGAACAGCCCTTATATTTGATTATTAATTCTTTAATAATTTAGTTTCAGAATGTTTAAATCCAGTCGGATTACAGAGCAGGATGTTTGATGATATCAGCATTACAGCGTCAAGTTTTGCATCAGTTGCATTTGATCCTGAAAGAGCTCGACTACATGATCATTTCGGCTGGGTGGCAAGGACATTCGATCAACATCAATTTCTTGAAGTAAGGACAATTTCTTATATCTTAAACTATCGAACTATAAGATTTCTATTAGCCACCATCATATCTATTCCCTAACTTTCTGACAACCAACACAGCTCAGGCTCTCGTGGCTGGCTGACTGACTTTGATTTTCGTGGCAGGGAAGGCTCAAACTCAGATACGTACATAGGAGTGAAAGGGCAAACTAGTCCAATAAGTAACACATGCAGTGTCCTCTACTGAACATCTGGGAATCTGACATGTTCTAGGAAATGACATGAATCACCTGACTTGTCATATGGCTACTCGGAATGTGTGCATCAGAAGAATGATGATTCTATTCCCCGAACTCCATTGTTGATCCTTGTACTTGACGTCTCATGTTCATCTATTGATCCATCTCAGTCCTTGTGATGACCTATCACCTGCCCCTCAGAGACAATGATCTGTGGTTAAGAGATAATAAGACTTGCTGATGCGACACAATCATTTTATTGACGCCTATTATAAGGTTAACGAAAAAGTAAAACAGTTTTTTGTAATCTTTAATTGTCGAAGTCAAATATGTTGAAATACTAATAAGCCCATTTCCCACATTTTAGCTATCATGGTTCCTTTTTTACAAAGCTTAATATCATAGTCTTTTTCCTATCAGACCCCCACGCTATATGACTTCCGTGAGTTATG
This sequence comes from Cellulomonadaceae bacterium, assembly GCA_031551755.1. Classification (GTDB taxonomy): domain Bacteria; phylum Actinomycetota; class Actinomycetes; order Actinomycetales; family Cellulomonadaceae; genus JAVBMU01. The sequence goes on along the minus strand of JAVBNE010000072.1, from coordinate 1,799 downwards.
ACACAAGGCCCTTAAATCAACACCAATACCACACTTATGAGGCCTTACACTACAGTGCCTGGTCACCGTGATCACTTATTTTATAAAGCGATTCAATAAAAATAAAATACTGTAGTCTTTTGAGTATTCCGTATATAACTTAAAGGATAACTATTGCACCAATTGTGTTTTGTTAACAGTGGGACACTGGAAAACGGAACAAGCCATTGATGGTTGCCCGTTATCTCCGTTAATATTTCGAAAACTTCTCAGGAAAAAAAGACTTAATGTTTATTAGATAACGCTATAATGTAGGTCCTCCTGGGTGAAGCCAGGAACAAAAGATTCAGATAACTGCGATGCGCATGCTGCGCGACATGGGGGGGGGGGGGTTATTCCAAAAGGACAGGATTAGAAGCGATTACATACGAGGGAGCCTGGAGGTGGCAGATATACGGGATAAGATGAGGGACCACCGACTGCGGTGATTTGGCCAGCTTAGAATGAAGGGTAGACCGCAACTGACCTGGAAACAGGTGATACGGTTGGATTTGAGGGCCCTTGTATTGAAAGGGCCCTTTGAAAAGGATAGGGGGACATGGAGGGCGGCTAGTTGTCAACCCGACCGTTCCGGTGGCGGGTTAAGGGCTAGAGGTGATTAATTGATTGAGATAATGTGCTGGGTGACATACACAACTATTTAGTTCGTATAGTATGAAGAATTTGGTTGTGAATGTTCGGGTTTGCGGAAAATTCGTCCCCGGAAAGTTCGTCCCCAACAATTCATCCCCGGAAAATTCGTCCTCGACATCATAGGCCCACTGCCCATATAGACGAACCCCAGATGAAAATCAATGAAACAGGTTGACAAAAAAAACAGAGATTGTTGGAAATGACCAACTCTGAAAATAGACAAAAACTCCGGGTTTTGACGCATTTTCAAAAGGCCATATCGGGGGGACTAGCCCATGGAGCCGAACCAGGCCAACGTCAAACGAAGCGCATATATGGCCCTAATTAAGAGGAGAAAATCCCAAAACCCTACCTAGTGTTTGGCCAGCACTAGGGCCCGGCCAAGGAGGATATGTTTTGCAGCAGCCTCCTATCGATTTGCCATGTAATTGCAGGGTTCCGAGTTTTAGCGCATTTTCTAGGTGCCGTACCTAAGGAACCAGCCCGCAGAGGCAGACTAGCCTGGTGTCAAATGAAGCGCATACATTCCCTCTATTAAAGGGAAGAAACCCCCAGAGCCTAACCTAGTCCCAACCCCGAGCTAGGCGCCGGCAACGGAAGGGTACTCTCACGGTGCATGATCAAAAAGACTTGGCGCTAGCCTCATCGCACCTGGGACGAATTTTCTGCAGCCCAATTGAAATATGTACCTAAATGAAATTGGGCCGTTGTACGTCGGCTGTAATATTCTCAAAATTCAAAATTATAACAAATACCACGCAAATCTCATAAATTACGATTTCCAAAATCTTCAACAATAGTTTTAACCCCGGAAAATTCGTCCCATGTCCACTGAGGCTCATGCCAAGAGTCTTTTTGATCGTGCGCTGTGAGACTACCCTTCCATCGCCGGCCCGTAGCTCGGGTTTGGGACTAGTTGGGGCTCTGGGATTTGTTCCCCTTAATAGAGGGAATGTATGCGCTTCATTTGACACCAGGCTAATCTTCCTCTGCGGGCTGGTTCCTTAGGTACGGCCCCTAGAAAATGCGCTAAAACTCGGAACCCTGCAATTGCATGGCAAATCGATAGGAGGCTGCTGCAAAACATATCCTCCTTGGCCGGGCCCTAGTGTGGGCCAGACACTAGG
>JAVBNE010000055.1:0-3078 GCA_031551755.1 Cellulomonadaceae bacterium | reverse complement strand
CGACCCTACTTCACCCCGACCACTGAAGCACCCGTCCACCTGGGGGCCAGGTGGGCCTGGCCCACCTCGGAATCTGATTTGGCCCACCCCACAATCTTACCTGCCCTCTCTCCCCAAGACTAAAGTCACACTCACATTTTTATAGACAGACAAAGGACTTATAGGCATCTGGGGTCTGACCCTACTCCAGCTAAAGCTCCTAGTTACGATTATGCATAGGGGATCTAGGATAACCCGAAGTCAGCAAGGGCGCCGAGAATCGAAAAAGTTTGGTAACTGCTGATCTACATAAAGCAATGGATTTCTCCGTTGATGATTCCATAAGGTGATTATGATTAACAAGCAGCTCCTTCAAGGATGGACATTAAAACTCAAAACAGGAGCAGGACTGCCTGTGGTGTTTCCCACGTCGGCCGCCAAATGATTAGCCATGCTTTAGGCGTTTAAACGTTGCTTACAAACGTCTGATTCAGTTTGACACGTTTCATATACCGAGATAGCTGTGATCACTACATAACTGTGGGGAGCTCACGTCAAATGAAAACCGCTCAACATTTAAAACTAGACTTTACAGGCATTTGTACTTACCCCTAACATTACAGTATCAATTAACAGACACTGAATTCTCCTGTTTGCGTATCCTTCCATTTTTTTCGCCAAATGAGTCCGTGTTTTCACAACTAAATAATTGAATTGAGATATGTTTGTGCTTCGTCCACGTGAATATCTTTTTCCAAGTTTCAATGGAAATATTTCTTATCAAAACATAAATATAAAGGAACCTTCGCACCATCTCTTTTAATTGGTGAAGAGACGTTGATTTACTACTTGCCATGACTATTGTTATCTGTGTCAATACGTACAATGTGCTTTTGGTGGGCCAACATTGAACACCACCTATTTGTAATCCTATTTATCATTAGATAAACCATTACACGTTAACGATTTCCGGTGAGTGTTAGGTTCTATTTGTTGACATTGAGGAAGTGTTATTCCTGTAAAATATATTCTTTATGGGCTGAAGCCCCTCCCAGGTTGTCATTGAAGGAGTGTCATTTCCCTAAGGTGCACGTTGCTTTGTGGCTCCATGTGTAACGTGGCCAGATTTTAATTTTGGTAAGGCGGGGGATTATGAATCCAAAAACAACACATTTTCTTAGAAATGCTTAACAATGAAATTTTCAAATAAGTAGGGTGATTAAGCATTGGTCCACATCACAGCTGTCCTTTTTAGCACCTGAGTATAACGCATAATAAACTAGTTCTTATTGCAATCGACTTGTACACTTAGTTAAATAAAGTATAGTCCGTCCACCATGAGATGAGACTTAAGGCCGCCACACACCAAGCGCTATATGCTATAGATATGATTTCCAGCTATATAGCAGCAATTTCATACGTGTGGCTTTCAATGGAAGGGTGCACACGAGGCATAATACATAGTGTAATATAAGCTATAAAACTTCGCTATATAGCAGAGTTTGTCAGCCTGGATATATTTTAAAAATACAGTAAGACACCACTTAATGCAGGGGATATGTTCCAATAAGTTCCAGCATTAAACGAGGTCATCTTAACGCGTAAATAATGGGGATAAGTGAAACAGAACAAATAATAAGAAAATTTATCAGTTATTTTTTGTTTTATTTTGTAACATTAATTGTTAAATAGTTTTTTATTACATCAATTATGGACTTATTTATTGCTAATATCCATTTTTATTTATAAAACATTCATGAAAATCTAAAAAGCTTGAGTAAAGATGTCATGTTTGTGATGAGGAAGGGTCTTCCTCATTTGATATTTTTTGTTTTTTTGTGACAAGGTCATCTAAAGTCGTTTATCTAGGCCTGTTTCATTCAGCAAGCAGTTGTCGATAGCAAGTCATCACATCAATGACACTTCGTCTTGCCTTTGAACTCGTATCAAAATTTAAATCAATTTGTACAAATTGATCCATAATTTCTGTTATAGTGGCTAAACTTTTTTTAGAAAATCAGTTGAGAGTTCCTTTTGCTCCTCATCTTCAGAAATGCTAACTTCATCATCTAAATCCACTTGTTCTACTAATTCTTTAAGATCATCATTGGAAGGGCTTTCACCTGTTGTTACTTGAAATATTTCATCAATATCCTGTGCATTTATATTATCCAACCCTGTTTGACCAGCTAGCTTGACAATTTCATTGACAACAATATATTCTCTAGTGTCAACATTTTTGCTTAGTACTGCATAATACTGAAACAGCGTTAAGTGGAGCAGCATTATGCAGGATCTTACTGAAAAGTGAAAACTGATACATACAGCACACACTAACTTACAACACAAAATACGTGTAAGGGAGTATGTCTACCAACAATTTTGTTGTTGTAAAATGTACTTATGCCTTTTTAAATTTTAACCAATTCAACAATTATAATATTATAGTTAAAAGAATAATAATTTTGGTATTTTAAACAATTAATAGTTGGAACAGAAGAAAATTTTATTTTTGAAGCCAAATTTTGTAAATGCATCTCATCAATGTGACATAATGAAGTTGAATCATTTGTTTTTGGTTTTGAAGAGAAAGTTATAAACCATGAAGTTATTTTATTAAATAAAGTTTGGTTTTATTTTAAAGGCAGACTATAGCATAACCTATAATCATTCACACAACAGATGTGATATATTTATCACATGAGCATATAGCACACCGTTTATAGTGCTATATGGTATAGTGCTTGGTGTGTGGCGGACTTTAGCCACACCACTTTGAAAGAAGTTAATTTTCTATCAGGGAGAAAAGGACAAACCATCTCCCAGAATTCTAAATAAAGTGAAACGTCACCAGGTTCTAAAGTGGGGAAAATGCCTATCCACATTAACCTAAAATGAGGTAATAGACTTGTCTCAGACCATGTGACAGAGGTGGGACCAAGTCTCATCTCATGGTGAATGGACTATACACATTAGACAGGTTGAGCAGTGAAACAAGAACGACTTTTAATGACATCATCACTGCTGTCACACATCACTGCCAGTCACCACCACCTCATTGTTGTCGTTCTCAGAGGGTGCTGCTCAACCTGACTGGTT
>JAVBNE010000089.1:0-4915 GCA_031551755.1 Cellulomonadaceae bacterium | reverse complement strand
TCCCGACCGCCCCGATGTGAGTTATGCATTCGTCAACCCTTGGATAGACTACACCTTCGAAAACGGTTTTGGGCTGGCGCTTGAGAGCGAATCCACTTTCGACTGGACAAACGGCGAACACATGGTTCCCATCCGTTTCGGGGTGAGCCGGGTATTCAAGATGGGCAAACGCTGGGTCGGCAACATCGACCTCGACGGTTTGTGGTATGTGGTCACGCCGGATACAGGCCCACAATGGGGCGTGAGCGTTACCTACACCATGCTGCTGGGCAGGACGGTTTATGTGAAAAAATAAATAAAAAAGGATGATTTATACACATTTCGGAAAACCAGCGGATGTCTTGAAGCATTTAGTATTATGCGAAGTAATGAAAGACGAACAACCGCAAATTTATGTAGAAACAAATTCGGCTTGTGCGGAATATTTATTGAGTCGTACCCCTGAACAACAATATGGCATTTATTTTTTCATTGATAAGGCGAAGAATTACAAAGAATTGTTCAATTCAGTGTATTTCAACTTAGAAAGTGTAGAGGTAAAGAACAATCGATACTTAGGGTCGCCTGGATTGGCAATGAATATTCTACAAAACAGTACAGAAAGATTTATATTTTTTGATATTGAACCTGACCCATTGAATAATATACGCGATTTTGCAGAGCGGCAACAACTGTCCGAGAATGTGAAATTATTGAATCAAGACTCTGTTATTGGGACATATAATTTATTACCCACATTGCCTCAATCGACATTGATACACATTGACCCTTATGAAATTGACAAACCATCAAAAAACGGGCAAACCTATTTCGACCTGTTTGTTCAAGCGACGAAGCAAGGACTAAAATGTGTATTATGGTATGGATTTAATACATATCAAGAAAGGGAACGAATCAATAATTATATGGTTGATAAATTATCGAGCAATAATACAGGTAATTTATTGTGCATAGAATTGATAATGGCAATTATGCAAGTGGACAAAGTGTTGTGTAATCCAGGTGTTGTAGGTTATGGATTGTTGACCAGTAATTTGTCGGAAACATCCATGTCTATTGTGAAAGATTTCAGCGAACTTCTGACGGATTTATACAAAGGAAGTAATTATAATGGTTTCAAGGGTGACTTAATAAGAGAAATTATACCTTTATGATGATGGGCAAAACGCTACCCAACTTGCCTGTCCCTGTGGGCTGAAATCGAGGTTTTTAGCTTTTGTCGCCAGCTTCGGCTTTCTTCTCGTGGGATAGTTTAGCTGTCCGCAAGCAGCCGCTGGTCCGATTTATATACTGACAATATACAGATTTATATATTGACAATATACACTATGGTTTAAAAATCGGACATACAAGCTGCATTTGACGAACAGCAACATTTGTTTAAAGCAAAAGCAATATCACGCTTAATCAGGAAGATGAATTGCTTGCTGAGGGAAAGAAAATCCACCTTGTTCCGGCTTGGAAATGGATGAGTAGAGAGGCATAAAGCTACCTGAATCTATTATTGATACGCAAAACGGCTTAGAACAAAAGAGTAAGAATTCTGTTATTTATAATGAAGTATTTTTTCAACTTAAACAAGTTTAAACAACATTGCTTATGAGAACAAAACTAATAACAATCTTATTTCTGGGATTTCTATCAAGCTTATACTGCACAGCACAGGAATCCGATACGACTCAAAAAAAAGGGATGACCCTGGAAGAAGTAACCCGGGAAAAGCAAAACCCGATGAGCGGATTCAAGAGCGTTTTCCTTCAAAACGTTACGCTTCCGGTGGGCGAAGGCAATGCCAACTCATTGTCTGTTCAACCCGTATTTCCGTTTACCATTGGTAAAGTAAAAATCAATACCTACACGATTATTCCCATCCAGTGGCTTCCGGCCATGACACCCGAAGGGGACAAGGTTTTCGGCTTGGGGAATATCCTGTTCAATGCCTTTCTGCGTCCTGCTGCCAAACCCAAAGGGCCGTGGGTTTGGGGCGTTGGCCCTACCTTGCAAATTCCTACGCGAACCACACCCGAGTTGGGCAGTAACCGCCTGAGCATGGGGCCTGCGGCTTTGCTTTATTATAACGGAAGCGTTTTTTCGGGTGGCGTGGTGGCGCAAAACTTTTGGTCGCTGGGCGGCACGGGCATCAATCAAGTGAATATGTTTAGCGCACAATATGTGGCGTACTATAATTTCCCGAAAGGCTGGTATCTGGAAAGCAATGCCACCATCACGGCCAATTGGCTTGCCGATGCGGATAATAAATGGACGGTTCCTCTTGGCGGCGGCGTAGGAAAAACGTTTAAAATGGGTAAATTCTACTACAGCGCTTCCATGCAGGGCTTCTACAACGCCGTTGTCCCCGAAGGCATCGGGCGATGGATGGCCATTGCGCAGTTGCAGGTGATATTTACGCAGTGAAGTATTTCTCTGAAAAGCAATAAAAAATTGCAACATTAATTAAATGACACTTACTATGAACTTTTTTTCATCCTGAATTGTTTAAGTTTCCATAAAGAGGGGGCGAAGGAATCTTATCATTCCGGCAAATTATCGATTATTAAAAAATAAATGTATTTCAAATTCATAATAGTATGAGTAAAAATTTTATTAAAACACATCAAAACAAAGCATTATTGGCTACAACGGCCTTATGCTCTGTTGGCGGTTTATGCGGGCAACAAGCCGTAGCGCAGGAAACCAACAAAAAGTTCGATGGCGCCATCGAACTTGATATTAGAAATTCAAAACCGGATTGGAATGCTTTTCTTTACCCCAAAGCCCCTAAAAATGCACCCAACGTGTTGATCGTTCTGTTTGATGATACAGGCCAGGCCACATGGTCGCCTTATGGTGGCGCCGTGAATATGCCTACGTTGGAAAAATTAGCTGCCAATGGTATTACTTATACGCAATGGCACACGACTTCGGTTTCGTCACCCACACGTTCCTGTATGCTCACCGGACGCAACCACCATCAAAACGGCTATGGAACTATTTCCGAGTCGGCAGTTGGCTTTCCGGGCTACAGTGGTCATATTCCCGAATCGAATGCAACGATTGCCGCCATTTTGCGCGACGCCGGATGGTCGACTTTCTGGATTGGCAAAAACCACAATGTGCCGGTAGATGCTTTCGGCATGGGTTCTTCGAAAAAAGATTGGCCTTTGGCATTAGGCTTCGACCGTTTCTATGGATTTGTCGGCGCTGAAAGTAACCAATGGTATCCTGCTTTGACAGAAGATAACCACACCATTGAACAGCCTTATTTGCCGGAACAAGGTTATCACTTGTCGAAAGACTTGGCGGATAAAGCCATTCAATATATCCGTGATTCTAAACAAGCCAGCCCCGACAAACCTTGGTATATGTGGTATAATCCGGGCGCCAACCATGCGCCACACCAAGCCCCAAAGGAATATATCGACAAATATAAAGGTAAATTCGATGCCGGTTATGACGCTTATCGCGAATGGGTATTGGCCAGAATGATTGAAAAGGGTATTTTGCCGAAAGGCACCAAACTGACGCCGGAAAATCCTTTGCCAAAAGGAATTGCATCCGAATTGGACATGGTACGCCCTTGGAACACGCTTTCGGCAGACGAAAAGAAATTGTTCTCGCGCATGGCCGAAGTGTTTGCCGGTTTTTCGGAATACACCGATGCACAAGTGGGACGCGTGATAGATTATCTGGAAGAATCCGGACAGTTGGATAATACCTTGGTGATTTATTGTGCCGACAATGGCGCTTCGGGCGAAGGCAGTCCAAATGGAACAATCAACGAAACTTACTATTTCAATTCCTATCCTGATGATATCAAGAACAATATCGCCATGATGGATAAATTGGGCGGCCCCGATACCTACAATCACTATCCTACCGGATGGGCAATGGCTTTTTCAACACCTTACAAAATGTTTAAACGCTATTCGGGCTACAGTGGCGGTACTTGCGACCCATTGGTTATCTCTTGGCCAAAAGGCATTAAAGCCCGTGGCGAATTACGCAGCCAATATTATCATGTTACCGACATAGTTCCCACTATTTTGGAAGCTTGCGGCGTGACGATGCCCGATGTGGTACATGGTATCAAGCAAACCCCGTTGGCAGGCGTATCTATGGTTTCGAGCTTCGACAATGCCAACGCGCCTACCGAAAAGAAAGTACAGTATTACGAAATGTTGGGTACACGCGGTATTTGGAAAGAAGGCTGGATGGCAACTGCCGTACATGGCCCGATGCCATCAAACTTAGGTCATTTCGATCAAGACAAATGGGAATTATACCATACGGATGTCGACCGTTCGCAATCTACCAATTTGGCGGCAAAATATCCTGAAAAAGTGGAAGAAATGAAAAAATTGTGGATAGAAGAAGCCAAGAAAAACAATGTACTTCCATTGAACGACTTGAGTATCCTCGAATTTATTAAATATGAGTACGACCCTGCCATTCCTGCCGATGGCCGTTACACTTATTACCCAAATACGACCGAAGTGCCCGAAGCCAATGCTGTCCGCACATCTGCCCGTTCGTTCAAAATTTTGGCCGAAGTGGATTTGAAAGCCGGCGCTAAAGGCGTTATCGTATCGCAAGGTTCACGCTTTGGCGGTTACACCATGTATTTGAAAGACAATAAAGTGAATTTCGAATACAATTTCCTTGGCCTCGATCCATTACAAAATTTAAGTTATGCTATGCCTACCGGCAAACACATTATCGGCGTGGAATTTATCAAGGAAAAAATGACCGAAAAATCAGAATGCCTTGGTACGATGAAACTCTATATCGACGACAAGATGGTAGCCCAAGCGCCTTTCCGTACGCAAGCCGGCCGTTTTTCGCTCAATAGCGGCGAAGGCCTTTGTGTTGGATACGACACCGGCGACCCCGTAAGCAAAAGCTATGGTTACAAATA
>JAVBNE010000079.1:0-42927 GCA_031551755.1 Cellulomonadaceae bacterium | reverse complement strand
CACCGGCGGTGCCGCAGCCCGTCAACCGTGGCGGACTCCTCGAGTGCTGCGGGTGGAGTCGAGTGCTGCGGTTCAAGCCGCAGCACTCGACTGAAAGTACAGCACTCGGCTGGGTGCGGGACCGCCAGCCGACCCGCACCTGGCCGACGACGAGACGACGGAACCCGGCCAACCCCGCACTCGGCCGACCGCGGTGCCGACCCCAGTACTTGGCCAGGCCGCGGCGTTTACCCCGCCGCAATCCCCTGTCGCGCCGAGGCCGCGAGTGACCCCGCCAACGGCAACTGCGGTAACAACACGGCCTGGACCGCATGGTAGATGTCGGGCTTACCGGCCCAGGTCGTCGCTGACGGCCGATTGAACTCATCGAGTTCGTGCCGCCACGACCCACGGGCGTCGTCTACCAACGCCGCCCGGATCCACACCCACCAGTCCTGCGCCATCGACTCGAAACGTGATTGCGCCGTCACCCGGCCGAGTATCCCGGCGGCCGCGACCATCTCGGCCGCCACCCAATGGAACCGCCGCGCCTCCACGGGTCGCCCGGACCAGTCGACCGTGTAGACGAAACCACCATGCTCGGCATCCCACCCATCGGCGGCGGCCCGGTCGAAGAGCGCAGCGGCCGCGTCGATGTGCGGCCCGGGCCGCCCGTCGGCGGCGCGGTTCGCCGGGGTCGGCGCTGCCACGTCGAGGTGCACGAGCAGCCGTGCCCACTCCGCACCGTGCCCCGGCGTAGAACCGTAGGGTTTGAAGGGGTCGCGAGGCCGGTCGGCGTTGTACTCCAGCTGTGGCGCCCATGACTGGTCGTAATGCTCTGGAATCCGCCACTCATTCCGTGCGGCGACGTCGACGATGCGGTCACAGATCGCGGCCGCCCGTTCCCACCACTGCGAGTCCCCGGTCGCATCATGTGCCGCGAGCAGCGCCTCCACCGCATGCATGTTCGCATTCGCCCCGCGATAGGGGTCGGTGACCGACCAATCCCGCGCGCGACTGTCGGCGAACATCTGCGGTGCCGGTTCCCAGAAATGCCGGTCCAACACGGTCAGCGCCTCGTCGAGCAGCACGTCAGCACCCGGACGTCCGGCAACCGTGCCCGTGGCAGCCGCCAGCACCACGAAGGCGTGGGCATAGGCACTCTTCTCGGCGTCCACCTGTGTGCCGACGGAGGCGAACCAACCGCCGTCGACACGGTCGGCCAGGACGTTCCGCAACCCGTCGAGCGCGAGATCGGCGGTGGTGCCGTCATCGTCTCCCAGCAGCGCCGCCAAACCGTAGACATGCGCCATCCGCGCCGTGATCCACGTGTGCACCGGCCGGGCCGGGTCGGGCCGGCCATCCTCGTCGAGCCATTGCGCCCCACCATCGGGCTGCAGCGAGGCCCGGCCGAAGCCGAGCAGCGACTCGAACTGCGCGCGAAGCCACCTCAGCTCTTCCGCCTTCGTCATCTCTCCCGCCTTCCACGCACCACGGTGTCCACCCCCAGGGCCAACAGCAGTACCGCACCCGTGACGATGTACCGAGTCGCGCTGTCGAGGTTCATCAGGGTCAGTCCATTGGCGATGGACTGCAGCACCAGCACGCCGAGTACCGCAGACCACGCACTGCCTCGGCCACCGAAGAGGCTGGTGCCGCCGATGACCGCCGCCGCGATCGCCGTCAGGTAGGTCTCGGCACCGCCCGTGCCCTGGTTGGTGGCCGCCAACCGGCCGGCTGCGACCAATCCGCCCAACGCGGCGAAGGTCGAACAGGCCACGAAGACGGAGACCATCGTGCGGCGCACGGGTACCCCGGCCAATAGCGCCGCGCGCCGGTCACCGCCGATCGCCCGGACGGATCGACCCCACCTGGTCCGGCGCAGCATTACATCCACCACCACCACCAGGCCCACGAAGAGCACCACCGCGTACCCGACACCACGGGCACTGCCCAAATACCCGACCACGAGGGCGCAGAGCAGCGCGAGCGCCAACCCGCGCCCCACCACCGCAGCTACCGATTCATGCGCGAGCTCGGCCCGCAGCCGTCGGCCACGTTCGCGAAGGCATATCCCCACATAACTCAACGCGATAGCACCGACACCGACCCAGGCGATCGCGTCGGGCACGAAGCCACGCTGAATCACCCGCACCCACACCGACTCGAACGGCAGGTTCACCGAACCCTCCGGGCCAAGGACACGCAGTTGCACCCCGGCGAGCAGAATGAGTCCGGCCAGGGTCAACACGAAACTCGGAAGGCCGAGCCGACTGAAGGCAAGGCCATAGCCCAATCCCACGATCACCCCGACGGTCAAGGCCAGCAGCAGACCCAGCCAGAAGGGCCACTCCAACCGCACCGTGGCCACGGCGAGCACGGCCGCGGCCAATCCGCTCACGGACCCCACCGACAGGTCGATCTGCCCCACCAGCAGCACGAGTACCACGCCCAGGGCGATGATCCCCGTCGGGGCGCTCTGCAGGCTCAGGTTGACCAGGTTCTCCGCCGACCAGAAGGCCGGGTTTACCAGACCGAAGACCAGCCACATGGCGAGCAGCCCGGCGAGGATCGGCACCGTGCGCAGGTCTCCAGCGCGCAGCCGGCCCCACAGCTCTTCGCGCGTGCTCGGCACGATCGTCCCGGTCATCGGTCGATCACCGGCCGGCTCGCGCCCGTCATCGCCGCCAGAAGGTCCTCATAGGAGGTGTCGGAACCGAAGGTGCCGTGCACCCGGCCCAGCCGCATGACCACGATGCGGTCGGCGACTGCCTGGAGGTCGGTGGCCTGGTGTCCGACGAGGAGAACCGCATGACCGCGCTCACGCAGCCTTTCGATGAGGTTGAGGACCTCTGCTGTCTGGCGGATGCCCAAGGAGGCGGTGGGCTCGTCGAGCACCACCACGCGCGGCTCGCCGAGCAGCGCCCGCGCGACGGCCACGATCTGGCGTTGCCCACCGGAGAGGGTACGCACCGGATGGCGCACCGATGGCACACTCGCGCCGAGTTGATCAAGTAGCCGCCAGGCCTCGCGTTCCATGGCGACTTCGTTCAGGAACGCCCCGGACCGCCATTCACGTCCCAGAAAGAGGTTCTCCACGACGTCGAGTTCATCAACCAGCGCGAGTTCCTGGAAGACCGCCGAGATCCCCAGTCCGCGCGCCACTGCCGGCGAGCTGAGGGTGACAGCCATTCCCTCGACCAGCACCTGTCCGGCATCGGGCCGGTGGGCACCGGCGACGACGGCGGCAAGAGTTGACTTACCGGCGCCGTTCTCCCCGATGACCGCCAGGACCTCACGGGCACGCAGATCGAGGTCGACGTCGATGAGCGCACGCACCCCGCCGAAGTTCTTGGTGACGCCGCGCAGCGCGACCAGTGGCACCGTCACGATGGCGCTCCGGAAAGGCCGAGCCGTGCGCATGCCCGCTCGTAGGCAGGGCGGCAGATCTCCTCCTCGGTGTAGACGAGACCGTCGACGATCACCCGCTGTACGTCGGCCGCGAAGACCGTCCGGGGCGCCAACAACATGCTGGGGACCCCCTGGATCCGGGCGGTCACGGCCGGCTGCTCTCCCCGCATCACCCGCACCGCGAGCTCGGCCACGGTACGGGCCTCGACCTGGGTGGCCTTGTAGACGGTCATGTACTGGTCGCCGGCGACGATCCGTTGCACCGCCGCCAGCTCTCCGTCCTGCCCGGTGGTGGGTGGCACCGGGTCAAGGCCGGCCGCCCGCATCGCCGCAATCGCTCCCCCGGCGACACCGTCACTGGCACCGAAGACGCCGTCCACCCGGCCCGCGTACTGGGTGAGCTGCCCCTCCACCCAATCGGTTGCCTTGTCCGGACTCCAATCCGGTGTGTAGTACTCGGCCAGGATGTCGATGGGTTCGCCGGTCAACGCCCGGTGTACCCCCTTCGCCAACGCCGCCGAGTTCGGATCGGTTGGTGATCCGTTGACCAGCAGGATCCCTGGGCGGCGACTGTCGGACCGAGGGAGGTCGGCCAGCGCCTCCACCAACGCTCGTCCTCCCAGGTAGCCGATCGTCTCGTTGTCGAAGGAGACGTAGTAGCTGGCACCGTCCACGAACCGGTCGTAGGCGATCACCGGCACGTCCAGCCGCCGAGCCTCTTCCACAATGCTGGCGGCCGCGACCGCATCCACGGCGTCGAGGACGAGCACCTGCGCTCCGCGGGAGAGCATCGACTCCGCTTGCTCCAGTTGGATAGCGGCATCCTGGTTCGCATTCGCGTACAGCACCTGGCAGCCGGGACAGCGGCGTTCCACCACTTGGGTGAATGCCGGGCGGTCGGTCGCCTCGTAGCGGGCGGTCTTGTTCTCCGGGAGCAGCAGGCCGATGGTGGGACGAGTCGGCGAACCGGTTCCGGCGACCGCACAGCCGACGGTCAGTGCCAGGACGGCCAGGACCGCGACGAGCCACCCTCCGCGCGCGTTCACCCGCCGACTCCGAGTGCTCCCCGTAGCCGGGCCTGGTCCAACGCCACCGCCAAAGCTCCACGCACCTCTGCCGCGGAACCGAGCGCGGAGGCGACGACATCCACTGAGCCCATGGCAGCGGGCACGGTCCGCTGTTGCACGGCCGTGCGCATAGGGGTGAGGAGAATCTCGCCGGCCTGCGCTAGTTGCCCGCCCACGACAACGATCTGGGGGTCCATGATGTTGCACAGATTAGCGGTGGCCACCCCAAGGTGCTGGCCGGCGTCGAAAAGTACCCTCCGGCAGCCCGGATCACCGGTCTGAGCCTCGTGGATCACATCGCGCAACGTCAGGTGGCCCCGGCTGTCGGAGAGCATGGCAAGCAGCACGTTCGCGCCGACGAACATCTCGAGGCAGCCCCGGTTGCCGCAGCGGCAGACCGGACCGTTCTCGTCGATCGTGACATGGCCGATCTCCCCCGCGATCCCGGCCCGGCCGTGGACGACCTGACCCCCCAGGACCAACCCGCCGCCGACGCCGTGCGAGACCCGGACATAGGCCACGTCGTCGCAACCGGCAGCAGCCCCGAACCGGGTCTCGGCGAGCGCGCCGAGGTTCGCGTCGTTGTCCACCGTCACCGGGACCTCGAGTTCGGTGCCGAGCAGGTCAGCGACGTCGACTCCGTCCCAGCCCCGCAGCATGCCGACCGTGGCGATCTGCCCCGTGCGGACATCAACCGGGGCAGGCACGCCGACACCGACCCCCAATAGTTCGGCCGGGGACGCATCCACCGAGGCGAGCAGCTCGCTGATGAGCAGAGCGGCGCGCTGCAGGCCGGTATCCGCGCGGTGGTCCGGGGCGAGCGGCATCCGCTGATCGGCGACGACCCGCATGGAGGCATCCGCGAGGGCCACCCGTAGCGACCGGGTACCGAAGTGGACGCCGGCGACCAGGCCAAGGTTGCGGGCCAGCGTGACCAGGAGCGCACGTCGGCCGCTGCGCGTCGAGGGAGAGGTGTGTAGCACTCCGGAGGCGGTGAGTTCCTTGACGATATTCGACACGGTCGCCGGGGAGAGCCCCGTCACACCGGCGAGCTCGATCTGGGTCAACGAGCCACGCTGCTGGACGGCGCTCACGATCCGGGTCCGGTTGGCCTCACGTAGTGAAGTCTGCGACCCCGGCGTCACTCGATCAGCGCGCACAACCGCCACGATAGCTGCATCGGGCCGGGGGCAAGGGCTTGCATTCAAGAGGCCAGACAACAGAAAACGGCTGTTTTCCGGGCGAATCACCCCGGTATTGGCTCAAACAGATATCGCCGAGATCACGATTCTCTCGGTGATGCGTTCATTAGTTGACACCAAGGTCGGGCGGACGTTGGATGAGTCGAAGGTTCGGGTGCGTCGATGCGCCCACTGAAGGCAGCGTTCCAGGGAGTACGCCGGACCGCGACTTCAGTCTCCACAACCAACGAAGGTGGATCACATGCGTGTCACTCGCAGGATGAGCGCGATGGTCGCGAGCGCGGCCGTCGTCGGACTCGCACTGGCTGCTTGCAGCAGTGGCTCCGACGACAAGAACGACAGTGGCAGCACTGGCGGAGACAGCAGCGAGGTAGAGGTCTTCACCTGGTGGGCCGCCGGTTCGGAAAAGGCCGGACTCGATGCCCTGGTCAAGGTCTTCAACGAGCAGAACCCGGATGTCAAGTTCGTCAACGGTGCCGTTGCCGGTGGTGCCGGCTCCGCCGCCAAGGACCTGCTCCAGACGCGGCTGCAGAACGGCAACCCGCCGGACACCTTCCAGGCCCACGCCGGCAAGGAGATCCAGGACTACATCGACGCCGGTCAGGTCGAGGACGTCTCGAACCTCTACAAGGAGTTCGGCCTCCAGGACGCATTCCCCGCGGACCTCATCGACCTGCTCACCAACGATGGCAAGATCTACTCGATCCCGTCGAATATCCACCGCGGGAACATGGTGTGGGCGAACCCGGCGGTGCTCAAGGCCAACGGCGTCGACCCGGCCGCGAAGTACGACTCCCTGGACGCCTGGTTCACCGACCTCGACAAGCTCAAGGCAGCCGGCGTGACCCCCCTGTCGGTGGCGACCACCTGGACCCAGGTGAACCTGCTCGAGACCATCCTGCTCGCCGACTTGGGCGCCGACGGCTACAACGGCCTGTGGGACGGCACGACGGACTGGAAGAGCGCCGAGGTCACCAAGGCATTGACCGACTTCCAGAAGCTGATCTCGTACACCAACACCGACCGTGACGGCCTGGACTGGCCGGAAGCCACCCAGATGGTGATCGACGGCGACGCCGCGTTCAACGTCATGGGCGACTGGGCCGTGGCGGCGTTCGAGGAGCAGAACAAGGTCCTCGGAACCGACTTCACCGCCTTCCCCGTGCCTGGCACGGACGGCACCTTCGACTTCCTCGCCGACTCCTTCACGCTGCCCGTCGGTGCCCCGCACCCCGGTGGCGCCAAGGCATGGCTGAAGACCGTGGGTTCACTCGAGGGCCAGGTCGCATTCAACAAGGCCAAGGGTTCCATCCCGGCTCGTACCGATGCCGACCCGAAGGACTTCTCCGAGTACCAGCAGACGGCCATCGAGTCGTTCGCGAAGGACACGATCGTGCCCTCGCTCGCCCACGGTGCTGCGGCCCCGACGGCGCAGCTGACGAAGATCTCCGACGCGACGAGCAAGTTCACAACCGGCGGATCGGACCTCAAGACCTACCAGTCCGAGCTGGCAGCAGCCGCTAGCTGAGCCGGTACGTCACCAGGACGACGCCGAGGCCCCAGAGCCTCGGCGTCGTTCCCCGGCGGCCCGGAGCTGCCCACGTCGCCGCATCGCTGCGCGCCCCCACGATCTCAAAGGCACCCATGCTCAAGTCCCTGCGCCGGGCCGGCCCGGCGATACTCATGCTCTCGCCGTCGATCATCCTCGTGGCCGTCTTCGTCTACGGACTGATCGGCGCGAACTTCTCGACCTCGATCACCGACAACCACACAGCCGCTCAGGCAACCGGCCGCAAACCGTCAGTCGTCGTGTGGTTCGAGAACTACACCGACCTGCTCGGCAGCGAGGCGTTCCAGCATTCGCTGAAGAACCTGGTCCTCTACACCGTGGTCTTCCTGCTCGGCACGATGATCTTCGGATTCGCCTGGGCCTGGTTGCTCGAACGGCCGATGCGCGGCGAGGGGA
This sequence comes from Cellulomonadaceae bacterium, assembly GCA_031551755.1. Lineage (GTDB taxonomy): Bacteria > Actinomycetota > Actinomycetes > Actinomycetales > Cellulomonadaceae > JAVBMU01. The sequence continues at coordinate 35,302 of JAVBNE010000079.1, read as the reverse complement.
TCTTCCGGTCGATCTACCTGTTCCCCATGGCCGTGTCGTTCGTCGCCTCCGGTGTCGTCTGGCGGTGGCTGCTCAACTCGAACCAGAACGCCAGTGCCAGCGGTCTGAACCGACTGTTCGTCATGTTGAACCTCGACGCTCTGCAGAACAACTGGTGGAACAACGTCGACACCGGCATCGTCGCCATCGCGATCCCCGCGATCTGGCAGCTCTCCGGCTATGTGATGGCGTTGTTCCTGGCCGGCTTCCGCGGCATCCCCGAGGAACTGCGTGAGGCAGCGCGGGTCGACGGCGCCAGCGAATGGAAGCTGTACTACCACGTGGTCTTCCCGCAGTTGTCGCCCATCGCGCTGTCCGCGCTGATCATCATCGGCCATATGTCACTGAAGGCATTCGACCTCATCATGTCGATCTCCAAGCCAGCCAACTACCAGACCAAGGTCCCGGCTGTCGATATGTACGTCTTCAAGTCGGCCTTCGACTACTCCAATGCGGCCGCCGTCGGCTCGATCCTGCTCGTCATCGTCGCGATCGTGATCGTGCCGTACCTCATCTGGACGAACCGCAAGGAGAACCAGTGACCACCACCGCCCCGCCGGTCCCCCCTGCTGAGGTTTCCCCACGGCCCACCTACGAGCTGCGGGGACCCCGAAGCAACAGGTTCTCCGCCAGCCGCACTCTGCGGTACGCCGCCCTGCTGTTCTTCTTGGTCGTCGTCCTGATCCCGGTCTACGTGCTCGTCGTCACGAGCTTCAAGGGTGCCGGCGACGCCGCGCCGTCCCGCGCGTGGAACTTGCCGCAGGTCTGGACGACCGAGAACTGGCAGACCGCATGGGACTCCCTGGCGCCCGCCATCGGCCGCACCCTGCAGATGGTCATCCCGTCGGCGATCATCGCGGCATTCCTGGGCTCACTGAATGGCTACGTGCTGTCGAAGTGGTCCTTCAAGGGTTCCAACCTGATCTTCACGCTGATCCTGTTCGGGATGTTCATCCCGTACCAGGCCGTGATGATCCCCCTGAATCAGTTGGTGCGGGACCTATCGATCCCGAACGGGATCCCGACGCTGATCCTGCTGCACATTATCTACGGCATCCCGATCACGACATTGATCTTCCGGAACTACTACCAGACCGTGCCCACGGAGTTGGTGGAGGCCGCCCGGGTCGACGGTGCCGGGATGCTGCGGACCTACTGGTCGGTCGTCCTACCGATCTCGATTCCGAGCTTCGTGGTCGTCCTGATCTGGCAGTTCACCTCGGCGTGGAACGACTTCCTCTTCGCGGTGTTCTTCTCCTCCAGCCAGAACGGTCCTGTGACCCTGGCGCTCAACAACCTCGCCAACGGCTCCGTCCTGCAAAACTACGGAACCTCGATGGCGGGCGCGCTGCTCGCGTCCTTCCCGACCCTGATCGTGTACATCCTGCTCGGCAAGTACTTCGTGGGCGGGCTGATGTCCGGTTCGGTGAAGGGCTGACTCCCGGCCGGTCATCCGGGTGGTTGCGGCGGTTCGGTCTCACGACCGAGCCGCCGCTCTCGTGTCCGGATCGCTCGTCGGCCTCCCGTCCCGTAGCCGCCCCGACGCACGTGCTAACGGGACGGCACCGCATCCAGCGGACGCACCGGCTGACGCAAGATCGTTCGCAGCTTCGTGGGGGCGACCCGGCGCGGATCGCTGAGGTAGATCTCGTGGTGCGGGCCGGCGAAGGTCAACCCGTGCTCGGGCATGTACTCACGGTGGAGGCGGTCGAGCAACGGTGCTTCGTCGTCGTAAGGCCCCATATGGAGTACCTGCACACACCGCCCTTCGGTAAGGCTGCGTAACTCGACCTCGGCGGCCAGCCCCTTCTTCGCGGCGACGTCCGCTCGGGCCTTCGCGACCATCGGGGCGTCGATCCAGTCCGGCTGGAGAATCATCATCGTCCAGTGCCACGCCGACTTGTCGCGCTCGGTGAAGACGGCCAGGTCGGGCGCCGTCCACAATCCCTCCAAGGGGGCGACGACGTAGTCGCGTCCCGCCTGCTTGCTGGCGAACTTCACCGCATACGAGACCGCATAGAGCGACTCGACGGCCTCCGCATACGCTGGGGAAACATTGGGGTCACCCATGCCCTCCACGACCAGATATGTCAGCGTCGGGGCCGTGACCTCTACGAAGTACCGTGGCGCCGAGTAAAGGTCGGAATATCGCCGTTTCAGGTCGATCTTGCCGTTCTTCACGATGAGGCCTTCCTTTCGAGATCACCCACCCGACATCGGATGATTACCGGGATTGACGGAATATTCCGTCCGCCCATCCGCTTGCCCGACTGCGGCACCCTTGTGCCAGGGTAGTCAGCGTCCCCCCGAATTGGAGTCCCCCCATGCGGGGAGAACGGCCCAGCCCCTGCGCCATCGAAGCCGCTATCCGAGCCGGCATCGACGGGCCGCTCCGCCCAGTGGGCGCCGGGCGGAGCGGAGATCCGGTTAGAACCTGCCGGTGTTGAGTCGGCGTTGCAGGACCACAACGGCTGTTGACGGGGCGTCGAACACGCCGTCGGGGACGGTGCCGAGGTACCGCTGAAGGGCGTAGATGGTGTGCGTTTTGGGGGTCTTGCCATTGACGTTGGAGTAGATCCCAGCCCCGTCGACTTTGAGCGCGCGTCCGTTGTAGCCGCGGCAGCCGGCGCGGTTGAGCGCCTCTTGTACGCGCCGCACAAGCTGGGAGTCCGGTGTCGAAATAGCCCGGTCGACGGGGGTGCCCATGATCTGCTGCCAACGGCCGATGCTGGCCGGACCAAGCCACCCATCCTCATCGATCCTGACGGGTTTGGGTGGCGGCACAGGAGCGCCGAGGACCTGCTGGACGCGTTGGTAGATGCCTGGGATCTGCTGGATCTTCGCGTTTCCAGGGCAGTTCTTTCCGCGCGAGGTGGAATACCGCATCCCACCGCCACGCTGCAACCGCCCAGCAAGGATCGACGGCAGTACCGGAAACGTCCCGTCGATTCCGAGCCGGTGCCAGCTCAACCCCTTTGAGGACGCGTCCAGCTTTGAGGATGAAGCGAGCTGGTTGCGGACACCGTGGGTGCGCACCGCCCACGCGAAGATCCGCGCGAGCGTCTCGACCTGTGCGCTGGTCCACTTTTCGGTGTCGGAGCCATTCACCCCACCCTGGGTCTCGATCGATATAGTCGCGTCATTACCTTCCAGGTCCGCGAACGCCCGCATCGTCGTATCGACGTACTGCTCGACGCTCCCGTCCTTGCGGACATAAAAGTGCGAGTCGGGGCGACCGCTCTTATTGAAGTAGCCGTGAAGGCTGGAAGCCTCACTCACGGCCACATGAAGGTTCACCCGGTTGTAGACCGTGAGCCTCTTGCGGCCCTTGGAAGCCGTGACCGGGCGTTGGATCGCGCCAGGGTACTGCGCCATTAATGTGCCTCCTCGGCATGACGGAAGGCCCCGGGCCGGATGGCTCAGGGGCTAACTTATTCTGGCGGTTGAGAGGTCGTCGCCGACTGAGGTCGGGATGGGGTGTCGGCGACCAAGTTGAGGAGGGCGGGAACGGATACCTCGTGAAGCGCGACACTGGACGCCATACAGTGTGGGTCTGCCCGTGCGGCGCGCACACGGCACCAGTCCCGCGGTATACGACGATCACTGCGGGCGTTGTCGCTTCGATCCAAGAGAGCTTGACGTGCCTGCCGAAGGGATGGCTTCAATGAGCAGCGCTACCGCCTACACCGCGATAGCGGCCCGAGAGGGCCGCTGGTGGGTCTTGACCATTGAAGATATCGGCGTCACGCAGTCCCGAACGCTGGCCGATGCACCCGCCCAAGCTGCCGATATGGTCGGCGCGACACTTGATGTCGATCCAAAGACCATTACGGTCACCGTTGTTCCCGATCTTGACGCCAACATCCTCGCTGAAGCCGACGAAGCCCGGCGTGCGATCGACGCGCTCGTCGCGCTTCAAACCACAGTCGCAGAACGGTCGCGCAAGTCCGCGCGCCAACTCCACGACGCAGGTCTTACCGGGCAGGACATCGCGACTGTCCTCAACGTCTCGCCACAACGCGTCTCCCAGCTCCTCGCATCATCCCGAGCGTAAGCAGCACCACCGGACAAGACGAAGGCCGCCCTGCGAACCGGGATGCCCATCGCAAGGAACGCACAAGGAGAGAACCCCCACCCGGCGGGGCCGGATGGGGGTTCTGGTGCTGATGTGCGCCCGAAGGGATTCGAACCCCCAACCTTCTGATCCGTAGTCAGATGCTCTATCCGTTGAGCTACGGGCGCTTGGCCGCGTCGCGGCCGGTGGCCGTTGAACGGCCGTCGGCAACACTATCGCGTCCGACGGCAGTGACCAAACTGAATCCAGCCCGGAGGGCAGTGATCCCCGCCATGGTCACGAAGGTGGATGCGCTGGGCGTCATGACCGCCGACACCAGAACAGCGGGGTTTGGCCTGACCTCGAGGTGCAGAAAAGGCCCCGGGCGTCGTTGCGCTGCCGGGGCCTTCCTGATGCGGAGACGGAGGGATTTGAACCCTCGAACGGGTTACCCCGTTACCACCTTAGCAGGGTGGCGCACTAGACCGGACTATGCGACGTCTCCTCACGGGCGCGAAGGGCACCCGCGACAGCAGGCCCGTGAAGACCTGCTCGCCTAGGGTACCGGGGCGCTGCGAGAGTGCCAAACCGCGGGGATACAGACGGCGTACCGGGCGAGAGGGCATGGCACGACTCAGCTCAGAAGAGGCCCAGGACGATTCGGAGGGCGCGGTCGACCTCAGCGATCTCATCAGCGGCCAGGCGCCCGGCAAATGTACCGAGACGGCCTGGATCGACGGCTGTGGTCTGCTCGACGAGAACGGTGGTCGAAGTGCCGTTGATCTCGATGGATGGATGGAAGATCGCACGGAAAGAGCCCGTCGTCGTGGGTGCCACCAGGACCGTGAACGGAACCGCCGGGCGAGTCCGTTGGCCAGACGCGAGCAGGGTCCTTGACCGAAGCCGAAGACCCTGCTGACCACTGTTGGTGCTCCGAAACTGGGCGGAGGGCGAGGGATTCGAACCCCCGGTCGCTTTCGCGACAACGGTTTTCAAGACCGTCACATTAGGCCGCTCTGTCAGCCCTCCCGACGCGACATTCTGGCATACAGGCCCGCAGCGGCGGTAACCATCCGCAGATGGTGACCGCCGCTACGAGTGTTCAGGCTGCCTCAGGCGGCGCCGCGAAGCTGCCGCATCGCGAGCTGCACGAGGGCGATCAGCGTCTGCTTGGTCGCCGCGCGGGACCGCGCATCCGTGTACAGCATCGGCACGTGCGCAGGCACCTGCAGGGCCTCCCGGACGTCCTCCAGTTTGTGCTTGGCGATGCCGTCGAAGCAGTTGACTCCCACCACGAACGGGATGTTGCGCGACTCGAAGTAGTCGACCGCCGGGAAACACTGTTCGAGGCGGTCCGTGTCCACCAGGACGACGGCGCCGATCGCACCACGGACCAGGTCGTCCCACATGAACAGGAAGCGGTCCTGGCCAGGTGTTCCGAAGAGGTAGAGCCAAAGGGAACCCGGAAGTTCGATACGGCCGAAGTCCATCGCGACCGTCGTCGTCGTCTTGCGGTCCGACACCCCGCCCGCGTCATCGACACCCACCGAGTGCTCGGTCATCGCCGCTTCGGTGTTCAGTGGTTCGATGTCGGAGATCGAACCGATGAACGTCGTCTTGCCGACGGCGAATCCGCCGGCCACCACGATCTTCACAACGGTCGGCGCGGTCTTCCGGGCGCCGTCAGCGTTGGCTTGGGCAGGCGCTTGTGCCGGGGAAGCCGGTGCCGCAGCGGGCCTCGCCGGAGCCGGCACCTTTACCGCGGGCACGGGTGCCGTGCTCGCTGGGGCTTTGGCGGCGGACTTCTTGGCAGTACCGGCAGCTGGGACGGCAGGCGCCTGTCCCGTCTGGGTAGCCTTACCCCGCTGCTTGGCGTTGCCCAGTGCGCTCTGCCGCACGACCGCTCCCGGGACCGCGGCAGCTGGCTGCGCGGAGCCGGGAGTCGAACTCGCCCCCGCGATTCCGGTCGCCTCGCTCGCGGCCGACTCTTGAGCGGCCGAGCGTTCGTCAGAGGGTCGAAATGCCATTGAGAACACTCTCCAAGACGCTCAGCGATAGACCCGAGTGATTGGTACCTTGTCCGCTTTGGACGTTCATCGGGGCAGATGTATGTACATTGACAAAATTGTCCTCGGCAAGATCCGCCACGAGGATCCTCGTGACACCGAGGGGCAGCTTGAGCAGCGCCGACAATTCGGCGATCGACACGAATGTATTGGTGCTGTGCTGCAGGATGGCCCGCTTCTCCGGAGGCAGGCCATAGCTGTTTGCGGCGTCGGGCGTGACCTCGACAAGCGCCTCGATCGGCAGGTCGGAGGTTCCTGAACGGACCCGCCCACCCGTGACCGCGTACGGGCGCACAGTGGCCGCCTCGTAGCCGTCACCGCGGTGTGCGCCACCGCCACCTAGAGCCGTCGTCATCGGTCAGACCTCATCCCACCGATGTCCGGGTAGCCCCATCAACGGGCAAGCTCCCGCGCATCTCTGAGATGAGCTGCGGCGTCAGCGTTGCCTCGGTCCGCGAGACGAGCAATGCCATCTCGTAGCCGATCAAGCCGATGTCACAGGTCGCTTCCGCGACGACACCGAGCACTGAACCGTTGGAGACATTCATCAGGAAAAGGAACCCGTTGTCCATTTCGATGATGGCCTGCCGGACATTTCCACCATTAAGCTGGCGGGCCGCCCCCCGGGTCAGGCTGGACATGCCGGAAACGATGGCGGCGAGTTGATCACCGCTGGTCCGGTCCAATTGGTCCGACATCGCCATGAGCAGTCCATCTGCTGACACCACGAGCGTGTGTCGGCTCCCCGGAACCGTCCGCACGAAGTTGTCGAGCAACCATCCGAAATTGGTCGCTTCGGTGCTGAGCGCGTTCACTCTTCCTCCTCGTCAGTTGCCGCACAGGGCGGATTGTTTACCGCGCCTGCGGCGCTGAATCAGGGACATGGTCGTTGTTGCCGCGGCCGTCTTCGACCTCTGCTCGGCCACGAGCTGTCGCGGACTGGAACGCCGCGAGACGGGCCCGCAGCTGCTCCGGGTCACGTTCGATGCGAGCCGTGAACCGGTCCACATAGCCGTCTCGCTCAACACGGGCCCGACGGGTCAGACCCGGTCCGGTCTCGTGGTGAACCGGCTCGTAGAGGTCGCCGGCGTCACGTGCGGCCACGTAGTCGGCACCGCTGTGCAGGAGTGCGGTCACCTCATCGCGCAGGACGGCCGAGGCCACCCATTCCGAATGCGCCTCGACGGAATCGGAGATGTACCCCGGATCCAACGGTTCCAGCGGCTCCGGCAGCGGACGACGCTGCAGCGGCGAGGGTGGACCGTAGGCGTCTCCCTCGCTGGGTAGCTGCCCACGGTCGCCCAAGGGAGCAGCAAGAACCTGCGAAGACAGGTAGTTGTACTCCTGGGTGACCGTCGGCGGTTCCGTCGGCAGCACAGGGCGTTCCCGCTCTCGTTCCAGGTGGACCGTTGCCTCGTCGGGCAGGCCGTACATTGGAGCCCGTTCGGGGAGCGTCGTCTGGTCGCCCTGATACGTCGCGGGCGCGTTCGGTTCCAGGTAAGACGTGGCATTGTCGGGCTCGGCATACGCCTGCGGCCTGTAAGCCGACTCGACAGGGGCCGACGGCATGTAGGCCGAAAGCTGCGTCTCGTCGTCCGGGAGCTCCTGACCGGAGTAGGAACTCAACCCCGGCTCGTCGTACCCCGGTTCGCCGTAACCAGGCTCACGATATCCGGGGTCACCATAGCCAGGGACCCCCTCGGGCATCGCGAGGATCCCGGGGACACCGGCAGCCGGGGTCAGATCCGAAAAGTCGCCTTCGGAGTCCTCGCCGTCACGCTTGCGCCCGAAGCGGCCGCGCTTGCGGGTCGCAGGGGCATCGCGCATCTCGCGCCGAGTCGGTAGGTCGGTCATCAAATCGTCGAAGGCCGGCAACTCGGTGTTCGCACCGGAGGACCGCACCGTGGCATCGTCGGGGACTTGCTGCATCGGCTGCGTCTGATCCGTGCCGTGAGCCGGGGGCGCCGGGGTGTCGACCACCATCTGCGGCGTCCAGGTGCCCTCGTCCGTGTACCCGACGCCCGAGACGTCGCTGGCTGAGACGGCCGGTGCCGCACCCAGAGCCACGGGGTTGCCCACGTCGGCCGATTCCAGCGCATCCATCGGACGGAAGTTGGAGAACAGCGCGGCTCGCGTGTTGACGTCGAGGACCGGCGCCTCGGTGGGCTCCGCAGTGAGGGGAACCTCGGAGGTCTCCGTCCGGTGGCGGCTCGGCAGCGCGCCACCCGTGGCGATCTCGGCCGGGGGAGCCCAGGTGTCGTCGCTGCCCGGCATGTCGAGCGGGAACGACGGTGTCGCCAATGGCGGCAACACGATCGCGCCGGTCTCGGCAGGCGCCGCGAATCCGCTGGCGGGAGCAGGGGTCTCTGAATCCATTCCACGGGACCGGCGCCGGGGCATACCCGTACCAGTGGTGCCGTCCGTGAGTGCCGCGATATCCACCTCGCGGACTGTCGGTGCCTGTTCCTCTAAGGGCATCGGAACCAACGGAACCGCACCGGTGCGCGGGGTCAGTACCGTCTCTTCGTCGTATTCGACGGGCGAGTAGCCGTTCTCGAAGCCGGGCACCCCGATCATCGGACCGCCCTCGGTGACCGGTGTGCTGCGGTCAGGCAACGGGATCGAGGAGTCGGGCACGAATAGCACGAGCGGCAGGTCCACGACCGCCTCGGTACCGACACCGTCGGGGCCATTCATGAAGGAGACGCGGGCGCTGAGCCGTTCGGCGAGTCGCGCGACCACGTACAGGCCGAGCCGCTGCGAACCGACCACATCGGTGGCTGACCGGGACGTCACCCGGCGGTTCACGTCGGCCAGTTCCTCCGGCGACATCCCCAGGCCGTGATCCCGAACCTTGATCTGGACGAAGTCGCCCTCGTGAGAGGTCGTGACCTCCACCGGGGTATGCGGCTCGGAGAACATGGTGGCGTTCTCCAGCAGCTCGGCAAGCAGGTGGGCCGCCATCAGGGCGTTGTGACCCAGCATCAGTGGGTCGACGGTCAGCCGCAGGCGGACGCGATCGAAGAGTTCGATCTCGGAAGACGCCGTGCGGACCACGTCGGATGCCGGCATCGGCTGGCGCACACGACGTCCGGAGTCGATCCCGGCGAGCACCAGCAGCGACTCCGCGTTCCGCCGCATGCGGGTCGCGAGATGGTCGAGCCGGAAGAGGTTCGACAGCGCGTTGGGGTCCTCTTCGGCACGCTCCAGCTCGTCCAGGAATGTGAGCTGGCGGTTCAGCAAGACCTGATCGCGTCGCGCGACATTCACGAACATCTCGGCGATCGAGCCGCGCAGGGCGGCTTGTTCGCTGGCGACGCCCAGAGTCATCGCGTTGACGTCGTTGAAGGCGGTCGCAAGGTGTCCGACCTCGTCGGAAGACTCGACCGGGATCCGTTGGATGTTGATTGACGGGCTCTGCCCGGGTACGGCGACCTGCTGCACGAGTACCGGGAGCTGATCGCGCACCCGTTCAGCGGCTCCGGTCAACCTCCGCAAGGGGGTGACGATGGATTTCGCGACGACGACGGCGATCACGATCGACAGCACGATCACCACGGCCGCCACACCGATCGTGAGCAGAGCCCGTGTCGACGTCAATCCGCCCGTGCCGGCGTCCTGTGAGTCGCTGATCGCCTGAATACTGAGCACAACGGCGGCAACGAACAGTGCCAGGATGGGCACGGCGAGGGCCGCCAAGATCTTCCCTCGTACGCTCAGCCTGCGGAGCATTGGTACCTGCCTTCGTCACCATGGTCGTCTCGGGGGCGGGAGGAACCGACGCGTGTCGCGTCGCCGCCCGTGAAACACAACTATCGGTGCACACGCCTCCGAGACCTAATCTGTGACGCGCCCACAAGACCAAGTTTTCACGAGCTCTCCCGGACAACCACCGGTGTCCGACCGCGGGCTAGAGTCTTGAACATGCGTGCTGTCACAATCACTGCCCCCGGAGGTCCGGAGCAGTTGACTGTCACGACACTACCCGACCTGGCCCCAGGACCCCACGAAGTTGTCCTGGATGTCCGTTATATAGGCGTCAATCGCGCGGATTTGCTGCAGCGCACAGGTTTCTATCCGCCCGCAGCCGGTGCCCCGGATTGGCCAGGACTTGAAGTTTCCGGCGTTATCCGCACCCTGGGTTCGGCGGTGACCGATTGGCAGGTCGGCGACCGGGTCGCGGCGCTGCTGGACGGTGGCGGATACGCAGACGAAGTCTGCACGACTGCCACACAACTTCTCCCCGTTCCCGACGGGCTGGACATGGCCGAGGCGGCCGCCCTCCCCGAGGCCGCGTGCACGGCGTGGAGCAACCTGGTGGACACCGCCCGGTTGGTCGCGGGCGAGTGGGTGCTCATCCATGGCGGATCGGGTGGCATTGGCACCGTGGCCATCCAGCTCGCCGCGGCCCTGGGCGCCCGAGTCGCTGCGACTGCCGGTGGGCCGGAACGGACCGCGCGTTGTCGTGAGCTCGGTGCCCAATTGGCGATCGATCACCGCAGCGAGGACTTCGTAGCGGCGATCCGGGAGGCATCCGGGGCCGGGGCGAATGTGATCCTCGACGTCATCGGGGCCGCCTACCTGGATCGCAATCTCGCCGCGCTGGCACCCGATGGGCGACTGGTCGTGATCGGCCTCCAACGGGGCGCCCGCGCACAGATCGACCTCGGCCGACTCCTGGCCAGGCGTGCCAGCGTCTTCGGTACCACGCTGCGATCGCGTTCGACGACGGCCAAGGCACGTATCGTCGCCGCAGTCCGGGAACGCGTGTGGCCGATGGTCGCCGACGGCCGGGTGCGGCCGATCGTGCATTCGGTGCTGCCGATGACGCATGCCGCCGACGCGCATCGCCTCCTGGAATCCGGTGAGGTCTTCGGCAAGGTGCTGTTGACCCCGTAGCAGGGGCCGGCCGATCCACGACGCGCCGAGCGGCTTCCGCCTGACGAGGGCTCGAGTCAGACTATGTCCATGGCCCCCGAGAACGTCACCGACCCGGATGGACACCAGCATCCCGTCGTAACCCCCGACGGCGCTACCGTGCCAGCATCCGACGGACAGTCAACCGAAACAGAGGACTCAGCCCCGTCGGAAACCACCCTGGTCGAAGAGCCCGCGAAGGTGATGCGCATCGGCACCATGGTCAAGAAGCTCCTGGACGAGGTACGTGACGCCCCGCTCGACGACGCCGCCCGCAGTCGCCTCGCTGAGATCCACGAACGCTCGCTGGCCGAACTCGCTGACGGGCTCTCCCCCGACCTGGTAGCCGAGCTGCACCGGATCACGCTGCCCTTCAGCACGGACACGGTTCCCTCAGATGCCGAACTCCGGATCGCTCAGGCGCAGCTCGTCGGCTGGTTGGAAGGGCTGTTCCACGGCATTCAGACGGCGTTGGTCGCTCAGCAAATGGCCGCCCAGGCGCAGCTCACACAGATGCGTCGCGCGCTGCCGCCCGGGGCGTTCCCCATCGGGCCTCCCGCATCCGGGCCGGGTGGCACAGCACCCGAGGCCCGCGGTGCCGAGCCTGGCCCCGGACAGTACCTCTGAGTACCCACCCCTTCGCGGGACCAGCGCGCGCTCGCGAGCGTGATGATCAGTAGTTCTTGAGTGGATACTTGACGTCTTTGCCGGTCATGTTCCAGTCGAGTTCTGGTTGGGGATCGAAGTAGCCGTAGGCGGCCTCAGAGATGTCACATTCGGTGTGCGAGCCCATGATGTTCTGCACGCTGGCGTGGTTGGACCGCACCCAGACGTTGTACTCGGCCTCATAGCCGAGTGTGGGTTTGCGGGGGGTGGTCTTTCCCGGGACCAAGGCCCAGTCCACCGCCTCACACACACGCACGTCAACATCGGTGCTGTCCTTCTCATTAGTCTCGACACTAAGGACGCTCATAGGTGTTGGGCCCGGAGCATACCAGGGCTTGCCATTGTTGAGATTGGACTTCATGCTCTGTGCAGCACCGAGGAGTATAGAACTAGTTACCGCGCCGGCTAGATCAAGGTCGCTAAAGTCGCGCGCATTGTAGCCTGCCGAAATGAGTGCGTCGCCTTCACGTACGGCCTTAACCGCCCGATCATTCTCGTACGGTCCCGATGGTTCGCCGTTTTGCCACACGATCGCCGGAACCTCAACGTTCGAATCGGCAGGGCCGCAGGACGCCAGCGCGGGGCAGATCGAAAGCACACCGGCGGTGACGGCAAGGGCGATTCTGTTGCGCCGGGTCAAGTTCATAGTCCGTATTCCTCGATGGCTCGGCGGTGATAGTTGTAGGCATTGTCATACTGGCGAAGGTAAGTGCTGATGTGCTCGTCGCGCTCCTGCGCGCTTTCGAAGCGCCCAGGCTCATCGTAGTCATCGAAGTACTCGGCGAGCAGCTTCTTGGTTTCAGCATGGAGCAAAGAGCCATGCACGATCTGCTGGGCTTCGACCGACTCATAGTTATTTGCCATGACCTCCTCGAGCACTCGACCACTCAGTTCTTGAGTGGATACTTGACATCTTTGCCAGTCATGTTCCAGTCGAGTTCTGGTTGGGGATCGAAGTACCCATAGGCGGCCTCAGAGATGTCACATTCGGTATGCGAGCCCATGGTGTTCTGCACACTGGCGTGGTTGGGCCGCACCCAGACGTTGTACTCAGCTTCGTAGCCGAGTGTGGGTTTGCGGGGGGTGGTCTTTCCCGGGACCAAGGCCCAGTCCACCGCTTTACACACGCGCACGTCAACATCAGTGCTGTCCTTCTCATTGGTCTTGACACTGAGAACAGTCATGGGTCTGGGACCTGGAACGTACCACGGACGATCGTGGTTAATGTCGGCCTCCATGCCGAGGGCCGCATGCAGGAGCACTGACCGAGTGACAGCGCCGGCCAGATCGAGGTCGCTGTAGTCTCTCGCGTTGTTGGCGGCAGATAGCAGCGCGTCGCCCTCGCGGACGGCTTTGACGGCTCGGTCGTTTTCGTAGGGTCCGCTGGGTTCGCCGTTTTGCCACACGATCGCCGGAACCTCAACGTTGGAGTCGGCAGGGCCGCAGGACGCCAGCGCGGGGCAGATCGAAAGCACACCAGCGGTGACGATAAGGGCGATTTTGTTGCGCCGGGTCAAGTTCATAGTCCGTATTCCTCGATGGCTCGGCGGTGATAGTTGTATGCATTGTCATACTGGCGAAGGTAAGTGCTGATGTGCTCGTCGCGCTCCTGCGCGCTTTCGAAGCGCCCTGGCTCGTCGTAGTCATCGAAGTACTCGGTGAGCAGCTTCTTGGTTTCGAAGTGGAGCAAAGAGCCACGGTCGATCTGCTGGGCTTCGACAGACTCGTAGTTATCTGCCATGACCTCTTCGAGTTCTCGACCACTGAGGTCAGCGAGCGAGTCGATGAATTTCTCCTGCGCCCACTGCGCGGCACCCTTGATCGGTTCACCGATCGCCTTGGGCACCAGATAAGAGGCAAGTTCGGTGCCAGCGTTTATCCGGCCACGGATCACCGCGTCCCGCGCTTCAGCGTCGAGGCGCTCCAACCCATCAGGAGTCGCGTCGATCAGGGCTTCGAGTACAGCAACGCGCCCAGCCACCCCATCCACATCCGGCCACCCCTGCTGACCGGTCCGATCCATCAATAACTCCTCATACGCCACCGCAGAATTCGACAGGATCCGCGTGCCTTCCACCGACGACATCGCAGGCATCATGAGCTTCCGCAGCACATCAGTCTCGACCGCCGCAATTGGCTGCTCACCGAAGCCGGGAAGGTAATTGCTCACTGTACGTGGATTATCGTCTTCGGAACCTGGATTCTGCGACGGATCGTAGGTTTGTTCGTAGAGCGCGTACTCAGTTAGATGCGAGACTCGAGAAGCGATCCCGGCAGCGAGACGCCTTTTGGCGACCTCATCGAAACTGTTGACACCGAAGTCGGGGTTTTTCGCCATGTGACCCGCGATCTCGGTGGAAACGCCCGCGACGGAGTCCCACGTCTCAGGCGAGTACTCGTGGGTGTCGAGGGACCCGCCGGTGGCGTGTTGGACCTGAGCCCACACGGCGGCAGGCGCCTCCCAACCGTCGCTGCCGCGCCAGTGCCGTTGCCCGAACCAGTACTCGACCCGCTCCGCCCCTAAGCGCATGGCGTCCGGATCGTCCCGGTCGTACAGCCCAGCCGAAGTATCCGCGAACCACCCCAACGCCTCATCGGGGTAGACCGACAGGGTTTGCAGCGCCCGTCCGCCAAGATCCCTCACCCGACTCACCGACCGGTCTGTGTTCTCGTACTCCATAGCCGCCAAGAACAAGGCACCAGCATCATGAGCGACTTCCGTACGGGCCGCGGCACCAGCCGGGTTCTCACGCTCCCACACATCCACCCAGTTCATCGCGGCGACGGCCACCTGCCTGCCGAGGGGAGCGTGATCGGAGTCCGCCAGCAGGTACCCAAGTGCAGCGTGCACCCCGGAATAGGAGTCCCCCGTCCCCGCGACAAGCGCAGGTTCAACGAATTCCTTGGCGGTGTCCGCGGGCCAGTCCCGCGAACCGGTACTCAGCGCCAAACGCAACGAGGTCGCCAACGACAGGGCCATTGTGGCGTCAAGCGAACCGTCGGCACCCTGGCGCCCGACCCGATCAATGATCGTGGCCGTATCGACCCCACCGACCTGAGTGAAGAACGCACTCATCGCCCCCTGATGCTCCCCGAAGGTTTCGAAGAACACCGCCAACGCCCGCACATCCCCCGTATCCACCTGATCGGCAGCAGCGACCCGCTTCGCGATCACCACATACGCGGCCGCCAACGCCGACGGACCCAAATCGTCAACCTCGTCGATCCCGGCCGTCGCCAGCGCGGCGCGTACCTGCGCCCACCGGGCCGCATCCGGCAACGCCAACGCCGCGATCGTGGCCCGATCAAGCTCCGCCCGCTCCTGGGCCAGATCCGCCAACCGAGAACGGACCTGCGCGATCTGCGCTTCAGCTTCCTCTTGACGGCGCTGACGATAAACCTCAAGAACCGGGTCGCCGGCGAACCCCGCATAGGATTGCATCCGGGACTGGGCTTCCTCGCGCTGCTGGTGTTGGACCTGCTCACGGGCGTCAATGTCCTCAACCCGGTCCGCGTACACAGTCAACGCCGCCGTAGTCGCCTCGATCGCTGCCAGGATCGGCGCACCCTGACCCTTGACCTCCAACATGCGCCCCCGCCAAGCATCCCCAGACTCACCCGTCCACACCGCCGGCGGCAACGCACCCAACGCCCTGCTCAACGCGGCACCGAAATCCCCACACCGATCAGCAACCACCCGCAACCGGGCCACCGCCTCACGAATCTGCCCCGGATCACCGCGACCCGGGCACTCCTCATCCCACTGCCCGCTCATCAACCGGCCGCCCGGGCCAATGCCGCATCAGCGGCCTCGAACTGATTCGCGGAAAGCGTGGCCACCTGGCCGAGTTCGGCCGCCGTCTGCGCCCACATCATGAGCTGGACCGACACCCACAACCCGACCTCATCAGCAGCCGCGGCAACACCAACCGAGCCACACCCCTCAACCTGCACCACCACACGCCCAGGCAACTCACCAACCGCCTGAACCAAACCCCGCCCCACATCACCAAGCGCATCCGTGGAAACACCCAAATCACTGCCCACAATCGAACCCCTCACAATGACGCCATTGCCAGCCAAGACACTACCAACACCCACTTCAAACCCCCAAACCAGACAGGCGGCCCGGCAGGGTCAGGTCGCACCTCCTGGCTGCGCCCGGCTCGAACCGGCCCGCGCCGTCATCACCAGGGCACCGGAGACCAACAACAGGCCGACGAATTCCGGCAAAGTCGGCAACTGTTGCAGCACCACTGCCCCAACCACTGCGGCCGTCGCCGGGAGCAGGGCCAGGAGCACCGCGAAAGTGGCTGAACTGACTCGGCGCAAAATCACCTGCTCCAGGGCATAGGGCACCACCGAGGACAGCACCGCCACCCCGAGAACCCCCAGCGCCAGCCGGCCGTCACCGAAAACCCAGACGGACCCTGGTCCGAGCATCGGCGCGAAGATCACCGCCCCCGTGGCCATCGCCACCGCCAACGCCGACAGCCCGGAACCACCGACTGCCACGCGGCGGCCCAGCAGGATGTACGCCGCCCAGCAGGCCGCCGCGAGGCCGATCGCGGTCAACCCCACCACAGCGTCGGCGTGGGCGATCTCGCCGGAGTCCAACGTGACCCCGGCCAGCAATCCGACGCCGGCCGCTGCCACGGCGATGGCACCCCGCTCGCGCCATCCGCGACCAGTGATGGCTGCGACAGCCACCGGACCCAGGAACTCGATGGCCACCGCCGTGCCCAGCGGCAGGTGCGAGATCGCGACGTAGAAGGACACGTTCATCGCCGCCAGGGCCACCCCGAACAGCGCCGCCCCGGCCAGGTCTCGACGGGTCAACGACCGCCGCCACGGCCGAGCCCACGCGATCAGCAGAAGGGCCGAGACCGCAATCCGCAACCAGGCCACCTGCGGCGCCCCGACCCGCGCGAACAGACCCACCGCGACGGCCGCGCCCACATACTGCGTGAGCCCGGAGAAGACGAAGAGCGCGGGCGGTGGCACCCGGGCGAGGGCACGACCGGCGAAAGCGAACACGGCACGAGCGTAGGCGCCGCCTACCCCTTGACCGACCCCGCCAGCAACCCACGGACGAAGTAGCGCTGCAGAGCGAAGAACACGATCAACGGCACGATGATCGACACGAACGCGCCGGCCGTCAGCAGATGCCAGGACTGTGAACGGGTGCCCGCGAGGTCCGCGACGGCCGCCGTCAACGGCCGCGAGTTCGGATCAGTGAAGGTGATACCGACGAGCAGGTCGTTCCACACCCACAGGAACTGGAAGATGGCGAAGGAAGCGATCGCCGGCACCAGCAGCGGCAGCAACACCCGGAAGAAGATCTTGACGTGACCGGCACCGTCGACCCGCGCCGCCTCCACCAGCGACGGTGGGATCTCCTTCATAAAGTTGTGCAGCAGGAAGATTGCCAGCGGCAACGCGAAGATCGAGTGCGCGAGCCACACGGTGACGAACGTCCCACTGATGTCCCAGTCAACGAAGGCGCTCAACAGCGGGATCAATGTGATCTGGATCGGCACGATCTGCAACGCGAACACCGCGACGAACAGCACATTGCGCCCGGGGAAGTCGATCCACGCGAAGGCATAGGCCGCCAGCAATGCGATCGAGATCGGGATGACCACGGCCGGCAGGGTGATAACCAGGGAGTTGATGAAGAACTTTCCCAGATCCGCGGAGCCGAAGAGCACCGTGTCGTAGTTGTCGAGCGTGAAGTCCGGGTTTGACAGAACCGTCCACCACCCGGTCCGCCGGATGTCCCCACGTGGCCGGAACGAGGTGATGAACAGCCCCACCGAGGGGATCGTCCACAAGATGGCGAGGACGATTGCCGTCAGCGATGCCCAGGGTGAGCTGAGCTTGCCCTTGGCGGCGATCGCGCGTCGTTCGAGCCGGGTCAGCTTGGTGCGCTGTCCGACGCCGGCCGGCTCGTCGGTATCGGTGAGCGACTGCCCGGCGGTCGCCGGTGGCTGCGGCATGCTGGTCATCGGATCTCCTCGGACTTGCGCAGCTGACGCACGTTGTAGACGACGATCGGAATGACCAGGATGAACAAGATGACGGCCAGTGCCGCCCCCAGCCCCTCATTCCCTTGCCGGAAGCTCTGGGTGTAGAACTCGTTCGCGACCACCGAGGTGCCGTAGTTGCCCCCGGTCATCGTGCGCACGATGTCGAAGACCTTGAGCGTGCCCATGGCGATCGTAGTGAGCACGACGATGAGCGCCGGCCGGATACTCGGCACGGTGATATAGCGGAACATCGAGAAGCCGGTCAGCCCGTCCAGTCGCGCGGCCTCGATGATGTCATCGGGGATCGCCTTGATCGCCGCCGACAGCACCGTCATCGCGAACCCGGTCTGGATCCAGACCATGACGACGATGAGGAAGAACGTGTTGGCTGGTTCATTGAGCAGGAACTGTTGCGGGTCCAGGCCGAGCCAGACCAACAGCTGATTCAACAACCCGATCTGGTTCACGCCAGGTTCGTTGACTTTGTAGGCATAGACGAACTTCCAGATGATCGAGGCGCCCACCATGGAGATCGCCATCGGGAGGAAGATGAGCGCCTTCGCCAGCTTCTCGAACCGGGTCCGGTCCACCAGCACCGCGTAGACGACCCCGATGAATGTTGACGCCAGCGGCACGATGATGACCCAGACGGCGGTGTTCACCAGGACGCGCTGGAACTGATCGTCGGTGAACGCCACGACGTAGTTGTCAAAGCCGACGAATCTGCTTCCGTTTCGGTTGAAGAATGAGGCGAAGATCGTCCGTACGCCCGGATAGACCAGCCCGCCCAGAACCATCAGCACAGTCGGACCCAGGAACGCCCCGACGACCACCCAGCGAGAGACCCGCTTCGGCCGGTCGACGAGGAACAGAATCAGGCCCATCACTATCACGAAGAGCACAATCGCCGCGACCATGATCGCGAGCTTTCCCCCGGCGCTCTCGGGGCGCAGCAGCCAGTCCATCAATGCCTCCTAGGCGCGGGCGAATCCGCCCTCCCCGACGTTGGTTTCGTGCGTCGGGGGCCCGCCGTGATGGCAGGCCCCCGACATTAAGCGACTCGCCGGGTCAGGACTTCGGCCAAGAGGCCTCGATCTTGTCGAGCACGGGCTGTGTGTCCTCGCCAGTGATCCAGTTGACCATCCCGGTCCAGAACGTCCCGGCACCGACCGAACCTGGCATCAGGTCGGAAGCGTCGAAGCGCGAAACGGCTGCGGGGTCGGCCAGGATCTCAGCCGAGAGCTTGTCGAACTCGGTCGCCAGCTTGCTCGTTTCCAGCCCGCGGTTCGCGGAAACCCAACCACCGTCAGGCGTGGCCTCGGCCTTGGCGTTGGCCCACTCGGCACTGGACAGGTAGGTCTGGAATGCCTGGACCTCGGGACGGTCGCTGAACGCCGCGACGAACTCGCCACCAACCTCGACCGGCTTGATGTCGGTCTGGTCAGTGGGCAGGTAGAAGGCGTAGACGTCGCCGTCCGGGGCGACCTCGGTGCCCTCTTCCCACTGGGTCTGGTAGAAGTTCGCGGCCCGGCTCATGTAGCAGCGGCCGTCGAGGATCGGGAATCCGGCGTCAGTCCATGGGGTGATCGCGATCGACTTGACGTCGCCGTAGCCACCGTTGACGTTGGTCGGGTCCTTGAGGATCTTGCCGACCTCATCAAGGGCGGTAGCGATCTTCGGGTCGTTGAAGGGAATCTCGTGCTTGTACCACTGGTCGTAGACGTCCGGGCCGGCGGTGCGCAACACGAGGTCTTCGAGCCAGTCGGTGGCCGGCCACCCGGTGGCGTCGCCGGATTCGATACCGGCGCACCACGGCTTGACGTCCGGGTGGTCCTTCTTGATCTGGTCCGTCAGGGAGGTCAGGTCGGCCCAAGTCTCGGGAACCTCGTAGCCGCTGTCCTCGAACATCGACGGCGAGTACCAGACGTAGGACTTCACGTTGGCACCCAGAGGTGCGGCGTAGAACGTGCCGTCGACCGTCCCGTAGTCCTTCCAGGACGACTCCCAGTTCTTGTCGACGTTGGCCGCGACCTCCTTAGGAGCTGCCACGACCTTGCCGGTGTCCTGGACGATCGTGGTCAACAGGCCCGGTTGGGGCAGGTAGGCGAGGTCGGGGAGGTTGCCCGCCTTGATCCGGACGAGGAGCTGCGCCTCGAACTCACGGGATGCCTCGTACTCGATCTTGATCCCGGTGCATTCCTCGAACTGCTTGTAGGACGCCTGCTGGGTGGCGCCCTCCGGGTCCACGATCGAGGTATAGACCTTGACGGTCTTGCCGTCCAGGTCGCCGAAGGCCTTGTAGGTGTCACAGTCGAACCCGGCGGCCGATGTACTGCCGCCGTCCCCGCCGTCGTCGCTGTCACCGGAACACCCGGCCAACACGACCGCGAGTGCGGCTCCTGAGGCCAGGGCGGCGGCAATGCGCCGCTTCCTGGACGACATCGTCATCACGGTCATGACTTCCCTCCACGTCGATGCGGAACGACCCCCGGCAGGGGTCGGCGCGGCGCGCCTTCGCTCCGATAGCCTTGATATTGGTCGGATGCCCGAATTCCTGCAACCGCTTGAGCGGTGCGCTCTATAACGATCTCGTGACATAAGCCTTTTCCGGCATTTGGCGATCTCCGGCCAATTCGGCACGTGGCGCCAGACGCGGCCGGACTCGCTAGGGTTGCCCGTGCACGCGAATCGCGCGCATCGGCAACCGTGGGAGAGAGCATGATCGAGTTGAGGACAGCGCGTGAGATCGAAGAGATGCATGCGGCAGGCGCCTTCGTCGCCGATGTCCTGACCCGCGTGCGTGCGGCCGCGGCGGCCGGGGTCAACCTGCTGGACCTCGACGCGCTCGCCCACCGCATGATCCGCGACCGTGGAGCCGAGTCCTGCTACATCGACTACCACCCTTCTTTCGGGGCCATGCCCTTCGGTAAGGTGATCTGCACCTCGGTCAACGACGCCGTGCTCCACGGGCTACCGCACGACTACACCCTCGCCGACGGCGACCTGCTGAGCATCGACTTCGCCGCCGCCGTGGACGGCTGGGTGGCGGACAGCGCGGTGTCCTTCGTCATCGGCGGTCCGCGACCGGGGTCCGACGGCCAGGCGGATGCGAAGCTCATCCAGGCCACCGAGCGTGCCTTGGACGCCGGAATCGCGGCGGCACAGGCCGGGAACCGGGTCGGCGACATCTCCGCGGCCATCGCGGACGTCGGCCATGCCGCCGGCTACCGGATCAATACCGACTTCGGCGGACACGGCGTCGGGCGAACCATGCACGGCGACCCCCATGTACCCAACAACGGCCGCCGGGGGCGCGGTTTCCCCCTCCAGCCCGGGCTGGTGATCGCGATCGAACCGTGGTTCTGCGCAGGGACGGACGAGGTCTACACCGATCAGGACGGTTGGACACTCCGGGCCGCCGACGGATCGCGCGGTGCCCACAGCGAACACACCATCGCCATCACCACGGACGGCCCGGTCATCCTGACCGCCCGCGAACCACGGGCCTGAGCAGCGCCGCGCCCGCGGCGGCTGTACCCGATCGCGACGCCAAGTGCTGGGCCGAGCGCTTTACCTGCATCGAGTGCTGTGGTTTCGGTCGAGTGCTGTGGTTAGAACCACAGCACTCGACTCGAACTACAGCACTCGGGCGGATGACGGACGCCGGGCAGCTGGTGCGCGCACCACGAGCAATGGCTACCCCAGCAGCGAGCGCAGGACCGGCAGCGCGCCGTCCTCCTCGATCGCGCCGGTGACCTCGTCAGCTGCTTCCCGCACCGCGGCGTTGGCGTGACCCATGGCCACCCCGCGGGCGGCCCACCGGAGCATCTCCAGATCGTTGTGCCCGTCGCCGATCGCCACCGTGCGGTGCGGCTGCACGTGGAGCTGGCGGCGCAGCTGCTCCAACGCGGTGGCCTTGGTGACGCCCAGGGGGGCCACATCCATCCACGCCGTCCAGCCGATCGCATAAGTGACGTTCTCCAGGCCGAGCCCTTCGACGAGTTCGTGGAACTCCTCGCTCGTACCGTTGGGGGCACGCACGATCACACGCGTGACCTCCCCGGACCACAGCTCGTCGAATTCCACAACCTGGTGGTCGCCGTCGAGCTCCCCGTCGGGGAAGAGCTCCGTCATCCGGAACCCCACGCCGACGTCCTCCACGGCATACCGGGCAGCCGGGAGCTGGTCGCGTAGCAGGCGCAGGGCCGGACCGGGGTCGAAGGTGACGACGTCGGTCAGCTCATAGCCGTCCCGCAGATCCGGGTCGAGGCGGGCGGTCACCGCCCCGTTCGAGCAGACCGCCCAGCCGCGGTCGATGCCGAGCACCTCCAATACCGACAGCACCGAGACCAGCGACCGGCCGGTGGCCAGCACCGCATGATGACCGGCGGCCCGCAGGTCGGCGATGGCGTTGCGGATATCCTCCGAGAGTGCCTGGTCGTAGGACATCAGGGTGCCGTCGATGTCCAGGGCGACGAGGTAGGGCTCAGACTCGGCGGAGCCCGGTTCGCCCAGCCCGGTCGGCTCGGTCGCGGTCACCTGCTCTGCCGGCTCCGCCGCGCTCACCGGCCCACCGGCGCCATCACCTCAAGGCCACCGAGGTACGGCCGCAACCCCTCTGGCACCCGCACGGAACCGTCCGGTTGCTGGTGGTTCTCCAAGATCGCCACGATCCAGCGGGTCGTCGCCAATGTGCCGTTGAGGGTGGCCACGGGCCGGGTCTCGCCCGTCGCAGTCCGTTCCCGCACCCCCAGCCGCCTGGCCTGGAACGTCGTGCAGTTCGAGGTCGAGGTGAGTTCGAGGTAGCGCGACTGAGTCGGCAGCCACGCCTCACAGTCGAATTTACGCGCCGCACTGGAACCGAGGTCACCGGCGGCCGTGTCGATCACCCGGTAAGGCAGCTCCGCGAGTCCCAGCATGGCCTCCTCGAAGGCAAGCAGGCGTTGGTGTTCGACGTCGGCCTCCTCGACCGGGCAGTAGCTGAACATCTCCACCTTGTGGAACTGGTGGACCCGGATGATCCCCCGGGTGTCCTTACCGTAGGAACCTGCCTCCCGCCGGTAGCAGGCGCTCCACCCCGCGTACCGCTGGGGGCCGTCCGACAGGTCGAGGATCTCCCCCGAGTGGTACCCGGCCAACGCCACCTCGCTGGTACCCACCAGGTAGAGGTCGTCGGCCTCCAACCGATACACCTCGTCGGCGTGCGACCCCAGGAAGCCCGTGCCCTGCATCACCTCCGGGCGCACGAGTGTGGGCGTGATCACGGGGGTGAACCCGGCCGCCACTGCCTGGTCCATGGCCGCGTTCAGCAACGCCAGCTCCAGTCGTGCCCCGATCCCGGTCAAGTAGTAGAACCGGGCACCCGACACCTTGGCGCCGCGTTCGGTGTCGATCGCCCGCAATGCTTCGCCGAGGTCAAGGTGGTCGAGCGGCGTGAACCCCTCGGCCTCGAAGTCCCGGATCGTACCCTCGGTGCGCAGGACGACGTAGTCGTCCTCGCCACCGGGCGGGGCCCCCGCGATGACGTTGGAGATCTGGTTAAGGACGGCCTTGACCTCGGCCTCCGCCGCGTCGGCATCCCGCTGCCGCTGCTTGACGCCCTCGGCCAGCTGCTTGCTGTGCGCCAGCAGCGCCGCCTTTTCTTCCCCGGCGGCCTGGGCGACCTTCTTGCCGAGAGACTTCTGCTCAGCCCGCAGCTGTTCGAATTCCGTCAGCGCCGATCGGCGGCGCGCATCGGCATCCAGGGCACGGTCGACCAACGCCGGGTCGTCGCCACGGGCGAGCTGGCTGGCTCGAACGACATCAGGGTCCTCGCGCAGGAGGCGGAGATCGATCACCCGTGCAGCCTATCGAGCACTTCGGGTACGCGGGCCGGGTTTCGACGCACCGTCACGGGCCGGAGGATACGGTGTCGAACATGACGTGGGGAATGTGGCTCGGCATCGCCCTGTCGGTCGCAGCTGTCCTCGGGGTCGGTGTCGCCCTGGGGTTCCGGATGCAGCAGTCGCGATCACGCACCGCCGGCCCGACTCGCGACACCACTCCCGCGCAAAACCCCAGGGTCCAAGAGCTGATCGCTTTCGTCGCCAACCCGTCCAAACCGAGCGTGCAAGGAATGGAGGCCGATGTACGGCGTGCCTTCGCCGAGGCGGCGCTCCCGGATCCGCTGTGGTTCGAGACGACCGTGGAGGACCCCGGTGTCGGACAGGCCCGTGAGGCACTGGCCAAAGGTGCGGATGTGGTGGTGGCGGTCGGCGGGGACGGCACGGTGCGGGCAGTCGCGGAGGCGATGGTCGGCAGCGGCACACCGATGGGGCTGATCGCGGTCGGCACCGGAAATCTCCTGGCCCGGAACCTCGACCTGCCCGTCGGTGACCCTTACGCAGCGCTGCGAATCGTGATCGCCGGGACGGACCGGGTGATCGACGTGGGGTGGACGAAGGTGCTGGAGTACGCGACTCATGCGGGCGCGCCCTCGACGGGCCACGTCCCCGAGGACGACAAGAACCACTTGTTCCTCGTGATCGCCGGACTCGGCTTCGACGCGGCGATGGTCGCCGATACCGATGACGCCCTCAAGGCCAAGGTCGGCTGGGTCGCCTACTTCGTCGGCGGCATCCGACATCTGCACGGGCGGCGGATGCGGGCGCGTATCACGGTGGACGAAGCCGATCCCGTGGACGCCCGGTTGCGCAGCCTGATGATCGGCAACTGCGGTCGCCTCCCCGGAGGTTTCACTCTGCTACCCGACGCCGTAATCGACGACGGCATCCTGGACCTGGCCGCCGTCGACACCCGGGGCGGTCTGGTCGGCTGGGCGCAACTCTTCGGCGAGGTCGTCCTTCAGGGCTTCGGCATGCGCAACGACCTGCCGGCCAAGATCGGGCGCATCGACCACACCCGGGCGAAACGGGTGCGGGTCCGGGTCGAGGGCGGTGAGCAGGCGCAGGTCGACGGCGACGTCCTGGGACCCGCCATCGAGCTGGAGTCCTGGGTGCAGGCCGGGGCGCTCACGGTCCGCACAGCGTAGATCCTGGGGAGCGACAACGACGGTGGCCCCCGCGCAGGATGCGCGAGGGCCACACGGTGATCCGTTGTTAGGGCCGGACCGCACCGATCGTGCGGGTCCCGGCGACCAGCGGCGACCGGGTTCCCGTGGTCAGCGCCGCGATCGAGGAGTCCACCGGAGAGCCGAAGGTGGCGCCGGCCTGGGACTGCAGGCTCACTGATGCCTTGCCGTTCGCCTGGACCGGCAGGGCGCCGGTGAGCTCCCGGCCGAGCGGATCAATCCCGGCTTCGGTCAGTGTCCGGAAGTACTGGATCGTGTTCCCAGCCTTTTTCGGGAAGCCGACCACATAGGTAGGCGTGGTCGCTGTCGGCCGGTGGAAGGCATTGCCCTGGATATCCACGACCAGTTCCGCGCCCGTCACGGTCCGCGTCTTGTCTTCCACGCAGAGCGCCGCACACCAGGGGTTCAGTGAGCTCGCCGTGCCCGCGATGATGTTGTTCCGCAGCGAGTTGCCCGTCGCCGGGAAGGTACGTCCGTCCCAGACTCTGGAGTCCTTGCGGACGATCACGGCACGGTAGTTTCCCGTCACCGTGTTGTTCCAGATCTTGGTGTTCGAGGTGCCGAGCAGGAAGAGCCCAGCGTCCTCCGCCGAATCCCCCGCGACGTTGTGCGGCGCACCCCTGCCCTTGACGCCGACGTTGTTGCGGATCACGTTGTTGACCACGGCGCCGCCGTCCGACAACTCGACGGTCAGCCCTGTTTCCGAGTTACGTTCGATGTTGTTCGAGGCCAGCGTGAAGTTCGTGACGTTCTCATCGAGCCACAGACCGGCCGCGTAATTATCCGAGAACTCACTGTTGCGCACCACGAGGCGGTTGACGTTCCGGGTGGCCTTGAACCCGCCGGCGGCCGGCGAGCGGTTGAACCACTCCGTGTTGTTGTTCGTCGCCGAGACGTTGCTCAAGGTCAGATCAGACGTCTGGGAGGAGCCCCCGCCGATGCGTCCGTTGTATCGCAGCGTCACGTTCGTGAGCACCGTGCCTGGTTTGGAGATCTGCACGCCACCGACGGCGTTGTCCTCCACGATCAGATCGGTGAGTCTTTGCCCGCGATCTGCGCCTCCGTGGAAGGAGATCGCCGCCTGCTGAGGACCAGAGGTCGCGTAATTGCGGATCCCGATCCCGCGCATGTCGAAAGAAGTCGCCGCGAAGAACGCGAACTGCAGATCACTGGACCGCACCGCTCGGTTGGCCGGATCCGCGCCGATGTAGATCCGGCCGGCCGTGCGGTCGAAGTAGAAGCTGGACGCGGTCACGGCGGCGAGCGTCGAGACCTGAGTGAGCTGGACGCCGTCCAGGTAGACCTGCTCCGGTTGAGCGGCCATCGGGTAGGCCGAGTTTACGAACTGCCAACCGAGTGATGTCGAATCCGACCCTCCCCAGGTGTCCCCTGGCGTACCGTCGAAACGGTGGCTCCACGGAGCACTCCACCTGGTGCCCGCCTTCGTCCAGCCGGTGAGTGCTCTCGAACCGTCGAGCCAGACCTTCGCGCCATTCTCCGGCTGGATCGTGAAGCGTTTGCCTTCGCAGACCGTGATCTGCTCGTGGTAGACCCCGCCCTTGACGATGATCGTGTCGCCGTCATTCGCTTGTTTGATCGCACCCGAGAGGGAGGCCACTGTGCGGTTCGCGGCCAGTGGGAGTTTCTTTGTGGGTTTGCGGTTGCAGGGGATCGTTTCACCGACCACCTCGTGCTGGGCGTCGAAGAGGAACTCGCCCGGCTTCCAGTCGTCCGCGGTCCGGGCAACCTTCGGGTCGACCCAGATGACCTTGGTCCGGTCGGCCGGCACCGGGTACGTGGTCGAGCCCAATGCTGGGGCACCGTATCCGGATGCCTGCGCCTGACCGTCGACGATCGTGCGCGCGACGAACGCGCTGACCCGCACCGAGGAGAAATTGGTGTTGGATGCCGTCAGTCCCCAAAAGCCGATGTAGCCAGGGGCCGAGAGGCGGTGGGCGCCGTTGTCGGTGGTCTGGATCTGCCATTCAGGTGCGCTGCCACCGGAAGCGTAGAGGCGCGCGCGCAGGGACGGGACCGAAGCACCCTCCACCTCGAACTCGAGCCGATACTGCTTGCCGACCGTCAGTGTCCCCAAGGGCACCTTTTCAAGGAAGGCGGTCTTGGAACTGTCGGTCTCGTAGAACCGGTCGACACTGAGCGTCGCCGAACCGTTGGTCTGCACCTGCACGATCGCCCGGTAGTACTGCTGCCCGACCCTACGCGCCTGGACAGCGAAGTACACGCCGGTGCCGACTCCTTTGACAGCCGAGGCCCCCAGCCGCTCCACGTTGAAGCTCGAATTGATCGCCACATCACGCTGAATGACGGAAGGGAGGGAGACTGCCGCCCGCCCAGCAGGCTTCATCCGGAGCAATCCCTTGTCACCCAAGCCGGTTCCGGTTTCGGTCCGCGTGCCGGTGCCGAACGGGTATCCGTAGGCGCCTCCGACAGTGGGCTTACCCCATAACGTGCCGACAGCAGCGACACTCGGGCTTCCGCTTGCGGCGACCGCGGGATAGGGCGTTGGGGCAGCCGCTACCGGTAGAGCGGCGGCTTCGGCGGGCACTGGCAGCACTGCGGCCAACGCAAACACCAGAAGGGCACCAACCCACCCCGTCGTCCGAGTCCAGCCGCGCTGGACCGTGACTGCGGCATGTCGTCTCATTTCACTCCCTCAGATGGCTGGGCGGTCGCCCTTCGCAGGACGAGTAAAGCATCTGGCCTGGTTCCTTCGTCAAATCGCCACTTTTCACCCGTCCTTCAGTGGATGAAAATCTTCGGGAGCAGGCGCTCGCCTTACTGGGACAACTGGACCATGCCCGGCTCGGTTTCGGCCAAATGGCCATTTTTCATTGCTATTCTCCGTTTTACATGAGCCTAGGGCGAGGTCGGCGACTCGTCAAATATTCATATATTCAGGTACCCAAGTACCATACCTTGTTCATGTCGCCGGCGGGGTAGTCCAGGTCGGCCTCCCCATATCGGCGGGTCCGTCGAGTACCGAGCGAAGTCTTCGTGGAGGGGAAGTGAGCACGGCACCTCGGCGCGCCTCGGCCCGCCTCCACCCCCGTACGCTAGGGCGGTGACTGCGCCTGCTCCCACGGCCCCGACCGTGCCCAGAACGGTCCGGCTCGTCCGACGGGCCGTCATCGGAGCACTGCTTGGCACGGCGGCGATTCTGCCCGTCGCGCCGGCCGCCACCGCAGCACCCTCCGACAGTTCACCCGCCGATCCCCCACAGGCGACGGCCCGAACCACCGT
This sequence comes from Cellulomonadaceae bacterium, assembly GCA_031551755.1. Taxonomy (GTDB): domain Bacteria; phylum Actinomycetota; class Actinomycetes; order Actinomycetales; family Cellulomonadaceae; genus JAVBMU01. The sequence continues at coordinate 7,201 of JAVBNE010000079.1, read as the reverse complement.
GCTGGTGGGCGTCGGTGGACTGCGTTGGACGGACGTCACCGTCGCCCGTACCCCGCACCTGTGGAACATGCTCGACGAGAGCTCCGTGGGCTCAATCCCGATGGGGGACCGAGGCGCAGTCGTCTGCCCCCTCGACGCCTGGCTGACCCTTTCGGCCGGACGCCGCATCGACCCGGTCACGACCACCGACGAGGCGCCCACCGGGGGCATCGACGTCGACGGCGTCGGGGACAGCGTCGCGGACTGTCCGGCGGTCCCAGTGCCGGCCACCACCAAGCCCGCCGGCGTCGGACCCGCCACCATCCCCGAGTGGTCGACGTTGGTGCCCGTCACCGATGCCGAACCGGCAACCCACCCATCCCCGGGCACCCTCGGCGCCCTGTTGACCGAGGCCAACGCGCGTGCCACCGCAGTCGGCCCCGGTGCCGCGCTCATGCTCGCGAACAGCACCGGACAGGTGGCGAATTACGCCCCGTCGCTCGCCGCCCTACCGGACACCCAGCTGACGGCCCCAGGCCTGACCGTCATCGATCAAGGCGTCCTGCCGGAGGATTCCGCCAGCAGACGGACCGCGCTCACAGCCCTCGACGACAGCCTGAAGCACGTCATGAACGTGATGCCCCGAGGTGGCCGCCTCCTGATCGCAGGGGTGGCGAACACCCCCCAAGCCCCCCAGGGATTCCAGGTCGTCGTCGACTGGCGAGCCCCGGGAAACACCGCCACCTGGCTCCGCTCGGATTCCACCCGCTGGCAAGGCATCGCCCAGCTCACCGACCTCACCGCAACCGTCACTACCGCGGCTGGCGCGGCCTCCGACCATCTGGTCGGCACCACCCTGGAAGCCGGCGACGAACGCCGGATGGGGATAGCCAGGACGGTGGAGAACCGTGCCTACCTCAACGTACTGTCCTCCACCATCTCGACATTCATGCCCGTCCTGGTCGGAGCACTCATCGCGATCTTGCTCGCAGCCCTCGCCGCGACCATCGTGGCTCGTCGGCACTCCACCCGGCGCGGGCTCCCCCTGCCTCCCGGACCGGCCGGCACCCGTGCGCTTGCCGCCATCGCCCTCCTGGTCGGCTGCGCGCCCGCAGCGGCCTCGCTCGCCACGCTGACCCGTTGGTGGGTCGCCCCCGCACCCACCTTCGTGCTCACCTTCGGGCTCGCCGCCGCCACCTGTGGACTAGCCCTGCTCGCCTGGTTCAGCAGCCGACTGCTACCACCGGCACCCTGGCGGCTCGCCGCCGCCTCCTCCGCTTTGACGTGGCTCATCCTGACCGTTGACGGACTGACCCGCACGACCCTCCAACAGGGTTCGCTCATCGGCCCCTCACCCGCGATGGGTGCCCGGTTCTACGGCTTCAACAACATGACCTTCGCGGTCTACGCGGTGGCCGCCACCGTCCTCGCCGGAGCGCTCGCAACCTGGTTCCTGACCGCCGGCCGCCGCCGGGGGGCGATCCTCACAGTCGCGGCCGTCGGCGTCATCACAGTCGTCGTGGACGGCTGGCCGGCCTTCGGCGCCGACTTCGGCGGCATCCTCGCGCTCGTGCCGGCCTTCACGGTGCTCGCGCTCCTCGTCGGTGGAGTCCGGATCACGACCCGCCGCGTCCTGTGGGTTGTGCTGACCACAGTCGTGGTCGTCGCCGCCATCTCCATCATCGATTGGCTGATGCCCGCCACCAGCACTCACCTGGGCGACTTCGTGCAGAACGTCGTCGATGGCGATGCCCTCCCGGTGGTCTCCCGGAAGGCCCGCGGAGCCTGGGCGACCATCGCGAACGCCGGTGGCGCCCTCGCGCTCGTCGGCTTCGTCGCCGCAGCATTCGCAGCCCTTCACCCGGAACGGTTCAAACTGACCGAAGTACGGACCGCTTACCGCCGCTGGCCCACTTTGCGACCGATCGTCTGCGCGCTCATTCTGGCCGCCTCCGTCGGCTCGGCGCTCAACGACTCCGGCATCGTGATCGCGGTGGTGTTCCTGCTGGTCTCCGTCTCTCTGCTCGTCGCGACCTTCCTCGCGGACCTGCCCGTCACTGAATCTGCGGCGGCCGGGTCCCGGAACCCGGTGCTTGAGGCCGAGACCGCCGGACCCGCAACGCTTACCGAAGCCCGCATGCCCGCCACGCGAGCGCCCCGGCATATGCCGGCCGCGCTCCTCGCGACCGGCGGTGGGCTGCTCATCACGCTGCTCCTGGCGACCTTGCTGGTACCGGCCCCCGCCCCTCTGGTGGCTGCGGGGGCGGTGCCCACCACTGTCGGGCAGCCCATCGTGGACAAGGGCGATCAACTCGTCATCATCGGGACCTCGGGTCTGCGTTGGCAGGATGTCAGCGAGTCGGCCACGCCGACGCTGTGGGGGATGCTTCGCGACGGCGCTGGGGCAGCCGGGGTCACCGCCGCCATCACCGGTGCCAACGGGTCATGTGATGGCGCCGGCTGGTTGGCACTGTCGGCCGGCCGCTCACCGATCACCGGCGAACGTGTACACGGCCGCTGGACCTGCCTGCCTTGGTCGGTCAGGACGAGCGCCACCACCGCCGGAGGCGCCGTCGTCCAGGGTTGGTCGGACCTCGGCGCCGTGCAACACCGCTCCGAATACAAGCCGACGCTCGGGGTGCTGGCCGGCGCGATCCGCTCGACCGATGCCTGCGCGACGGCAGTCGGACCTCGCGCCGCCCTGGCGCTCGCAGACGCCGAGGGCCAAGTGGCCCGATACCGGCGCCTCAGTGAGGTCACCACCCGGCCGACCGACGTCTTCTCCTGCCCGATCACCATGGTCGACGTCGGGAGCGCACCGTACTCCACCCGGCCGGCGAACCAACCTGGCACCACAGCCGACGGACCGGCCCGGCAAGAAGCCTTGCGCGCAGTCGATACCGGCGTCCGAGACGTTCTGAGGGCCGCTCCGGACAACGCGAAGATCATCCTCGTCGACACCGGCAACCCCGCCCCCGGCCGGATCTGGCTGGGTGTCGGGGTCACCGAACCCGCCGGCCCGGCCACGCCGCGGTACCTGACGACGGCCTCCACCCACTGGGAAGGAGTGATCCGTCTCCTCGATCTGCCGTTGACGATCGTGGCCGCTGTAGGCGCCTCGGTGCCGGCCGACTTCGCCGGCGCCCCCTATCTGGCCTCGGGCGCCCGGCCGGTGAGCATTCACGCCACCGTCGACCAGCTGGCCGATCTCAGTTCTCGCGACCACTCCCTGCGCCGGATCACCGGCACGGTCACGATCACCCCGATCTACCTCGGGTTGGCCCTGCTGGCGCTGGCGATCCTCGTCCTCCCACGTATCCGGCGCTCCCGGATACGGGCCACGCTCCGCACGGGCCTGGACCGTACATTCCTGGTGCTGGCGGCGATCGCACCGGCAACTTTCCTGGTGTCGGTGTGGTCATGGTGGCGGTTCGAACCGGTGACCCTTACCATGTGGGCCGCCCTGATGGCCTCCACCGCGATCATCGCCGGGGTGGCCGCGATGGTTCCGAGGTTGCCCCTGTGGGCGGGACCGGGACTGCTGGGCGCCATCACCTTCGGCGTACTCTCGCTCGATGCGGCGCTCGGCACGCCGCTGCACCGCGGTGGACCCTTAGGGCCGGCGCCCACCCTCGGCGGCCGGTTCTACGGATTCGGAAACCCGACCTACTCCGTCTACGTGGTGGGGGCACTCTTCGCGGCCGCGGCGTGTGCCACCTGGTGGCTTAACCGTGGTCACAAGCGGATCGCCGTGACCTGCGCCGTGGCCATCGGCACCATCGCCTTGATCGTCGACCTCTGGCCGTCGCTCGGTGCCGACGTCGGCGGCGGATTGGTGCTCGTGCCGACCTTCGCGATCCTGGTCGCGGCCGTCGCCGGGATCAAGATCACCCTGCGGCGGTTCGCGGTCATCTCGATCGCGGGCGTTCTTGCGGTGGGGGTCATCGGCTTTGTCGATTGGATGGGGCCTGCCGATCAACGCTCGCATCTGGGGATCTTCGTGCAGTCCGTCATCGACGGCACAGCCTGGGAAACGGTGATGCGGAAGGCTGCCTATGCGGGGCGGACCGTCACCAGCGGTTTTCCGGCCGGGCTCACACTGGTGGTTGTGATCGCGCTGATCTGCGTGCTGTGGAAACGGGTTCCGCTGCGGGCGGCTTGGCTCGACCGGATCGACCGGCAATGGCCGCTGATGCGCCCCACCCTGGTCTCCCTCCTGGTCGCGGCCATCGCGGGTGGAGTCCTCAACGATTACGGGGTGCGGGTCGCGATCATCATGTTGTTCGCGGCGATCCCGATCGTGGGGCTGCTTATAGTGCGCAGCACGGAGGCCGACGACGCGGCCGTCAGCACACCGGCCGGAACCGACGAGGGCCGGGTGGGCGAACCGTCGGTGGACACCGAGCCCGCAGAGGGCGCCGCGCAGACCGTCGAGAAGACGGTCAGTTCCCGATCCGGACGTGTTCGACTGCGCCGCGCATCCGCCGGACGTTGATCGCCAGCTGGACGTCACGGTACTGCGCCGCACGGTGCAGCTGACCGCGCCAGTCAGAGCCCGAGGGACGGTGCCGGAGATCGCACGGCACCTCCAGCGCCACGTAGCCCTGACGTAGCAGGTCGATCGTCATCCCCGCCTCCACCCCCCAGCCGTGGGCCAACGGAGTCGCGGCCTCGAAGGCTTCACGAGTCAGGCAACGCATGCCGGAGAGCGGCTGTGTGGGTGTCCATCCGGTCATCGAGGCGATAGCCCGCCGAGCGGCGCCGACCACGATGCCGCGTCCCCCGGCACCGGGCTGAGGCGGGAGCAATGCGATGGTGACATCCGCCTTGCCCTCCAGGACGGGCTCGACCAACGGCGCCGTGTTGACGGCCGTCTCACCCAGGTCACCATCGATGAACAACAGAAGCCGTGCCGGCCGGTCGGCGGCGTCACGCATTGCCACGACCGCAGCCCCCGTCTCCATCGCCGCCGCCTTGCCGCGATTATGCGAATGGCGCACGACGACGGCGCCGGCCTCGCGGGCGACGCCCTGGGTGTCGTCCTCCGACCCGTCATCGACGACGAGTACGAGGTCCACATGGGGGATCGCCTTGGCCGAGCGCACCGTGTTCGCGATTCGCGCCGCTTCGTCCTTGGCGGGAATCACGACGGCCACCCGCTGCCGCAACTCGCGACCCGGTAGCCCGCCGGAAGCCTGTGGCCGGGGGGTTTTGGCACGCGCGCCCGAGGCAAACCGCGCCTGCAGCTGGGACGGAACCGACCGCGTATCGTCACCCGCCTCTTCGGGTGACATCGACTCCATGTCCGCGTTCACAGAACCCAGCCTAACGGGCAAAGACTTGGCAGGGAAATTCCCACGCCTACGCCCAAAAATCGCTTCCACGACGTCCGTCCCCTGGCGTTTTGACCGTATACGCCGCACTCGTTCCCCCTTTCAGCGGAGGGTCACCTGCCTTGACACGATCCCCGCACGCGCTCGGCGCTGATTCGCGTCCAGCGGCTCCGTCACCGCGAGCGCCGCGTCGAGGCGCTCACCCAACTCCACGATCGGGCCCTCCACATCGGCTGCCGTAGTTCCCGACGGCAACTCCCAGACCGGCACCGACAACCCGGAGGATCGGAAGGCCCCGACGAACCGGCCACCCGCCAACCCAGATTCCCGGGCGGCGTGCAGCCGGGCGATCGCGTCGATCAGCTCATCCTCCGGCTCCGACCTCGCCCACCGGACGAACTCACGGCTCATCCGGCACCAGTATGCGCTAGGCAACGAGGAGAGCTTGACTGTCGGCACCATCGACTCGGCCGATTCCGCCAGGGAGGCGGTGATCTCCGGCGTTCGCTCAGTCGACGGGTCCAGCCAGAAGCTGAAATCGTCGTGCACCGTGACCTCGAAGGGATGGTTCAGGTCGAGGATGTCCTGAAGGCGCGGCCCTGGGCCAGGCAACGCACCGGCCGTCACGCCGGTTCCCGGCTCCACTTCGAGTGCCTCCAGCAGTACAGCGGCCAGGCTGCGACTCGTATCACTGGAACCGGCCAACGCCTGTAAGGCCAGCAGGATGACGCCGTCCTGCCGGTGCAGGGCGACCCATTCGGCCGGGAGCACGGTGACGACCAGCACCTCGCGGCTGCCGTAGTCGGCCGTGGTCCGGGCGGTGGCCGACGCCGCGGGCACCACCTCGCGCAAGGCCACCCAATCCGGTTCCCCCGGCAGCCCTTGAAAGGGCCGCGGGACGAAGTCGGACGAAGGGTTCTTTGCCATGAGCCGATCCTAGCGGGGGGATGGTGGCAGGATCAGTTCATGGACCCCCGCGCCGGTACCCCCGCCCAACCGTCCGACCTCATCGACGCCGACGCCGTCGTCGGTGCTTACTACGACTTGGCCCCGGACGTCGAGGACCCCACGCAGAAGGTCGTCTTCGGCACCTCCGGTCACCGGGGCTCCAGCCTCGACCACGCTTTCAACGAGGCGCATATCGTGGCGATCACCGCCGCCATCGTCGAGTACCGGCGCAGCCAGGGCACGGACGGGCCGCTGTTCATCGGCCGCGACACCCACGCCTTGTCGCTGCCCGCGTGGCGAACCGCTGTCGAAGTGCTGGCAGCCGCGGGGGTCACGGTGATGATCGACGCCCGCGACTCGTACACGCCCACTCCGGCCGTCTCACAGTCGATCCTGCTGCACAACGAGGCGGCCTCCGTCGAAGGAGTGCGGACCGCCGGTCCGGGGCTGGCCGACGGGATCGTCGTCACCCCCTCGCATAATCCGCCCCGCGACGGCGGCTTCAAGTACAACCCGCCGCACGGCGGCCCGGCTGACACCGACGTCACCGCCCGCATCGAGCGGCGCGCCGCCGAACTTATGGCTGGCGGCAACCGTCGTGTGCAGCGTATGACGCTGCGGGGCGCGCGGGCTTCCGGCCTGGTGGTGGCGTATGACTATGTGGCCCGCTATGTGGAGGATTTGGCGAACATCATCGACATGGACGCCATTGCGGCCTCCGGGCTCAAGCTGGGGGTCAATCCGCTTGGCGGGGCGAGTCTGCCCTACTGGGAGCCGATTGCGGAGCGTTACGGCCTGAACCTCGCCGTGACCAACCCGGAGCATGACCCCACCTTCCGCTTCGTGCCCGTGGATCACGACGGCAAAATCCGCATGGACTGCTCCTCGCCGTGGGCCATGAGCGGCCTTTTGGCCATGAAAGACTCTTTTGACCTCGCTTT
>JAVBNE010000121.1:0-3280 GCA_031551755.1 Cellulomonadaceae bacterium | reverse complement strand
AATTATTTCTAAGCATATATTAAATTACTCAAATGATTAATGGTTTATTATAGTAACATATCTAAGTTTCTTATATGACAATTGCTTACATTTTTGTATCCAACCTGTTCATATACTTCTACCAGCAAATTAAGTCTAATTTAAGTTATTCATTTAAATAAGTTTTCACTGGTGCTTTATACTAATTTGTTTCATTTGCTTATATCATAATTGCTTTTACCTGTGCTTCCAATCATTTCAAATACATCTAATGGCATAAGAGGTCTTTCTTAGCTGTTATCAACTTATATAAGTTGTTACTGTGTATTCTATTGATATTGTTAAGTTTTTTTCATCACAATTGGTTATGTCAAAGCTTCTAATAATTTTATATACTTCAAACTGCAAAAAAATTCTTTCTCAGCTGTCGTTCACTTAATGAAGTTTTTGGTACTGTACTCTAGTGATTTAAATGAAAATTGCAGTTTGGCACCTTAAAAACACATAGTTGTGTATATCCTTGTTTCTAACTATTTTTTATGTGTCTTGCAGCATAGAAAGTATTTGTCAGCAGGTATTTACTAAATTGAGTTGTTAGTCGTCTATGGGATATATATATATATATCTGTGTTGCTTATATCATAGTTGCATTATTTTTTTCTAATCATTTCACATACTTCTAACTGCAAATAAATTTTAATTTAGGAGTTATTCATTTGCTTAAGTAGTTACTGATGTATTCCATAAATTTTTGTGTTGTGCATATACAACTGTTGCTTACATAATTAATTCTAATCATTTTACATACTTTTACTTTAATAAACAGTCTTTTTAAGCAATTATTTACTTTAATATGTTTGAACAGGTGTATTCTAGATATATGTCCAGAATACTTATATCACAGTAGCTTATATCCCAGTTTCAATTTATTTTTCAAACTTGTGCCTGTGCTAACAGACTTTATTTGCTGTCATTCACTTAATAGGTTGATAATTTCATATACAAGTGATACCTCTTGTTTGCTTATATTAGAGTAGCATGTTTCACAGTTTCAGATAATTTCCAATACTTGTACTTGCTTATAAAGTATTCCTCATCTGTTGTTCACTAAATTAAGATGCTACTGGTGTATTCTAATCATTTATCTAAGAGATGAAGTTTGGCACTTGCAACACACATAGCTGCCAATATCTCCATTTCTAATCTGTTTACGTATTTCTAATCCCATACAAAGTTTTTTTTGCAGTTGTTCACTTAATTACGTTCTTACTGGTGTATGATCCTTGTATATCTGAGTTGCTTATATCATAATTGCTTCTGTCTCTGTTTCTAATCATTTCACGTACTTCTATCTGCATAAAAGTTTTTCTTTGCTGTTATTCACTTAAATAAGTTGTTACTGTGTGTTCTTGTGATATTTTTACGTTGCTTACGTCACAGTTGCTTATATGTCAGTTTCTCATAGTTATTCATTGTTCTAGCTTCTTAAAAAGTCTTTCTGAACAGATATTAAATAAATTTAGTTGTTGCTAGTGTATTCTAGTCATATTCATTAAAATTGCAGTTTTGCACCACTAAAACACATAGTTGCTTATGTCATTGTATCTAATCATTATGGATATGTTTAACTGTATAAAAAGCACTTATCATCAAATATTTACAAAATTAAGTTGTTACTGGTGTATTACAGTAATATACCTGAGTTGGTTGTATCACAGTGGCTTATATTACCATTGCTAGCCATTTCAAATTGTTCTAACTGCACATAAAGACTAAATAGGCCATTATTCATTTAATTAAGTTGCTTCGAATGTTTTCTAGTGATATTTCTGAGTTGCATATATCATTGTTGCTTACATTACCATTTCGATTCATTTCAAATATTTGTGCTTGCACAGATAGTGTCTCTTGGCTGTTATTCAATTACATTATTTGTTACAGGTGTCTTTTAGTGATATTTCTAATAGGCACATATCACAGTTGCTTATATTACATTTTCTTTTATCTTGGTTTGTAGTCATTTCACATACTCCTAACTGCATTAATAGTGTTCGTTAGGTGTTATTCACTTAAATAAGTAATGTTTTGTCTCTTTTACGATATTTCTGAGTTGCTAATATCACAATTGCTTATATCACAGTTTCTAATAGTCACAAATAGTCGTAGATGCCTAAAAACTTCTTTCTAATCACTAATTCACTTAATTAAGTTGTTGCTAGTGTATTCGAGCCATATGCCTTAAAATTGCAGTTAGGCACCTTTAAAACACATAGTTGCTTTTATCATGGTTTCGAATCATTTCCAATATGTCTAACTTCATAAAAAGTATTATAAGCAGGTATTCACTTAATTAAGTTGTTACTTTTGCATTATAGTAATACATCACAGTTATGCATGTCACAGTGTCTTAGATAACCATTGCTAATCATTTCACATGCTTTTAACTGAACATAAATTCTACATAAGCCATTATTCATTTAATTAGGTTGATACTGATGTTTTCTCGGGACATTTCTGAGGTAAATATATTACAATTGCTTATATGCCCGTTTATATTCTTTTCAAATATTTGTAATTGCCTAGAAAGTCTTACTCAGCTCTTGTTCAATTAAATAATTTGTTACAGGTGTATTTTATTCATATTACTGAGATGCATTTATCACAGTTGCTTATATCAAAGTTTGGCCTATCTCAGTTTCTAGTCGTTTCCCATACTTTTAACTGCATTAAAGGTGTATGTCAGCGGTTATTCACTTAACTAACTCATTCCTTGTGTTTTTAATGATATTTCTGAGTTGCTAATATCATAATTGCTTATATCACTGTTTCTAATACTTATACATAGTCCTCTCTGCTTAAAAATTTTTTCTCATCAGTTATTTCCTTAAATAAGTTGTTGCAATTGTATTCTAGCCATACACTTTAAAATTGCAGTTTGGCACCTTTAAACACGTAGTTGTAAATGTCATTGTATCAAATCCTTTCCCATATTTCTATCTGTACACAAAGCATTTATCACAGGTATTCACATTATTTAGTTGTTACTGGTGTATTATAGTAATACATCTGAGTTGATGAATCACAGTTTCTTATATTACCTTTCCAAATCATTTAAATACTTCTAACTGTACACGAAGTCTAAATAAGAATTTATTAATTTATTTAAGTTGTTACTGATGAATTCTAGTCATATTTCTAAATTGAATATACCACCGTTGCTTATATGATCGTTTCTATTCATTTTAAATATTTGTACTTGCTTAGCAAACCATTCTAAGCTTTTATTCAATTAAATAATTTG
>JAVBNE010000103.1:0-3145 GCA_031551755.1 Cellulomonadaceae bacterium | reverse complement strand
ATCAGAATCCATATAGTAGCGAAATGCCACGCCGTAAAACGCTGCCAGCGCTTGCCCCATCGCATAATCCACCGCGATGGGGTATTGGGTCGGGCAGACGGTGATATCGTGTGCCCGGCAGGCCAGCCAAAACGATTCCGGTTGCTCCGGCAGCAACACCCCGTTGGTGACCAGCTCGATGCGGGCATAGGGAAAGTGCCGGCGTGCCGACGCGAAGAAATCAGTAATTTGCGGATGCAACAACGGCTCGCCGCCCATGAGGTGAATAAACTCGGCCTCGCCCTGAAAGAGTTCGCCCAGGCGCGCAAACCACGTCTCCGCCTCGCGTGGATCTGTCATTTGCGCTTGGCAAAGGTTGGAGAAGTGCGCGCACCCCTGGCAGCTTAGATTGCAGTGGCCGCAGACATCCATTTCAAACGCTAGTTTGGTGCGGGGCGTGGCGCGCATCAGCCGTGCCAGCCGACCATCTGTCTTGCCCAATACATCCAGCCTGCGCGGCAAATCGGCTTGTGCATCCGCCTCAGCGCGCAGCGCCGTCTCACGCAAGGTGGCTTGCAACGCCAGGCGGCGTTCTACTGCCGACTCGTTCGCCGGAGGTGGCGGTTTGTCTTGCCAAGCCTGCTTCAGCCGGATGAACCGCTGGCGCAGGCCACCTTGGTGCTTCTGGGGACGGGCGGCCAGCAAGGTCTGCCTCTGTCGCCGCGCCAGCTCATCATAAAATGGCGTTCGCACCGCGACTGGCCAAAAATGCGCCATGGCCAATGCTTGCGGCGCCGCCCATGGCTTTTGCAGGTACCCGAAAAAATGATAGATGCTCGGTTCTTGCCGCGCTTCGGCCAGGTATGGTTCCGGCAAACAAAATAGCGCCGGATTGCCGTTGTAGTTCCAGCGCAGCGGTAAATAATGCACCTGGCCGCGGAAAGCATAGTTCAATATGTCTTGGTCGTGAAACGGCCATTCGCAGCTGCAAGCGATGTCCAGCAGCGCCCCGGTCGGATACAACGCCCGCATGTGCGCCAGATCCATCAGCAGCAGGCCGCTGTTGAAATAATCTTGCGGGTCGGCCAGGTGCAAATCGCTTTGATAAAACGCCCGCAGACCTTCGGAAAGGCCGGTGGAAAAGTGTGTGATCAGCCGCTCGCTATCCCGCACGGCGGCCAGCGGCTGGCCGTGCATGTCGGCATCAAACAGCGCGGCAACATCCGTAGCGACGACCATATCGGCATCCAGGTAGAGCACCCTGTCGTGTTCAGGAAACAATTGCGGAATCAACAGGCGGTAGTAGGCCGCCTCGGTCAGATCCTGCCGGTTGGCGGTGAAAAAGCTGCGCCCGCTGATATGCGTGGTCACATCCAAAAAACGCACGGAAAACCGAGGCTTTCCCTGCGCGATGTGCGTTAGCTGCTGCTGTATGCGAGGCGGCAGCGCCGTATGCAGTACCATCAGGTGATACGGGCGCGTGCTGGCCGCGTGGTCGATGATCGACTGTATCAGCACGCCCAATAGCGGCGCGTGGCCGGTATCCACCGCAAAGGCTAGCACGCAGGAGCTCTCAGGTATGGCGGCATCGCCATGCTGTTTATGCAGCTTTGGTTCTTGCAGTGTCATTTCTCCCAATAGCAAGCGCAACTGCTCTCTACGCAAATGCAATTATCGCCGCTCTGGCACTGTTTTGCCAGGCACTCGGGGCAGGCGTCGTAGGGCGGATTGTATGGGCTTGGTGTGGCTGTCGGGTTAGACGTAGCTGTCGGTTTAGGCGTAGCCGTCGCATAGGCAAAAACAATGTCCCGAGTTTCAAATCGAGTGATCTCCACCACCGGTTTTTCATAAGAAGCCTTGGAAAGCGCGTTGTGTCGCATGCCGTTTCCTCCCATTGAACTCTATTCTGTATTGTAGCACATCTATGTTGTTTTGCAAGCAGCATCAAGGACTCCCCGCTCCGAAAACCGCCTGCCCAACCAGCGCGGCGGCACAAGGCGCATCCGCATCACCCAGTACAGCAGCCTGCGCTTGGCTGGCAAGCCTCGTACGGAGATCCGCCACAGTGCTTGTTTCGTAGCGGGATGGTGCACCATGTTCCGCGCTATGCGCTGTTTGTCCTGCCGGTTCAGTTCGGGCGCATAATCATGCAGGAAGAAAACCGAAGCAACCAGCAGTTGCAAATATGCTTTGTCCGGCAAAAATGGAATAGGCACTGGTGAAGGAATGACCGCGATTTGCAGCGCGCGGCGCAGGGCAGTCAGACGCCGCAAGGCATCCACATCCGCGCTGTGTGTGGCGGACGTCGGCCTCTGCCGGTAGTAATACAATGGCTCGGCCAAATAGTACAGACTGCGGGCGCGCGCCACACAGTAATACGTACAAAACGCGTCCTCCCCCAAGGCAATATCCGGGTTTAGCGCTACCGCGGCCGCCCGAAGCAATGGCGCCCGAATCCACTTGAGGCAAAGCGAATTCCCTACCGCCTGCTTGCCCGCTATGCTGCGATTTGCGAGCGGTCGCAACACATCGGCGTCATATGCAGCATTCGCATGCAGCCCTGGGGACACAACATCCATCCGCCGTCGGAACGACGCCTGGCGATAGTAACTAATATAGTCGAACAACAGCATATCCGGCTGACACGCCGCGGCCACCGCCCGCAGCCGCGCGACTGCCCCCGGCGCCAGCCAATCGTCTCCATCCACCGCGCCGATGTATTGGCCGGTGGCCGTCGCAATGCCAGCCTTGCGGGCCAGGGAAATGCCGCCATGTTCCAAATGCAGTACGCGAAAACGCGCGTCGCGCTGGGCATACGCATCACAAATCGCGGCGCTGCCATCCGGCGAGCCGTCATCGACAACAATGATTTCGATATCGTCGCCGGTCTGCTGCGTTAGGCTGTCCAAGCACTGCGGCAACCACGTCTCGACCTGATACACCAGCACAATGATACTGATCAGCGGTTGCATGCTACCCCTTCTTTCCCACCCGCCAGCCCAGGCGCATTTGCCAGACTCGCTTTTTCCAGCCCCAACAGGGCTTTGAAGGTGTGCAGGGCGACTTGTGCATAGGCAACGCGTGGGGTGGTCATGAAGGCTGCCTCGAAAGTGGCTTGGCCCCGCTACCGGGGATGGGCTTACTGTATTGGTCGAGAAACCTTCGA
>JAVBNE010000112.1:0-14074 GCA_031551755.1 Cellulomonadaceae bacterium | reverse complement strand
CCTTCTCGGTGGGGGGGGGCGGCGCGGGCCTTCTCTGGGCCCGGCGCCCCCCCCCCCCCCCCCCGGGGGGGGCCCCCCCCCCCCCCCCCCCCCACCCCTCGTTCGTCAACCCGTGCCTTCGCGGATCAGCCGACGGCGTTTCTCGATCTCCACGAGCGCCGCCCACGCAGCCGCATACCCCTCCGGGTCCGCTGCGGCATCGACTCGTTGCAGGCGGCTCTTGGCATCCGCCACCTGCCTGGTCATCCCCAGATCGACGAGCGCCGCGATCACACCGGCCACATAGTCACCCAGGGCGCTCTCGCGATCCTCCGGCAAAGGCGCAACAGCCAGCTCGGTGATGATCGGCCGCAACGGTTCCCCGGCCTGTTCGGTCACGGCTGCGACCCAGCGCCCCGCCCCGCCCTCCACACCCGCATACACTCCCCCAGCCGCCCGGACGGCCGCATGGACTGCCTGCCACGCCGGCACCGTGAACGCATCGGCACCCAGGGAATCGAAGGAGGCCGGCACTAACCCGGGGTGCTGCAGGACGGCGATGAGAGCCTGCCGCTCCAACCGCGCCACCGGGTCGTTCGGGGACGGCAGGGCGATCGCGAATGGGGCGGGGGCACCGGGCGCACCATCACCGCGACCGTTGCCGTTGGCCGGAGCGCCAGACCCGCCATCGCCATCGCCCCGGCCGGCACCCCGGCCATCGCCCAGCGGACCGTCTCCTCGACCGCTGCCCGCGCCGCGATTCTGCCGCCCGGCATTCGCCACCTCTGCCCGCACCGACCGCTCGTCCATCCCGATCCACCCGGCGAGCAGCCGCGAGTACTCCGGCCGCAACGCGGTGTCGCGAATACCGGCCACGATCGGTGCGGCGGCGCGGAGCGCTCCGACCCGGCCCTCAGCCGTATCGAGATCGAACGTCGCCAGCGTCGTCCGGATCACGAATTCGAAGAGGGGCTGGCGTCCATCCACCAACGCGCGTACCCCCTCGGGTCCTCTCGCCATGCGAAGCTCACAAGGGTCCATCCCCCCGGGTTCGACGGCGACGAAAGTCTGCGCATAGAACCGTTGATCTTCCCCGAACGCCCGCATGGCCGCTTTCTGACCCGCGGCGTCGCCGTCGAAGGTGAAGATCACCTCACCGCCCAGGGAAGCTCCCGAGGCGAGCTGCAACCCTCCCCCAGCGGTCGTGTCCCCGAGCAGTCGGCGCACGATGCGGGCGTGGTCGGAACCGAAGGCCGTACCACAGGTCGCCACGGCGGTCGTCACACCGGACAGGTGCGCTGCCATCACATCGGTGTACCCCTCGACCACGACCACTCGTTTGGTCCGGGCGATCTCCCGTTTGGCCAGGTCGATGCCGTAAAGCACCTGGGACTTCTTGTAGAGCGCCGTCTCCGGGGTGTTCAGGTACTTCGGTCCTTGGTCCTCCTCGAAGAGCCGGCGCGCCCCGAAGCCGACGATCTCCCCCGTAACATCCCTGATCGGCCACATCAGCCGGCCCCGGAACCGGTCGTAGATCCCCCGCTTCCCCTGGCTCATCAATCCCGAGGCAATCAACTCTGCCTGTGTGAACCCCCGCCCTTGGAGATGCCGCTGAAGGTTGTCCCAGCCGACGGGGGCATATCCGATGCCGAACATCTCCGCGTCAGCCCGCTCGAAACTGCGCTCGGCCAAGAACGCCCGCGCGGCCCCGGCGCTCGGCCCCACCAACTGTTCCGCGAAGTATGCGGCGGCCACGCGGTGGGCCTCCAGGAGCCGCTGGCGCCGCCCGGGCTCCTCCGACCTCCTGGGTCCGGTCACCGGCCCGGAGCCGGACTCCTCGTAACGCAGCTGCAGGCCGACGCGATCCGCCAGGTACTCGACGGCATCGGTGAACGTCAACCCATCGATCTTCTGTACGAAGGAGATGACGTCCCCGCCCTCACCGCAGCCGAAACAGTGCCACCGACCCACACCGGGCCGCACATGGAACGACGGCGACCGCTCGTCGTGGAACGGGCAGAGGCCCTTGAGCGAACCCACGCCGGCGGGTTTGAGCGTGACATGCGCGGACACGATCTCATCGATCCGCGCCCGTTCGCGCACCGCGTCGACGTCCTCGCGTCGGATCAGCCCAGCCACGGTGCGAGTCTAGGGCCGCGCGCCGATGACCGACGCCGCAGGTCGGCAGCGGGCATCGGGAGTGCGGGCCAGGGCAACCACCACCAGAGGCCCGGGGTTCATGGGCGTGGCCGCACCAAGGCGGCGTGCAGCTGTATCGCCGACACGTCGGTCAGCGAGGCGACCTGATCCACTACCACCCGCAACCTTGCTGCGTCGTCGGCTGCCGCGGCCCAATCATGCGCGAAGGCGGGCTCCAATCCGAACGGAGCACGGTCAGCCAGCACATGCACCAGGTCGGCGATCACATCGCGCTGCCGCTGATACAACGGCTCCTGCTCGCGGGGCGCCATCACGTAGGCCACCGCGACCCCTTTGAGTACCAGGATCTCGGCCAGCGTCTCCTCCGGCACCACCAGCTGCGCCGCATACCGGGTCAGCGGGCCGGACCCGTACGCTTCGCGCGTCGCCCCATGGGCGGCGTCGGAGAATCGGCCGATCAGTTGGCTCGTCGCATCCTTGAGCATCGCCAGCGCCCCGCGGGTCCCGTCGAATCCGCGGATGAGGTAACCCGTCGATTGGAGCCGTTCGACGGCGGCCTCGAGGGCGGGCGCATCGTGGTGGCGGCCGTACCAACCGTGCACAGCGGCCACGACCCGGCGGCGCTCGTCGGCGTCATCGAGGTAGGCAAGGTCGATGCGACCTCCCACGACGGCGTCCTCAACGTCGTGGACCGAATAGGAGATGTCGTCGGCTAGGTCCATCACCTGGGCCTCGAGGCATTTGCGGCCGTCGGGCGCCTGGGCGCGCAACCAGTCGAAGACCGGCAGGTCGTCCTCGTAGGCACCGAACTTGGGCGTCGGGCGACCGTCCGGTCGCCCAGGGGCATCCGCGCGCCGCCAGGGGTACTTCACGGAGGCATCCAGGCTGGCTCGCGTCAGGTTGAGCCCCACGGCGGTGCCATCGGCGGCCATCACCTTCGGTTCCAGCCTGGTCAGCAGCCGCAGCGTTTGGGCGTTCCCCTCGAAACCGCCGATGTCGACGGACAGATCCGCGAGCGCCCGCTCCCCGTTGTGTCCGAATGGCGGGTGCCCGAGGTCATGGGCGAGACACGCCGTGTCGACGACATCGGGGTCGCAGCCCAGGGCCTTGCCGATCTCCCGGCCCACTTGGGCAACCTCAAGGCTGTGCGTCAACCGGGTCCGGACGAAGTCGTCGCTGCCTGGGCCGAGGACCTGCGTCTTGGCGCCGAGCCTGCGTAGCGCGGAGGAATGCACCACCCGGGCACGATCGCGTTCGAAGGGCGTGCGGGACTGCGATTTGGGTGGTTCGGTGAACCATCGTTCCTCGTCAGCAGCCGAGTAGCGGGGGGCCGACGCGTGGGTAGTCGCGGGGGGCACGGAACCCACCCTAGCGAGACGCCGGGTCACCGCCCGGGACTTATCCCCCGGAGACGCTCAACTCGGCCTCATGGAGCGACGCGGTCAGCTCCGGGGACAGGTCGCGCGAGTCGAGCCACCCGTAGGGCAGATGAGGCTGCTTGGGGGTACCGGAACGGCCCCGTTGTCCCTCGGCCGGTTCCCCGGGATAGGGAGCGTCGAGGTCGAGGGCATCCAGGCGTTCTCGCAGTTCGGTAAGGCTCGAGACCAGCGCCAGACCTCGCCGCGACTCCCCGCCGACGGGGTACCCCTTGAAATACCAGGCCATGTGTTTACGCAGATCCCGGCAGCCTTTTCCTTCATCCTCGAAGTACTCGGCCATCAGTTCGCCATGCCGGTAGACGGTATCCGCGACCTCCCGCAGTCCGGGCCGGACTCGCTCGGCGGACCCCCGGAAGGCGGCAGCCAGATCCGCGAAGAGCCACGGCCGCCCTTGGCACCCGCGTCCGACGACGACGCCGTCGCAGCCGGTCTCCGCGACCATCCGCAGCGCGTCCTCGGCCGACCAGATGTCGCCGTTACCGAGGATCGGCACATCCGTCACGGTCTCCTTGAGCCGCGCGATGGCGGGCCAGTCGGCCACCCCCGAGTAGTACTGCGCGGCGGTGCGGGCGTGCAGGGCGATGGCGGCGACCCCGAGGTCGCGCGCGTTGCGAGCGGCGTCGAGGTACGTCAGGTGGTCGTCGTCGATCCCCTTACGCATCTTGATGGTGACGGGCACGCCGTAAGGGTCGGCGGCGCTGACGGCGGCCTTGACGATGGCCGCGAAGAGATCACGTTTCCAGGGCAGCGCCGACCCGCCCCCTTTGCGGGTCACCTTGGGCACGGGGCAGCCGAAGTTCAGGTCGATGTGGTCGGCTCTGTCCTCACCGGCGATGATCTCGACCGCGGCACCGACGGTGTGCGGGTCAACCCCGTAGACCTGGGCCGATCTCGGCGATTCACCCGGGCCGAAGGTGACGATCCGCAGACTCTCGACATGCCGTTCGACCAGCGCCCGGCTGGTGACCATCTCCGCGACGTACAGGCCGGCTCCATACTCGCGGCACAGGGTGCGGAAGGCCCGGTTGGTCACCCCGGCCATGGGCGCGAGGACGACGGGGGTGTCGACGACCAACGGGCCGATGCGCAAGGGCGGGAGAACGGGGGCGGTCACTGCTCGATTCTCTCATCGGCCGGCGAGACGGCATCGACGGAGAACCTGTTGGTATTGACATTCATTCTCACTAAGCGCAAGCTTGCCCGGTGAAACGACGCACCCTGGCAACCCTCGCCCCCTTGATCGGTGTCACGCTGCTCGCTGGCTGCGGCAGCTCGGCCGGCTCCGGAAGCGACGACGGCCGCCTGACCGTCCTCGCTTCGTTCTACCCCCTGCAGTACGTCGCCCAGCAGATCGGCGGCGACAAGGTCGAAGTCAGCAACCTCACGCCGGCCGCCGCCGAACCCCACGACTTGGAACTCTCCCCCGCACAGCTGCGGTCCATCGGGGATGCGGGTCTCGTCGTCTACCTGGCCGACTTCCAGCCGGCCGTCGACGCCGCCATCGCCGAGCGCAAACCCAAACACGTCGTGGAGGCGGGCACCGTGGCGAAGCTGGAATACCACCCCAACGGTGGGCACGCCGAACATGGCCACTCGGACGAGACCGCCACCGATGACCACACCGACGCCGACGCCGACGGGCACGATCATTCCGACGCGGCCGGCAAGGACCCCCATTTCTGGCTGGACCCGGAACGCCTCGCCACAGTCGGCACAGCCGTGGCGAAGGAACTCTCCGCCGCCGACCCAGAAAGCGCGAGCTACTACACCGAGCGGGCTGCCACGCTGGCCAAGAAACTGAAGGATCTGGACACCGAGATGGCCACCGGTCTCACCCCGTGCGCTGACGCCACCTTGGTCACGACCCACCAGGCCTTCGGCTACCTGGCCGAACGCTATGACCTGGAAGAGGTCGGCATCAGCGGGATCGACCCCGATGCCGAACCCTCACCGGCACGACTGCGCGAAGTCGCCGACATTGTCCGCGAAGAAGGCGTCAAGACCCTCTACACAGAGCGGTTGCTCAACCCCAAGGCCACCCGCACACTGGCGGATGACGTCGGAGTGCGCACCGCCGTACTCGACCCGCTAGAGTCCCAAAGCGACCCGGATCAGGATTACCTCGACGTGATGCGAGCCAACCTCGCAGCCCTTACCGGCGGATTGGTGTGTGCGTGACAACCGCAATCGATGCCCGCGGTATCCGAGTCGACCTCGGCGGGAACGCCATCCTGCGTGGGGTCGACTTGACCGTCCCCACGGGCGACATGGTCGCCCTGCTCGGCGCTAACGGCTCGGGTAAATCCACCCTGGTCCGCGCGCTGGTGGGCGTGCTGCCGTTGGCGGCGGGCTCCGTGCGGCTCTTCGACGAACCGCTCGGCCCGCGAGTCTCCTGGGACCGGATCGGCTATGTGCCCCAACGCGTCACAGCGCCCGCCGGAATGCCGTCCACCGCGCAGGAAGTGGTGGCCTGCGGTCTGCTCACCGGCCGGCGGCTGCGCCTGCCGCGCGGCTGGCGTGTACGTGCCACGCAGGCACTCGAGCTGGTAGGACTGGCCGACCGCGCCCGCGACATGACCACCGAACTGTCAGGCGGCCAGCAGCAGCGGGTGCTGATCGCCCGGGCCCTCGTCCGTCAACCGGACCTGCTGATCCTCGACGAGCCCGTGGCCGGCGTCGACGCGCCCAGTCAGCGGGTTTTCTCCGAGACGATGCGCAACCTGGTCGATCTCGGGCTCACCACCCTCGTCGTCCTGCACGAACTCGGTGAGCTGACCCCGCTGATCAAGCGCGCGGTCGTCCTGCGCCACGGGCAGGTGGTGCACGACGGCGCCCCGCCGCGGGCGGCAGCGGGTCACGACGGGCGCGAACACCAGCATGCGCACCCCATGGATGCGCTGCCGCTGGCCGCTGCGGGTCCCGTCGACCTCGGCCTGGCCGATACCGTTCCTTCTATGCCCACGTCCCGCCCCGACACCCGAGGGATGCGATAGTGCTCAACGAGCTGGCGGCCATGTTCGGCGACCCCCTCATGCAGCGCGCACTCGTGGCCGCTGTCCTGGTGGGGGTCTGCGCGCCCGTGGTCGGCACCTACCTCGTCCAGCGCCGCCTCGCGCTACTCGGCGACGGCATCGGTCATGTGGCGCTGACCGGGGTGGCCCTCGGCTGGCTCGTGGGCGCCGCCATGGGACTCGTCCCCCAGGACGCCCTGGCTGTACCGGGCGCGGTCGTCGCGGCGGTGCTCGGCTCGATCGCCATCGAGCTGGTCCGCGAACGCGGGCGCACCAGTGGCGACCTGGCGCTCGCACTGCTCTTCTACGGCGGCATCGCGGGTGGGGTCTTGCTGATCGGCCTTGCGGGCGGCACGTCAGCGAACCTGATGCAGTACCTCTTCGGTTCCATCTCGACGGTCACCTTCGCCGATCTGTGGGTCACGGCGGCGCTCTGCGCGGTGATCCTCGGCATCGGGCTGGGGCTGCGCACGGCGCTCTTCGCTGTCAGCCACGATGAGGAGTTCGCCCGCGCCTCCGGCCTGCCGGTGCGCACCTTGAACATCGCGGTAGCGGTCGTCTCCGCCCTGACGGTAACCGTCTCGATGCGGGTCGTTGGGCTCCTACTGGTCTCGGCGCTGATGATCGTGCCGGTGGCGATCTCCCAGCTCCTCACGCGCTCGTTCCGGCGCACTATGGCGTTGGCGTCGGTCATCGGGCTGGCCGTCTGTGTCACGGGGCTGTCAATCACGTACTGGCACGACCTCTCGCCGGGCGCCACGATCGTCGTGATCGCCGTCATCGCCTACGTCGTGGTCGCCCTCACACGACCCTTGTTCGCCCGCCGTCCCGCCCCGTTCGATCCGCACCCCGACATCCCGGACGACCTCGACCTGGGGAACGGCGAGCCGCCAACGGTCGGGTCCGCAACGGGGCGCGCGGACTCGCCTGCGGCCGTCACTGCCAAGACCTCCGCTGGTACGCCACAGTCGGGAGGCGACCCGTGCAGCGCATGACCCGCCAGCGGGCCGCCGTCGTCGACGCCTTGACCAACGTCGACGAGTTCCGGTCGGCCCAACAACTCCACGAACTGTTGCGGGCTGGCGGCAACAGCATCGGGCTGGCCACCGTCTACCGCACCCTCCAAACGCTGGCCGACGGCGGTGAGCTGGATGTGCTGCGAACACAGGACGGCGAGTCGCTCTACCGGCGCTGCCGACGGCGCGAACACCACCATCACCTCGTCTGCCGCCAATGCAGTCGCACGGTGGAGATCGACGGACCATCCGTCGAGGCATGGGCCTCCCAGGTGGGCGCCGACCACGGCTTCACCGACATTGAGCACACCGTGGAACTCTTCGGCACCTGCGAGGCATGTCGCGCGGGGGACACGTCCAGATGAGCGTCCCGTCCCTGGTGCCCACGTTGGCCATTCCGGCCGCGCAGGTCGTGTCGGCCGCGCCGAGTCCGTTGCCCGCGCAGGCCGACCCTGGCATCTTCCTGATCAGCGGGGTGCCGTTCTGGGTGATCCTGGTCTTCGCTTTCGCCATCGTCTTCTGCCGCGCGCAGGGCACCTACTGGCTCGGTCGCGGCCTGCGGGTGGGCACGGTGCGCAGCCGCTGGGCGAGGTACGTCGAGACAGACGGCGCCCAACGGGCACTGAGGACGCTCAACCGCTGGGGCCTGCCGGCCGTGACCATCTCGTTCCTGACGATCGGCATCCAGACGGTCATCAACCTCATGGCCGGGTATACCCGCATGCCGTTCGTGCGGTACCTCGTCGCCATGGTGCCCGGCTGCGCCGCCTGGGCGATCATCTGGACGACGATCGGGGCGGCCGCCTTCAACACGGCCCTACTCGTGGCGGCTCGAAGCCCGATCGGGTTGGCTGTCCTCGCAGCTGCCGTGACCGGGGTCGGTGCGTGGGTGATCGTGCGACGCCGCCGTAGACGGGCGGTCAGTCCTGAACTGGCGGCAACGTCTGCCCGTCCTGCAGGTCCTGGGCAATGATGCCCCCCTGGATCATCAACCAGAGGTCCTGAAGCTCGCGTTCAAGGTCGAGGGTTTCCGCTTCCATTCTGACGGTGAAATCATCAATGAGCGGGCTCAGATCGGTCTTCTGGAACTTCCCGAGGCCATGGGCCTCACCCCATTCGTCGATCCGGCGCGCCCGTGGGCTCTCGCTCATCGCACGGATATGGGCGGCCATCCCCCGGAACCACGGCACGCTCTCGTCACGCATCCGGCGTGTCTGTTCGAGCTGTTGCGTGGTGAGCTCGGACAACAAGACCAACTTCTCGCGCTCCGACATCGCCTGCACGTCGGCGCTGGTCAGTCCACCAATCGAGCCACCCGCGGGGCGCGGCCGGTCGGCCGGCGCCGGTACGTTTTCTGCAGGGCATGGTTCGTCGGCGGGCGTCAGACCGCCTCCGGGCGGCGTTGCCCCGTTAGCGGGATCCGTCGTCATGAGACCACCTCAATGTTGTTCACCGGCCGTCGTCGGCCGCCAAATCGATCGCTCCGCCATACCGGCGGTCACGTTGAGCGTATTCCTCCACGGCACGCCAAAGCGAACGTCGATCGACTTCCGGCCAGGGCTCCGGCAAGAACACCAACTCCGCGTATGCAGCCTGCCAGATCATGAAATTCGAGGTGCGCTGCTCACCGGAGCTGCGCAAGAACAGATCGACATCGGGCAGATCCGGTTCGTCGAGGTACTTCGCCACGGTCTTCTCCGAGACCCGCTTGGGGTCCAGCCGACCCGCGGCGACCTCGCGGGCAATGGCCTGCGCCGCGTCGGCGATCTCCGCGCGCCCCCCGTAGTTGACGCACATCGTCAAGGTGCAGACGTCGTTCTCACGCGTCATTTGCTCGGCGATCTCCAGCTCCTTGATCACCGAAGCCCACAGCCGCGGCCGACGGCCCGCCCACCGAACACGCACACCCCAACTCGCCATCTCGTCGCGCCGACGGCGGATCACATCACGGTTGAAGCCCATCAGGAAACGCACCTCCTCCGGCGACCGCCTCCAATTCTCGGTGGAGAAGGCATAGGCCGACACATACTTCACGCCGACCTCGATGGCACCCGCCACGACATCGAGCAGCGCCGCCTCACCGGCCTCGTGACCGGCTGTCCGGGGAAGTCCGCGGGCATTGGCCCAACGCCCGTTCCCGTCCATCACCACCGCGACATGACGCGGCACGAACTGTGCCGGGATGGCCGGCGGCCGCGCGCCGGAGGGGTGCGGGAACGGGGGCAGCACCTCGCGCGCCATCAGGTTGTCATCTCCCGCTCGACCATACGTAGCGACCTCAACGTCCGCTCCAAGTGGTATTGGCTATAGGCGGCGACCAGGCCGCTCGCCTCCTGACGGTGCCGCTGCTCGCTGGCATCAGCCACGCCCCAGTCTCCTGTGAGCAATGCCGCCAGCAGCGTGAATGTTTCGGGAGCCGGTGCCGTCGATCCGGGTGGCCGGCAGGCTGAACACACGGCACCACCGTAGGCGACGGAGACGGCCCGGTGGGGACCCGGCTGACCGCAACGCGCACAATCGGTGAAGCTCGGCGCCCACCCGGCCAGCGCGAGGGCCCGGAGCAGGTAAGAGTCGAGTATCAGGCTGGGGGCATGCAGCCCGTCCGCCAGTGCCCGCACCGCACCAGCCAACAGCCAGAACTGCTGCACGGCCGGTTCGCCCTCGGCCGCCACGAGCCGGTCAGCGGTCTCCAACATGGCCGTGCCCGCCGTGTATTTGGCGTAGTCCCCGCAGATCACCCGGGCATACGGGCCGATCGTCTCGACCTGCGTCACCGTGTCCAAGGTCCGGCCGACGTGAAACTGGGCGTCGATATACATGAACGGCTCAAGACGTGCGCCGATGCGCGACGAGGTGCGCCGCACTCCCCGACCGACCGCGCGAATCTTGCCGTGCTCGCGGCTGAGGAGGGTCACGATGCGGTCCGCCTCGCCCAGCTTCTGGGTGCGCAACACGATCGCCTCGTCTCGGTACAGGACCACGGCACCATTCTCCGCCATGGGGGCGTCGGTCTGGTGACCATTGCGCACGCAACCTGCCCCCCAATAGAGGGCGAGTCGACCACCCCGGGCGGCCCCGGCCAAGCCCCCGGGCCATCCCGGTGTGTGGATGGGTTTTGCCTGGTTTGGGTGAGCTGGTATGTTCGGCTGATCCTGCTCGATGGCGATGTATGGAAAGGGCGTTGGTCCTGTGTCTGGGTTGACGATTGATCTTGATTTGGTGGCTTCTACCGGCAATTCGGCACGTGCGGCTGGTGATTTACTGAGTGATTGGGGGGTGGAGATTTCGGGGCTTGCGCAGGCGGTCGGTGACGGCGGGTTGGCTGACGCGGTGCAGAGTTTCGCGCGCGTGTGGCGGTTTGAGTTGTTGCGGATGCAGGGACAGTTGTGGGGGTTGGCACAGAGCCTGGCCACAGCCGAGCATGAGCTGTCGTTCACCGATGCGCATCTGGCTAAGGTGGTTGCTTCGGGACCCGTGGTGGGGTGTTCGTGACTGCACCGCGCATGGACGACCATGGTGATTTGGCGCCGGTGGCCGGGGATGTCTGGCAGGTGCGGGAATACGGGCGCAGGTTGATCGCCAGGGGTGAGGAGTTGGCGGATACGGCTGCGGTGATTTCGCGTCTGGGTGCTTCTTTGGAGGGGCAGCGGGGGCAGTTCGTTGATGCGGCGGTGAGCCAGTTCGCGTTGATTGCCGGGTGGGTGGTGCGGTTGGCGGGGGTGACCACGGACGCGGGCCGGGCGGCGGTGCGCTATGCCGATCCGTTGGAGGATGGTCAGCTGGCCGCGAATTCGGCGATCGTTGAAGACCTGGAGTTGCACCACCGTTATCGGGTGTTGTCGGAGCAGGCCAGGCAGTTGGAGTACCAGGAGTCTTCTTCTTCGCAGTTAGGGGGTTGGGCATGGTCGTCGGATCCGAGCGAGGAGTTACGGACCGTTTATGCCCAGATGCAGGTACTGGTGGAAGCTGAGGAGTATGCACGTCACCGCCACCGGTGTGCTGTTGAGGAAGTGAGCGAGGCCGCCCAGGTGGCTTCTTTCGCGTTCAGTGCCCTGGCTCAGGGGCCTGCGGCTTATGACGTGCCTGCGGTGGCGGGGGTGACATCGACCGCTGGGATGCAGGCGCTGGCAGCGGGGGTGGTCGCTGCGGGGCTGATGGGCAAACTCACCCAGGCCGACCCGGACACGTGGACGTTTGGTGGCGGGCAGTTGAGCGACGCAGCGACCCAGATCCAACAGCTGTACGCCACTTACGGCCGGGACCCGGTGTTCTATCAAGGGTTGATGGGCGAAGGTGAACAGGCGGCGGCGTTCCTGACGTTCTTGGACCGGGCATCGGTGTCTCAGAACGACCAGATCCGGGCGCTGGCACTCGGGCTGGTCACCGGTGCGCGAGTCAACTTCGCCTTATGGACCGCCCCGTTGCAGGTCAGTGAGCAAACCCGGGTTGGCGCCGGGCTGGTCGAGGCTGTGGATCCCACCCGCCCAGGCCAGGAAGTATTCGCTGCGTACCTGCTCGGGGGCAGGCCCCCTGTCCAGGTGGTCGCCGGAGCGTCGGAGGCACTCGACAAACTCGCCCGTACCGAGAAGGGGACCATCAGACCTGTCGGTGAACTCGGCCCCCGGTGGGCTGCGCTCGGACTCCTTGATGCCCATGATCAAGACGAGCGTTTGTGGTTGACCGGGGCGGTGTTCACCCAGGTCGCTTTGCACCCCCAGCTCGCCTTCAACTACCTGGCACCCGATGACCCGACCCTGGCCGCCCAACGCACCACATTATGGTTCGACCGTGGCGCCGGCCCGGGCATGCTCTCCAACCCCTTGGCCGATGGTGGCACCGGCCTGTACTCCGCGGTCCTGGCCGCCGTGGCCTACGGGTCCCAAATGGACTACGGCCCAGAACAAGCATGCTCCGCCCGGCTCATGGGCACCATCACCCACCTGTTGACCGACGACGACCACGGATACACCTCCGCCGACCTCGGACCCCACGCCCGTGCCGCGCTCATCACCGCCTACTCCCCCTACCTCGACGGAATCGGCCGCCAACTACGCGGTCTGGAGAACCTCCACCCAGACAACGGACTGCTGAAAAAGTACGGGCGAGGAGGGTTTGAGACCTACGTCATCGGTGAGCAGGCGATGCCCGTCTTCGACCACGACGAACTGGTCCAAGTGATCGAAGGCCTCAGCCAACAAGAGACCGACCGGGATGTGTGGGCAGGAGTCTTCGCCGAACACATGCGCGAGACCGGGTCACTCAGCGCTGGGTTGAAGCAGGAACAACAAGAAGGCCTACTAGACCACGCCGGTAGTAATGTGAGTGCGATTTGGGGAAAAATTGATCACTCGCAGTTAGCGGCTCAGGAAAAAAGTGATGCGGAGATCGCTGCGGGGATGCAGGCGATAGCGACGGTATCGGCTGGCCTGGTGCCTGCCGCACCACCGGTCGGGATCGCCCTCAGTGTGGTGTCTAGTGCCGGCGCGGAGAAACTCGCTGACCATTTCGCCCTCGCCGACGAGGTCAAGGAGATGTTCTACTCCGATTACTCCAGTCGCTCTGAGATGCTCGCGGTCCAGTTCATGCGCGGTGCCCAGTCAGCAGGTGTCGGGCTACCCGTGGGCGGACCGGATTTTTACTACGAAAACCTCTTCCCAACCCCTGAATCAATTCCGGTGATTGCCAACCTGGCTCGGGACTTTCAGGCCGAGATGATCACTGAACGCGACGAAGAGGAAACAGTAAAGTGACTCACCGTGGACAACAAATCCGACGCACCGCCCTCATAATGATCGCGACACTCGCCCTCACCGCATGCGGGACCGGCAGCGACAAACCAGAACCGACCCCCGAACCCACACGATGGGGCCTCGACGAAGTCCTCCCACACGCAAAAAGAGTGCCGAACACCGCACAACGAGTCGCCCACGAAGGAGACTGGGACCCCCGCACCTGCTACGGATTCGCTGAGCAACTAACACTGGCCAATGGATCATTTGGTTCAAGGTTTTTCAACGAGTCGCAAGAGTACGGTCGGTACGTCGACGGTGACACCACGATCGACTACATGGTGCTGTGGAGCAACTACCTCCGAGACAACATTATCAATATCTCAACAGAACTGATCGGGAAGCTAGATAAATGCGCCACCGATCCTGCCGATGTGGAGTACCGTGACCTGATCGGATACCCCACATTCACCCGTTCAGGTTCAGTCGAATCCGGCCGGTTCGGCTGGCACGAATCAACCGTCAAACCCGCCGGATGGCAGGAACACGGGACTGCCCACCTCAACGAGAACGACTTGAAGTACGTCGAATCCGATACCGCCAAAGGCCCCTACCAAGCCATCGGCGAGTACACCTTCGTCAACGACTGGCTCATCGTCGGCATCGAAATCAAAACCACCAACACGACCATCGACCTCACCAAAGAATCAAAAATCGACGAACTCCTCAACCACCTCACC
>JAVBNE010000024.1:0-129838 GCA_031551755.1 Cellulomonadaceae bacterium | reverse complement strand
CCGACCCGACAACCCCTCAGCGATCCCACGCGAGATCTCCTCACGCTCAGGATCCAACAACTCCTGACCACGCGCCACGCGCCACCTCCAGACCGGCAGACCCTACACGCCGTTGACGCACTGACTCATTTACTTCGCCCTCTTTCTTCTGCGGACATTGGTGACGCTGGTGGCCCGTACATCGCGGTGGAATACGTCAACAACGCCCCTGTTGACGTCCTGGCGGTCGACTTGGCGGGCGGGTTCTCCGCGCTAGGCGGTTACAGTGCTGAGGAGGTAAAGGCGCTGGCAGCGCTTCCTGCGAGCACCCTTGTCGCGAGCGACAGGCGATACGGAGAGCTCTACGCGGTGAATTCCGAGCAGACCGGAGTCACCGCTTTGAACGCTTCGGCCCGCGCTCTGATCGGCTCAAAGGGTGTCACCGTTCCCGAATTGCGGCGACTCAAGGCGCAGCAAGAGGCGATAATGATTGCGCAGCTTCCCAAAGACTTGCCGAAAGGCTCGAGCGGTGCGGTTGGTAACACCGTTGGGATGAGGTCGGGCAGCCCGACTGGTGGAATTCTTCTTGGCGTCGTGGGAGGGCTGCTTGTGGCAATCACCGCGTACTTTTTGGGCTGCCATCGGAAGAAGAAGTCGCACGACGTGTCGGATGCTTGATTGGTGGTGCGGGCGTGCTCAGGCCGACGCCCGTTCGATCAGCACCGGGTCGAAGATCCGGGGCGTTGCCGGGGGAGCGCTGCCTGCCAAGAGATGCAAGAGCAGGTCGGTCGCTTCCCGCACCATTGCGACCACGGGGTTCTGCACCGTGGTCAGCGGTGGGGACGTAAGGGCCGCGACCCCAAGGTCGTCGAAACCGACGACTGCGACATCGCCGGGTACCGTCCGTCCACGTTGGGCAAGGACTTGTAGAGCGCCCTGGGCCATGAGGTCGGAGCCAGCAAAAACCGCGTCTAGGTCGGGGTGTTTAGCGAGCAGTCGCTCCATCGCCGCCGCGCCTCCGGCCTGCGCGAAGTCCCCGTACTCCACCGCGTCATCCGGTAGCCCGGCATCGGCCAGCGCCGCCTGCCAGCCCGTCAGCCGGTCGAGACCGGCGGTCATGTCCTGTGGTCCGGCGATGGTCGCGATCCGTCGGCGTCCGGCGTTGATCAGCCGCTCGGTCGCAAGCCGGCCCCCCTCGACGTTGTTGACGTCCACATAACGCAGTTCGGAGGAGGCGTGGAACGGCCGACCGACGAATACCGTCGGCATCCGGCTCGTGGTCAGCTCGTTGTCGAGTTCGTCGTCACGGTGATGGGAGGCGATGATGGCGCCGTCGACGTGACCGCTGCGCAGATAGCGGGTGATCTGGCTGCCGCGACCACCGGGCCGGGACAGCAGTAGGACGAGCTGGAGGTCGGTGGCGGCGAGAGCGGCGCTGACTCCGCGCACGGTACCGGTCAAGAAGGGGTCCGTGAGGAGGCGTTCGTCCGGCTCGGGGACGACCAGGGCGATCGAGTCCGTGCGCCGGGTCACCAGCGACCGGGCCGCCCGGTTGGGGCTGTACCCCAACTGCGCGACCGCTTCGTCGACGGCGCTCTGGGCCTCCGGGGAGACCCGCAACCCGCCGTTGATGGCACGCGAAGCCGTCGACCGGGAGACGCCGGCGGCCTGGGCCACCTCATCCAATGTCGGTGCCGTGGTCCGCACCCCACTCGGGGTCATGTGCGCCTCCTCGCCCGCTTGGCTACTCGGTCCTGGCCGGGACAGTACCGCTCATGGCCACTTGTGCGTACCAGTGTCCACTGGACTTGACCGTTCGGCGCTGGGAGGGGTAGTCCACATGCACGATGCCGAACCGCTTCGAGTAGCCGAGTGCCCACTCAAAATTGTCCATCAACGACCACGCGAAATAGCCCCGCACGTCCGCACCGGCGTCGATGGCCTCCTTCGTCGCCCGCAGGTGGGCGTCAATGAAGTCGAGCCGGTCCTGGTCGTTCACCGACCCGTCTGCCTCGAGGACGTCGGGGTAGGCGGCGCCGTTCTCGGTGATGTAGAGCGCGGTGCCGTGTGGACCAGTGAAGTCCTGGTGGAGGCGCGTGAGCAGGCGGGTCAGCCCCTCGGGCTGGACCTCCCAGTCCATGTCGGTGGTGGGCAGTCCACGGGTGTGGGTGTGGACGTGGTCGGCCGCCGGGTAGGGCGAGGAAGTCGTGCGGCCAGCCCCGGCCGGTCCTTGCGGCCCGCGGAGTCCGCCGTCGGCGGCTTGGGGCTCAGCCGACACCGCTTCGCCGTGGTAGTAGTTCACGCCCAGGGCGTCGATCGGGGCCGAGATCAGCGCGAGGTCGTCGTCCTGGATGTGGTCGAGTAGCCCGTAGGGGGCCACGTCGTCCAGCACGTCCTGGGGGTACTCGCCGTGGAAGATCGGGTCGAGGAAGATCCGGTTGAACTGGCCGTCGATGCGCCGGGCCGCATCCACATCCGCTTCGTTCGCGGGATCGACCGGGTCGGCGACGGTGAAGTTCAAGGTGATGCCGTAGGTCGCCTCAGTGTCGCGCGCCCGCAGCTCCTGGAGGGCCAGTCCGTGGCCGAGCAGCAGATGATGCGCGGCGGCCAGGCCGTCGGGTTTGCTCTGCCGGCCAGGGGCGTGCACCCCGCCGGTGTACCCGAGGAAGGCCGAACACCACGGCTCGTTCAGCGTGGTCCAGACGCGGACCCGGTCACCGAGGGCCTCATGCATCGTGACGGCGTACTCTGCGAACCGGTAAGCAGTGTCCCGGTTCGTCCACCCACCGGCCTCTTCGAGCCCCTGCGGCAGGTCCCAGTGGTAGAGGGTCAGCCACGGCATGATGTCGGCACCGAGCAGTTCGTCGACCAGCCGGGAGTAGAAGTCCAGGCCCTGTTGGTTCACGGCGCCACCGCCGGGGCGGACCCGGGACCAGGACGTGGAGAACCGGTATGTGTCCAGACCGAGGTCTCGCATGAGGGCGACGTCCTCGGCATAGCGGTGGTAGTGGTCGCAGGCCACCTCGCCGTCGTCCGCGTTGTGGACGGCGCCGGGAACCCGACAGAACGCGTCCCAGATGGAGTCCTGCCGGCCGTCGGTGTGCCCGGCGCCTTCGATCTGGAAGGCGGCGGTGGCCGCTCCCCAGCGGAATCCTGCGGGGAACTCCACTGTCCCGGTGGCGTTCTGTGCGGAGAGCCGGACGGGAGCCGACGGAACGAACTCGCTCATAACGATTCGCAGCTTTCGATCGGGTGCGCGGATGCGCACGGGTGAGTGCGCGGATGCGCACGGACGGCGGTCTGACAGCCGGCGTCAGCCCTTGACAGCGCCCTGCATGATTCCGGCGACGAGCTGGCGACCGGTGAAGAGGAACAGCACGATCAGCGGAGCCGTGACCAGGAAGACTCCAGCCATCACCAAGGAGTAGTCGACAAAGTAGTTCGCCTGCAGTGATCGCACGACCAGAGGCAGGGTGGGGTTGCCTTGGTTCAGGACGATCGAGGGCCAGAAGAAGTTGGTCCACTGCTGGACGAACGTGAAGAGGCCGAGCATGGTCGCGGCGGGCCGTGCGGCGGGGAGCGCGATCGACCAGAAGGTCCGGATCATCGAGGCGCCGTCGACTCGGGCCGCCTCGATCAGCTCGTAGGGCAGTGCGGTCTCCAGGTATTGCGTCATCCAGAACACCCCGAAGGCGGTCACGAGCGCGGGCACGATGACCGCTTGCAGTTTGCCGATCCAGTTCAGGTCGGACATCAAGATGAACATCGGGACCACGCCGAGTTGCGTGGGGACCGCCATGGTCGCGATGACGAAGACGAGGAGCGGTCCCCGGCCACGAAAGCGCAGCTTGGCGAAGGAGTACCCGGCCAGGGTCGAGAACAACACCACCGACAGGGCGCAGATCCCGGAGACGATGATCGAGTTGCCGAGTGCCTTCCAGAAGTTGATGGCATCCGAGTTCACGACGGCCGCGAACTTGTCGAAGAGGGTGGCATCCGGCAGCCATTGCGGCATGGCGTTGCGGGCGATCTCCTCGGATTCCGAGGAGCCGAGGATGAGCGTGAAGTACAGCGGGAAGACCGAGATGAGGAAGGTGGCCCCCAGGAACAGGTAGGTCAGCGGGCCGGGTCGGCGGCTCGAACCCCCCGCCAGGCTCTTCTTGCGGCGTGCGGCGGCGCGGGCGGCTCTGGGGCCGGCGGTCTGGGCGACGACGGGAAGCGAGCTCATGATGCGGTCCTCGGGTCGGTGGTGGCGGCTTCCTCGGCCGTAGCGCCGGCTCGGGACGGTGCGAGGGCCGGGCCGGATGCCGGTGGACCGCTGGGCCTGGAGGCGACCTTGCGGACCTTCGGTGTCCGGACCTTCTTGGTTCGCGGACCGGCGGTCGAGATCCGTCGGGTGATCGCGAAGTTCACCAGGCCGATCGCCAGGATCACCAGGAACAGCAACCACGCGATCGCCGCTGCCCGCCCGAAGTTCTTTTGGTTACCCCAGGCGACGTCGTAGAGGTACAGCACCGTCGTCATCCACTGGCGGTCGGCGCCGCCCCGGCCATCGGCGTCGAAGACGCGTGGTTCGTCGAAGATCTGCAGGCCACCGATGGTGGACGTGATGACCACGAAGATGATGGTGGCGCGGATCTGCGGAATGGTCACGGAGAAGAACTGCCGGACGCGGCCCGCGCCGTCGATGATGGCGGCCTCATAGAGTTCGCGCGGAACCGCCTGCATGGCGGCGAGGAAGATCAAGGCGTTGTAGCCCGTCCAGCGGAAGTTCACCATGGTGGCGATCGCTACATGGCTGGCGAGTGCGTCGGAATGCCAGCGGACGGGGTCTATCCCGATGACGCCGAGCAGTTCGTTGATCAGACCGTACTGATCCGCGAAGAGCCGGCCGAAGATCATGGAGACGGCGACTGGAGCCACGACATAGGGCAGGAGAACGCCCATCCGCCAGAAGGTGGCCGCACGCAGATTCTGGTCCAGCAGCGCGGCGAGGGTGATCGCCAGAATCACCTGGGGGACAGATGACAGCAGGAAGATCGACATCGTGTTGCGCAGCGACTTCCAGAAGGTGGGCTGCGCGAGTACGTCGGTGTAGTTCTGCAGACCCACGAAGTCGCCCTGACCGCCGAGCAGGTTCCACTCGTGGACGGAGACCACCGCGGTGTAGATGAGCGGGAAGAGTCCGGTGATGGCGAACAGTATGAAGAACGGCGAGATGTACAAGTACGGCGAGAGCTTGACATCCCAGCGGGACAGTCGGCGGGAGAAGCCCACCCGGCGCCGAGGGCGATCGGTCGGGGGCGATTCCTGGGTGGGTGGGGCGGTGCTGAGGACGGCGGCCATGGGACTTCCTGTCGGACTGGCCCGGGGCAGCGCCCCGGTGCCGGGACGGCGGCGTGGCACCGCCGTCCCGACCGGCTGGTGGACTGGCGCTACAGGCCTAGGTCCTTGTAGGCCTGGACGGCCTTGTTCCATGACGATGTCGCGTCATCGGTCTTCTCGACGTCCACGCGCTTGATGGCGTCCTGGACGGTCTGGTGAATCGCGAAGTAGTCCTTGCCCTTGAACGGCGCCGACGTAATGGCCGTGGCACGGTTGGCAAAGATCGTGCCGGTCGGGGCGTCGTTGAAGAACGGGTTGGTGAAGGACTGGACTGCCTCAGACTCTTGCGCCTCGATCTGCGAGGGGAAGGTGCCCGCGGTCTTGAATGCCGCCGTCTGCTGCTCGGGAGCGGTTAGCCATGCCGCGAGTTCCTTGGCCTCGGCGGTGTGCTTGCCGGAGGCGGGGACTGTCAGGAAGGAACCGCCCCAGTTGCCACCGCCGCCGGGGAAGACGTCAGCGACGTCCCAGCCGGTCACGCCGCCGGAGTTCTGCTCGATCGGGCCGGTCATCCAGCCGGGGCAGAGCATGGTCGCGAAGCCGTCCTTCTGGAAGGCCGCGCTCCAGTCGTCCGACCACTGCTCGAGGTGCGCCGACAGGTTGTCGGTCACCGACGCCTGCAGGACCTCGGTGTAGATGTCCTTGATCTCAGTGTTGGTGGCGAGGTCCTTGGGCGTGCCGTCGGTCTCCTCGTAGGCGTTCGAAAGCTGATTCACCATGCCCTGCGATATGGCCATGGCCGAGTCGAACCACGGGGTCTTGGTGGCCGCCTGGTACTGCTTGCCCACCTCGAAGTAGTCGTCCCACGTGGCGTCCTTACCGCCCAGGAGTTCCGCGACGGCCTCCCGATCGGTGGGCAGGCCGGCCTTGGCGAACAGATCCGAGCGGTAGCAGATGGCCTCGGGGCCGATGTCGGTGCCGTAGCCGATGACCTTGCCGTCGGGGGTGGTGGCCTGCTCTACCTTCCACTCGACCCAACGGCCGTCCAGCTCCGAGTCCTTCAGGTCGGTGAACTTGTCCGGGTACTGCATGAGTTCGGGCAGCCAGTCGACCTCGATGGCCTCGACGTCGGCCAGTCCGGCACCACCGGCGGCTAGCTTGGTGGTCAGGTTGGTCCGCGCATCTTCCGATTTGGCGGCCTTCGTCTGCTTGACGGTCACGTTCGGGTGGGTCTTCGTGTACTCGGCCAGCATGTCGTCGGTGTACCCGAAGTCGTTGAACGTGGCCACGGTGAGCGTGATCTTCTCGTCGGAGCCGCCCTTGTCGTCCGACCCGCTCCCCGTGGAGCATGCGGTCAGAGTCAAGGCGAGCGTGGCGAGCCCTGCGGTCGCCGCCATCGCCCGGCGGGTCGTACGTGTGTTGAGCACTGGGACTCCCTTGTCGATCTGGGAATGCGGTAGCGCTTCCACACTAGTGTGGTAGCGCTTCCACGCGGATGCCTCGATGGTGGAGTGTCCGTGGTGGACTGTCAACCGGGACACTTGTGCCTGCCTCGATCGAATAAGCGAGCTATCAGCAAAGGCGCTGGTCGGCGAGTTCCAGTGACCGGATTCCCGAGGAAACCGTGACCTCTTCGAGACCTCTGTTGGTCAGGGTGCGGTCAGCCATTCTCGACCAGCGGACTCCTGAGCAGCCAGGACGGAGCGGATCGGTCCGGCAGCTGCCTTCTCGATCTTGCCCCCGAGGAGCGGGATGCCGGCCTTGAGCTCGCCGGTGTAGGCCTGCACGGTTCCCTCGGGTGAGGGGGCGAGGGTCACCGTTCCCCGCAGGCGCACCGGGGTACCGACGACGTCGACCGCGATGGTGCCGTCCCGTCTGCCGTTCTGCTCCGCTTCCCAGGACTCGACCTGCCGGATCCGCACGGTGGAACCGACGAAGCTCCGCGCCTGGGAGGGCAGTCGGTCGCTGGGGAGTTCCCCCAACACGACGACCGTGAACGGCCCGTCGGCGGTGCCGGTGACCGAGACCTCGAGTTGTGCGTTCTCACCGGCCGGAATGATGCGCTGGGCGCGCCAGCGGACGAAGGCTTCGGTGGCCAACATGGCGCCGACCTCGGGGACGCTCGCGGGGTAGGTCAGTTCGGAATTCAGGTGCACGAGGCCTCCTGGACTGTTGCGGCGCCTGGGTAGTGCGCCGGTTTGCGGACGCTCGACTGTACCCGGGGCGATCCCGGAATCCCCAAGGATGCGACAGCGAGCCGCGGGTGCATTCGGGCGCCCCGTACGCTGTGAGCGTGTCTGCGATGAGCGATCTGATTTCCCGTCATGCCGACGTAAGTGCGGCGGACAACGAGTGGCTGCACCTGCTCGTCGGTGACTGGCAGGTGATCTCCGACCTGGCCTTCGCGGATCTCGTTCTGTGGCTGCCGACGGTCGACGGGAACTTCATCGCTGTCGCCCAATGCCGACCGAGCACTGGTCCGACGGTGCACTACGACGACATCGTCGGTTCGTTCGCGCCCGATGGGCAACGGCCGCAGCTCGACCGCGCCCTGGCCGAGCTTCGGTTTCAGCGGGCTCGCGAACCGCGTTGGTTCGGTTCTTATGCCGTCCGTGAGGAGGCCCTGCCGGTGGTCCGGGGTGAGCGGAGCGTCGGCGTGATCGCCCGGCAGACAAATCTGGGTAGCGGGCGCACACCGTCGCGACTGGAGCTGAACTACGTCGAGGCGGCCGATGAGTTGTTGGCGATGGTCTCCCGTGGGGAGTTCCCGTTTCCGAATGCGGGTACGGGTCCACGCCGGGGTGCCCCTCGCGTGGGAGACGGACTGATCCGGCTGAACTCGGAGGGAGAAGTGCTGTATGCGAGCCCGAATGCGCTCAGTTGCTTCCACCGCTTGGGTGTCATCGGCCCGCTCGTTGGTCGTTCCTTGGTGGAGGTGACCGCCGATCGGGTTGAACACCAGATGCCGGTCGATGAGTCGATGCCTCTGGTGGTGATGGGCCGGGCGCCTTGGCGGACCGACATCGAGGCTGGAGCGGTGTCGCTCTCGTTGCGGGCCATTCCGTTGACGGAGGGTGGACAGCGGATCGGCGCCGTGCTGCTGTGCAGGGATGTTTCGGAGTTGCGTCGGCGCGAGCGCGAACTGCTCACGAAGGATGCCACGATCCGCGAGATCAACCACCGGGTCAAGAACAACTTGCAGACGGTCGCTGCCCTGCTGCGGCTCCAGGCCCGCCGGATGACGGTACCGGAGGCCAGGGCGGCGTTGGAGGAGGCCATGCGCAGGGTGTCGACCATTGCCATGGTGCACGAGAGTCTGTCGCAGAGTCTGGACGAGGTCGTCGAGTTCGACGACATGGTGGGCCGGGCACTGCGATTGGCCGCGGATGTCGCCTCTGCGGGTACGACGGTGCAGACGGTCCGTACGGGGAGCTTCGGGCTGATCCCGGCTGAAGTGGCCACTCCGCTCGCCCTGGTGCTCACCGAGTTGGTCACCAATGCGGTGGAGCACGGGCTGGCGAATAAGGAGTCCGGGACCGTCGAGATCGCGGTGGAACGGGCAGGGTCTGCAATTCATATTGAAGTGCGGGATGACGGCAGCGGCATGCCGCAAAATGGTGTATCTGTTCCCGGTCGTTCAGCTAAGAGCGGATTGGGTACCCAGATCGTGACAACATTGGTCACGAACGAATTAGGTGGTTCCATTCGCTGGGAACCGCGCCCCGGGGGCGGGACCTGCGTCTGCCTCGAGGTAGTCCTACGGGAGAGCGCACCACGAAGCTGAGGCACCACTGCCGACGGCGAAGGCGGGCAGTGGTGCCTCAGAGTTCAAGATGTGAGACCTGCCTGGGTGTCGGCCTTCGATGGGTTGTGGCAGGTCGCTGAAGGGTTTCAGCCCGCGCGACGGGCGCGAGCGGTGCGGCGCTTGAGCGCACGGCGTTCGTCCTCGGACAGCCCACCCCAGACGCCGGCGTCTTGGTTGGAACTGATTGCCCACTTCAGGCAGGTGTCGACGACGTCGCAGCGTCGGCACACGGCCTTCGCTTCGTCGATCTGCTGCAACGCAGGGCCAGTGTTGCCGATGGGGAAGAAGAGCTCAGGATCCTCATCCAGGCACGCTGCGCGGTGGCGCCAATCCATGGGTACTCCTTGGCGAAAACGAGCGCCGACACACGGCCGCACACAGCGGTTGCGGGGGTGGGCTCGGGAAGGGGCGAGTGAATACTGATCTAGGTTCACACCTTGCGAACGAGTGCACAAGAGGTTTCTCATGCTTTCAGCTCCGTGGACCGTGAGGTCTTTATCACAGTCACACACGAAGCCCGGACGGTCGTAGGGTTGGTGGCCATGCCACACCCTCCGCATAACTCGGTCACCGGCGGCGCCGGCTCCTCGGACGTCGCTCGCATGCCCGGTGCGCTGCGGGCGCTTCTCGTGGTCCTGATCGTGGAAGCCGTCGCCCTCGGCATGGGTGCCGCGGCGATCGGCTTCGAGTTGGTCTCCGGCAGATCCGACGGGGTGGGGGTGAGTCTGTTCCTGGTGGTCTTCGCCCTGGGGGTGGCACTGATCCTGTTGCTCTGCGCCCGGGGGCTGCGCCGTGGACGGCGCGGGGCGCGTGCCCCGGTCGCGACCTGGCAGATCCTGCAAGGAGTGGTGGCAGCGAATTCGCTCACGGTCGCGATGACGGTCCTTCCCATGGTGGCGATCGTCTTGGCGGTGGCCGCATTGGTCCTCCTGGTGCTGCCCACGGTCGTCGCAGCGACCGTGGGCAGCCGCTGAACTACTCGATGGCCAGGGCCGCGACGGGCGACGTCCGTGCCGCCGTCCGACCGGGGATCACTGAGGCCGCCAGGCCGGCGACGACGGCGATCAGCGCAACGAGCGTGATGTCGCGCCAGGGCACCGTGAGGATGACCGCCCCCATCGGACCCAGGACAACCTTCGCGGCGGCCCAGCCGTAGAGCAGCCCGAGCAGGATTCCGATGACGGCGCCCACACCCGCGATGAGGGTGCCTTCGACCGCTAGGGTTGCGCGCAGCTGTGAGCGGCTCAATCCGATCGCGCGCAGGGTCGCCGACTCCCGTCGACGCTCGATGACCGACAGCGACAGGGTGTTCGCCACCCCGATGAGGGCGATCACCACCGAAACGGCCAACAAGCCCATGACGACGGCCAGCAGGGTGTTGATCACCGATTCGAACTGCGACCGCTCCAAGACCGCGCTGTGGACGGTCACGGGGACATCGAGGTCGGCGAGGTTCTCGCGGATGGCTGTGACGGTCGCGCCTGCGCTGGAGGCGTCGTCGACGTTGAGCCAAAGCGCGGTCACTGGGGCTTGCGGTGCCAGCGCCAGCAGGTCATTCGGCGCGACGTACAGGCCCTGAATCGGTTGATCGGTGATGGCAACCGTCAGGTTCCGGGAACCGGAGGGGCCGCTCACGGCGAGGGTATCGCCGTCGTCGGCGTCGAGTTCGTCGGCGGTCGGTCGTGACAATACGACGACCCCCGGACTCAGAAGTTTGGCGACACCGTCACCCCGCATCGTGGACCGGGCCGCTCTGGCGTCCAGTCCCACCACCTCGTGAGAATGCTGGTTGACCGACGTCGAGAACGTGCGCAGTGGGTAGGCAGAGGCAACCCCGGAAGTGTGCTCAACTCGCCGCACAACCTCATCCGGGATCGTCCCCGCACCGCCGTCGGCGTCCCAGACGGTTACGGAGGCGTCGACGGGATACCGATTGTCCAGT
The DNA here is from genome assembly GCA_031551755.1 of Cellulomonadaceae bacterium. GTDB lineage: Bacteria > Actinomycetota > Actinomycetes > Actinomycetales > Cellulomonadaceae > JAVBMU01. The sequence continues at coordinate 118,790 of JAVBNE010000024.1, read as the reverse complement.
TCGGTGCCGAAACTCGAACGGGCGCTCACCGCGCCGGTGGACATCATGGTCACGAGGGTGACGCCGATGAGCAGCGCGGTGCTGGTGGCGGTGGTCCGACGTGGGTTGCGAAGAGTGTTGGCCACCGCAAGCCGGGTGCCGGGGCCGATCCTTGCCAGGCGGCCGCCCACGAAACCGACGACCTGCGGCAGCCAGAATACGGCGCCGACCACCACCCCGACGAAGGACATTGCTCCCCCGAGTACACCGAGGCCGAGGCCGAGGACGGGGAAGTCACTCGCCGTCAGCCCGAGGACCAAGGCACCCACGCCGCCGACGACCAGGATCGCCGCGATCGCGGCACGGATTCGGGAGCCCCTGCCCACCGTAGGTGCGTTTGCCGGCCGCATGGCCTCCAGTGGGGAGACCCGGGTCGCGGCGCGGGCCGGTGTCAGCGAGGCGAGCACTGTGACGACGGTGCCCACCAGTAGTGGAATCCAGATGGTCCCGGGTGTCAGTGGTACGACAGGGGGAAGCGGAGTGTCGAGTTCCTTACCGGAGGCGATGCTGAGCGCTGCTTGGGCCAAGCCGATCCCGGCTGCGATGCCGACAGCTGAGGAAATCAGGCCGAGAACGGTCGCCTCAACCACGATAGACCGGCCGATCTGGGCCTTGTTCGCCCCTACCGCCCGCAACAGCGCGAGCATCCGCGTGCGCTGAGCCACGAGCACCTGGAAGGTGTTCGCGATGACGAGTGCCGCGACGAGCAGGGAGATAGCGGCAAAGCTCAGAATGAACCAGGTGAAGATGGCGGCGCCCCCGGTCATCTCGTTCGTCTGCCGTTGGGCGATCTCGTCCGGGGTTCGGACGCTGCTACCGTCCGGAGCGGCGGCCAAGAGGGCGGCGCGCACGGTTGCTCGGTCGACACCGGCGTCCAGAAGGACGGCGGCTTTGAGACCGACCTGCCGGTCACGTTCAGCAGCGGGAACCCTCGCGTCATCCCACTTTTCGAGCGCTGTCCTCGTAATCAACGCTGCCCCACCCGAAGACGAGTAGGCCCCATAGGGGTCTTGCAGAGTGCCCACGAGCCGAAGGGGTTCTTGCTTCTCGTGATGGTCACCGATCCGCTCATCCCAGACGTAGCGCGTGAGGATCAGTGTGTCCCCGAGTCGGGCGCTCAGCCGCTCGGCAACCTCGGCGGGAAGGGCGACCTCGTCATCCGCGGTCGGTGCCCGCCCGGCGACGACCTTTTGCACCTCCAGCTGCGGGTCGCTCGGAGCGGGCACGGTGGCCTGGTTCGTGCGCTCGTTCCCGTGAGCAAGTTCCATCGAGATCATCCGCTGGGTGTCCACTGCACGGACCCCGGGCACCGCCCGCAGGGCGGCGATATCGGCGGCCGTCATGACGTGGGTGGACACCACGAAATCCGCGCCGCGCCACTGTGCGGTGATGGCGTCGTAACTTGAGCGGGTCATCACATTGCCCGCGATGAGGGTCGCGGCCACGAAAGCTGTACCGATGGCGATCGCGATCCCGGCGGCCGTCAGCCTGCTGATACTGCGCCGCATCTGGGCGAGCGTGAGCCGGATCATCGCAGTGCCGCCGCGTCGTCGTCGAGGGTGCGCAGGGCGTCAAGCCCGGCCAGGACGGACTCCGGGGTGGGGTCGGTGATGTCCCCGGCGATACGCCCGTCGGCGAGCAGCACGACCCGGTCGGCATAGGCGGCCGCGGACGGGTCGTGGGTGACCATGATGATCGTGCGGCTCAGCTCGCGTACCGAGCGCCGCAGGAACCCGAGCACCTCCGCACCGGCGCGTGAGTCGAGGTTGCCGGTGGGTTCGTCGGCGAAGATCACGTCAGGTTTGGCGATCAACGCGCGCGCGATGGCGACCCGTTGCTGCTGGCCACCGGAGAGCTCAGCAGGACGGTGGGTCAGCCGGTCACCCAGGGCCAGCGTGGTGACCAGCGTGTTCAGCCACTCGGGGTCTACCTTCCGGCCCGCCAGGTCCACGGGCAACACGATGTTCTGTTCGGCCGTGAACATCGGCAGCAGGTTGAAGGACTGGAAGACGAAACCGATCCGGTCCCGGCGCAGTGCGGTCAGCGCGTTGTCGTTGAGCTGGGTGACGTCGGTGTCACCGAGGTAGGCGTGGCCCGACGTCGCGGTGTCCAGGCCCGCGAGCAGGTGCATGAGAGTCGACTTACCGGAGCCGGAGGGACCCATGATGGCCGTGAAGCGGCCGGTGTCGAAGTCCACGTCGACCCCTGCCAGTGCGCAGACGGCGGCTGCTCCCGAGCCGTAGGTCTTGGTCAGCCCACGGGCCCGCACAGCGGGCGGCTCCGGGCGGTACACGGTGGTGTCCACGAGTTACTCCAAGCGTCGGTGCCAGGCGGCGGTGAATGCTGATGCCCTCGACGATAGGAATCGCGCGGGTCCGGTACATCGCTCCGTGGCAGCGTCTTGGGCGCTGCCGTGCTCATCCCACGGTCGTAGGCGACGGCCGCCCGCAGGAGGATGGATCGTCGGCCATGGAGTGGGATCACCTGTCTCGGGGTAGGCGCGACGCCGCGGGTGGCGGCGCTCGGGTGAGGTCAGGCTCCAGGACGTACGAGCTGGGCCTCGTAGGCCGTCACCACTGCCTGGACCCGATCTCGCGCCTGGAGTTTGGCCAGGACCCGGCCCACGTGGGTCTTGACCGTGGCTTCGGCGACGAAGAGATCAGCGGCGATCTCGGTATTCGATCGCCCTTTGGCCATGAGGATGAGTACGTCGCGTTCCCGGTCGGTGAGCGTGGCCACCGCCTGATGGGCCGGGGAATCGGGATCGTCACCAGGTGGTAGCGAGTTCGCCAGGTGTTCGAGCAGTCGGCGGGTTGGTGAGGGAGCGATGACGGCGTCACCACGGTGCACGGTCCGGATTGCCGCCAGCATGTCCTCCGGGGGAGCGTCCTTGAGCAGAAATCCGCTGGCGCCGGCCCGGATGGCCTCCAGCACATACTCGTCCAGGTCGAAAGTGGTCAGCACGATGATGCGTGGGGTGTCGTTCCCGGGGGCGGTCAGCCGGGCGGTGGCGCTCAGGCCGTCGAGGTGTGGCATGCGGATGTCCATCAGGACGACGTCGACGGGATGGTCGGCCAGCAGCCGGAGCGCGGCAAGGCCGTCGCCCGCTTCGACCGTGACGGTGAGGTCGGGTTGGGAGTCGATCACCATCCGGAATCCCGCCCGCACCAGTTGCTGGTCGTCGACGAGCGCGACCCGGATCGGTGTTTCGGTCATGGTGTCCCCTCGGTCGGGCTGGTTGCCTGGGTCGGCGTCGGCAAGTGGATGTGGACCCGGAAGCCGCCACCCGGTCGTGGTCCCGCGGTGACCGCGCCGCCGAACAATTCGGCACGTTCGCGCATCCCTACTAGACCGTAGCCCTCGGGGCCGGGTTCGGCGGCGGCTCCACGGCCGTCGTCGGCGACCTCGATGTCCAGACTCGTGGCGGCCCACTGAATAGTCACGGTGACGCTCGGGTCCGGACCCGCGTGTTTCAGGACGTTCGTGAGTGCTTCTTGACAGGCGCGGTAGGCGGTGATTCCGACGCCGGGCGGCAACGGGCGCGGTTGACCCACCCGGACGGTGGAAATGCGGACTCCACTACCTTTGGTCTGCTCGATCAGCTCATCGATTTCGGTGCCGCCGGGGCGCGGGGCGAGCTCTATCGACTGGTCTGGGTCGTCCTCGCGCAGCACTCCGAGAAGCCGTCGCATGTCGGCGAGCGCTGCGCGGCCCGTCTCGGCGACCGTCGTCAGCGCCCGGTTCGCTGCTTGCGGGTCCGAGGCCGAGGCGTACCGGCCACCGTCTGCCTGAGCGATGATCACGGATAACGAATGTGCAACGATGTCATGCATGTCCCGGGCGATTCTCGTGCGTTCGGCGGCCGCGCCCAGTTGCGCTTGTTGCGCACGTTCGACCTCGAAGCTCTCGGCGCGGCCCCGCAGGTTGGCGAGGAGTTCACGTTGCGAGCGGCGTAATAACCCGAATGCCCACACCGCGGTGAAGACAACTGCCGCAAAGATGGTCACGATGAGCGTGATCCGGGTGTTATCCAGTGGGCCGTCAAAGCTGAATAGATAGGTGGCGCCCAGTGCTGCCGCACCGGCCAAGGAGGCACCGAGTGCTGCCCAGTGGACCTGCGCCGGGCCGTAGACCGTGACGGTGAACAGGGCGACCAGAACGGCAAGATCCGCAGGAAAGAGCACGTCGCCGACGGCGAGCAATTGGGCGAAGGCTGCGGTGTAGACGGCAACTGCCGACGCCACTGGATATATGCGGCGCCAAGCCAAGGGGGCTACGACAAGAATTGACCAGATCCTGACTTGAGCGTCGAAAGAAGCGAGCGACCAATACCCGTCGCCGCGCAGCCAGTTGCTGTCGACCACCGTCGTTTCGCAGATGAGCAAGAGCATTGCTGCGATCGCGACATCGGTGCCAAACCGATGGTCATCGACCCATCGACCAAGACGCTCGTACCACCCCATAGCATTCAGCCTAGGCGGGTGTCCGAGTCTGAGGCATCCGACCAGAGTCGGATGTGATGATGGACAGCATGAGGTCAAAGTCGAGACTATGCCTTAGCATGTGCGAATGACCCACGTACTGTTAGCCGAGGACGACCCGGCAATTGCCGAACCTTTGGCCCGGGCTTTGGCGCGTGAGGGCTATAGCGTCGTCGTTCAGGGGACCGGCCAGGGTGCCATCGATTCCGCCACCACCGCGGACATCGTCGTGCTGGACTTGGGGCTGCCGGACATGGACGGGCTCGACGTGGCACGCGAGATCCGGCAGATGGGGTTGACCACCCCGGTGCTCGTGCTGACCGCGCGGGCGGATGAGGTCGACCTGGTGGTCGGTCTCGACGCAGGTGCGGACGACTACGTGACCAAGCCCTTCCGCCTGGCCGAGCTGCTTGCCCGGGTGCGGGCGCTGCTGCGCCGCAGCCACGGGGAAGGTCCCGAGGGCGAGGAACTCGCCGCTCAGGATGTCCGGATCGATGTCGCCGCTCACCGCGCCTTCCAGGACAACCGCGAGTTGCACCTGACCACCAAGGAGTTCGAGCTGCTGCGGGTGCTGCTCGCCAATGCGGGTTCCGTGGTCGTGCGCGACACGCTTATGCGCGATGTCTGGGGGTCGGAGCCGGTCGGTTCGACCAAGACGCTCGACATGCATGTGTCTTGGTTGCGCCGCAAACTCGGCGACGATGCGAACTCGCCGCGCTACGTCTCGACGGTGCGCGGGCTCGGGTTCCGCTTCGAGACCGGCGAGGACTGACCCCGCCGAGATGAGCTGAAGGGAATCCCGGCGTGCGTCGTCGCGTGCTCCAAGCGACCGTCGCGGCCGTGGCGGTCGCCGTGCTGCTCCTGGGTTTCCCGCTCGCGTTCTTCGGTGCCCAGTTCGTCCTCAGCAACGAGCGCAACGAGTTGCAGGCGCGCGCCGAGAACCTGATGCGCAGCCTCGAGGTGCGCCTCCAGAACGGTGAGGCGATCCCGGAGGATGCCTTCGATACCGCGGTGAAGGGCCGTCCCGGTGACCCCCAGGTGCAGATCTGGGTACAGCTCTCGGGTGGCCGGATGCTCACGTACGGCCCCGAGATCGAAGGCCGGTTCATCGAGGAGGGCGCCCGGAACGGGCGCGGTGAAGCGGCGTCGGTGGTCGTTGTCATGCGCGCGTCCTACTGGGCGGGGTACTGGGAGGCGGCTCAAATCACCTTGATGGTGATCGCGGCGGCACTCGCGGCGTTCGCCGCGGGAATCGCCATGGCTGTCTGGCAGGCCAACCGACTGACCGCACCACTGGTCTATCTCGCCGCATCCGCGGAACAGCTCGGCACCGGTCAGGTGCGGCCCAAGCTCAAACCGTCCGGAGTCGAGGAGATCGACCTGGTGGCCGACGAGCTGGCGCGTTCCTCGGAGCGGCTGGCCGGGCGGCTGGCGGCCGAACGCCAATTCGCTTCGGACGCCTCCCATCAGCTGCGGACCCCGCTGACTGCCTTGTCCATGCGGTTGGAGGAGATCTCGATGGCCTCCGACGACCCCGGAGTGAAGGAAGAAGCACGGATATCGCTCGAACAAGTCGAGCGGCTCGTCGGGGTTGTGGACGACCTACTCGCCGCGTCTCGCCGGGTGCAGGGCGGCACGACCGAGGCGATCCGGCTGCGTGAGTTGGTGCACCAGCAGGAAGAAGAATGGGTGCCGACGTTCGCCAAGGCCGGCCGGAAGCTGGAGGTCGACGTCGGTGAGGGCTACGTCGTGCTGGCCACCCCGGGCGGGCTCGCGCAGGTGCTCGCGACGCTCATAGAGAACTCGCTGAAACACGGAGCCGGGACGACCACGATCCGCGCCCGTCCCTCCGATCGATCAGGAGCGATCGTCGTCGAGGTCTCCGACCAGGGTGAGGGTGTGCCCAGTGACATCGCCTCCCGGATCTTCGAGCGGTCCGTGACTTCCGGGGCGGGGACCGGGCTGGGGCTCGCCCTGGCCCGTGATCTCGCGGCGGCCGACGGAGGTCGGCTCGAGTTGGCTCAGCGCAAACCCGCGGTGTTTGCGCTCTTCCTCTCCGGGGCGCCGCGCATGCTCGATCCGTCGGCCGTGCTCCCGGTGGGCCAAGAGGTCGGACCGGATCGGCGTCGGCGTCGTCGGCGTACAGAGGCGTCGTGACCGTGCCGTCGTGTCCTGAGGCGGCGGTGCGAGCCGGCGGAAGCCTCCCGCGTCCGGATCGCCGGGCCGTTCGCGCCCCCCGGTTGTTCGGTCGATGCGGCCGTGCCGAAACGGAGTACTAGGGTGTGGCCGTGGTAGCACCTGTGATCGCCGTGATCGGCGGCGGCCAACTGGCACGGATGATGGCCCCAGCAGCGGAGTCTCTCGGCATCCATCTACGGGTGCTGGTCGAGTCACCGCAAGCGGGTGCGGCCGCGGCGGTGGTCGACACTCCGGTGGGCGCCGCCGCCGATGCGGGCGCCGTGATCGACCTGGTGGCGACGGAGCCCGTCGCGCAGGTGCTGACGTTCGAGCACGAACACGTGCCCGGCGAGCTCCTGGCCACCGTCGCGCAGCGGGGTGTGCCGGTGCGACCCGGCCCGGCCGCACTGCTGTTCGCTCAGGACAAGGGCGCCATGCGCGCCCGCCTGACCACGCTCGATGTGCCGTGCCCGCCGTGGCAGCTGCTGCCCCGAGACCCCCGGGAGGCCCACGATGCTCTCGCTGCGTTCGTGGCCGGTCACGGCGGGCGGGCCGTGCTCAAGACCGCCCGGGGCGGCTACGACGGCAAGGGGGTGCGGGTCATCGACGACGCCGCGGCCGCCACGGACTGGCTCGACGCCGCCGCCTCAGGCGGACCGGAGCTGGTGGTCGAGCAGCTCGTGCCCTTCAGCCGGGAGGTCGCGGTCCTCGTCGCCCGTCGACCGAGTGGTGAGGTGCGGGCATGGCCGGTGGTGGAGTCCATCCAGGTGAACGGTGTCTGCTCCGAGGTCATCGCCCCGGCACCCGGGCTGACCGCTGAGGAGGCAGCCGCGGCCGTGGACCTCGCGACCCGGATCGCGGTGGGCCTGGATGTCACCGGGGTACTTGCCGTCGAGATGTTCGAAGTACCGGACGGGCCGGAGCGGTTCATCGTCAACGAGTTGGCGATGCGGCCGCACAACTGCGGGCACTGGACGATCGACGGCGCGGTGACCAGCCAGTTCGAACAGCACCTGCGCGCGGTTCTCGACCTGCCTTTGGGCGATACGACGCCTACCGGCCGGTGGACCGTGATGGCGAACGTGCTGGGGTCGGCGCGGGCCGAGCTCACCGATGGCCTGGCCGAGGTCTTCGAGGCCGACCGGGCGGCCAAGGTGACGCTCTACGGCAAGGAAGCGCGCCCGGGACGCAAGCTGGGACACGTCAACGTCAGCGGCGACGACCTGGACGACGTCCGGCGTCGGGCGCGGGCGGCCGCCGCCATCGTTCGCGGCGACCACGACGATGAGGAGAACAGATGACTGCGTTACCAGCCAACCCGCTCGTCGGCGTGGTGATGGGCTCCGATTCGGACTGGCCGGTGATGCGTGCCGCTGCCGATGCGCTGGCCGAGTTCGGGGTGCCCGCCGAGGTTGATGTCGTTTCAGCCCATCGCATGCCGACCGAGATGATCGACTACGGACGCCGGGCCGCCGAGCGGGGCATCCGGGTCATCATCGCCGGTGCCGGGGGGGCCGCTCACCTCCCAGGGATGCTTGCGGCCGTCACGGTGCTCCCGGTGATCGGGGTGCCGGTGCCGTTGGCCCACCTCGACGGGATGGACTCCTTGCTGTCCATCGTGCAGATGCCTGCCGGGGTGCCCGTGGCGACAGTGTCGATCGGGGGTGCCCGGAACGCCGGACTGCTCGCCGTGCGGATGCTCGCGACCGGCACCGATGCGACCGCTGTGCGGTTGCGCGCGCAGATGGCGGATTTTCAGGAAGAGCTGGGAGCGGTCGCTCGGGAGAAGGGCGCCCGGCTGCGGGCAACGGTGGCAGCCGACCGGACTCAGCCCGGTAGCCCGCCCACCTGACCAGCGGGGAGTTTGCCGTCGCGGATATTCGCCCAGAACTGCGGCGCGGTGTCCGGATCCAGCAGCACGGTGGAGCCGACCCCGCCGGGCCGGTAGTTCGGGTTCGAGATCGGTGGCGTGCCCGTGATTCCACCGGACCCGTTGGCTTTGCGGAAATCCATCACCAGACGGCCGAGGTCGATGATCCCGGTGCTCTGGTCGACGGTGATGGCACCGAGCCCGGAGTCGATCAACGAGACCTGATCGCCTGGCCGGAACACGATGGACGGGTTCGCGGCCTTTTTGCTGATGGCCGCGATCACCTGCCGCTGGCGTTCGGCCCGGCCGATGTCCCCCTTGGGGTCGGAGTAACGCATCCGGGAGAACGCCAGGGCCGTGTGTCCGTCCGCCTCATGGCAACCCGCCGTCCAGACCAGCTCACTGCGGGGGTCATTGACTGAGCGGTCGTAGCACAGTTCGACCCCGCCGAGGGAGTTCACGATGCCCTCGACCCCGCCGAAGCCGACCTCGACATAGTGGTCGATGGTCAGCCCAGTCAGCTCTTCGACTGTCTGGACGAGCAGCGGCGCGCCACCCCAGGCATAGGCGGCGTTGAGTTTCGCCGGCCCGCGACCGGGCACCTGGACGTAGGTATCCCGGGGGATGCTGATCAGCGCCGCAGGGCCGCTCGCCGGGGCCTGGAGCAGCATGATCGTGTCCGTCCGGGCGCCCGTCGTCCCGTCCTCGCTGATGCCCTCGCCACGCGCATCGGAGCCGGCGATGAGATACGTCGTACCAGCCGTGCCCGCGCGATCGGAAAGCGCGTCGATGTGCTGGATCTTGCCGTTCGCCCAGATCAGCAATCCGACGGGCCAGGCCAGCAAGCAGACGATCACGAGCGCTGAGATCACCAGGGCCAGGCGCCGTTTGCGGATGCGGATCGGCCCCTTGCCGCCGGGTGCCGATCCCGGTCCGCCGGGTGTCGCGGGACGTCCGCCAGGGGTGCCGGACGGGCCGGAAGGGCCGCCCGGACGGATCCGGGCGGGCGCGTGACCGGGCGCACTGCGAACGGGGACCGCCGCTGGAGCTGACCGGCCGCCGGGAGTGCCGGGTGCCGACCCCGGGACGGAACGGGCAGGAGAGCGCTGCGGCGCAATACTGGGGGGTGTCGAGGCGCTGGCCGCCACACTCGTTCGTCCCCGGTTGACCTGGTCCAAGGGGATGGCATTCGGCTGACCGGCCGCCCTGACCTCGCGCGGCTTGCTCGGCGAGGGCACCCGGCCCGAACGGGGACGGCGCGCCGGCGCACGAGTCGGGATCTCCCGCGAGGACTGCCGTGTGACCCGGGCGGAGGAGCTGCTGGGCGCCTGCGCGGGCGGTCGGGGGTGACCCGCTCCCACATTGATAGCTCCATCAGCCGTTTCGGGCCGTGGTGTCCTGCCCGCCTTAGGGGTGAAACTTGGCGGGATCGAACTCGGCTCTCGGGGGGTGTCTGACGGCATGGACAGTGGCCTCGCGTCTGCCCGGCGGGGGCGGGTATGGAACAGGATCGGTGCCGAAGCCCCGTGCCACCCGAGCATAAGCGGGTGCCTTTGCGGCGGCGCGCCAGCGCCGCGGGCGTTGGGTGGAGGTGTTGTGCAGGCTGGTGCCAGGTGGCTCCGGTAGCCTGCTGACCGTGTCTGTTGAGGAGAAGCCGGCCGTCGCCGAGCGGGTCGTAGCCGTGGTCGTTGCCTATAACCGGCGGGATCTCTTACAGGCGGCCCTCGACGCCTTGGCGGCGCAGACCCGACCGCTGGACGCCACCGTGGTCGTGGACAACCGCAGTGATGATGACTCGGCGGTGGTCGCCGCGGAGCACCCGATCGGTGCCGATGTGGTCGAGCTGGCGCGAAACACCGGTGGCGCCGGTGGATTCGCCGCCGGGATGGCCCGGGCGATCAACGGTCTCGATGCGGACATGGTGTGGTTGCTCGACGACGACACCATCGTGTCCCCGACCGCCCTCGAGGCGCTGCTGGTTGCCCGGAACGCCTACCCGGGTCCCGTGGCGTTGCTGGGCAGCCGAGTGGTCTGGCACGACGGTCGCGACCATCCCATGAACACGCCCCGCCGCCGGCCAGGGGCCTCCGGTGCGCAGATCGCACGAGGAGCGGCCGCAGGTGCCATTCCGGTGCGTTCGTCGTCCTTCGTCTCGATGCTCGTCGATGCGCGCGCCGTCAAGTACTACGGTCTCCCACTCGCCGATTACTTTATCTGGAACGACGACTTCGAGTACTCCTGCCGGTTGGTGCGGCGCGGTACCGGGTTGTCGGTGTCTGCCTCAGTTGTCGAACACCGCACCAAGGCATTCGGAGCCACCGACGCCGACCCGGGGGAGCGGTTCTACTACGAGGTGCGCAATAAGCTGTGGATGCTCACGCGGTCCACCGCGCTGGGCCCCTTCGAGCGGATGCTTTACCTCGGCGCGTCGGGTCGCCGCTGGGCGCGGACCTTACTGAGGTCCGAGCGCCGCGACATCCTGGTGAAGGCAGGTTTGCGGGGGTTGCGGGACGGTCTGCTGCGCTCGCCACGGCCCACCGCCCGGGTGCTCGACGGTGCCGGTGACGTGGCGGACGTGCTGGCGATCGAACACGGCGTCCGGTGACCACCGACTTCGCCGTCCTCCTGCCGGTCTACGACGGTGATGATCCACAGTTCGCGCGCCGTGCTTTCGAATCGGTGACGGTCGAACAGCAGGTGGCTCCGACCGAGGTCATCGTCGTGCGCGATGGTCCGCTGCGATCCGAACTGGCCGCCGTCGTCGACGGCTTCAGCGACACCGGGCCGAGTGTCGTGCGCACGGTGGCGCTCGCCGAGAACGTCGGCCTGGCCCGTGCGCTGACGGCCGGGTTGGCGGCCTGCAGCGCGGAGATCGTCGCGCGCCAGGACGCGGACGACATCAGTTGTCCGAACCGGTTCGCGGTGCAGGTGCCGCTGATCGCGGGCGGCCTCGATCTGGTGGGTTCGGCGATCGAGGAGTTCGACGAGGAAGATCACCACGGGGGGTTGGTGCGGACGCCGCCGTTGAGCGCCGCCCAGATCGACCGCGACGCGCGTTTCCGGTCGCCGTTCAACCACCCCTCCGTCGTCTACCGCAAGACGGCGGTCACCGCGGCCGGGGGGTATGAGGACCTGCCGTTGATGGAGGATTACTGGCTGTTCGTGCGCATGCTGGCGGCAGGGGCGCGGGCACTCAACGTCGCCGAACCACTGGTGCGCTACCGCATCGGGGCAGGCGCCTACGGGCGCCGGGGCGGGCGGCGCCTGCTCCGCTCCGAACTCGACCTGCAACGGCGGATGCGGCGGATCGGATTCACCACGAATGCCCAGTGGCTGCGCAACTCGGTGCTCCGCGGTGGCTACCGACTGGTTCCCGAGCAGTTGCGCCGTGGGGCCTACCGGGCCGATGCCCGCCGACGATAGGGCGCGAGCACTTCGCCAGTGACGGCAGGCGGCGTCAGCAAGCTTCGAGCCTACTTGAAGATCAGGTCGACCAGGATGTTGACCGAGTTCCAGACCGATTGACCTTTGCCCTTGGAGTATTCCGTGTAGAGGACGTGCACCGGTGCCTCACGCCAAGGCAACCCGGTACGGGCGAGCTGATCGACGATCTCCGAAGCATGGGCCATCCGATCCTGCGTGATGCTGACGGCCTGGGCCGCGTCGAGCCGGAGGACCCGCAGTCCGTTATGCGCATCAGTTAGTCGTAGGCCGGTCGTAGCATTCGTAAACTGGACGGCGGCCCACAAGACCAGACGCTTCACCAGACCTGGTTTGGTGCGTTCGTCTAGGAAGCGGGAGCCGAAGACGATCGCGACATTCTCTCGCTCTGCAATATTAATCATATTAATAACATCAGCAACCTGGTGCTGCCCGTCGGCGTCGAAGGTGACCAGGTATCGCGCACCCGGCTGCTCGCGGGCGAACGCTATCCCAGTCTGAAGAGCCGCACCCTGGCCTAGGTTGACCGCGTGCCGTAAGACGATGGCGCCGGCCGAGCGCGCGTTAGCGATCGAGTCGTCCGTGGACCCGTCGTCAACGCACACGATGTTGGGATATGTCCGGCGGGCATCCCGAACCACATCCCCAATGACTGTTGCCTCGTTATACAGGGGGATCACGAGCCAGGTGTCTGTGCGCGACGAAGCCGAGGGTTCGGAGGCGCCATCGACGCGCGAGATGGGTGCCTGGTCGTGTTGGGGATCCATGTGCACATCATCGCAGCCTCCTGCCAGACCTCAAGGACTCCACATGCGAGCGAATCGTGTTGGTGTGCTTTGAGTGCTTCGTCGATGCGGCGCTACATCACCCGATTGAAGACTTGCCAACCGGTGGCCACCCGCCTCCCAGGGCCGAATGCGGAGCCGTTCCACGCATACAGGAGGAGGCTGCCGTCAGCGATGGTCGCCAGCAGATCGGGCCGGCCGTCGCCCGTCCAGTCGCCGCTGACGGTGATCTGCGGAGCGTTCTTCCAGCCCTGTCCTACCACCCGGGGTGTTCGCAGCTGCCCTGCCCCGTTGCCCGTATACAGCAAGAGCTGGCCTTTGTCGTTACGCGCGAGTAGATCCGCTGCGCCGTCGCCTGTGAAATCGCCGGCACCGTTGACGGCGGTCATTCCCTGCCAATTAGAGCTGATCGGACCGCGGGCGATGAAGGTGCCGTCACCCCGACCCGAATACCGCTGCATCCTGCCGACGGCGTCGACAACGAGCAGGTCGGCCTTCCCATCGGAGTCGAAGTCACCAGGGGCGATGAGCATTCGCACACTTCCCCAGCCGGTGGCCACACGAGTACCTGGCGCGTATCCGCCCGAACCGTTCGATCGGTACAGCAAGAGCACCCCATCCTTGGTGACCGCCAGCATGTCCGGATTTCCGTCACCGGTGAGGTCGGGGCTGCGTACGATGAGGCGCATCACTTGCCAGCCTGTGCCGAGCTGTCGGGCGCTGCCGGAGAATCCGCTAGTGCCATTGCTCTCATAGATCGATAGTCGGCCGTCTGGACGCCTTGTGACGAGATCGGCGCGTCCGTTCGCGCTGAAATCGGTGTCGAGTCGACTCGAGCCGGCAATCTTCCACCAATTACTGCGGAGCCCAAAAGCGGTACGGAACTGTGTGCCTGTCACCGTGCTGGCACCTGTTGAGCCAGTAATCGTCACGCTTTCCACGCGCCCGCCCCAAATGCCCACTCCCGAGCGTGTGGTCACGGTGATCGAACGCGGAGTGCCGAGGGCCGGGAACTTGGCTCTGATTGTTGCCACCGATAGGGATACGTTCCAGACAGAATTGGGATTGTTCAGTTGATCCCAGTTGTCGCGCTTTGCGATGAGATAGGGCTGGCTTCCCGCAGCGGTCCAACCCCCATTGGAGGAGCTGAACTGGGTAAATGCAGGCTTGCCGGCGTAGGAGCGGATCTGGCCACCGGTGACGGAAATAGCGGCATCGGTATTCGGGTTCTCATGGGTAGCTTGTAGGGCTCCGGTTGCAGAGAAGGTACGATAACCGTTGTACACTTGACATTGTGTCGAATCACAGCTGTCCCAGGCCTTCGCTGCATTGTCGACGCGTTGCCGAGCCGCGTAGGAGCGGGCAGCCACGGACTGGGCACGTAGGGCGTGGGCGGGCCAACTGGCAGGCGATTCGGCAGGGACCACCGCGCGTAAGTAGCTCTCCATCGGCACGACATTCACCGTCCGTAAGCCAGGCACTGCGCCACTTTCGACAGCCCTGATAATGCCTCGATACTCGCGCTGGCTACCATCAGGTCGGACTAAACGGACAGTCTGGGTCGAATTGCTGAAGCTGATGGGCGCGGGGAGGGCACCACCCGTCGACCACAGTCGCCATGATCCGTTGACTAGACCGTATACCTGCAATCCGGTGTTATTGGATGTCCGGATGGCTCGCCATTGAGTGGTGGTGGTACCCGCAAAGGCCAAGCTCGAAGTCACACCACGTCCGTCAGTGATCTTCAGTCCGCTGGCGGCGACCACCCGCACATCATTATCCGTGTCGGCGGTGAGTTGAACACGGATACTGCTGTTGGTGAGCATGCTGCGCGTGGTTCCGGGGTAGTAGAAGTCGAGAATGGCCTGATAATCGACACCTTGACTCGCCGCTGTGCGAGCGCCGTATTGCGACATACCGACTCCGTGGCCGTAGCCTCGCCCAGCCAGGGCCACAGTCCCGTTACTCGGCAGATGGACAAGCTCGTTGGTGGTGACCGCCGCCGAGGCGCTGCCGGCAATCCCGAGAGGAAGTACTAATGACAGTACTATTGGGGCGACAATCCGCCCAAACCAACGCGACATGCGTGACCACCCTCCAAGGTTTTCCCCTGAGGCTATATCGCGCCGGGATTCTCTGCAATGTCTCCTCGCAGATTCTCAGTTGCAGGTCACTCTTGCACATCACTGTGCACCCGAATGAATGAAACCGGCGGGCTGATCGGCTGATGTCAGTTTGCAGCGTTGTGGGCTGTGTCCTCAGTGGTCCCGCCGTGGTGCGGCTCGCGGGCCTCCGCGAGGCTGAGCTCACGGGTCAGCAGTGTGATTTTTCGGTTGAGTTGTGTGGTGCGACGGAACGATGTCGCCATGTAGCTGAGGAACGCGATCACGAGGGCGTACAGCAGAAGGTCGGTTCCTCGGCCAACGCCCACCGAGTTCGCTACCCTCGAGAGCAGGTCAGGAAACAAAATGGCCAGGACCGCTGCCAGTACGAAACCCACGAGCAGCAGCCGGCGGATCGCCAGGTGGCGGGCACCCGCCGTCGACCGTGTCAGAAGTACTGTGACGACGATGATCGCCGCGATGAGGATGATCTGGATGACCATGGTTGCTGCCTAGCTACTCGGGACCACGCGGACCAGGTTGACGATGAGTCGACGAACGTGTGAACGAAGCACGAAGTCCATCACTCCTGACATGCGAACACCGCGTTCGCGCTGCCGCCCTCCCAGGGTAGCCCGCCGCGCGGGGTCCGATCGCGATCGCGGCTGAATCTGCTGGGGCGGGGTGGGGTCTGAGCCGGTATAGCTGTCTCGCCGGCAAACTCCATCTTTGTACATGCCGCGCCGGGTTTGCTCCCTTAATGTCGCGATGCTTCCTCCACGGCAGGTACCCTGGAGGAAGCTTGGCGACTATTCCACTTCGGGGTATTCGCGGGCCAGGATTCCTATCGTTGAGCTTAGGGGAAACTCGTGCCTCGTCGAATGTTGTTCGGTCCGCCATCGCGGTTTGTCAGCGTGATGTGCGCCATGGTGCTTTCTGGCGGCCTCGTTGCTCCGGCGTATGCGGAGCCGAGTCGGGCACCGTTCGCGGCGGACTCCTCACAGCACAGTGCCGAAGAGTCCCCGGAGCTGGCGGAGATCCCGCTGCGGCGCGACTCGACTTTGGAGTCCGCCGTCCGCGATGAGCCGGTTGAGCCTTCCACACCCTTCTCGAATGATGCGTTGACCGCTGACGAGGTGACCGGAATGCAGGTGCTCGCGGCTCGCGGAACCGCAGAGGGTGCCACCGTCGTAGGCGTGACGTGGCAGGCCGGCACGGCCGTCGGCGAGCCGGTGGTCCAGGTCCGGACCAGGGTGGAAACAATGTGGGGGCCATGGCAAGACCTCGAGGTCGATGACGCCGAGGCCCCCATGGGTATGTCGGCGGCGGAGGCTCGCGACGGCACCATCCCGTTCCTCGCCGGCGTCGTAGATGAGATCCAGGTGGCCTTCACCAATGATGGTCGGATGCCCAAAGGAGTGCGGCTTGCGGTCATCGGTGAGGCGCCTGAGGAGAGCGTGGGGTCTCCCAATGAGACGTCCACACCGACAACGCCAAGCACTTCCGGTACCGCGAAGGTGTCAGCGGCGCGTGGGGGAGGCACAGTCATGCCCGCGGCGGCACGACTCTCCTCCGTTCGCCAGATGAGCGTCTCGGGCACCTCCGCGTTGATCGCACCGGCGGCGCAACTCTCCGCGACAGTTGCCCGCCCCACGATCTACTCTCGTGCGCAGTGGGGTGCTGACGAGTCCTTGATGAGATGGACCCCGCAGATCGGGCGGGTGCGAGGCGCCGCAATCCATCACACGGTTGGCACCAACGACTACACGGCCGCGCAGGTCCCCGCTTTGATTCGAGGTATTTACACATACCATGCGGTATCTCGTGGCTGGGGGGACATCGGATATAACTTCCTCGTCGACAAGTTTGGCAGAGTGTGGCAGGGCCGCGCCGGCGCGGTTGACCGGGCCATAATCGGTGCCCACACGCAGGGGATCAATGACGAAGTTTTCGCGGTGTCGTTCATGGGCAACTTCGATGTGGCGGCCGTGCCGACCGTGATGATCGACGCGGCCGCCAGGGTCGTTGCTTGGAAATTCTCCGTGCACGGCGTGAGGGCAAATGCCAACGTGGTGCTCGACGGAGTGTCGCGACCGACCACCTTCGGGCATCGGGACGCCGGGCAGACGGCTTGCCCTGGACGGCATCTCTATGCCCGCCTGCCAGAATTGCGGTCGAAGGCGGCCGCGTACGGCTCCAGTCCGGCTAACGACTACGCGCGGGATCTCACCGCTGACGGGTTCCCTGATCTAGTGCTCACGAGCGACAACAAGGTATCGGTCACCGCAGCCACATCTGCCGGATGGGCTCCATCCGCGATCGTGGGCCAGGGGTGGACGAGTGGTCGGCTCGTCTCTCCGGGGGATTGGACCGGTGACGGCACGCCAGATCTCATGCATATCGATACCGGGGGTTCGTTATGGGTCTATCCCGGTAGCGCGGGGGGTGGATATGGGCGTGCCTCGCGTCTTAGCGGCGGGTGGGGCGGCGTCTCCTACGTCACTGGCGGCTTCGACTGGGACGGTGACGGTCGCGTTGATCTGCTCGCACGTCGAGCCTCCGACGGCGCTCTCTACCTCTACAAGGGCAACGGTCGAGGCGGTATCGCTGCAACGCGCCACGTCGGCAATGGCTGGAACACCTTCAATGCTATCGCGATGATGGGCAAACTCGCCGACGGAAAACCTGGGGTGCTTGCACGGGATAAGAGCGGCAACCTTTACGTCTATCGGGGAAATGGCACCGGTGGGTTCCTCTCCGGCCGTACTCTCGTCGGTTCTGGATGGCAGGGGATGAACACGATCGTCGGGGCCGGCGATGTCAATGATGATGGATTAAATGATATCGTCGCCCGGGACTCTGCCGGGAGGGTGTACCTCTATGCCGGTGCGGGTAACGGTTTGGTTCGTGGCCGCAGTTTGCTGGGTACTTGGTCGGGAATACGGACATTCGCCTCGGCAAGCGTGGCCGGAAAGGGGCAGGGCTTCCTCGTCATCACTTCGACCGGGATGCTCGAGAGGCGCACTTACCGAGGTAGAGGAGACTTCGGCAGGGTGCTGCCGACGGCCGTATCGCCCGGCAGTGGCGCTGAAGTGATAGCGCCAGGGGACTGGAACCTCGATGGGCGACCAGATCTGATGGTACGCCAGGCAAATGGAGACCTAGTTCTTCATAAGGGCACTGGCCCTGGAGGATTCTCCGCCCAGGGCACCAGGATCGGTACCGGTTGGCAGGTGATGTCGCAAGTTGTCGGAGCGGGCGACTTCCTCGGCGATGGGCGCCCATGCCTGATCGCATTGCAGCGGGGGACCGGCAAGATCCTGGCCTATCCGTCAGATGGCACCGGCGGCTACCTTCCTGGAATCGTGATCGCGAGCGAAGTTGGCTATGTTGACCGTATCGCTTCGGCCGGGCGCTGGTCCCAGGGCCTCGTGCACGATCTCGTGACCCGCGACTCGCGCAATGGAGACCTTCAGCTACGAAAGGGGAATGGGGCGGGGCTGCTCGCAGCGCCGTCGGTGATCGGCACGGGATGGCAAGTCTTCGACCGGATCGTCGGTATGGGCGATGTCGACGGGGACGGGAAACCCGACATCGTGGCGGTGGCGGGCACCAGAGCGGTGTTGTACGTCTCCGATGGTCGCGGCGGGTACATAGCTGGTCGAAACTACGGCGCTGTACCCGCTGGGTCGAAGGTCTCGTAACCCTTCTCCCGGGCTGTGTGTGGATGGCTGTGGCGCGAGCCGTGGTCGGTCGGCGCCCGGGTGTTCCGCCGGTAGGCTGGTCGTGCGACGCGTCCTTGGAGGAACTGTTGGAGTCCCAGAACCACTTTTACGGTCACAGTGCTGCCCTGGCAGCGCACTGCGGATATCCGCGGGGTCGCCACATCAACGGACTAGTCCAGCATGGGTGGACGGCAGGGTCGCCGGTTGAGACACATTTTCGAGATTTTCCCCATTTGGCGGTTCCTGCGAGCGTGAGGTCGCCGCGCCTTCTGGTCTGGTCGCACGACTCGAGGTCGTGGAAGCCGGATGCCGCACGCGCCGCCACGACACCCATCGGCGCGCCGTTCCTGTACCGGGTGCGTGATTCGGTGCTGCGAGAGTCGCAGTCCGTGTCGGCACACGGGACGGTGTACCTGCCGGTTCATGGAATACAGACCCAAGCGGTCGAGGGCGACCATGTCAGCGCGGCCAAGGAACTTTACGAGGCCGAGGGGCCGTCTACGGTGTCGGTGTACTGGGCCGATATCGCGCGCCCCGGTCTTGTCGAGGCGTACCGGGAAGCCGGCCACCGTTGCGTCACACTCGGTCAGCGGCACTCGCCGGAGTTCCTAGATAGGCTGATTGCGCTGTTCTCGAGCCACCGGCGGGTGGTTTCCAACCGCCTCTCGACGCCGGTGGTCTATGCCGCCTGGATGGGTCGTGACGTCGCGGTGTACGGCGATCCGATGCGGTTGGAGGGGGAGGATCCGGCGGGAATCGACAAGATGGCCCGTACTTGGCCGGAGTTCTACGGGCACTCGACTGATACCGATGCCGCGCGCGCGGTCGCCGCGTGCGAACTCGGGGAAGGCTGGTTGCGCGAACCTCATGAACTGAGTTCGGTCCTAGGCTGGGACGCGCCGATCCGTATGGTGCCCTTCCTCCGTCACTGGGTTTCGTCGCCGATGCACCGTGCGCTGGTCAACGTGCGACGCCGGAGCGGGCGGTCGTCTGTGTCGACGCCCGGTGGAGGCGAAAGCAAGGGTATTTCGATGAGTTGGCTCATCGGCGCAGCGTCCTACTTACCGAAGCCGGTCGGAAGGATCGACTTGGCGAAGACACTGCCAATCGAACTGACTTGACGGTACCGTTCTCATAGCTGCTTCTTCGTGGCAGGGCCGCGGAATTTGAACTGCCAGGCGGCTATACCGGTGGCAACGACGACGATGAGCGCTCGTGCCAGGATCCACCATCCGCCACTCGGGATCGTTGCGGCGACCGCTGTCAGTGCCATCGTGCTCGCGGTGGTGACGACGGGAAGGGACGGTAGCCATGGTGTCTCCGATACCGAGCGCTGCACCCAGGTGGTAAGGAGTGCCAAGGAGAGATAGATCACGAGGTAGGCAATGGCGATCGCCTTGAGGTCCAGTCTGTCGGCCAGTGCCGCAGCCAATACGATTCCGACTCCGACGCTGAAGGGGGTCGTGATCGAAAGCGGAACGGTCCGAGCGGCCACAAAGACCAAGTGTCCACTGGCGAGGTATACCACTGATGGCAACGCTGCGAATGCGGCGATTGCGATCGGTACTAGAAGCTCTTTCGATGGCACCGATCCCCGGTTAATGATCGCCAATGCGTATGGCGAAAAAGCGGCTACCAGCACGATCAGGAAGGCGACGCCGTGATAGACCTGTCTGCTCGTCGTTGTGAGGAGCGCCGGGCGCTCCTCCGCTTTCGCCCGGTATACCGCAGGCGCCCAGGCATTATTGAAAGCCCCGGTCATCACCGTGGTGCTGGCGCCGAGGGTGAGTATGATCGTGGCGCTACCGCTGCCGGAGTGTGTCCGGTCGGCGACGACGACAAGTCCAGCAACCGAGAGGTACAACGCGATCTGATGCGGCACAGTAGGTAGTCCGACTCGCAACGCGGTGCGCAGGTTGGTCCAGGTCACGACCGGTCGACCTGCTTGCAGCACTAACATGAGTCCGATCGCACCCGCCAAGAGATAACCGCCGGCCACGCATGCGAGGTAGTTCGTTGCCGCCGGGTCACCGTATGCGATCAACGCGACACCTGCGAGCGGCCCGAACAGTGTTCCGCCGGAGGCGAGTAGCACGAAGGCAACTGGCCGGTCGGCGCCACGTAGATAGGCCTGTTCAATGACGACTAGTCCGCCCCCTAGGCAAGCCAGCAGCGCCCAGGCAACCGCACCACTGAACTCGCGGCCTAGTACCGTGGGCACCCACATGCCTCCCGTCGCGAGTGCTATCCCCGTGATCAGGAGGCAGATGCCAGCGGACTGAAGGACTAGCCCCTGGGCACCTCGGTATCCGAGCGGGTTGAGGATGTACTCCCGGGTGATCGCGGCTCCCATGCCCAAGGCCACGAGGACAACGCCGACTTGAATGACGGAATTGCAGACCGATGCTAGGTCGAACTGAGACCTGGAGAGTGTGCCGGAGAGGAACGGGAGCACGATGACGGCCGCGAGTGCCGGCGCCGCGGTCCCGAGTGTGTAGATCAGGCCCCTCCCGGCGAATCCCCCGGAGGGGGGCGTTGGGCTGCTCGTCTCGGGCACCTCCGCGGTCATCAGGTCCTCGATCAATACGTTCGGCGGCAAGGGCGATAGCTGGCAGTGTTCGACCATGCTACGTGCAGACGCCGGACAACCCGTGCGGCCTCGGCGCCGGCCCGCGCGGTCGCGAGAAGCGTCTGGGACGGTCATGCGATACTTGGTGCGCCTGGCGTGTACCGGGCGGCAAGCAACCTAGAGAACGGAACTCCAAGAGCATGTCCATGCTGAGCGGCGCTTCAATCCTCGTGACGGGCGGTACGGGTTCCTTCGGGAAGGCGTTTCTTCGAGAGGTGCTCGACAAGCACAACCCTGGTCGAGTCGTCGTCTTCAGCCGAGACGAACTCAAGCAGATGGAGGTCCGCAACCAGTTCGGCAACGACCCGAGACTGCGGTGGTTCATCGGCGACATCCGTGACCGCCAGCGGCTCGAGCGGGCCATGCACAAGGTGGACTATGTGGTCCATGCGGCTGCGCTGAAGCAGGTCGACACGGCGGAGTACAACCCCTTCGAGTTCGTGCGCACTAACGTCTACGGATCGCAGAACGTGATCGACGCCGCCATCGACGCCGGTGTCAAGAAGGTGGTGGCGCTGTCCACGGACAAGGCATCCAGTCCCATCAACCTCTATGGGGCCACCAAGCTGTGCGCAGATCGGATGTTCGTGTCGGGGAACCACTACGCGGCATCGTATACGACACGGTTCAGCGTCGTCCGGTACGGCAACGTCGTGGGGTCGCGGGGCAGTATCGTCCCACTCTTCCGGGATCTGCACGCACAGGGCAAGTCCCTGCCTATCACCGACTCGCGAATGACGCGCTTTTGGATCACGTTGCCTCAGGCAGTCCAGTTCGTCATTGATTCGTTCGAGATGATGACCGGCGGCGAACTCTACGTCCCGCGGATTCCCTCGATGCGCGTAGTCGACCTTGCGGAGGCTATTGCCCCGGGCGCCGAGATGCACGAGATCGGCATCCGTCCCGGTGAGAAGCTCCATGAGGAGATGATCGCGGCGGACGATTCGCGCCGCACGGTCCGCCTCGGAGATCGTTTTGTCGTCATGCCGTATGTCGTGGGCTGGGACTACAAGGCTCCCGTGGACGGAGTCCCGGTCGAAGCAGGGTGGACTTATCAGTCCGACTCCAATGACCAATGGCTGACGGTCGACCAGATCAGGGCCATGATCGGGGCGGACGCGTGACACGATGGTTGGTGACTGGCGCCACCGGGTTGCTCGGGGCAAACGCGCTTCGTAGCCTCGGCGACGCCGTCACGGGGATCGCCCGACGCGTTCCCGTGGGCGATGACCGCCTGCACGCCATCGACCTTTTCGATCCGGCGCAGTGCGCAGGGCTTGTGGAGCGATTCGAGGCGGATGTAGTAGTCCATGCGGCAGCTGTGTCATCCATCGAGGGGTGTGAGCGGGATCCAGTGGCAGCGCGGCGGCTGAATGTCGAGGTCGCGCATGAGCTCGCGACACAATCCGCACGACACGGTTCCCGGTTTATCTACATCTCGACGGATGCCGTTTTTGACGGTGTGGGTGGTCGTTATGCGGTCGGTGACCCGACAAGCCCGACGAGCGAATACGGCCGTTCCAAGGTCGCGGGCGAGCGAGCGACCTTGGACGCGGATCCGACCGCGATTGTCGCGAGGGTGAATTTTTACGGCTGGAGCCCGACGGGGACCCGCAGCGTAGCGGAGTTCTTCTACCACCGTCTTGCGCGGGGTGAGGTGACGCCAGGATTCACCGATGTCGTTGTCTCGACGATTGAGGTCACGCTGTTGGTCAATGCGCTCGCAGAACTCGCCATTGGGCATGCCCGTGGGATACAGCACGTGGTCAGCAGTGAATCAATCAGCAAATTCGATTTGGGTCGGCGGATCGCTACCGAGTTTGGGTTCGATGAGGGTCTCGTCGAACCGGCCGCTTCTTCCGAGCATCTCAGTGTTGCCCGGGGGGCGGACCTCTCGCTGGATACCACAGCGACCGCAGAAGCACTCGGCCGAGCGATGCCTGGTCAAGCTGAGGGTATTACCTTGCTGCGCGAGGAGTTTGATGCCGGCATTCCCGCCGCCTTGGCGCTTCTTGCGCCTGATCGCCCAGCCAACCGTTTATTATTTCCGCGCACAGCGGGCACCTGAGAGGGAGGCAACTAATGGAGTTTTCGATCGGCACTCGGCAGATCGGCACTGACCACCCGACATACTTTGTGGCGGATATTGCGGCGAGCCACGATGGTGAGCTTTCTCGAGCATTGGATCTGATCCATCTCGCTGCGGAAGCCGGGGCGCAAGCTGCGAAATTCCAGAACTTCACCGCGGAGGAGATTGTCTCCGACCGAGGGTTCCGCGAACTCGGTCAGCAGATTGGTCACCAGGCCCGCTGGCAGCGCTCCGTGAGCGAGGTGTACGCCGATGCCTCCATCCCCCACGCGTGGACTCCCGACCTGAAGAAGGCCTGCGACGAGGCAGGTATCGATTACTTCTCCGCAGCATACGACTTTGCAGCCGTCGACATGTTGGAGCCTTTCGTGCCGGCCTACAAAATCGGCAGTGGCGATGTCTCGTGGTTGGAGATTCTCGACTACACCGCCGCAAAGGGTAAGCCGATGCTGTTGGCGACCGGCGCTTGTGATCTCTCCGATGTAGTGGCAGCTATGGACACTGTCGGCCGCCACACAGACGAGATAGTTCTGATGCAGTGTAATACAAATTACACAGCATCGCCCGACAATCTCGCATATGTCAACTTGAACGTACTCAAGGCATATGCGGCGATGTTCCCGGACGTAATTCTGGGCCTGTCTGATCACACTCCCGGGCATGCCACCGTGCTGGGCGCGATCGCCCTGGGTGCACGAGTCATCGAGAAGCACTTCACAGATGACACTGGTAGAGAGGGACCGGACCACGCATTTTCGATGGATCCAGTGACGTGGCGGGACATGGTCGATCGTTCTCGGGAGTTGGAGTCGGCGCTTGGTTCACCGCTGAAACGTGTCGTCGCGAACGAGGCGGAGACGTATGTGATCCAAAGGCGTGCGGTCCGTGCGCGCCGTGCATTGCCGGCCGGTCACATCATCACGCGCGACGATCTCACTGTTCTGCGTCCCGCTCCGCGGAACGGCATTCCAGCAGACCGGCTCGGCGAGGTCATTGGTGCGACCGTGCGGGTCGGCCTCGGCGAGGCAGAGCTCATTGTTCCGGAATCGCTCGACCGGGCGAAGTGATGCGCGTCCTATATGCGACTCGTACTTGGTGTGGGCATGATGAGCGCTTCGTTAATGCCTGGGCGAACGGCGGCACTCATGTTGAGGCGTTCGCTATGGACGGTTCTGCTCCAGGCAAGTGGGGCGGTAGTGCGGACCTTGCATCGGCGCTGTCTGGTGTGGACCTCGTCCATGCGGGTCCGCTCACCGATGTCACATTCGCGGTACGCCAGGTGTGGAAAGGGCCATTGCTTGCTGCCTCGTGGGGGTTCGATCTTCTCGACGAGTCGGCGCGATCCGAAGACGCTCGCCGTCAAGCTAGGACCGCACTGAGCAGCGCAGACGTCGTACTTGTGGATAATGCGGTACTTGCCGAGGCAGCTCGTGACAACGGCGCGGACCCGGATGCGATCTTTGAGTTGCCGTGGGGCATAGACATCTCGTACTTCTGTCGGGGCGAGAGCTCGATTCGGTCGGAACTGGGTTGGCAGGACAGAACAGTGATCGTCTCCACGCGCCGCCTCGAACCGCTGTATGACGTCGGCACCCTTATCGATGCGTTCGTTCTGGCCGCCTCAGATTGCCCTGAACTGGCTCTTCTTATCGGCGGGGGTGGCAGTCTGCGTGCCCAGTTCGAGGAGCGAACCGTGTCCGCGGGACTGGCTGATCGGGCCGTGTTTCTCGGTGAGGTGGGGCGTGATGTCCTTAGAGACGTGTATCGGGCCGCGGATCTGTACGTTTCGACGTCGCCGGTCGACGGCACTTCGGTGTCACTTCTGGAGGCAATGGCCTGCGGGGCGCCTGTGTGTGTGACAGATATCCGCCCCAACGCTCAGTGGGTTGACGATTCGGTCGGCGAGAGGTTCGCCGTGGGTGACGTAAGAGGGCTGGGGCGGATCTTGTCCGCGACGGCGGCTGCCCATGACGTCGTCGCGGTGAAGCGTCGGCAAGAACGTGTCGATCGAGCGCGCGCTTCCGTGGTGGAACGGGCCGACTGGTCAAAGGCCGCTGCCGTTCTCGTCCGCGAAGGAAAACGGGCAATCAAGCGTCACATGGAGAGCCGATGAGCACCGTCGCGGTGATCCAGGCGCGAACCGGATCGAGTCGGTTGCCGGGCAAGGTGATGGCCGATATCGGCGGAACGCCTATGCTCGGACGCGTGATCGACCGTGTATCCAGCGCTCAAACGGTCGATGTCGTGGTGGTGGCCACCACCGATGACCCGAGTGATGACCCGGTGGATCGCCTTGCGCGCGCTCATGGTGCCGCCGTCTTTCGCGGTTCAGTCTTCGATGTTCTGGATCGTTTCCATGGGGCGCTGGAGGCGTTCGCCGATGACGACGAGGTCGTCCGTATTACTGCGGATTGCCCATTCGTCGACCCAGGGATGATTGATGAGGTCGTCCGCTTGCATCGCAGCTCAGGTGCCGATTTTACGGCGAATCGCCTTCCTCCTCCAGCTGCCCGAACTGTTCCGGTCGGGTTGGATGTCGAAGTGACATCCGTCGGCCTGCTTCGTCTTGCCTGGACCCAGGCGGCGCAACCGCACCACCGTGAGCATGTGATGCCCTACCTCTATGAAACACCCGGGTTCAGTGTGGAGGTGCTTAACCTGGAGGAGGACCTCTCTGCTTTGCGATGGACTGTTGACACGCCGGAGGACCTGAGGGCGGCACGGCAACTCGCTCGTGTTGCGGGCACTGTGGGTGGGTGGCGGGAGCTTGTCGCGGTGGTGCGAGCCCACCCCGAGATCGCTTCGCTGAACGCGGATGTCATGCAGAAGTCGGTGCACGTCATGGACGAGCGTTCCGATCTGACTGGGCGGGCCAGGAAGGACTAGCGAAACAGATGATGGAATGGGTGTCGACCGCCTGGATCGGCGTCGTCGTAATCCTCATGCTTTGGCTACCCGGCCTCGCGGTGGGCTACCTCGGCGGACTCAGAGGGATCATTGCTTGGGGGAGTGCGCCTCTGCTGTCGGGCGGTGTGATCGGTGTGGCAGCGATTGCGGGCGGACTGCTCGGGGTCTCTTGGTCGTTGCTCGTGGTCGTCGTGGCGACGGTCATCGCGGCAACACTTGCGTGGACCTTGCGGCGGGTGGCGGGCGGATGGCGGTCGCCATCCGTGCGTACGGATGTGCGAGTGCGCCGCACACTGGCGGGTACGGTGGCCGTTGCGTTCGTGGGGGCTGCCGGGTTTCAGATGAAGCGGCTCCTTGGCGCGATGGGCTCGACGGAGAACTTTCCGCAGACGTATGACACGCCGTTCCACCTGAACTCGGTCAGGCTCATCCAAGCGACCGGCGACGCGTCCTCGCTGCATATGACGCTGACGAGCCCGGAGAGTTCGACCTCCTTCTATCCCGGCCTGTGGCACGGAATCACGGCGCTCGTGGCCGGGTTGGCGCCGTCGCAGGAGCTTCCGGTGTCCGCTAATTGGGTTACCGCAGTGGTCGCCTGCCTAGTGTGGCCAGCGTCGATGCTGGCATTGGCCAGGGTGCTGTTCGGACCTCGCCCGGTGTACTTGGGCTTGACCGCAGTGCTGTGCTTCTCCATGCCACAGTTCCCCAACCGCCTCACGACATTCGGCATCCTCTACCCGAACCTGCTGTCGTATGCCATGCTGCCAGCGTTGCTGGCCCTGCTTTGGCTCGCACTCTGGCGTGCGCGGGGTCGGGGCAGGGCCGCCCCGGTGATTCTGGCGGCTGTCGGAGCCGTTTCGATCGCGCTGGCGCAACCGAACGGCCTCTTCGCAATCGGCTATCTTCTAGTGCCGATCCTCGGGCACTACGCCGGTCACTTGAGTCTGCGCCAGCGCAGGGCGGGTGCCAGGATGGCGCGGGTCGTGGCGCCGTGGGTCGTGCTGGTAGTTGTCTGCCTCGGCTCCTACTGGGCCGCCGGTCAGATAGGGATGGTTGCGGAGTTTAGAAGCCAAGTGTCTTGGGAGGTGAAGTACACCCGCCAGGAGGCGATAGACAGCTTCTTGAGCGCTGCCACCACCAATCCAGACCAGTCGAGCAACACACTGGTCGCGATCCTGGTGTTTGTGGGTTTCATCGCCTGCCTCTTTGTGGCCCGCTGGAGATGGATTCCGTTCGGATACGCGCTTCTTTGTGTGCTCTTCTACGTATCCGCTGCCGCCCGCCTCCAGTGGCGCGAAGTGCTCACAGGCTATTGGTATGGCGATCCCGAACGACTAGCCGCACAGCTTCCACTTCTGGCGGTTCCGCTGGCGGTGATAGGCATGGTTGTCGTCCTTCGTGGACTCTCTGAACTCGCCCTGTTGCACGGCCCGGAAGGCGAATGGTGGCGCCGATCGACATCGGTGACCGCGCTGGCCACGGTCGCGGCCCTGGCAATTGTTGTCGTCCTGCCGCGCACTCACGTCTTCCGGATATCGTTCGCCTCCACGCGGGCGGTCTATGCGCCGCAGGATCCGGAGCACTCCGTGGGGCTGATCGATGAGAACGAGGCCAGGCTGATGGATGCGATTGAACGGATCGTGCCAGGGGATACCACTGTCGCTGGTAACCCGTGGAACGGTAGTTCGATGACCTGGGCACTCGCTGATCGGCGGGCCCTCTTTCCGCACGCGAAAGCTCCCAGTACCCAAGACCAGATGATCATCGCGAAAGATCTCGGCGATGCCGGTACCGACCCGCGAGTTTGCGAAGCACTTGAACATACCGGGGTGGAGTACGTGATGACGTCGGACACCTGGCTGTGGGGCGTCCATGACCCCGGCTTCGGTGGTCTGGAACGCGCGACGGTTGCCAAGGTCGGTGAGTTGGTGGCGCGTTATGGACAGGCCCGCCTCTACCGCATCACCGCCTGCGATTGAGCAAGCTCAAGATTGTGCATGCTCTTCGTCTCGGTGCAGCGCCCCGCACAGGCCAGGTGGGTGATTCCCGGCGATTACCCTGCCCGTGGCCGGTGCACGGTAGGCTTGGGCGGCCACCCGGAGCTATCAAGGAGTGTATGTGGACGCGGATCTTGTCGTTGTAGGCTCGGGCTTCTTCGGACTGACCGTCGCGGAGCGGATCGCGGAACAGTGTGGCCGCAAGGTGCTGGTGATCGACCGCCGGGCGCATATCGGCGGTAACGCCTACAGCGAGGCCGAGGGGTCGACCGGAATCGAGGTGCACCGCTACGGCGCGCACCTCTTCCACACCTCCAACGAGCGGGTCTGGGAGTACGTGAACCGTTTCACGGCATTCACCGACTACGTGCACCGTGTGTACACCACCCATCGGGGTGAAGTCTTCCCGATGCCGATCAACCTCGGCACGATCAACCAGTTCTTCCGTTCTGCGCACGGCCCGCAGGCCGCGCGCGACCTGGTCAAGGCGCAGGCGGCCGAGTTGGGTGGCAAGAAGCCGGTTAACCTGGACGAGCAGGGTGTCTCACTCATCGGCCGGCCCTTGTACGAGGCATTCATCCGTGAGTACACGGCCAAGCAGTGGCAGACCGACCCTCGGGAGCTGCCGGCCAGCATTATCTCGCGGCTCCCGGTGCGCTACACCTACGACAACCGATACTTCAGCGATGCCCATGAGGGTCTGCCGGTCGACGGATACACGGCATGGATCGAGCGGATGGCCGACCACAAGAACATCGAGGTCCGCCTCGGGGTCGACTTCTTCGACGAGAGCCAACCTGTCAACCAGAAGGCCGTCGTCGGCAACGTGCCCGTCGTGTACACGGGGCCGGTGGACCGCTACTTCGACTATGCCGAGGGCGAGCTGTCCTGGCGCACGCTGGACTTCGAGGAAGAGGTGCTGCCGGTCGGGGACTACCAGGGCACCTCGGTGATGAACTATGCCGATGCCGATGTCCCGTACACCCGCATCCACGAGTTCCGGCATTTCCATCCCGAGCGGGACTACCCGGACGACAAGACGGTCATCATGCGGGAGTTCTCGCGTTCGGCGAGCCGGGCCGATGAGCCGTACTACCCCGTGAACACTCCCGATGACCGGGCTCGCCTGACCGCCTACCGCGAGCTCGCGGCGGCCCAGCCCGATGTGCTCTTCGGCGGGCGTCTTGGCACCTATCAGTACCTCGACATGCATATGGCCATCGGGTCGGCGCTGTCGATGGTGGACAACAAGCTAGTGCCGCATTTCGAGCGGGGCGCCGGCCTTGAGAGCGGAGGGGTGGACGCATGAGCGCCGACCAGAGCGTGCGTGTTCTTCAGCGGGTCGTGTTCCCCGCCGAGCCGGACCAGGACATCCTGCCGCTGTACGCGGAGGGCAGCCAGGGGCAGCCGGTGGTCACCGTCGGTTCGGACGGAAAGGAGCGCAGCACGCATTCGGCGCCGGCCGCCTTGCAGGAACCGGATCAGGTGCTTTCACGCCGCAGCTACCAGGTGCAGCCCTCGGAGCGGACCTCCTTCGGCACCTACTTCAACGCCTTCCCGGCGAGTTACTGGCGACGCTGGACGGTGGTTACCACGGTGACCCTGCGCGTTGCAGTGTCGGGTTCGGGCGCCTTGTCGGTCTACCGTTCGAACGCGCGCGGAGCTATCTACCGCGTTGCGTCACAGCGATTCGCCGAGGCTAAAGGCGTGGCGCTGTCCTTCGAGTTGCCATTGGCCTCCTTCGCGGACGGCGGCTGGTACTGGTTCGATATCGTGGCCGGTGCCTCCGGGGCGGAGTTGGGCGAGGCCTGGTGGGAGACCGTGACCGACCGCCCCCAGGGCACGGTGACCGTCGGTATCACCACCTTGAACCGCCCCGCGGACATCGTGTCGCTGCTCCGCCAGTTCGCGTCGGATAGTGAGCTGCTCGCTGTTCTCGACCGGGTCACCGTGGTCGACCAGGGAACCCAGCACGCGGAGGACGAGCCCGGGTTTGCCGCCGCGAAGAAGGCCCTCGACGGTCGGTTGAACATGATCCGGCAGGCGAACCTCGGCGGTTCTGGCGGCTTCTCCCGCGGCATGAGCGAGACGCTCGACGCGGGTGTCAGCACCTATCATCTGATCTCCGACGACGACCTCGCCACCGAGCCCGAGGGCATTCTGCGGGCGGTGACCTTCGCCGACCTCGCGCGTCGTCCGACGATTGTCGGTGGGCACATGTTCTCAATGTTCGACCGGTCATACCTGCATTCGATGGGGGAGCGGATCAACCCATGGCGGTTCTGGTGGGGACCTGTCATCGAGGGCTCTGAGGGGCACCACCTGAACGAGTCGTCTTTGCGGTCGACACCGGGCCTGCACCGGCGGATCGATGTGGACTACAACGGATGGTGGATGACGCTCATCCCGACCGACGTCTTGCGGCAGATCGGCCTGTCCCTTCCACTTTTCATCAAATGGGACGACGCCGAGTACGGGTTGCGGGCGCGGGAGGTCGGAGTGCCGACCGTCACCCTGCCCGGGGTCGCGGCTTGGCATGTGCCCTGGACAGACAAGGATGACAGCCTGGACTGGCAGGCCTACTACCACCAGCGGAACCGCTTCGTGGCGGCCCTGCTGCATTCGCCTTTCGAACGTGGTGGGCGACTGGTCCGCGAGAGCATGTATCACCAGCTCAAGCACCTGTTGGCGTCGCAGTACTCGGTGGCGGAGCTGCGTTTGCAGGCCCTCGAGGACCTGCTTAGCGGCCCCGAGCACCTGCACGCCGAGTTGGATACCCGGTTGGCCTCCATCCGGCAGGTGCGGGCCGACTTCGACGACTCCCGGGTCGAACGCGAACCCGGGGCCTTCCCCATGACGCGACGGGAGAAGGTCTCCCGGCGTGGTGAGGTGACCAAGCTTCCCGAGGGGCGGATCGGCACCTACTCGATGGCCGTCATGGGTTTGGTCAAGGCGGTGCGTCCGGTGAAGGCGTTGAGCCGTTCCCATCCCGAGGCGGAGATCGCAGCCATGGACGCCAAATGGTGGCTGCTGTCGCAATTCGACTCGGCGGTCGTCTCGTTGGCTGACGGTTCCGGGGCTGCCTGGTACAAACGCCAGCCGGAGGAGTTCCGGGTGCTGTTGCAGCGCAGCTTGGCCGTCCACCAGCGCATGCTGCGGGAGTGGAAGGGCGCAGCCGAGGCATACAAGGCCGCCTTGCCCGACCTCGTCGGTCAGGACGCGTGGAAGCAGACCTTTGCACGGACGGAAAAAGCTGACTCGTGAGTGTTGAGCTGCCGCTGGTCGTCCCTGGCCGCGGGCGTGGACTTCTGGACGTCTTCGACCGTCGGTATCTACTCCGGTTGATCGTTCGCAAGGAACTGCGGGTGCGATACCGGGGCTCCGCACTCGGGATGGCCTGGTCATACGTCAAGCCGGCCGTCCAGTTCTTGGTCTACTTCGTGGCGCTCGGTGTCTTCCTGCAGCTGCAAAAGGCGATCCCGGACTACGCGATCTACCTGTTCTCGGGCATCGTGGTGATGAACTTCTTCGGCGAAGGGTTCTCGAACGCGACCCGGTCGATCGTGTGGAACGCCCCACTGGTGAACAAGATCTACCTCCCGCGCGAGCTGTTCCCGGTCGCTTCGCTGTACGTCTCGGCGGTGCACTTCTTCCCGCAGCTCGTCGTTCTGGTGCTCGCGGCGCTGTTCAGCGGGTGGCAGCCGAATCCGGCGGAGCTGGCCGCGGCGGTGCTCGGTTTCGTGATCATCGCGCTGCTGGCGCTGGGGCTCGGCCTGCTCTTCGGGGCTCTCAACGTCTTCTACCGCGATGCCGAGAACTTCGTTGACCTGATCGTGATGGTCGCGACCTGGGGCTCGCCCGTGCTGTATACGTGGGGCCGGGTCTATCGCGCCATGGGGGACTGGCCCGTCCTCTTCTGGATGTATCAACTGAACCCGCTGACTTCGGCGGTGGAGCTCTTTCACTACGCCTTCTGGTACGGCGGCACGGGACGGCCTGCCACGTTGCCCGCCCCTGAGGGCTCTGCCCCGATCCCCGACCACCTCTGGCTGCTGGGCGGTGGCGCGCTCGTCATCTCGCTGCTCGTCGTCCTCTTGGGCCAGTCCGTCTTCCGGCGCCTCGAGGGGCGCTTCGCTCAGGAGCTGTGATGGCGACCTATATCGAGGTGACGGATGTCGAGAAGCGTTTCACACTGCGCCACAACCGTTCGCTCAAGGAATTGGCCGTCGCGGCGTTCCGGGGCAAGGATCTGTCCGACACCTTCCTGGCGCTCGACGATGTCTCCTTCACGGTGGGCCAAGGGGAGTCCATTGCGCTGGTCGGCTTCAACGGCTCTGGGAAGTCGACTCTGCTCAAACTCATTTCCGGGGTCCTGCTCCCCGATTCCGGCACTGTGCGGACCAGGGGTCGTGTCGCCGGTCTCATCGAGGTTGGCGCCGGGTTCCACCCGGATCTGACGGGCCGGGAGAACGTCTACCTCAACGGTGCGATCCTGGGTATGTCGGAGTCGCAGATCACCGCCGCATTCGACGAGATCGTGGCCTTCAGCGAGATCGAGAAGTTCATCGATACCGAGGTCAAATTTTATTCCTCCGGAATGTTCTTGCGATTGGCTTTTTCCGTGGCTGTGCATTCCGAACCCGAGGTGTTCCTGATCGACGAGATCCTTGCCGTCGGGGATGAGCCTTTCCAGCGAAAGTGCCTGGATCGGGTGCGGGCTTTGAAGAAGGAGGGGCGCACGCTGGTGGTGGTCAGTCACGACCTCGACATGGTGGCAAAGCTGTGTGAGCGGGGGCTGCTCCTGGAAAAGGGCAAGCTCATCGCTGACGGTGACTCCCAGAAGATCATCGCGCAACTGCGTTCCTGATCAGAGGCTGTCTACGCAGGTTCACGTCGGGGTCCTGTCGATGGTGCGGCTGTACTGCGGTGGGGAGTGCGTCGACGTGCTATTCCGAGGTTCCCGCTTCATCGAAACCGCTACCGATGACCGCGCGTTCTTGGTTTGCAATTGTGTCCAATCGCGCACGATCGCCGCGAAGCTCGGTGGCGGCCGCTGGGGCGACGAAAACGACCGAACCGCCCGTGACCCACTGGCCCAGGGCGGATAATGCTGCCATTTCGGCGCTGGTGGCCTCGAGGAGTGCGCGTGTGCCGGATGCTGAGTTTCCGGTTGCCTCTCGAATCGCCAGGGGAAGCAGGTCCCCGTGGGATACGTCATCTAAAGAATCCGGGTGGCGAATTGCCGCCGCGGAATCGTCGAGCGGTGGCATCCACCCCAGTTGATCGCCATAGGTCATGACGGCGGTGGCGGCGTCGACCGCGCCCGGCGGAAGCTCTCCGGCAAAGACGCGGGCGAGCGCAGAAAGCTCTACGGCGATCAGCTCGAGTTCGCCACTGAACCAGTCGCCGGGGCGGTCAGTGACTACGACGGCCGGTTCCTCAAGTCCGGACAACATCGTCGGGGAGTCGCTGAAGGCGACTGTGGCACCGGCGCGCCAGGCGGAAACTGCCCAGATGACGGATCGCCAGTGCCCGGGTAGGTCCATGACGATCGTCACACCGGGTGCGGCATCGAATTCTTCGACCAACAGATTGGTCGTCTTGTTCACCCAGTTGACGACGACGGCTCCGGAGAGTTCGATTCTCTCGGCAGTGTCGTACCAGGTCAGGCGCGGTTGACCGCTTTCGTTCATCAGTTCGGCGAGGACGTCGCCGACGTGTTGGTTGTTTCCGGCGGATGGCTCATGTGCGAGGTTGACCATGGTCCAACCCTAGAGTCAGCACACAACGGGACATGACGGGATTTCACCCGCGCT
Organism: Cellulomonadaceae bacterium; assembly: GCA_031551755.1. GTDB lineage: Bacteria > Actinomycetota > Actinomycetes > Actinomycetales > Cellulomonadaceae > JAVBMU01. The sequence goes on along the minus strand of JAVBNE010000024.1, from coordinate 84,731 downwards.
TGGTTGCATGAACGACACTTCCAGCTTGACGGCAGGGGATAACACGCGTGTAATTTCCATGATGCAGTTTCTCGGACCACAGGGCATTCGAGACGGCAGGCATGGAGGGTCGTATGTGGAACATGATGGACGAGTCCGACGGGGGCTTTTCGCTGGACGCGGACCGCGGCGTGGAGAGTGTGGCGCAGGTGCTTCCGCTGTTCGGCGACCCGGTCGAGGATGCACTCATGGGGTGGCAAGAGCGCGCACTTTGCGCGCAGACCGACCCCGAGGCCTTCTTTCCCGAGAAGGGCGGATCGACGCGAGAAGCGAAGAGAGTGTGCACGGGTTGTGAAGTTCGGGCAGAATGCCTTGAGTATGCGCTGGAACATGACGAACGATTCGGAATTTGGGGCGGTCTGTCGGAGCGTGAGCGGCGCAAGTTGAAACGACGCGTTGTCTGATCTGACGCCACACCGAAGCATCGAATCCCGGATTGCGCCCGTTTCGGGGCGCATGATCGACGAGAGATGACTCCAGCCGACCCGCCTCCCTCCGCCGCCACGTCCGACGTCGTGGCCGTCGTCACGGGTACGGCCGCCGTTGCGGTGACTGTGACGGCGATCGTCGTGACGCACGGCCACACCCGGTACTTGGGCGAGACCCTCGCTGCCGTCCGAGCCCAATCCCATCGGCCGGATGAGGTCGTCATCGTAGACGCGGCCGCCACCGAGGCCACGGGCGGGTACCGGGGTCTGCAACTGGGGGATGCGAAGTTCGTCGGGGCTCCGCGGTCTCGCTCCTTCGGGGCGGCCGTTCAAAGAGGACTGGCGGAGGTAGTCCCAGGGAACTGGCTCTGGCTGCTGCATGACGATTCCGCACCGGAGCCGACCGCCCTGGCCGAGCTGTTACGTGCGGTCGAACACTCGGGCAACGTCGCTATCGCCGGTCCCAAACAACGTCGTTGGGTCTACGGCGCCGCCGAGGACAGCGCTGGGCCGTTGGTGGAGGTCGGGTTCACGACCTCCCCGTTCGGGCGGCGGATGACCGGGATCGAGGAGAACGAGATCGATCAGGGTCAACACGACGGGCGCGTTGATGTCCTGGCGGTCGGTCTCGCTGGTGCCCTGGTGCGCTCCGATGCGTGGCGGGAACTCGGTGGAACGGATCCAGAGCTGGGTCCCTTCGGGGACAGCCTCGATCTGTGTCGGCGCGCCTGGCTGGCGGATCACAGGGTGATCGTCGTGCCGACAGCTGTGGTACGCCATGCCCAGGCGTCGTTGCTGGGTTTGCGCGGGAAGTCCGAAGGTGTGGGGGACCCAGCGGCTTCCTTCGCGCGGAGGCGGCGCAGCGTGGTCTATGGTCGCCTGGCAGGTTTGCCAGCCTGGGCCGTTCCGTTCGTCTGGCTGGCGATGGTCGTCGCTGCGCCGTTCCGGGCGGCCTACCGGTTGGCGTTCAAGGAGCCCGCGCACGCCCGCGACGAACTCGTGGCCCCGCTGTGGGTGGTCTCTCGGGTGGGTGCCCTGGCCGCGGCTCGGAGGCGGGCCAAGAGCACGCGTGTTCGGCCTCGATCGACCCTCAAGCCCCTCGCGGGTACGTGGCGGCAGGTCGTCGCGGAGCGTCGTGACCGCGAGCTCGCGCGCGCGGAGGTCCGGCGCACCGAACAGGCCCGCACGGATATCGAGCGGTCGGAGTTGCGGCTGGTCGCGCTGCGTCGTCGATTTACGTTGGCCGCTGTGTTCGTGGTTCTAGTGGGGCTCTCTGCAGCCATTTTCGGTCCGCTGTTGGGGCCGCTGGCGGCCGGTGGGCGGCCGGTAGGCGGTGCGCTCCTACCGGCGAGCACCGACCTGGGGGACATCTGGCGGGCGGCGACGACCGGATGGGTGGCCACGGGGCTCGGTGCGCCGGTCCCTGGGGATCCGCTAGCCGGGGTGTTGCTCGTGGCTACGGTGCTGACCGGCGGTGCGGCTCAAGCAGCGGTCAACGCGATGGTGGTCGGGTCGTTGCTGGCCGCCGGTCTGGGCGCGTGGTACGCCTCTGGTGCGTTGACCAGATCGGTTCTGCAACGGTCATGGGTCGTGCTCGTCTGGATCGGTCTGCCCGTCTTCGTCGGTGCGGTCGGGACGGGGCGGCTCGGTGGAATCGTGGCGCACGCCATGTTGCCGTGGGTTGCGTTGGCCGTGGTGCGCGCGCTCGGTTTGCAGCGGGTGGACCAGGTGTTGCCGCCGGTGGCGGACGAGGCGGTGGAGTTGCGGCAGTCGACCAACGGCTCGCTGGGTGCGGCTGCCGGGGGCGGAATCGCGCTCACTCTGGCGGCCGCCGGGGCGCCGGTACTGTTCCCGGTCGTCACCGCGGCATTGCTGGTGATTGCGTTGTGCGCGCGCCACCACCGGCGTTACCTCGCTTTGATCCCCTGGCCCGCCGCGATCGCGATGGCGCCGTTCTGGTGGCATGTGTTGCACACCTGGGGCGACGGAGGCCGCGCCATGCTGCTTGCGACGCCGGGCGTGCCGGTGGTAAGCGATCCGGGATCCGGCTGGCAGCTTCTGCTGGGGCAACCGGCGGAACCAGCGCCTTGGTTCGGGGTCGGTGGTGGTGGGGTCGGGGGCCTGCTCGCGCAGGCCGCCCCCTATGTGGTGGGCGGTTTGGTGGTGGCGCTTGCGCTGGTGGCGATCATCCGCACGCCCCGGATGGCGGCGGTGGGCTGGTTCGTCGCGGCAATGGGGGTCGCCGCCGCGATGGCCGCGACGCTGACCACGGTCGCCCGGGATGAGCAGGATCGGGCCGTGACGGGATGGCCGGGCGCGGGACTGTCACTGGCCGCTCTGGCGTTGGTCGCTGTCGCTGTCCGGGGGCTGCCGTCACAGCCTGCTGCACCGGCGAGATGGCAGCGCTCGCTGGTAGTCGTGGTCGCGGTGGTGGTCACGGCGCTGCCGACAGCGGCACTGGTGTCGTGGACTGTCGGTGTGCTGGATCGTGACGGAGCTGAGGTGGGTTCGGTGGAGGTCGCTGAGGGTCGGGTCGTGCCGGCCGTCGGTCAGCAGCTGCAGGGTCCTCCGCGTGCGGCCAGAGTGCTGAGCCTCGAGTCGACGTCGAGCGGCGCGGTCGACTATGCGGCCCTACGATCCGACGGCCCACAGTTGGTGGACTCCTCCGTGGCCGTCTCGTACGCGGCGATCGGTGACCCAGCGGTGACTCAGAACCGGCTCCCAGAACTGGTCGCCCAACTCGCGACCGGGACCCAGAGCGGTGTCGTGGACGAGCTGGCCGCACTCGGCTTCGGTGCGGTGCTGGTCCCCGCCGATGATGCCCGACCCGCTCGGGCCGAACTCATCGCTCGGTTGGACACCATCGCCGGGCTCGAACGTGTGACGCAGGGCGATGAGGGCATCATCTGGCGGGTCGCGCCGTCCGGTGAGACGCCGGCGAGTTGGGCGTGGATCGAGGAACCGGAACAAGCGGATGTGGCGGTGCTGTCGACCGGCCGCAGCGTGCATGCGCGGATCGACCCGGGCGCCGCCGACCGCAGCCTGGTGTTGGCCGCCAATCGTTCCAGCGGTTGGTCGGCGACGCTCAACGGTCGCCCGCTGCACGCTGAGTCCGATGCCGAGGGCCGGCAGGTCTTCGACCTCGACGCGCGAGGTGGCTCACTGGTGGTCGTCCACGCACCGGGTTACCGGGCTCCTTGGCTCGTGGTCGGGGCTCTGGTCGGGATCGTGTACATCCTGCTCGCCGTGCCGGTGCGCCGCCGTCGCCAGGGAGGGAGGCCGCGATGACTAAGCGCAAGCCTTCCCCTGTTGGCAGGGCCGACAGACGATCGCCCGGGGCTGGGTCCGGCGCGGCGGTCGGAGGTCTCGCGTCGCGGAAGCCGGAGACGGAACCGCAGGAGACGGATACGCCTAAGAAGTCTGGGGTGAAGGCTGACTCGACGACACTCGACGCGAGGCCCGTGCGCACTCGGCGGGTTCGGCGCCTTGCCTGGCGGCGCGTGGCGTGGACCGGGGCAGCCCTAATTGGTGTGGGCGGCATCGCCGCCCTCGCCGTCTGGTCGGGAGCCGCGGCGCCGGCGGCCGACACAATACCGCCGGGGGCCACGTCGGTGCGGGTGGCTGCGCCATCGCAGTCCTGGGTGTGTCCTGGACCGGCGCGGCTCACCGACGCCGAGACCGTGGGCGATGCGGAGTTCGGGCCGTCGCCGGTGGGCACCACCACCACGCTGCGGGCCGGCACGTTGTCCTCCACCTCCGCGAAGATCACTGGCCTGGACGGACGTGGGGCGCGGAGCTTCGCGGGGAACCCGCTGGCCACGACCGCTGGTCGGGCGACCGAGGGCAGCCTCATCGTGGCCACCGCGGCCGATGGCGCCGATCCTGATCCGGTCTGGGCGAGTGTGTCCTCGGTTACGACCGAGGGCGACCTGCGTGGGCTCGCTGCGGCCACCTGCGCACGTCCGGGCGTCGAACACTGGCTGGTCGGTGGGACGACGACCGTAGGGTCGAGTACTCAGCTGGTGATTCAGAACCCCGGCCGGACGCCTGCGACGGTCACCATCGACGTCTGGGGGCCGACGGGGCCCGTCGCGGTGACCGGCGGCGCCCAGCGCCTCATTCGGCCGGGCGCGGAGGTGGTCACCCTGGTCGAGGCCGTCGCGCCGCAACTCAGTCGAGTGGTGGTGCGGGTCACCGCCGCCGGTGGGCTGGTGACGACGTATCTGCAACAGAACTCACTCGACGGATTGGTCCCTCAGGGGGTTGACTTCGTGGTGCCCGGCGCCCCGCCGAGTAAGGGGCAGGTGATCTCTTCGGTGCTCAGCCTCGGTGAGGAGGTCGACGATCCCCGGGCGCCCCGGTTGCGGGTATTGGCGCAAGAGGCCGGGATGGCGCGCGTCGTGGCCTATGGGAAGGACGGCATGGTTCCTTTGCGGGGGGCCGAGGCGATCGACCTGGAAGCCGGTGTGGTTTCCGAGATCTCGCTCGGCGGATTGCCGTCCGGTTCTTACGCCATCGCCGTCACCGGTGATGTCTCGCTGGTTGCTGCGGCATACCAGGATCGGCAGGGTCCGGCAGACCCGCAGCTGTTGCATGCCGAGCATCAATATGACCGGGCGTGGATCGCGAGCCGTTCGCTCGCCGAGGACGCCGGTGTCGACCTCGGTGGGATCGCCCTGCCGGAGGGTGCAGGCGCGGCGGTGACGATCGGTGCCGTCCCCCGCAACGTCGACGAGGCGCTGGGGTCGGTTCCGGCGGCCGAACTCACCCTGCGGGCCTATGACACGGCGGGGGCGGTCATCGGCACCAAGCACCTGTCGGTGCCAGCAGGGGCCACGGCCGCATTCGCCGCCTCCTCAGTCGCCTCATCCGGGACACCGGCCTACCTCGGTCTCACTGCTGACGGTCCCGTCGACGAGCGGTTGATGGTGGACTGGTCGGTGCTCGCGGCTTCGGGGCACGCCGCCGCGGATACCCCGGCGCCCGACGGGAGCTTGATCGCGGTGTTACGCCCGGCGACGACGACGGCGGGTGACCGCACGGTCCACGTCCGTGCGAGCGTGACCGCAGGGTTGGCCGGGGCCGAGAAGCCGTAGGGTCCGGTGGTCGGTCCCACTAGCCGCCCCGGTACTGCGGATCGATCTCCTCAGGGGAGCGGGCCAGCAGATGAGCGACCTGTTCCACCACGACGTCCCGGACCAGATCGGCCAGGTCCTCGGCGTCGAAGGCGCGGGCCTCGATCGGGCGGCGGTAGACGGTCACTCGTGCGGGTTGGCCCAAGACGGCCGGGAAGTACCGGCCCAGGGGCACCCCCGAGTGCTCCCAGGGCGCCGGGTCGCTGGGGGGTACTTCTTCTACCCCGAACTGTGTGCCGGCCACCTGGGCGCGCCACGGCCGGGTGACTTGGTCGACAGCCGCCAGGACCAAGTCGTCAAAGGCATCTCGGCGGGTGCGGTAGGCCGGTGCGAACGGTGGCAGCAGAGGGCCTCGCAGGCCCCGGTCCCGCCGATCTCGCCGACGGCGGCCACGGCCGTCCGGCAGCACCGGGGGTGGCGGGGGATCGGTGCGCATTTGACCGACTGTAGACCAAGGACCGTCCGCCGGTCCGGCGTGTGCGTTATCCAAGGGTTGGGGTGCGGCGTATCGTCACCACGTGAGATCCGTCCGCCTGTGTTCGCGCACCGCCTGCGCGCAGCCTGCTGTGGCGACCCTCACCTACGTCTATGCGGATTCCACCGCAGTCCTCGGGCCGCTGGCCCATCTGGCAGAACCGCATTCCTACGACTTGTGTTCCGACCATGCTCAACGGCTCACGGCGCCCCGGGGCTGGGAAGTGGTGCGGCTCGCGACGGCGTTCCAGGATGCAGGTCCGAGTGATGACGATCTGACCGCCCTCGCGGATGCGGTGCGCGAGGCAGGTAAAGTCGCCGCGCCGCGGCCCGAGCCTGAGACGGTGACGGAGATCGGTCGCCGCGGCCACCTTCGTGTTCTAAGGGCCGACGGCGAGTAGCCCACCGCGCGGGAACCGGACGGCCGCGCCTGGCAGGTCAGCCTCCGGTGCATGGGTAGCTTCCGTCGCGGGAATCACCCCAACGAACGGATGAACTCCTGCGTTTGCTCCCAGGTGGGCAGCAGTCCCTGAGCGGCGGCCTCGTGCAGGCCCGGCGCCTCGGTGTCCTTGGATGACAACAGCGGCTCGAGCGCGGCTCCGGAAGCATCCTGGGTGGGCCACTCGATACCCAGGTCGGGGTCGAGTGGGTTGATGCCGTGCTCGCGGCCAGGCGCATACGTACTGGAGCACAGGTAGATGACGGTGGCATCCGGGGTCAGGGCCATGAAGCCGTGGCCCAACCCTTCACTGAGGAAGACGGCGTGCCGGTCGGCGTCGTCGAGCGGGACCGCCTGCCACTGGCCGAACGTCGGTGAACCCACCCGGATGTCGACGATCACATCGATGACCGAGCCGCGCACGCAGGTCACGTATTTCGCCTGCCCAGGTGGGACATCGGCGAAATGGATGCCGCGCACGACACCGGCCGCGGATGCCGAGGCGTTGGCCTGCTGGAGATCGAGGCGACGACCGGTGGCCTCGACGAAAGCGGGGTCTTTGAACCACTCGAGGAAGACCCCACGGTCGTCCGCGAACTGCTTGGGAACGACCTGCCAGGCACCCGGGATCGCGAGTTCGCTGAGCTGCATCGTGTGTCATCCTTTGTCGGGCGTTGGCGGTCGTCACGCACTATAGCGAGGGATGGCCGCCTGGCAGATCCATTCGGACCCTGAGGAGAGAAGTATGCGCTGGCTGGTCATCGGAGCGGGCGGGATGCTCGGCCGTGATGTGGTGGAGCGACTTCAACTGGTGGGCGCCGATGTCCGCGGCGTGACCCAGGAGGAGGTCGATATCCGGGAGGAGCGTGCGGTGCTGGCGGCGGTGCGCGGTCAGGACGTGGTCGTGAACTGCGCGGCCTACACCGATGTCGACGGCGCCGAGGCGGCTGAGGCCGCCGCTTTCGCGGTCAACGCCGTCGGCCCTCACCTGCTGGCACGGGCCGCGGCGGTTCACGGGGGCCGGCTGGTGCAGGTCTCGACTGACTACGTCTTCGACGGCCAAGCGCGGGAACCGTATGCCGAGGACGCCGCGATGAACCCGGCAGGCGCTTACGGACGGACGAAGGCCGCGGGGGAGTGGGCGGCCGCGGCGGCGCTGCCGGAGACCATCGTCGTGCGCACCGCCTGGCTCTACGGTGCTCACGGTCGGTGTTTTCCCAAGACCATCGCGACGGCGGCCGGCCAGCGCGACTACCTGGACGTCGTGAACGATCAGGTCGGACAGCCCACCTGGACGGTCGACCTCGCGGACCTGATCCTGCGGCTCGTCGACGCCCAGGTTCCGGGTGGGGCTTACCACGGGACGTCTGAGGGATCGGTATCCTGGCACGGGTTCGCCCAGGCCGCTGTGGCGGCGGCCGGATTCGATCCGGGCATGGTTCGCCCGATGGCGTCCTCGGCCCTGGAACGCCCCGCTCCGCGCCCGGCGTACTCGGTGTTGGGCCACGACGGGCTGCGGGCTGTCGGGGTTGAGCCGATCGGCCGTTGGGATGAACGCTGGCCAGCTGCGGCCGCCGCGGTTCTCGGGCTGTAGAAGGCCAGGCCCGGACTAGGCCACCACGAGGGTTTGGGCGAGTGTCGCGGCTCGAGCCGCGGCACTCGCCCAGGGCTCCGGGTCGGCAGGTTCAGTTGTCCAGCAGGCTCAGCAGGTAGGTGCCGTAGCCGGAGGCGACCAGCGGCTGGGCGCGTTCGCGTAGCTCATCGTCGGTGAGGAAACCGCGCCGCCAGGCGACCTCTTCGGGCGCGCCGATCTTCATACCCTGCCGGTTTTCGATCGTCCGGACAAAGTCGGCAGCCTCCAGGAGCGAGTCGACCGTGCCGGTATCCAGCCAGGCGGTGCCGCGCGGCAGAATGGTGACGTTGAGTCGGCCCGCAGCCAGGTAATGCTGGTTGACGTCGGTGATCTCATATTCGCCGCGTGACGAGGGACGCAGATTCCGTGCGATCTCGACGACGTCGTTGTCGTAGAAATACAGCCCCGGAACGGCGTAGTTGCTCTTTGGGCGGACGGGCTTCTCCTCGATGCTCAGCGCCCGTCCGTCGGCATCGAACTCGACGACGCCGTAGGCGCTGGGGTCGCTGACCCGGTAGCCGAAGACAGCAGCACCGTCAATGTCCGCGAACCGTTGGAGCTGGTCGCCGAGACCGGGACCCCAGAAGATGTTGTCGCCCAGCACCAGGGTGACCGCGTCGTCACCGATGAAGTCTGCGCCGAGCACGAATGCCTGCGCCAACCCCGCAGGCCGCTCCTGCACCGCGTAGGTGATCGAGATGCCGAACTGGGAGCCATCTCCGAGCAGGCGATGGAACGAAGGCGCGTCGTGCGGGGTGGTGATGACCAGGACCTCGTTGATGCCTGCCAACAGAAGGGTCGAGAGCGGGTAGTAGATCATCGGCTTGTCGTACACCGGAACGATCTGCTTGCTGATGCCGAGGGTTATCGGGTGGAGTCGTGTGCCGGACCCGCCGGCCAGAATGATGCCTTTCACGCACGAAGGTTCTCACATGGTGGGCCGGGTGCCCGGGTGAAGTGTGCGACGGTGTCCCCAACGAGACCGGTACCGCCTAGACTTCTTGGCGGTTCGTCAACCTTGTGGAGGGCTCAGATGCGCGTTCTGGTGACCGGAGGGGCCGGGTTCATCGGCTCCAACTTCGTGCATTCGGCGGTGACCGAACGGCCGGATGTGCGGGTGACGGTGCTGGATGCACTGACCTATGCGGGCGATGCGGCCTCGCTCGATCCGGTACGGGACCGGATCGACCTTCGGGTAGGGGACATAGCGGACGCCGAACTCGTCGACCGGCTGGTCGCGGACGCCGATGTCGTCGTGCACTTCGCGGCGGAATCGCATAACGACAACTCGCTGACGGACCCCAGCCCGTTCTTGCGGACCAACGTGATGGGTACCTTCGCCTTGCTGGAAGCCGTGCGTAAACACGATGTACGGCTGCACCATATTTCGACGGATGAGGTTTACGGCGACCTCGAACTCGATGATCCGGAGCGATTTACCGAATACACCCCGTATAACCCGTCGTCGCCGTATTCGTCGACGAAAGCGTCGAGTGACCTGCTTGTCCGCGCGTGGGTGCGGTCCTTCGGGGTGCGGGCCACGATCTCTAACTGTTCGAATAACTACGGTCCGTATCAGCACATCGAAAAGTTCATTCCCCGCCAGATCACTAATCTGATCGATGGTGTGCGGCCCCGGCTCTACGGCGCAGGGTTGAATGTGCGCGACTGGATCCATGTGGCCGACCACAACGACGCCGTCTGGGCCATCATCGAGAGAGGTGTGGTCGGCGAGACCTACCTCATCGGGGCCGACGGTGAGCAGAGCAACTTGGACGTCGTGCGGACACTGCTGGAGATCTTCGGACAGGATGCCAGCGACTTCGACCTGGTGACCGACCGCGCCGGCCACGACCTGCGGTATGCGATCGACTCGACGAAGCTGCGGCGCGAGCTGGGCTGGGCACCCCGGTACACGGAGTTCCGGGAGGGCCTGGAACAGACGGTCGATTGGTATCGCCGGCATGAGCAGTGGTGGCGGCCGGCCAAGGCCGCGACCGAGGCCAAATATGCGAAAGCTGGACAATAGCTCGCGGCAACTCGTCCCCATCGCTCAAGGCGACCGTCAGGTAACTGACGGTCGCCTCTTACGTTTGCCAGTTGACTGAGCTGGCGTTACGTTTCCCGTGCCTTTTGATCGACTGGTACGTCGATGCCGTATTTCGGTATCGGTTTCATGACAAAGCACACTCTTGCCTCAGGGTGTGCTGTGCTCCACCCCCGTGGAAGGACAAAATATGAATAAGGCCACACTTGCCGTGGTCATGCCGGCCTATAACGAGGCAGCCGGTCTTGCGGAGTTCCTCGGGGAGTTGTCCGTCGCGTTGAGCGAGTACTTCGTACATTTTGTCATCATCGACGATTGCTCGACCGACCAAACTGTCGCCGTGGCAGCCGGCTGCCGAGCCGGCGGCTTGCGGGTCACAGTGCGGGTCAATGAGGTGAACAGCGGACACGGTCCGTCGACGGTCAGTGCGCTGCGGGCAGGTGTGGAAACCGGTGCCCACCTGATCGTGGCGACGGACGGTGATGGCCAGTTCCTCGGCGAAGACGTCGCCACGGCCGTCGCCCACTCATTGACCACAGGCGCGGACATCGTCGAAGGAGTTCGCACGCAGCGTGGTGACGCATTGTTCCGGCGGTTGACCAGTGCGATCACCCGGGCCCTGGTGGGTATGCGTGCTGGCAGCCGGCCGATGGACGCGAACACGCCGCTGCGGATCTACCGGCGCGATGTCCTAGCCGATCTGCTGGCTGTTCTGCCACTACGTGCGATGACACCGAACCTTCTGGTGTCGTCGATCTCCCGGGCCGAGGGTTTGCGGGTCGAGGAGATCCCGGTTGTCTCCGTGCCTCGCCGGGGTGAGACTGCGCTGGGTTCGACTTGGGGGCAGCGCCGCCGGACGCTGCCGTCCAAGCGGTTCCTGCTGTTCTGCCGAGATGCCGTTCTGGAGTGGTTCCGCACCCCGCGGGCGACGATTGCCCGGCCCAACTCGGTAACCGCCCCGGTGACGGTTCCCGTCGCCGGATCGCGCTGGTGGGCGGTGGCCCGGCAGTTCGCCTCCTACGTGGTGCTGGGCGGTCTCGGTGCCGCGACCGACTATGCGGTCTTTTGGGGTTTGCAGCACACGAATGTGCACCACATCGCGGCCAACATCGTTTCGGTGGTCTGCGGCATCATGGTCAGCTTCTTCTTGAACTCGCGGTTCACCTTCGCTCGACTCGATCACCAGGTTCAGCGAATGACAAAGTTCTTCGCGGTGGGCTTGAGCGGGCTGGCGCTCTCGACGGGACTGCTCGATCTGCTGATCACCCGGGGTATGGGAGCCATGTGGGCGAAACTCGTGACCTTGCCCGTGATCGCCGTCCTGCAGTTCATCGCCAACCGGATGTGGACATTCCATCCGATCGGCTCGGTGCCCCAGAGCATGCCTCCGGGGCGGGTCCGTCCGGCCAGCCCGGTGATTCTCACGGCCGAGACCGCGGATCCGGCTGATTCCACGGTCGACGGCGGACGCCCGTGAGGTTGGCACCCCCGGCCGCGACACCGGCCGCGACACCGATCGCGACATCGGCACGGGCCATCCGGTGGGTTCGTGTCACGTACTGGGTTCTGCTGATCGGTGCGCTGGCCGCTTACCTGGTTCTCGTGCTGCGGCAGTTCGGAAACGGTCTGGAGTTCGATGAGGCCTACAACCTCACCGTGTCGAAGAACCTCGCGGACGGGGTGGGTTATGCCTCCAACGGGGCGCGGTTCGCCGGCGGCGACAAGCTCTTCGACCCCTTCGTGTCGACCGGGCCGGTGGTGCTCGTGCCGACCGCACTCCTTTGGGCGGCCTCCGGCGGCACCCTAGCTGCGGTGCGTCTCGTGCCTATCCTCTTCTTCCTCCTGTACCTGTTCGTCTCTTTCCGGCTGGGTAACCTCGTCGCGGGCCGGTGGGCCGGGCTGGCGGCGCTCGTGGCGCCCTTGGCGATCCTGGTGGGGGTCCCGGCACTCGCGACCAACAGCCTCGTACCCGGCCGGGTCGTGGGTGAAATCCCGGCGACGGCTTTGTTGGTGACCGCCGTTCTTGCCTTCGCCAGCGCCCGTCCGGTGTGGGGCGGGGTCGCCATCGGCCTGGCGCTGCAGGTCAAGCTCAGTTTTCTAACCGCCTCCGTGATCGTGCTGGTGGTCATGTTGCTCGCGAGGTGGTTCGCGCGGCGTTCTTGGACGCGGCGGGAAGCCCTGGGCTGTGCGGGAGCGGTCGTGGGGCCGACGTTGGTCTTCGAGGCGTTCCGCGCGCTCACCTTGAGTCCGCGCGGCTGGTTCGACTCCGTGATCGAGACAGTCCAGTTCATCCGTTCGGAAACCGGCGAGTCGGCCCTCGTGAGCCGATTGGGCAGCTGGTTCGGGCTGTTGTCCCCATGGTCGGTGGTGCTCATCATCGCCTCGGGCGTGCTGGTCCTCGTGGCCACGGTCGCGGCGGTTCGGGGGAGGGGCCGTGAGCAGTTCGCCCGTCCCGCCGCCGCACTCGACGATGCCGGACTGCGGCGCTGGATGGCCTGGTGCGCCGTGGTGGCATTGGCCCTGGCCGCCGTGGCGATGCTCGGCGCCTGGGCGTTGTCGTCCCGGCAGGACAGCGTGCGACAGGGGTTGCCAAGCATGCTGCTCCTGTTGCCGTGCGCCGCGATCGTCACGGTGGCGGCTCTGCGGTACCTCGCGACAGCGGCCCGGCCGGCTCTGCGAATGGTGGCTCACGCTGGTGCGGTGACCCTCGTGGGGGGCTGTGCGCTGCTCGTGGCCGGCCAGGGTTTCCGGGCGGTCGAGGACGACAGCGGGCACGAACTGCTGGTCGACCAGCAGGCGGCGGCGAAGGCGATCGTCGACTCGGGGGCCACGGTGCTCCCGGTCGACGGCTGGTGGCAGCTACCCGAGTACCAGATCCTGACGGATCTGGATGTGCCTCCCAGGGGGATCAAGGCGCGCGGACCCGTCGAGGTGTTCACCTCGATCCAAGCCGAGATCGAACGAGACCGGCCGGATGCGCGGGCATATCTTGACGACTGCGGTCAGATCATCGTGAGCACGTCCAACGCTGTCGTCTGCGCACCGGCGTCTGTCGGCTGACCATTAGGCTGGGGGCCGTGCCCTCAGATCTGAGCAGCCTCATCAAGGCCTATGACGTTCGCGGCGTCGTGCCGGATGACTGGAATCCCACGGTCGCCCGCGCCATCGGCGAGGCTTTCGCCCGCGTCGCGGAGCTTCCGGCCGGTACCGATCGCCGGCCCAGCATCGTGGTGGGTCACGACATGCGCGACACCGGCCCGATGCTGGTGGACGCCTTCGTCGCCGGGGTCACGGCTGCTGGCGTCGACGTCGTGCGGATCGGCCTATGTTCCACCGACGGCCTCTACTACGCCTCGGGTGTGCTGGACATGCCCGGCGCCATGTTCACCGCGAGCCACAACCCGGCCGAGTACAACGGCATCAAACTCTGCCAGGCGGGTGCGCGTCCGATGGCGCAGGGCACCGGGTTGGAACGGGTGCGCGGTCTCGCGGAGGAGTACCTGAACGATGCCGGCCAGGTGGCCGAGGACGGCGACGATGCCGCGGTCGGCCAAGTCAGCGAGCTGGGCGCAGGCGTCGAGCAGGCAGGCGGACAGGGCACGGGGCAGGTCACCGATCTGGACATGCTCGCCGACTACGGCTCGTTTCTGCGCTCGCTGGTCGACCTCGCCGGCATCCGGCCGCTGAAGGTCGTGGTGGACGCCGGTAACGGGATGGCTGGCCTGACCGCCCCGGCGGTGCTCGGCACGGCAGCCGGGCTGGCGCCGCTGCCCTTGGACATCGTCCCGCTGTACTTCGAACTCGACGGCACCTTCCCGAACCACGAGGCGAACCCCCTCGACCCGGCGAACCTGCGCGACCTGCAGGCGGCCGTCGTCGAACACGATGCGGACCTCGGCCTGGCCTTCGACGGCGACGCCGACCGGTGTTTCGTGGTCGATGAGCACGGCGACCCGGTCTCGCCGTCGGCGATCACGGCGCTGGTTGGGTTGCGGGAGGTCTCGAAGGAGTCGAATGCGGGGCGGGTGGCCACCGTCATCCACAACCTCATCACCTCCCAGGCGGTGCCCGAGTTCCTCACGGCGGCTGGGGCGAATACGGTGCGGACCCGGGTGGGGCACTCCTTCATCAAGGCGCAGATGGCCCAGAACGACGCGGTGTTCGGGGGAGAACACTCCGCGCACTATTACTTCCGCGACTTCTACTTCGCGGACAGTGGCATGCTCGCCGCCATGCATGTGCTCGCGGCCCTCGGTGGGCAGCCCCACGCGATGTCAGACCTCGGCCAGATGTACGAGCCCTATGTGGCGTCCGGCGAGATCAACTCCACGGTCACCGATGTGGACGCTGCCCGGGACCGGGTACTGACCGCCTACGTCACCGAGCAGGGCGCCGGCCCGGTGACCCTCGACGAACTAGACGGGCTGACGATCTCCCACTGGGACGCCAGCCCCCGGTGGTGGTTCAACCTGCGTGCCTCGAACACCGAGCCGTTGTTGCGGCTCAATGTCGAGGCCGCTGACCTGGACATCATGGAGAAGGTGCGCGACGACGTCCTCGCGCTCGTGCGGGGAACCACGAAGGAGCAGAACTGATGAGCAGCGCCACCAACCTCGACGACTGGGCCCGCGAACTCCTGCGCTGCCCCGTGACCGGTGCCCCGCTCGTGGACGGGGTGGGTCCCGACGGGCAGCCGGAGCTGCATTCGACCGATTCCGTGCGGCCGTTGGCCTACCCGGTCCGGTCCGGCATCCCCGTCCTGCTGGAATCCGACGCGCGCGAGCTGCGGTAACACCGAGCGCCGGCCTCTGGCGCCGTCATCACGAAAGGCAACTCACATGTCGAGCCACGGCGGCAATAAGGCCGTTCTTGCGGCCCTGTCGGCCAACCTTGGAATCGCGGTCACCAAGTTCATCGCGTGGGCGCTGACCGGGGCCTCATCGATGCTGGCCGAAGCGGTGCACTCGGTGGCCGATTCGGGCAACCAGGCGCTCCTTCTGCTCGGTGCCAAGCGTTCCAAGCGCCCCTCCGATGAGGAGCACCCCTTCGGATACGGCCGCGACCGGTACATCTACGCGTTCATCGTGTCCATCGTGCTGTTCAGCGTCGGCGGGCTCTTCGCGTTGTACGAGGCGTGGCACAAGTGGTCCGACCCGCACCCCATCGAAGGCCAGTGGTGGTGGGTTCCGCTGGTGGTGTTGATCGCGGCGATCGCGATGGAAGGGATGTCCTTTCGCACCGCGATCAAGGAGTCGAACCTGGTGCGCGGCAAACAGTCGTGGGTGTCGTTCGTGCGGACCGCCAAGTCGCCCGAGTTGCCGGTCGTGTTGCTGGAGGACTTCGGCGCCCTCGTCGGGCTGGTGCTGGCCCTCTTCGGTGTGGGGCTGACCCTGGTCACCGACGACGGTCGCTGGGATGCGGCAGGCACGGCCTGCATCGGCATCCTGCTGGTGCTGATCGCCGTCGTGCTCGCCATCGAGACCAAATCGCTGCTGCTCGGTGAGTCCGCGGGCCAGGCCGATGTGGTGGCGATCGCCGGGGCGCTCGTGGGTGAGGGAGTGCCCTCGATCATCCACCTCAAGACGATGCACCTGGGTCCCGAGGAGCTCCTGGTCGCGGCGAAGATCGAGGTGACGGCGACATCGGATGCCGCCTCGATCGCCCGGACCATCGACGCGGCCGAGGCGCGGGTGCGGGCGGCCGTGCCGATCGCCCGGCTGATCTACCTGGAGCCCGACCTCCGGCGACCGCCGGTGACGGCCGCGTCGGCGGATGCGGATGCGGCCGGGGCGGAGACTCAGTAGACGGTGGAGCGGGCGGAACCGTCCGGGAGCGAAGAAGGCGGCGGCGTCACACCCTCACGTTAAGGTGGCGGCGTTGCCGCAGCTCACGAGGAGGGTTGATGGACCCGTATGCCTACCGCATCTCGCGGTGCACGGATCCGTCCAAGGCCCCGCAGGAGCTGCACTGGGCCGTACTTGACGGCGTCAGCGTTGAGCGCGAGCTGGTGACAGCCGTGGTGCCGCATGCGCCACTGGCGGCCATGCCTCGTCGCGGATATCCGAGCGTCGCTCCGCCGGATCGTGACGTGTGAAGCAATCGATCCGGCGGACAGCTGTGAGCCAGTTCGAGCGCGTAGGCAACGACCCCCGTCTGTCGAGCGTGCGTCGATACGCGCGTGCCCTAGGGGCGATGATTCACCACCAGGTAGACGCTGAAGGTTTGCGGTGATAAGGCAGAGTCAGTGCCAACAGTCTTCTGCGGTCGATCGGCCCCTGGGTCGCCCATGTCATGTACGACCATCTGGCCGTGGTGGCGCGTACGCTCCTGGCAGCCGTGCAAGCCTGTTCGATCACGCTGCCGGCGTTGACTCCGCAGCCCGCCTTGAGAGCATCGCAGAACAGCAGACGGTATTCGAGGTATCCGGCTAGTTGCCCACCGCAGGTAACCTGGGACGTCCAGTCACGTACCAGCCATCGGAGCATCATGTCCGTCACGCAGCGCGAGACCACGCCGGTATTCGATGAGTCGCCCGACCGCTACAAGGTGCGCGATCTCAGCCTCGCGGAGAACGGCCGCCACCAGATCCGGCTAGCGGAACACGAGATGCCGGGACTGATGGCGCTGCGAGCCGAGTACGCCGCGAGCCAGCCGTTGGCCGGCGCCCGGATCGCGGGCTCGCTGCATATGACGGTGCAGACGGCGGTGCTCATCGAGACGCTGGTGGCGCTCGGCGCCCAGGTCCGGTGGGCGAGCTGCAATATCTTCTCCACCCAGGACGAGGCGGCGGCGGCCGTCGCCGTCGGCCCCGACGGCACACCGGATGACCCGCGGGGCGTCCCGGTCTTCGCCTGGAAGGGCGAGTCGCTGGCCGACTACTGGGACTGCACGGAGCAGATCCTGCGCTGGCCCGATACCGGCACCGGGGAGACCGGCCCCAACCTCATCCTGGACGACGGCGGCGACGCAACGATGCTCGTGCATCTTGGGTTGCAGTACGAGCGGGTCGGGGTCGTCCCGCCCGACACGTTGCCGGGGGAGCCGGACCACGCCGAGGAGATGAACGTCGTGCGGGCCGTGCTGCGGCGGGCACTGGCCGCCGACCCGCTGCGGTGGACCGGGATCGCCCAGTCGATCCGGGGAGTCAGTGAGGAGACGACCACCGGGGTGCACCGCCTCTACCAGCTCGCCGAAGCCGGGGAGCTGCTGTTCCCGGCCATCAACGTCAACGACTCGGTCACCAAGTCGAAATTCGACAACAAATACGGGATCCGCCACTCCCTGCCCGACGGAATCAACCGGGCCACCGACGTGCTCATCGGCGGCAAGGTCGCGTTCGTCGCCGGCTACGGGGATGTTGGCAAGGGGGCCGCTGAGGCTTTCCGCGGCCAGGGTGCCCGGGTGATCATCTCGGAGATCGACCCGATCTGTGCGCTCCAGGCCGCGATGGACGGTTTCCAGGTCGCGCGCCTGGAAGACGTTGCCGGCGTGGCGGACTTCTTCATCACCACCACCGGCAACCGGGATGTCATCCGGCCCGAACATCTGGTCGCGATGAAGGACAAGGCGATCGTCGGGAACATCGGTCACTTCGACAACGAGATCGACATGGCCGGGCTCGCCGCCCTTCCGGGTGTGACCCGCACCGAGATCAAGCCGCAGGTGCACGAATGGACCCTGCCCGCCGATACCGCGCCGGATGGCACCGCCCGTCCCGAGCGCTCCGTCATCGTGCTCTCCGAAGGCCGACTGCTCAACTTGGGGAACGCGACCGGGCATCCGTCCTTCGTGATGAGCAACTCCTTCGCGAACCAGGTGATCGCGCAGATCGAGCTCCACGAGAACGCCCAGGCCATGGCAACCGACCCGGATGCCGAACCTCGGTATGACCGGCTGGTCTACCGCCTGGCCAAGGAACTTGACGAGAAGGTCGCACGACTGCACCTGGAAGCCTTGGGGGCGAGACTGTCGCGGCTCACCGACGTGCAGGCGGCCTATCTGGGCGTGCCTGTCGACGGCCCTTACAAGCCGGAGCACTACCGCTACTGATGTCTGCTCGGTGAAGGCCGCGTTTCCAAACAGCGTGGGACGCTGGCCCGTGCCACGATTTTGCCATGGATGAGCCACGGGATGTTGCGGAGTCGACCGAGCTGACGACCGCCGAGCGTGCTGAACTCGCCGCACTGCGGGCCGAGGTTGCTCAGCTACGTGATGGGGCGGCGGGGTTCAACGGTCGGCGGTGGTGGCGTTGGGTGGCCTGCGGGCTGCTCTTCACCCTGACGGCCGTGACCGCGATCAGCGCGGTGGCTGCCCGCTATGTACGCAGTGAGCTGCTGGACACCGACCGCTACGTCGCCACGGTCACCCCCATCGGGGCCGACCCGGCGGTGAAGGCTCAGATCATCGACCTGGCCACCGATGCGATCGTCGAACGACTGGATGTTGAGGACGTCGCCGAGGAGACCTTGGTCGCATTGGCGGAGAACGCCGACCGACTGCCAGAGCAGGTGGCGCAGCGGTTGCCCGAGTTGGCACCGATGATCGCCAGTGGAGCCGAGTCGCTGGTGCGGCGAGTGGTCACCCAGGTGGTGGAGAACCCGGAGTTCGAGGCCCTGTGGGTGCAGGTGAATCGCGACGCCCACCGCAACCTCGTGGCCGTTCTCACCGGGGAAGACACCAATACCGCACTGCAGGCCGACGACAAAGGTAGCGTCACCTTGTCCCTGGGGCCGATCATTGAGCGAGTCAAACAGCGCCTGACGGATCGCGGCGTCGGCATTGCCGAGCGCCTCCCGGAGATCAACCCGCAGTTCGTGGTGATGCAGTCCGCTGATGTGATCAAGGCTCAGCGGGCCGTCGATGCCTTGAACCGTGCCGCGGACGTGCTCCCGTGGGTCGCGATCGTCCTCGGTGCCCTGGGTGTCTGGGCGGCTCCGAAACGCCGACGGGCGGTGATGATCCTCGGGTTCGTGGTGGCCGGGTCGATGGTGGTCCTCGGGTTGGGGCTCAACATCGGCCGTTCGTTCTATCTCTCGGCCGTGCCGCCGGACATCTTGGGCCAAGAGGCCGCCCAGGCCGTCATCGACCCGGTTCTCGAGCCGTTGCGTTGGATGCTGCGGGCGGTGCTCGTCGTGGGACTTGCCGTCGCCATCGGGGGGTATCTGACAAGCGAGACAGGGTCGGCGGCTGCGATCCGGCGGTTCGTACAGCAGGGAGTCGGTCGGTGGCAGGGCCGCGACCGCGTGCCGACCGCCTTCGAGGTATGGGTGGGCCGTCACCGACGGCTGCTGCAGGTGGTGGTCATCGTCATCGGGGTGCTGGTGCTGATGTCCCGCACGTATCCGTCCGGGGCGACAGTCGGCTGGATCGCGATCGGAACGGGTTTCGGTGTACTGCTGGTCTACCTCATCGGCTCCGCAGGTGTGGCTGGTCGAACCACGGCCGCCGGCGCGGGCAAGTCCGGGACCGCCCCGGACAAGTCTGGGGCAGGCGAGGAGCGGGTTGCAGAAACCACCGACGCGGGCCGGTCGGCGAAGCGGTAGGGACAACCCCCGTGAGACTCGGCGGGTAGCGCCATGGGCTGATGGTCGCCGCGCTGGCAGCATGGCAGCCATGACGATGACAGAACCGGCGTTGGCTACCCGCCATGACCCGCGCGTCCTGACCGACTACCGTCAGCCGGTCGGTTTCCTGGCTGCCCCGTTCGCGCGGCGGACCTGGCGCGAGTTCGGCTACCTCACGGCTGCCATGCCCCTTGCCATCGTGGCCTTCACCTATGCGGTTTTCGTGGTCTCCTTCGGCGCGTCGATCGCTTTCACCGTCGTGGGGCTCATGGCTGCTGGTGTGCTGGTGGTGGCCGGTCGGTACTGGGGTGTCGCCTTCCGGGGGCTGGCGCGCTCACTCCTCGGGGTGGACGTGCGGTCGCCGGCGCCGTTCCGTAAGCCGAAGGGCTTCTGGCCGCTCTTCAGGGCGACCTTGGGGGACCCCGCCGGATGGCGGGTGCTCGCCTTCGGGGTGATCGCCTTCCCGCTGTCGCTCATGGGCTGGATCCTGAGCATCACCCTGATGGTGACCGGAATCGGTTCTATCACCCACGGTCTGTGGGCGCGGTTCCTACCGGGGCAACTCGGCACCGACGGCCGGATGCACAAGGGGGCGCAGTTCGGGCAGGGGTGGTTCGTGGATACCCCTGCCCGGTTCCTCCTGCTGGCCGTCGTGGGGGTCGTGATCTTCTGGTTGTGGCCGGTCGTCAACCGGGCCTTCGCTTCCGCCTTCGCCTGGCTGACCGTCGCCCTGCTGGGGCCGACGAAGGCGAGCCTGCGGGTCAGCGACCTGGAACGGTCGCGCGGGGCGACGGTCGAGGACGCAGACGCTCGACTCCGGCGGATCGAGCGGGACCTGCACGACGGTACGCAGGCCCGGTTGGTGGCCGTCGCCATGCAGCTCGGCGAGGCAAAGGAGCAGCTTGCCGACGGCGGCGACTCGGACACCCTGGCCTTGGTAGCGAGCGCTCATACGTCCACCAAGGAGGCGCTGGTCGAACTGCGCGAATTGGCCCGCGGCATCCACCCGCCCGCACTCGATGACGGTCTGGCCGTCGCGTTGGAGACTCTGGCCGCCCGCACTCCGATGCCGGTGACGGTCGTGGTTGACGACGACGCCGTCATGGCGCCGGCCGTCCAGACGATCGCGTACTACAGCGTGGCCGAGCTGGTGACCAACGCGGTCAAACACGCCCGGGCGACCGGAATCACGGTCGTGGTCGAACGTGACGGGGCCACTGTGCGGTTGCGGGTGCGCGACGACGGTCGCGGTGGCGCGGTGATCGCCGAACCGGATGCCTTGGGTCACCGTTCGGGGCTGGGTGGTTTGGTCGACCGCATCCGGGCCGTGGACGGTGACCTCGTGCTCACCAGCCCGACCGGGGGCCCTACGGTAGTGACCGTCACCCTGCCTGCACAGAACTAGCGGGCATCGCCACTAAGGAGCGCGGATGCGTGTCGTGATTGCCGAAGATTCCGCGATATTGCGCGACGGATTGGTCGCGTTGGTCTCTCGACGCGGTCACGAGGTGCAAGGGGCGGTCGGGGATGCGCAGGAGCTCCGGTCGACCGTCGCGGGACTCGTGGCGGCTGGAACGCCGCCGGATGTGGCGATCGTGGATATCCGGATGCCACCGAGCTGGACGAATGAGGGGCTGCGGGCCGCGCTGGATCTGCGCGCATCCCATCCCGGAGTGGGGGTGCTGCTGTTCTCCCAGTACGTGGAGACCCGCTATGCCGCACAACTGCTGGCCGGTGGCGCCCAGGGCGTGGGCTATCTGCTCAAGGACCGGGTGGCGGATGTCGGCGAGTTCATGGATGCGCTCAACCGGATCGCGGAGGGACACACCGTGCTCGACCCCGAGGTGGTTGCTCAGCTCATGGCCTCGTCGCGAGGCGATGACGGTCTCGCGCGGCTCACCCAGCGCGAGACCGAGGTGCTGGATCTGATGGCTCAAGGCAGGTCCAATGCGGCGATCGCTGCCAGCCTCCATCTGTCGGCGGGTGGCGTCGAGAAGAACGTGACCGCGATCTTCACCAAACTCGGCCTTGCGCCCGATTCCGGTGATCACCGTCGGGTGCTCGCGGTGCTGCGCTATCTGCGCGGCGGGGAAGCAGCCGGGTAGCGCGACCGGGACTGGCAGAGAACGGGGAGACCGACACCGCCCAGGTGGGCGCACTCAGTGCCGCGTGTCGGGCACTGCGTAGGGCAAGCGGCGCAACAGGGCGGCCTGCTCACCGGCGAGTTTTTGCATCTGCTGCGAGGCCGCCCACTCCCGATCCCGGCGAGCACACAGGACCGCGGCGAGGAAGAGTTCCGGATGGGTGCCCGGGGGAGGCCCGGGAGCGACGTACTCCTCGATCCTCGCGGCGAGTTCGATACCCAGGCGATGGCGGGAATCGGGATTGAGGCCGGCCGCGCGCCCGAGGAACTGGCGGGCTGAGAGGGCAAGACCGTCGGGCAGCCGCCGGATGTCGGCTTGACCGGCCCAACCCGCCAGCATCGATGGCATGAACAGCGGGGCGAATGTGGGCTGCACACCGCGCACCCGGATGACGTAGGTGCCCGCCACCATGTCGCCGAGTCGCTTGCCCTTGCTGTTGCACAGGGAGGCGATGATCGCGACCGAGCCGAGCGTCATCCACAGCTCGCCCACGCCCACCAAGGCCCGCGTCAGGGCATGCCGGAAGTACACGGGGCCACCGTCGTCGCGAACCACGCGGGTTCCCGTCGCGAGCTTGCCCACGGACCGGCCGCGGGTCAGGGTCTCGACCGTCATGGGAACGAGGACCATGGCGAGCACCGCGAGGAAGATGCCGAGGGCTACGAGCCAGTTCTCGTCGATCGAGTTCGGCAAGTAGTTCAAGGGAATCGAGATGAGCATGAACCCGGCGAAGATCACGGCTACATCGACTAACCCGCCGAGGAAGCGGGTGACGAAGGAGGCCGGCCGGGCGTCCAGGACGACACCTTCGCCGATCAGGATTCCTTCTCGCACGACACGGTGCTCCGTTTCTTCGATGGTCGGGCTGGGGGCCGGTGCCCAGCATATGGCAGGGTAGCGCCCGTGGATATTGACGTATTCAGCTCCGTGCACCGGGGTGAGTGGAACCGCCTGGACGAGCTGTGCGGAAAGCGTCGCCTGGACGGCGCGGAGGCCGACGAGTTGGTGCGTCTCTACCAGACCGTCGCGACGCATCTGTCGACGGTGCGCTCCACCGCACCCGATCCGTCACTGATCAGCGACCTATCCCTGCTGTTGAGCCGGGCCCGCGCAAAGATCGGGGGTGCCCACGACCCAGCTTGGCGAACCGTGTTGCGGTTCCTGGGGGTGACCCTACCGGCCGCCTTCTATCGAATCCGCTGGTGGACCGTCGCGGTCACGATCATCTGCGTGGCGATTGCATTGGTGGTCGGGTTCCGGGTAGCGACCAACCCGGACGCCTTGGCGGCAATGGGGACGCCGAGTGAACGTGAGAGGTACGTCAATGACATGTTCACCGCCTACTACAGCCAGAAGTCGAGTTTCGGCGCCATGGTGTGGACCAACAACGCATGGATCGCCGCCCAGTGTGTGGGGCTGGGGATCACAGGTGTCTGGCCTGCGCTTGTGCTCTACAGCAATGCCGTCCAGGTCGGATCCGTCGGCGGGATGATGGGGCACTACGGTGCCCTGGATGTCTTCCTGAAGAGCATCCTGCCCCACGGCCTGCTCGAACTGACCTCGATTTTCGCAGCCGGGGCGGCAGGCCTCAAGACCTTCTGGGCCGTGATCGCCCCCGGTCACCGCTCGCGTGGGCGGGCGCTCGCTGAGGAAGGTCGTGCCCTGATCACGGTGGCGATCGGGCTTGCGCTGGCTTTGTCGGTCGCGGGACTGATCGAGAGCAAGGTGACGGGCCTTAAGGCGTCATGGATGCCGTGGTGGCTCAAGATCGCGATCGGGGCGTTGGCGCTCGCGGGATTCTGGGTCTACACGATCGTGTTGGGGCGACGAGCGGTCCGGGCGGGGGAGACCGGGGATATGAACGCCCGTGAACGCGGTGATGTGCAGCCGGTAGCCGGCTGAAGCCAAGGTTCGTGCTCGCCACCGGCCCAGGTCGCTAGCCCAGCAGGATCGCCGCTGCGGGAATGACGAAGGTCGCCGCGAGTGCGCAGATCACGATGATCGCCACTCGCCGGGTCCGTTGTTCGCGTTCGTTCATAGTCGACCAGCCGCCTTCAGTGCTAGATAAGTATCGGCCACTTTAGGGGCCAGTTCCTCCGGAGTCGCATCCACGACCTCGACTCCCCGGCGCCGCAGCACTGTCGTGACCGCCGTGCGTTCCAGGGTCACCCGGGCAGCCGCTGCCGCATCGTAGACCTCAGCTGAACTCTCCCGGCCATTGCGTAGTTCCTCGACCTCGGGATCAGCCACGGCAGCGACCACGACCTGGTGGATCGCCGAGAGCTGTCCGATCACCGGCAGGAGGCCGCCCTCAACCGAACTCGCGTCCAGGGTCGACAACAGCACCACCAGGGCGCGTTGGGACAGGCGTTCCTGGACAGCCGCGACGATGCCGGGCCAGTCGGGTTCCACCAGGGCCGGTTCGACGACCGCGAGGGCGTCGGCCATCGCCGGGAGCAGCCGTGGTCCGGCAGCGCCGGCGACCCGGGCTTTGACGGACCGGTCGAAGGCGATCAGCTCGATTCGGTCGCCCGCCCGGTCCGCCAATGCCGACAGCAGCAGCGCGGCCTCGATTCCGGCATCCAATCGGAGCGAGTCCTGGATCCGCGCGGCGGAGGTGCGGGAGGTGTCGAGCACGATCAGCACCCGGCGGTCACGTTCTGGCCGCCAGGTACGGACCACGACATCGTTGCGGCGGGCGGTCGCGCGCCAGTCGATCGACCGGACGTCGTCGCCGATCACGTATTCGCGCAGAGAGTCGAATTCTGTGCCTTCGCCCCGGACTTGTACGGCGGTGCGGCCGTCCATTTCCCGGAGTCGAGCGAGCCGACTGGGCAGGTGTTTGCGTGAGGCGAATTCGGGCAGCACACGCAGCCGCCCCTCGACCGGAATCGACGCCTGGCGGGCCGCCAGCCGCAGGGGTCCGTAGGCCCGGATGGTGACCCGGTCGGCCCGGCGGTCGCCCCGTCTAGTCGGCAACAGTGGGGTGACCACACGCGTCCCGTCACCGGAAGCCACCGTGACCTCATGGCGATTGCCCTCGGCGCCGGCCGAGGGTACCCAGGCGTCGCGCACCGTGGCCCGCAGGGTGCGCCGGGACAGGTTGGTGAGCACTAACCGTGAGGTGGTCGACGTGGTCAACCGCACCGAGGAAGGCACCTCACGCCGGACACCGATCCGCCGTGGGGAAGCGGCCAGTGCGGCGTCGGCGAAGCACACCAGCGCGACAGCCGACAGCCACAACAGAACCGTGCCCGGTACGGGCACCAACAGGACGGGAACGATGCCGCAGGCCATCAGCACGACCGCCCGCCAGGTCAGCGCCATGTCAGTCCTCCGCGCAACGATCGATCACCATAGACGCAGCCGTGCGTCGTCATCGGGGGACGGGCACCGAGGCCAGCACGGTGTCCAGCACGCTCTCGGCGGTCACTCCCTCCAGCTCGGCCTCTGGCCGCAATTGAATCCGGTGCCGGAGCGTGGGGTGGGCCAATGCCTTGATGTCGTCCGGAGTCACGAAGTACCGTCCGCTCAGCCAGGCCCAGGCCCGCGAGGTGGCCAGTAGTGCGGTCGCGCCGCGTGGTGAGACGCCGAGAGAAAGCGACGGGGAGTGCCGAGTCGCCCGGCAGACATCGACGGCGTAGCCGAGTACTTCCGGGGCGATGTAGACCTGCGCAACCTCGGCTCGCGCACGTTCCAGATCCGCCGCTCCCACCGCGGGACGAACGCCGGCAGCCTTGAGATCGCGCGGGTTGAACCCGGCGGCGTGCCGTCGGAGTACCTCGATCTCGGCCTCGCGCTCGGGCAGGGGCAGGATCAGTTTCAGCAGGAACCGGTCGAGTTGAGCCTCCGGGAGGGGGTAGGTCCCCTCGTACTCGACCGGGTTCTGGGTGGCGATCACCAGGAACGGGTCGGGGAGCGGCCGGGGCGTGCCGTCCACCGAGACTTGGTGTTCTTCCATGGCCTCAAGCAACGAGGCCTGTGTCTTGGGTGGGGTCCGGTTGATCTCGTCCGCCAACATCAGGTTGGTGAACACCGGCCCCTCGCGGAAGGAGAACTCGGCGGTCCGCGCGTCATAGACGAGGGACCCCGTGACGTCTCCAGGCATCAGGTCGGGGGTGAACTGGATCCGCTTGGTGTCCAGGTGCAGTGCGGTCGCAAGGCTGCGGACGAGCAGGGTCTTGGCGACCCCCGGCACACCCTCGAGCAGCACATGACCCCGGCACAGCAGCGCGATGAGCAGGCTGGTGACCGCGCTGTCCTGGCCGACGACGGCCTTGGCGACCTCCGTGCGGACACCGGCGAGCGCGGCGCGCAGGTCGGCGCCTCTCTCCTCGGCGGCCACGGGCGCGGGGGCTTGGGGAGTCACGGGGGCTGGTGTCCCCGGGGCCTGCTGTGCGGGCATCTGCTGCACCTGTGCTGCAGGCACTTGCCCTGCTTGAGTTTGCTGGGCTGACGGCGTCCCAGGCATGGGGGCGGACGATAGTGGTGCGTAGGGGCGCACGGGGTCGAGCGGCTGCTGGGGTTGGGTCGGCACGGGTGCGCCGGGGTCGTACGTCACTGGTGGTAGACCTCGCTCTCGATCCGGTCAAGGTGTCGGGCGAGCTCCAGGAGCGCGCCGTCATCGGCGGGGGGTGGTCCGTACAGGCTCTCGGTGATGTCTTGGGTGGTGCGACCCGTGGCTCGCACGCAGGCGTCCACGAGTTGGTTCGGTCCGGCGGACCGGGGTAGCCCGAGGCGGGTGGCCATGCGGTCTGCGGATGCGGCCCGTAGACCCGCCGCGGCGTGCCCCCGGGCCTGCGTCCGCCGATAGAGGCGCCCACGCCCGATGGTGGCCTCCGAGGCGCGCACGACGACGGGCAGTTCCTCGCTGACCAGGCGGCCGAGTCGCCGCCCCTGCCAGAGGGCAATGACCACGGTCAGGGCCACGAGGAAGAGCAGCACGGTTGGTGTTTGCTCGGGCATGACACCGCCGCTTCTGTTCTCGGCCGTGGCCTGCGGATCTGCGTCGAAACGGTAGAGCCAGACGAGTTCTTCGTGCTTGCCCAGTGCACGCAGCCCGAGCGCGGCATTCCCCTCGTGCGCGACTGAGCCGTTGGTCATCAGTGTGCCGTCCGCGATCGCTGTGACCGTGCGGTCGTCGGATCGGAGCGTGACAAATGAGTTGTACTCCGCGTATCCCGGCTCCGGGAAACATGCGGTCACCCCGGAGTCGACGATGAACCCGGACTCGCGGGTCGTGATGGACCCGGCCGCCTGGGCATCGACATCGTCGCAATTCGCTGTGCGGACTTCGCTGACGGTGATCCAGGGCTGCTCCACAGCGACTTTTCCATCGGTGGCCCCGTTGATGAGATCACCTCCTGGCTCCACCAGCACCAGGTCCGCGGGCGACTTGAGTAGGGCGTCCCGGTCGGCCGCGGACATCGTGCCGTCATCGAGGACGGCCAAGGTGGTGCCGGCCTTTGCGGCCCTCATTGCGTCGGTCACCGAAGTGGCTTGGGTGATGTGCACCCCCTGTCGGGACAGCACCTGGATGATCGCCTTCGAGCCCTGTGGTTCGGGGCTGTTGGGATCGAACCGCCGGTCGGTGTGGGATGCCGGTGGGCGCGCGAAGACGACCACGACGCCCAGGAGGACCAATGTGCCGAGGACGATGATCGGCCAACGAACACGACGCCAGCGTGACCGGGACCGTGATCCGACAGTCGATCCGTCGCCGATCATGCCCACATCGTTGCTCGACTCGGTGAGGCGAGGCGAGACCGGCGTCGGCGTGAACGGGGGTGCGGGAACCGTCATGACTGTTCCCATCCGGAGGTACGCGCGGTGACCGGCTCGCCCTGGAGCGTGTCGGTGGATCTGCGCGCGCCTTGCGCCTGCTCGTCGAGTTCGCGCATCTTTGCGTAGTCGTGGGCGCCGGCCTGCTCAGTTCCGTAAGAGACGCCATCGAAGACAAACGCACCGCTTCGAAGACCGGTCGCCAGGTCGGGCAGTTGCTTGCCGGCGGTGGCCGCCGCTTCGTCCGCTGTCCGGCCGGGCCGTTCGTCGATGATGGTGCGTTCCTCCAGCCCGCGCACCACCGCGCGGAAACGTTCGACGACGGCGGTCGACCAGTCGCCGACCGCCGCGGCCGCCTCGGCGGATGCCCGCAGCTCCTTGGCCTTGCGGTGATCGTCGAGGTCTTGGAGCCGAGCAGAGCCCTTGGCACGGCTCCGCAGGCGGATGGGTCCGACCAGCAGCAGGGCGACGACCACGAGGGCGATGACCGCGACCACGATGACGAGAGACAACCACCCGGTGCCCGGACCGCCCACACCGCTCAAGGAGTGCGTATTGAGCCATTCGATCAGGCGCTCCAGCAGGCTCGGCCGGCTGTCGTACTCGGGGTTGGTCAGCTCTTGGAGCACCCACTGCCGTGCCGTCGGCGCATCTGGGTCGACTGGCACGTCGACGTGCAGGATGCTGGTCGGGAACGTCATCTCGCGGCGTCTACCCGTGCTGCGGCGGCGGTCAGCTCGATGTCGAGTCCTTCGCGGCGGATGCGCAGGTCGATGTACTGCAAGCTCACGACGGCACCGAGGAAGACGGTCTGCAGGACGGAGATGATCGCTCCGCCGACCGTCGAGATGATCAGCCCGATCGCCAGGCTTCCGCCGCTCATTGCGAGGGCGGCGACGATGCCGAAGGGATACTGGAGGATTCCGCCGATGATGGCGATCGCGATGGCTGCGAGCAGGTAGATGCCGAGAGTCCGCCAGAAGCTTCCCCGGGTCAACCGCCAGGCGCGTGCGATGGTCTTCCCGAAACGACCCGACTCCAGGGCAAGGCCCGCGGGCACAAGCAATACCCGCACCGCGAGCCAGACGAACAGGACGGCGAGGCCGAGGCCGCCGAGGATTCCGAAGGCCGTCGCGCCGCCCCCGCTGGATTGGGCGATGAGCACGATGAGACCCACGTACAGGCCAACCAGGAGCATTTGGGCGGTGCCGAAGAGGATCGCCCAGCCGAGCAGGAGCCAGCCGCGGCGGGCTGCGGACTTCCATACAGCCGCCACCGAGATCTTGTCGCCGATCACGGATCGGCTGAGGGAGACGGCCACGACTGCGGTGACGAAAGGACTGGCGATCCAGAAGACGAGCGAGGCGCCGACGGAGGTCGAGTAGAGCAGTGCGAGCCCGTCGACATCCGTCCCGAAGCCCTCCTGGGCCATGGCGTCGGTGAACTCGTTGCTGGCAAGGAGCTCCGCGAGATAGCCCGCGACGAGGTATCCGAGCAGTGCCCCGACGGCAGTCGCCGCCACGACGATCAGCGAGCTCAACCCCAGGACAGCGCCTGGGTTGTGCCTGACGGCACCGAAGGAGCCGTCGAAGATCTCCCCGAGCGTCAGCGGGCGCAGGGGAACGATGCCCGGTTTGGCCGGCCCGGCATAAGGCAGAGCGCCGGGCACGGGGCCGCCGTAAGCCGGTTGGCCGTAGACGGGCTGGCCGTAGGCCGGTTGTCCGTACACCGGTTGGCCGTAGGCCGGTTGGCCATACCCGGGCTGCCCTGGGGCCGGTGGGGTGCCCGGGGGTGGCCCGTAGCCGGTGGGCTGCCCGGCGGGCGGCTGCCCCCAACCGTTTGGCGGTGTGCCGCCAGAGGGCGCAGGCTGGTGCACGGGTGTTTGCGCGTCCGGTTCAGCGTCGTCGCTCGGCGGCGTCGCGGAGGTGCTCATGTGCATGTCCTGAGGTCAACGGTGCGGCGCCCGCGGCGCTGCGCCATGGCAAGTGCCGTGGCTGGTCCACCCTATTACGGGACTTGAGCGGCGATGGCCGGAGACGATTTCTTGTCCGAATGGCAGGATGGGCGCATGAAGGAACGCGTGCTCGTTATCGATGATGACACCGCCTTGGCGGAGATGATCGGGATCGTGCTGAAGTCGGAGGGCTTCAACTGCGTCTTCTGCGGGGATGGCGATCAGGCTTTGGAGGAATTCCGTACGTCCGCGCCCGACCTCGTGCTGCTCGATCTGATGCTGCCGGGAAAGGACGGAACAGAGGTGTGTCGGCTGATTCGCGCGGAGTCCGCGGTGCCGATCATCATGCTGACCGCCAAGAGTGACACCGTTGATGTCGTGTCGGGCCTGGAGGCAGGCGCAGACGACTACATTTCGAAGCCTTTCAAGCCGAAGGAACTAGTCGCCAGGATCCGGGCGCGGTTGCGGCGAGTCGAGGAATCTGTCCAAGAGCAGCTGGAGATCGGCGATCTGCAGATCGACGTCACCGGTCACCGTGTGCTCCGTGACGGTGTGCCGATCGCGTTGACGCCGCTGGAGTTCGACCTGCTCGTCGCGCTGGCCCGCAAACCGTGGCAGGTTTTCACCCGTGAGGTGCTGCTGGGCACGGTCTGGGGATATCGGCACGCTGCGGACACGCGGCTCGTCAACGTCCATGTGCAGCGGCTGCGCTCGAAGATCGAACACGACCCGGAGAACCCGGAGATCGTGTTGACGGTGCGGGGCGTGGGTTACAGGGCGGGTGCGACGCGGGAGTGAGCGGAGGCTGGCGCCATCTCCTTGGCAGGTTCCGCTCACGAAGCCGTGCCGCGCTGCGGCAGGTGGTGTGGCGCTGGCGCTCGTCCATGCAGTTGCGGGTGGTCACCTCAGCGCTGGTCGTCAGCATCGTGGCGGTGGTGGCGCTCGGGGCCTATCTCTCGACAACGATCCGCGACGGCATCTTCGACCAGCGGTTGGCGCAGATCGACGAGGAGAGCGCGGCCTCCACCGAGCGGGCTCGCGAGACGCTTGCGGCCTCGCCGGCGACGACGGCGTCGCAGGCGCAGTCGTTGGTCTACGACATGCTTGCCATGTTGCGGTCGAGTGGATCAGCCTCTCGGGAGGTTTTCCTATGGCGCGAGTTGGGGCAGCCGTCGGTCGTGATAGATGTGGGGACCGAACCGGCGCTGGGCGATCTCATCACTCCCGAGATGCGCCGGGCCACGGTCGAGGCGCATTCCGGGCAGGTCATGCAGTCCGTTGCGAAGCCAGTTGATCCTACGGACCCCAGTGCGGGAACGGTGCCAGGGGTGGTGGTCGGCTCGACGGTGGAAGTGCCGGGCGCGGGTCTTTTCGAGCTCTACTACCTCTACGACCTGGAGGCCGACCAGAAGACGCTCAGATTCCTCCAGTCCGTGCTTTTGGCCGGGTCGATCGCCCTTGTGGCCCTGCTGGCGCTGATCACCACACTGGTGACCGGGCAGGCGGTGCGGCCGGTGCGGGCGGCGGCTCGGACCGCGGCTCGGTTGGCCGAGGGGCATCTGGATGAGCGGTTGCCGGTCCGTGGACACGATGAGATGGCCACGCTCGGTCGCTCCTTCAACGAGATGGCGGACGGCCTCCAGGAGCAGATCGGCCGGATGGAAGCGATGTCCGCGCTTCAGCGCCGGTTCGTTTCGGATGTCTCCCATGAACTGCGCACCCCGTTGACGACGGTGCGGATGGCTAGCGATGTGTTGTACGAGTCGCGGGACCAGTTCGAACCGGTCGCCAAACGGTCGACCGAGCTGCTTCACGCGCAGCTCGATCGTTTTGAGGACTTGCTCGCTGACCTCTTGGAGATCAGTCGTTTCGATGCCGGTGCCGCCGTGCTGGAGGCCCAGCGCTGGGATATGCGCGATGTGGTGCTGACGGTCGTCGAACAAGCTGCGCCACTGGCCGAGCGCAAAGGCGTGTGGTTGGCGGTCGAGCTGGGTCCCGACCCGCTGCGGGTCGACATTGACCCGCGACGAGTGGAGCGCATCATACGTAATCTCGTCGTCAACGCGATCGATCATGCTCAGGAGATGCCGGTGGAGGTGACCGTGAAGGGTGACGCACATGCGGTGGCCGTGGTGGTCCGCGATCACGGGATCGGGATGAGCGCCCAGGAGGCGGAACGTGTCTTCGACCGGTTCTGGCGGGCGGATCCGGCCCGCGCCCGGGACACGGGTGGAACCGGCCTGGGACTTGCGATCGCCCTGGAGGACGCTCGCCTGCACGGTGGGTGGCTGGAGGCATGGGGCCGGCCGGATCGCGGGGCCAGTTTCAGGCTGACCTTGCCGCGCCGTGCCGGCATCGTATTGACCTCGGCGCCTCTACCTTTGGTCATCGAACAGCAGTCCGCCGGTCCGGCGGTTGTGGTCGGCGATCCTCATGACCCGGCCGCGTTACCTGACCTCGGGACGTCGGCGACGGGTGCGGACCAGCACGAGGAGCGGCGGTGACCGGGCGGGGTTTCCGGGCGCGCCAGATGGCCGCCGCGATCGCCATCCTTCTGGCGGGTGGTTGCGCGCAGATTCCGAGTTCCGGTCCGGTGCGCGATGGCAGCGCTATCGCGCAGCGCGCCAATCTGGTCTATCTAAGGGCTGTCTCTCCGCGGGCGGATGCCTCACCGGTGCAACTCGTCAAGGGATTTCTGGATGCGCAGACGGCCGGCCCGACGGCGGATTTCGACGTCGCTCGTGAGTTCCTGACCGACGTCGCCGCCGAGCAATGGAACCCGGTCTCCCAGGTGATCGTCTACGACGGTGACCTCGGTCTGGTGGCCGATGCGGATACCCCCAGAGGACGTGCCACCGTCCGCGGGGTGGGGGCCGTGGTGGGGGTCGTCGATGAGCATGGGGTCTACACCGAGCAGCCCCCGGGTACGACGACGGACCTGGTCTTCGACCTGGTACGCGAACCTGATAACCAGTGGCGGTTGGCCAGCCCGGACGATGGCCTGGTCATCTCTGCCACCAACTTCGAGCGGATCTACCGGCCGACGTCGCTCTATTTCCCGTCGACCGACCGCAGTTTCCTCGTGCCCGATGAACGCTGGTTCCCGAAACGGAACTGGCAAACCTACGCGGTGCGCGAAACTCTCGTCGGGCCGTCGGCGTGGCTGGCGAAATCCGTGACCACCGTGGCACCGGAAGGCACCGTCCTGGCCATCGAGTCAGTGACGATGGGTGACTCCGGCCCGATCGATATCCCACTGAACGCCACGATCTCGCAGGCGTCCGGGGAGGACCGCACACTGCTCGCCGCCCAGCTCAAAGCCGTGCTTTCGGACACACTGACGCAGACCGTCCAGTTGTACGCGGGGAACGCGCCGCTGACGACCGGTACCTCGCCGCCCTTGCGACGTTCGATCACCGTTGACGATCCGGTCGTGTTGGAGGGCGATCAGGTGGCGACGCTGACGGGGCGGACCGTAGAGCCCTTGGACCGGCTGGCTCCGCTCGACGGCCTGAACCCGACGGCGCTCGCATTCCGTTCCAGTAAGGACCCGGATTCCCCGTTCGTGGTACGCAGTGGCTCGAGCGAGCTGGTGACCACCCCGGTTGAGGGTGTCGAGGCTCGCACGCTGCTGACCGGTAAGGATCTTCTTGCGCCCAGCCTGGACCGCTTCGGCAACGTGTGGTCCGGGTCGCCGACGGCGGGGCTCCAGGTGGTTTCGCTGGAGGGGAAGGCCAGGAGTGTGACGGCTCCGTGGCTGACGGAGCGCACCCTGGATTCGGTGCGGGTCGCTCCCGACGGCGCTCGAGTCGCATTACTGTCGCGGGACGGCGGACGCCTGCGGATAGACGTCGCGGGTGTGGTTCGCGACGGCGACGGCGTGCCCACGGAACTTTCCGAACCGATGCGGGTAGGGCAGACAGTCGTGACCGGCACCCAGGTCGTGTGGGTGGACCAGTCGCTGTTGGGTGTGCTCGGCCGGGTAGCGGCAGAGCCGACGGTGTCCGTCCAACTCGTTCCGGTGGGCGGGCCGACACGGAGCACCACTGCGCTGGCGGATGCCTCGGCGATCGCGGCAGGTCCGGGGGAGCGGTCGATCTTGCTGAACACGGCCGATGAGTCGCTCTACACACTGGGTGCTGCGTCATTGTGGACGACGGTCACGACAGGTGTCCGCGCGCCGGCCTATCCGGGATAACCGGGCACCGGGTGTGTCTTCCCGGTGGTGTGGCTGGCGGGTTCGGGGCGTGCACAGGCAGCTCATGACGCCAGTTGTCCGCTGGCCCCCGACGGGTGGACGTGCGACGCCGAGCGGTTTTCCCACGCTGGGCCGGTGATGCAGGTACGGATGTTAGTGGCCGACGCCGTCCGCGACCTCGGTCAGTTGCTGGTTCCGGTCGCCTGTGCGGGTTGTGGGGAACTCGACACCCGCCTGTGCCCGCGGTGTGCCGGGTTGCTCGCCGTCGTGCCGCGTCGGGTGGAGGCGGATGTGCCGCGCTTGGACCGTCTCGACGGCCTCGCGCCGCTGCCGGTGTGGGCGCTAGCGCCATACTCCGGCTTCGTTCGGGAACTCGTCCTTGGGTGGAAGGACCACGGCCGTGCGGATCTCGACTCGTACTTCGCGGCGAAGGCGCAGTCAGTTGGTCAGCGACTGGGGAGAGTTCTGGGCGGCCAGTGGATGGCGGGTCCGCTCGCCGTGGTGCCCGCGCCATCCACCCGGGCAGCCGTTCGTCGCCGTGGGCGGGACCACACACGTGCCCTGGCCGCGGGCTTCGTCGGCGGACTCGTGGACGTGGGCTATCCGGCGCGGCTCGAGCCGGTGCTCCGTCGTAGTCGAGGACGCGATCAGGTGGGTCGCGGTGCTCGGGACCGTGGCGGACGGTTGCACGAAATGGACATCGCCGGTCGGCGTCGGGGGTGGGCGGCAGGTCGCTGCTGTGTGCTGATCGACGATGTCGTCACGACCGGGGCCACCCTGGCCGCGGCAGAGAACACGCTGGTCGCACACGGTGCCGTGGTTCTCGCAGCAATCGTCATCGCGGCCACGCCGCCGCCCAGCAGCGGACCTGCTGTGCCTGATTTACCGGTCAACGGCACAGGGGATTCACCTGTCCATGATGGTGCTCTTCGCAGCGAGGCAGAGATAGGCTGGAGACACTCGCCGCGGCGGCCCTACGGGGTCTTCCCGTCGGCCGTCGCGCAGCGAGCCGAGTGCCCGGCCGAGCTGGGCTTGGAGGTGGTAGGAACACGGCGCCGAAGAGGCGCCGCCACCGAATTCCCTGAGGCACTCGGCCGATGGGCTTGAGTGCCTCTTCTCACCGTGGAGGTTCACATGGAGATCGTCGTCGTCGGCAGGCACACGGAAGTTGCGGACCGGTTCCGCCAGCACGTGGAAGACAAGCTCGCGAAGGTCGAGCAACTCGCGCCGTCCACCCAACGAATCGATGTCGAGGTCACCCACGAGAACAACCCCCGACAGTCCGAGATCCGTGAGCGCGTCGAGCTGACCGTCCGCGCCAAGGGGCCAGTGGTCCGCGCCGAGGCCGCCGCAGCTGACCGATTTGGTGCTCTCGATCTCGCGATCAACAAGCTGGCTGAGCGACTGCGCCGGACGCGCGATCGCCACAAGGACCACCGCAACCACACCGTCCTGGCACCGGTCGACGTACGACCGCTCGAGCCGGCCGCGAAGGAGGCCGAGGCCGCCCCGCCGGGTCCGCCCGCCGCGCCCGGTGACGAGGTCGAGACCACCCTCGGCGACTCACCCGTGGTGATCCGGCAGAAGCTGCACAGCGCGCAGCCCATGACGTTGGACGACGCGCTGTACCAGATGGAGATGGTTGGGCACGACTTCTTTCTCTTCGTCGACTCCACCACCAAGCGTCCGTCGGTTGCTTACCGGCGACGGGGGTGGAGCTACGGAGTGATCCAGCTCGACACCGCGTGTGACTGCGAGTCGGTCGGTTCCTGACCCTTCGCCGACGCGGCCCGGACCCCAGCGGGTTCGGGCCGCGTCGTTGTCCCTGGCATCGGGGACGATGGGTGCGTGGATTCCCTGTCTCGCTCGCAGGCGCGTCGCATCGCCATCGCCGCTCAAGGCCTCCACCGCGCACGGCCATCGAGGGCCGTGACGATGCGCGATGTGCAGGGGGTGATCGACCGTCTCGGACTTCTCCAGATCGACTCCGTCAACGTGCTGGCCAGGGCGCACCTGATGCCGCTGTTCTCTCGGCTCGGCCCGTACGACGTGACGTTGCTGGATCGTGCGGCCGGGCGCGCACCACGGCGGCTGGTCGAGACCTGGGCTCATGTCGCCTCCTTCGTGGCGCCCGAGACGTATCGACTCCTCGCGTGGCGTCGTCGCCAGTTCGCCACCGAGGCGTGGGGGAGCATCAGTGGCGTCGCCCTCTCTCATTCGGAGGTGGTAGCGCAGGTCCGGGCATTGGTCACTGACCGGGGTCCCGTCACGGCACGCGAGATCTCGGGGATCTTCGAGGCCGACCACCCGCGCACCCACACTGAGTGGGGGTGGAACTGGACGGTGGCCAAGAAGGCGCTGGAATTCCTGTTCTTCACCGGCGAAGTCGCGGTGGCCCGCCGCAACGCCTCCTTCGAACGCTGCTATGACCTGACCGAGAGAGTGCTGCCGCCGGCAGTCCTCCGGGTGGATCCGGTCGATGACGAAACCGCGGTGCGAGCGCTGCTGGAGATCGGTGCGCGGGCGCATGGCGTCGGTACCCTGCGCTGTTTTCAGGACTACTTCCGGCTCAAACTCCGGCCGGCCCGTGTGGCGCTGGCGGAGTTGGTCGAGGAGGGCACGTTGATCCCGGTCGAGGTGGACGGGTGGGCTGAGCGGACCTACGTACATCGGGCGGCGCCGCGGTCCCGTCGGGTGACTCAGTCCGCGCTGCTCAGCCCCTTCGACCCACTCGTCTTTGAGCGCAATCGGCTCGAATGCCTCTTCGGTCTGCGATACCGGATCGAGATCTACGTGCCGGCCGCGCAGCGGGTATACGGCTACTACGTCCTGCCGTTCCTGGAGGGGGAGCGGATGACGGCCCGGGTCGACCTGAAGGCCGATCGTGCGGCTGGGCGGCTATGCGTGCAGTCCGCCCACAGCGAACCGTGTCGCGGTGCCGAGACCCCCGCTCTGCTCGCTGCGGAACTGCGCATAATGGCGCGTTGGCTCGGTTTGGGCGGCATCTGGGTCGCTCCGGTGGGCGACCTGGCGGGACCGCTGGCTGCCGAGATCGCCTCCGCCACATAGCCTGCCGGACGACCGTCGTTGTCGGCCTCGCCTACGATGGACCAAGGTGTATTGGCATCGGCGGCGTGATCGCGCCGATCAGCGCCGCCGTTCCCCGCCACCCGGCCCGGGACACGTTCGACCCAGGAGACTTGCGTGCCTGCGATCCTCGATAAGGTCCTGCGCTTCGGCGAGGGCCGTATCCTCAAGAAGTTGTCCGGTTTGGCTGACCAGATCAACAGCCTGGAACCGAGTTTCGAGGACATGACCAGCGAGGAGTTGGCCGAGGAGACCCAACGTTTCCGGGAGCGGCTCGGTGACGGCGAGACGCTGGATTCGCTGCTGCCAGAAGCCTTCGCTGCAGTGCGTGAAGCGGCCCGTCGGACGTTGGGGCAACGGCACTTCGACGTGCAGCTGATGGGCGGTGCGGCGCTTCATCTCGGCAATATCGCGGAAATGAAGACCGGTGAAGGAAAGACTCTCGTCGCGACCACCGCGGCCTATCTCAATGCCCTCGAAGGTAAGGGCGTCCACGTCGTGACGGTCAACGACTACCTGGCCAAGTACCAGAGCGAACTGATGGGCCGTGTCTTCCGGTTCCTGGGGATGACGACGGGATGCATCCTCGTGGGAC
This sequence comes from Cellulomonadaceae bacterium, assembly GCA_031551755.1. Taxonomy (GTDB): domain Bacteria; phylum Actinomycetota; class Actinomycetes; order Actinomycetales; family Cellulomonadaceae; genus JAVBMU01. The sequence continues at coordinate 47,214 of JAVBNE010000024.1, read as the reverse complement.
AGACGCCGGCGCAGCGGCGCGAGCAGTACGCCTGTGACATCACCTACGGCACCAACAACGAGTTCGGTTTCGATTATCTGCGCGACAACATGGCATGGTCGACGGACGACCTGGTCCAGCGCGGTCACCACTTCGCGATCGTCGACGAGGTTGACTCGATCCTCATTGATGAGGCCCGTACGCCGCTGATCATTTCCGGGCCGGCCTCCGGGGACGCCAACCGCTGGTACGGCGAGTTCGCCAAGGTTGTCTTGCGTCTCAAGGCAGGCACCGACTATGAGGTGGACGAGAAGAAGCGCACGGTCGGTGTGCTCGAGCCGGGTATCGAGAAGATCGAGGACTACCTGGGCATCGAGAACCTCTACGAATCGCTCAACACGCCGCTGATCGGTTTCCTCAATAACGCTATCAAGGCCAAGGAGCTGTTCAAACGCGACAAGGACTATGTGGTCCTCGACGGCGAGGTCTTGATCGTCGATGAGCACACGGGCCGCATGCTGCCCGGCCGGCGCTACAACGAGGGCATGCACCAGGCCATCGAGGCCAAAGAGGGCGTGCAGATCAAGGCCGAGAACCAGACCCTGGCCACGATCACCCTGCAGAACTACTTCCGGCTCTACTCCAAGCTCTCCGGTATGACCGGTACCGCCGACACCGAGGCTGCCGAGTTCCAGGGCACCTACAAGCTCGGCGTGGTGCCCATCCCGACGAACCGGGAGATGGTTCGTATCGACCAACCAGATTTGGTCTACAAGAACGAGAGCGGCAAGTTCGACGCCGTGGTCACCGACATTATCGAGCGGCACGCGAAGGGACAGCCGGTTCTGGTGGGTACCACCAGCGTGGAGAAGTCCGAACTGCTGTCCTCCATGTTGAAGAAGCACGGCATCCCACACGAGGTCCTGAACGCCAAACAGCACGCGCGGGAGGCCGCGATCGTCGCGCAGGCGGGTCGTAAGAACGCCGTGACAGTGGCCACCAACATGGCCGGCCGTGGAACGGACATCATGCTCGGCGGGAACGCGGAGTTCATGGCCGTCGCCGTCCTCGCGGGTCGGGGCTTGGACGCCGCGGAGAATCCCGAGGAGTACGAGGCCGCCTGGCCCGAAGTGCTAGAGGCCGCCAAGGAGGCGGTTGCCACGGAACACCGGGAGGTTACCGAACTCGGTGGTCTGTACGTGCTGGGCACCGAGCGGCACGAGTCGCGCCGGATCGACAACCAGCTCCGCGGTCGTTCCGGGCGGCAGGGTGACCCGGGGGAGTCGCGGTTCTACCTGTCGATGCAGGACGATCTGATGCGGCTGTTCAACTCCGGACTTGCCGAGTCGATGATGAACCGGGCGGGGTTCCCCGACGATGTCCCGCTCGAGTCCAAGATCGTCACCCGCGGTATCGCCAGCGCTCAGGGGCAGGTCGAGTCTCGCAACTTCGAGATCCGCAAGAACGTCCTCAAATACGACGACGTGCTCTCGCGGCAGCGCACTGTCATCTATGACGAACGCCGCCGGGTGCTCGAGGGGGAGGACCTGCACGAACAGGTCCAGCACTTCCTGACGGACGTGATCACCGCCTATGTCGAGGCGGCGACGGCCGAGAGCCAGGCCAGCGGCTGGGACCTGGAGGCGTTGTGGACGGCGTTGCGCGCGGTCTACCCGATCTCCATCACCATTGAGGAGGTCATCGAGCAGGCCGGTGGTGAGGCTCGGTTGACGGGAGAGCTGATCCAGGAGGAAGTGCTCTCGGATGCTCGGATCGCCTACCAGGCGCGCGAGGCTGAACTCGGGGCCGACAACATGCGGCAGCTCGAGCGCCGGGTCACGCTGTCCGTGCTGGACCGCAAGTGGCGCGAACACCTCTATGAGATGGACTACCTCAAGGAGGGCATCGGCTTGCGGGCAATGGCCCAGCGCGACCCGCTCGTGGAGTACCAGCGCGAAGGTTTCCAGCTCTTCCAGGCCATGACGGAGGCGATCAAGGAAGAGAGCGTCGGCTACCTGTTCAACCTGGAGGTCAAGGTCGCGGACGCCGAGGAGTCCGGCGGTGTCACGATCGTCGGGGCTGCTGCTGCCGCCCAGTCGGCGGCTGGCCAGGCCCTCGGCGCGGCTCCGGCGGCCGACGAGGAACCGGCGCCGATCGCCGAGACCTCGGTGGTGCCCCCAGCGCCGAACACCCGCCGAGGCCGGGCTGCCGCCGCAGCTGCTGCCGCCGCCGCCCAGCAGGGCGCCCAAGCCGCTGGTAGCGACGGCATGCCTGCACGGGAGTCGGCCTTCACTAAACCGGCCGGCGGCCGTCTGGTGGCCCAGGGTCTCGACGGACCGCCACAGCCCGTTCCGCTGTCCTACTCGGCGCCGTCGGAGGACGGAACGGGTCAAGCGGTGGTCTCCGGTGACCAGGCCGCGACCCGTCGGGCACGTCGAGCACTGCACGGTGAAGCCGTCGCAGCCTCAGCGGATGGCCGCACCTTCCCCGGAACGGGCCGCAACGATCCGTGTCCTTGCGGTTCGGGGAAGAAGTACAAGCTCTGCCACGGCCGCGACGCCTAGCGGATGCGCCTGTACATTCCGGCGACTCTCGACGAGTTCACGGCCGAGGTCGACGCCGCGCGGTGGGCGATCGAGCCGCGCCCCGCGCACGCGCTGACCCCCGCTCTGCGGGCGTCGCTGACTGACGAGGACGAGGAAGGGCTGGAGTTCGCCGCCTGGTGTCATGCCGCCGCCGACAGCCTGGCGCTGATCGCGGCTCGCTCACGGGCGCCGCATCAACGGCTGGTGGTCACGGTCGAGGTGCCGGACTCGGCGGTCCGGGTCGGTGTTGCCGATGGCGTCAATGGCGCTGAGGTGGCAGGGGCGGATGCGCAGTCGCGTCTCAGTGCCGTCGAGCTGATCCGGCCGGTCACGGAGGCGATCGTCTGCGCCCATGTGGATGAACCTGCAGCGGCCGGTGCGATCGGCGCTTTCCTGGCCGCTTCGACGGCCCTGGGCGCCGAGGATGAGGCCGTGGAGGCGGCGTGGGCGCAGGTCGAGGAATGCGACCTGCTCTGGTACGACGGTACGGAGATGGGCGCGCTTCCCCGGGTGTGAAGTCTTGCTGCCTTGTACGTGTAGCCGGCGGGCCACCGTTCCCCAGGCAGCCCGGTCCGTCATGTGAGGATCGGGGAGTTTGGTTCCGTGGGTAGGTTGAGCTGCGCGGTATGAACGGCGCATTGTCCACATACCGGTTTGATCGGGTTGTGCACGCTGGGCTAGGGTCGCGGTTGACGACGAGGTCGTCGTGTTCCTGCTGGCAAATGTGCTGGCAGTGGGCGTGGGCAGCGCGATGGAGGTCAGTGTGGGTTCGGTTCGAGTGGCCGATTCGGTCAGGCCGCGTGGTTCAGCCCGGTTTGCGAACTCGGGTGGCCGGGTAGCTGCCGTCCGCCGGTTCGGTGTCGCGGCGTTGGCTGCTGTGATCCTGTTGGGAGCGTGTACGTTGCCTGGTTCGGGTACGCAGAAGCCGGTGTTGGTGACGGCGTCGCATAAGGAGAAGCTGGGGTACGAGCAGCCGGAGGGTATGCGGAACCCGGGGGCGCAGCGTACGGCGTTGGCTCATCGCGAGGAAATCTATGCGGTAGTCAAGCCGTATGTGGAGAGGGAACTGGGTGGACGCAAGGTCGTGTTGGGCGACATCTCGGCGCCGTACCCTTACGCTGCGGTCGAGGTGTCCTATCGGACGGTGGATGAGCCGGTCGTCGCGAGTTACGTGATGGTGAACATCTCTGACATCGACCACCTGACCGAGGGCTATATCGACAGGATTGAACCCGGCACGATCGAAGGTGAGACGTTGAGTGGCCTGTTCCTTATGGCCTACCGCCCTGAGCTGACGAAAATCTCCGACCATCTCGAGGCAGCGTACCCGGGTTACGTGGCTCAGCCCGAGGGGTATGCACGCACCGTTGAACAAGCGGACCCGCGGTTCTCGCTGGAATTCGACACCATGAGCCAAGACCGAACCGTCGAGGACGTAGCCGAGATCATCGCAGCCGAGAATCGGATCTATGCGGCCTACGAGGTGAATCCGAATCGCACCGACGCCCAGTGGCGAGAGGTATTTCAGGCCGGTGCAGAGGGACTTCCGCTGCGGATCAGGATCACGTTGATGGTCAAGAATCCAGAAAAAACACCGGATGAGGCGATGCTCGCTCGACTAAAGGAGGATATGATGAGCAGTGCAGCGTTTGCCGACTATGCTGCCTTCGATATCTTTCTCGACAGCAATCTCCGATCGCGCGACGGTATTACCGTTCATGAGACGTTCTGGTCTTGGTACGACGCAACCCGTAGCCGGTGGCACGATGATCACAAGATCGACGGCTGGGATGTGGACTCGTGAGCAACGAGGACCACCAAACACTCATGGATTTAGCGAGTAAGTTCGCTTATCGTGACCCGGCGGAGATATATAGAGACCACGGAGTGAAGATCAATGGCGTGTCTTATGAGCTTCTCAATGATATTCATGATGACTCGACAGGTCTAGACGCCTTTACCTTCCGAAACAAGGTTACCCGTGAAGTGACGATTGTGTATGTGGGTTCGGTGCAGAATAAGGACTGGACTGAGAACATGAAGCTGATTCCTTCGTTGACGCCGCCGCAGTACACGAGGGCACAGAAATATTTCCACGACACGGTTGACTCCTATGGCCCGGTATCAACGGTGTGTGGGAACTCGTTGGGGGGCGGGTTGGCGGCGTATGTGGCGGTCGGTCACCCAGAGGTGGAAGCTGTCACGGTGAACCCGGCGCCGGTGCCGGCGGCCTATGCGAATGCGAACGCCCCAAATGTGCATAACTATATCCTGGAGAATGATATTCTTCATTTGTTGGTGGTGTCAGGGGGTCTGGAGTCGCGGATCATCGGGAATGTGACAATGATTGATTCGGCCCCGTTGACGATACCGAGTCTGGTGGAAAACCATATCGGGTCTGACCGTAACCCTCAGGTGGTGGACCCCTCGGGGGAGGGGTTCGAGGTGGGGTACAACGCGTCGATGGCGGTGCCGTTCTCGCTCTTCCACCATAACCAGGTGGTGCGCCCCGGTGAGTTCGGTGAACGCCTGCAGGTGACCGCTGAGGGGTTGTTGAGTATCGCCGATGGGTTGGACCGCCAACGCGCGGACCTGTACTCGGCGACCAGCCAGGGTTTCTACCAGCTGACTGCGACCTTGACCGAGGAACTAGGCACACGCTCCCTCCGTTCCCAACTGTTCAAGAGGGTGCTCGCGAGCACCTTGGAGGGGTTCCTAGGTCAATGGCTTCTACGAGCCGGCGAGTACCACGACCAGGTTCGCCAAGCCGTTCAAGACTTCGACCGGATCCTTCCCCCCGGCCCAGTGCAGTGGGTCTGGGACGAATGCCAAGGTGCGATCACCAGCGCTCTGAACACGGCGTTGGGTGCACTTGCTGAGCTTGCGAACTTGTCCATCGATACCTTGGCCGAAGCTGCGTGGATTAGCCAGAAGGCCACCTTCTTCAAAGACGCAGACGCGATCGTGGCCGAACTTCTCGCTAACCAAGAGCCACTGACCGCAGGACTCGATCTGACCTGCGACCGGTGGGCGGCCGTGGCCACCCACACTCGGGCTGTGCAAACCGCCCTCGCTCACACCGACGCCGCGATCGCCGCCGGGGTCGCCAACGGCACCTGCCCACCCGCTGTCCTCGATGTCACCCAACCACCATGGCCCACGGGAGCCGTGCGCGTCCTTGAATCTTCCTCATCCAAACTTGTTAAGGAGTGGATCATTCGCGCGCGCGAACAAGCGGCCGGGGGAATCATCGGCGCAATGATTGCGTGGGCATCTACCCACGTGATCGTCCCCCTCAACGCCCTGATCGAAACCTGCGCTGGGGCGTTCAAAGCTGTCGAACTAGCCATGGGTGCCTATCTCGACACCGCCAGCTTGGTCGTCGCCGGCGCAGGTGCCAGCCTCGGGGCGATGGTCATGGGTATCGACGACGACCTACGCGACTTCCACGAAACCATCCAACGAAAAAAACGCGAATTCGAGGCCCAGTGCGCCCAATGGTTCTGGGGTCTGCACCAATTCGCGCAAACCCTCGGCCACCTTCCCCTAGTCATCCAAGAACTCATCCCACGCCTCGCGAACGGGGTCTTTTCCGACGCGGCCGTCGAGAACGTCTACAACATCTATGCCAAATGTCGTAACCTCACCGAACATGCTGAAATCACCTTCGCTGAGATCGTCTACCAATACGGCGACCACACCGCATTGGCCATCAACGCCATCGCCGAGCGCGCCACCCAAACCCAACACAACCTGGCTGCCCTCACCACCAACTACACCAGTCTCACCGGATGAGACTGGGGGCTCGTGTGTCACCGGTCTACCACTGAGCCATCCGCATCGGCGGTGTACCGCGGGCGACTCTGACTATCGCAGCCGCCGCAGCACCTCGTCGTGGAGCAGCCCGTTGGTGGCCAACGCCGTGGTGCCCCACGGGCCGGGGGTGCCGTCGAGTGAGGTGAAACGTCCGCCCGCCTCGGTGACGATCGGCACGAGCGCGGCCATGTCGTGCAACGCGAGTTCGGGTTCCATCGCGGCGTCCACGGCCCCCTCCGCGACCAACATGTACGTCCAAAAATCGCCGTAGCCTCGGGTGCGCCAGGCATCTCGCATGAGGTCGAGGAACTGATCGAGCTGCCCGCGTTCCTCCCAGCCGGAGAGCGAAGCGTAGCCAAGGGAAGCATCCGACCAGCGAGAGACACCGGATACCGAGAGCCGACTGGCGGCTGCCAAGGACTTTCCGGTCCAGGCACCCGATCCCTTCGCCGCCCACCAACGTTTCCCCAACGCCGGGGCGGAAACGAGCCCGACGACCACCTCGTCGCCGTCAGCCAATCCGATGAGGGTGGCCCATACGGGAACCCCGCGCATGAAGTTCTTCGTGCCGTCAATGGGATCTACGATCCAGCGCCTTGCCCCATGTCCGGTCTCCCCGAACTCTTCCCCGACGATGGCGTCCCTGGTCCGGGTTCGAGCGAGTTGGCTGCGGATCAGCTCCTCGGCGCGGCGGTCGGCGTCAGTGACCGGGGTGGCGTCGGGTTTGGTCTCGACGGCTAGGTCGAGAGACTTGAACCGCGACATCGTATGAGCATCGACCTGGTCGGCGATGACGTGGGCAAGGCGCAGATCGTCGTCGTACCGGGTCATGGTCAGAGGGTAGCGGTGCGGGCGGCGAGAAGTCGGCGAAATGACTCGACACGCGCGGTCCGGGCGGCTTGCGTAGCCGGTGCCCCGGTCCTCACCCAGTCGTCCAGGGCACAGTCGGGGGCGTCGGCCGCGTGGGTGCAGCCGCGCGGACACTGCGCTGCGGCTTCGTCGAGGTCCTCGAAGGCGTGCAGGAGATGTGCGACGTCGACATGTGCGAGGCCGAAGGAACGGACCCCGGGCGTGTCGATCACCCAGCCGGGCCGGGTCGGCTGCGCTTCGTCGGTCGCGGCCCCGGCAGCCACCGCCGACGGTGCAGCCCCGTTCCCAGCGGGCTCGGCTGCCAGCCGCAACGCCACCGCCGACGTCGACGTGTGCCGGCCCCGTCCGGTGACGTCGTTGACCACGCCCGTGGCGCGCCGCGCCTCGGGAACGAGCGCATTGACCAGGGTCGACTTGCCTACTCCGGAATGGCCGACGAACACCGACGTACGGCCGGCCAAGGCCGCCCGGACGGTGGACAGCGGTTCGATCGCACCGTCCGGGCCGCGCCGGGTGACCACCACGGCCACACCGAGCGGCTCGTAGAGTGCCTGCAAGGGCTCAGGGTCGGCGAGATCGGCCTTGGTCAGACAAAGCAGGACGTCCATCCCGGCGTCGTAGGCCGCGACTACACACCGGTCGATCATGCGGGTCCGTGGCTCGGGTTCGGCCAGGGCGGTGACGATCACCAGCTGGTGGGCATTCGCCACGATGATGCGTTCATAGGGGTCGGTGTCGTCGGCTGTTCGGCGCAAGACGGAGGTCCGCGCCGCGATTCGTACGATCCGGGCCAGCGATCCGGTGGTTCCGGAGATATCGCCGACAGCTTCCACGTGATCGCCGCAGACGACCCGGTCGCGGGTCAGTTCGCGGGCCTTCATGGCCAGCACCGTTCGTTCCTCGGGTCCGTCCTCGTCGATCAGCAAGGTGTACCGGCCGCGGTCGACCGCAGTGACCAGCCCAGAAACCGCATGGGCATGGTCGGGGCGCTGTTTCGTCCGGGGGCGGGACCCGCGTTTGGTCGGCCGGGTGCGGATGTCGGACTCGTCGAGCTGTCGGCGCGCCATCACGAGGCCGCGCTGATCATGTCGGTCCACATCCGGTCGAAACCCGGCAGTGTCTTGGCCGTCGTGGTGATGTTCTCCACCTCGATGCCCGGGATACGCAAGCCGATGAGGGCGCCCGAGGTCGCCATCCGATGGTCGTGGTACGTATGGAAGACGCCGGCATGCAGCGGGCGGGGGGTGATGGCGAGACCGTCGGCAGTCTCGGTGGCCTCCCCGCCCAGCGCGGTGATCTCAGCCGCGAGGGCGGCGAGTCGGTCCGTCTCATGGCCTCGCAGGTGCGCGATTCCCCGCAGCCTGCTGGGACCGGCGGCGAGGGCGGCGAGGGCGGCGAAGGTGGGGGCCAGCTCACCGGCCGCACGCAGGTCGACGTCGATGCCACGCAGCTCCCCGGTTCCGGTGACGGTCAACGCGCCGTCGGCCACGACGGCGGTTCCGCCCATTGAGGTCAGCAGGTCCGGCAGCAACATGCCGGGTTGGGTGCTGTGTGCCGGCCACCCTGGTACGCGGACGCTGCCGCCGGCGACGAGTGCCGCCGCCAGGAAGGGCGCCGCATTCGACAGGTCTGGTTCGATCGTGATGTCCCCGGCCCTGATCGGCCCGGGGGCCACCTGCCAGCGGTTCGGCTCGGTGTCGTCCACCTGCACTCCGGCTCCCCGGAGCACGGCCACCGTCATCGCAATATGGGGAAGACTCGGGAGCGCCGGCCCCACATGACGCAACATGAGCCCGTCCGTGAACCGGGCGCCGGCCAGCAGGAGCCCGGAGATGAACTGGCTGGAGGCCGAGGCGTCGACCTCGATCTCCCCTCCGCGCACGCGGCCGACACCACGGACCGTGAACGGCAGCGTGTCCGCCGCTGCCTCGACCTCGACGCCCAGTGCTCGCAATGCGGTCAGGACCGGTCCCATCGGGCGGCTACGCGCCTCCGGGTCGCCGTCGAAGTGGATGGGTCCGTCGGCCAGTGCGGCGACCGGCGGCACGAACCGCATCACCGTGCCGGCCAACCCGCAGTCGATCGTGGCGGGGCCGCGGAGCGCCCCGGGAAACACCTGCCAGCCGGCTTGCCGGGTTCCGGTCTTGATCCGGCTGCCCAGGGTGCCGAGCGCGGCCGCCATCAGGGTCGTGTCCCGGCTGTCCAGAGCGCCGTGCAGGCGACTCGGGCCGTCGGCGAGCGCGGCCAGTATCAGATGGCGAGCGGTCAGCGATTTCGATCCTGGCACGGTCACGGTGGCCCGCAATGGTGCGGTCGCGACCGGAGCCGACCAGAGGTTCGGCGCAGCCTGCGGGTGTGCCGTCATTCGCCGCCTTGACCCACGCGTGCCGCCTTCTTGGCGGCGCGTCGGGCACGGCGCCCCTTCTCCGCGATGGCATCGGCATTGGCCTCGGCAGCTCGTGCGAGGTCCGCCCGGGCCTTCTCGATACGCCATTGGACGCCTGGCCGGCCCTCGTTGTCAGCGCCTGCGATGAGCGCGGCCCCGATGGCGCCGACCCGACGGACAAACCGCCCGGTACGTTCACCACGAGTGCCCTCACCGGAGGTGAACGGTTGGTCGACCACTGCCAGCGGCACCGTGAGCACGGCCAGCGCAAAGCTGGCGGTGCGCGGTGCCTTGCCGACCGCCAGGCACAGGCCGGCGACCGCTGTCGCGGCACCGTGGACGCGCACGAGCTGCGCTACTTGCCGTTCGCTCAGTGGATCCTGGACACCCATGCGGCCACCCACGAGACCGACGCCGCGTTGGGCCGCCGGCACGTGCGCGCGGGGCGAGATCGCGGCTTGCACCCCGTCGTAGATGAACCAGGTGGCCAGCATCGGGCGGGCGAGGTGGCGCAAGAGCATGGGTCCTCCTTGGGCATATGCCGAGAAGCCTAACGTGCGGGACTCACCCTCGGCCGGTACGTGGGTCAGGAATGGGAAGGGGTCTACAGGGCGCCACCCGCGGCAGCCGGCGCATCGGAGGACTCGCCGCTGTCGCCGATCGCTTCCCGGGCAATGTAGTTCTCCAGGTCGAAGAGGTTGTCTCCCGCACGGTTGGCGACGGTCAACAGCGTGGTGGCCGAGGCGACCTCTTCCACCTGCTCCTTGAGGAACCAGAGCAGGAACTGCTCACCGAGGGCGTCCCCTTCCTCGCGAGCGGCCCGGAAGATCGCTTCGATCTGCGTGGTGACCTGGTTCTCCTGGTCCAGCGCGAGTTGCAGCGGTTCTACGACGTCTTTGAAGTCGGTGCGCACTGCGCCGACCGCGGGGATCTCGACCGGCAGATCCCGGTCCAGGTGGTACTGGACGATCATCATCGCGTGGTTGCGTTCCTCGATGGCCTGTGCGTAGAAGTGGGCAGCCAGCCGCGGGAGGTCGTGGGAGTCGTACCACACGGCGATCGCGATGTACTGCTGGTGTGCGCCGAACTCGTGACCGATCTGTTCGTGCAGCAGGGTCAGGAACTGGGAGGAGCTCTGAGTCGTGGTCATATGGCCACGCTAGCCGGGCCTTCGGTCACACACCAGGATCGACGGGAATGAGCCGCGCCGATCAGCGGTTGACGCTGTCGTGAGCCTGCCTCTTGCGACGCTTCCAGCACCGCCGATGGGCGGTCCGTCGGCGTATCCGCTTGCGGCGTCGCTGATGCCCTGCTCGGTCGGCGGGATGGACACGACCCTTCCGGTGTTCATGTCGCCGGACAGCGAACCCCGGCGACGGCTAGGCTCGGTGGTGATGACTTCCCCACATGGTGACTCGCCTGACCCCACTCCGGTTCCGCTGGAGTTCGGCGCGGATACGAATCGCGCACCGGCAGCGGAGGATCCGGCGGTTCGCGCCGCGCGTTTCGAGCAGGACGCACTGCAACACCTCGATCAGCTCTACTCTGCAGCGCTGCGGATGACACGCAATCCGTCCGATGCCGAGGATCTGGTCCAGGAGACCTTCACCAAGGCGTTCGCGGCCTTCCATCAGTACCGCCCGGACACCAACCTCAAGGCCTGGCTGTATCGGATTCTGACGAATACCTTCATCAACACCTATCGCAAGAAGCAGCGGGAACCGCAGCAGGCCCAGACGGACGATGTTGAAGACTGGCAGATCGCCCGCGCCGCTTCCCACAGTTCGCAGGGGCTGCGTTCTGCCGAAGCGGAAGCCCTCGATCGCCTACCTGATTCGGATGTCAAGCGAGCTTTGCAGGAGCTCCCGGAGGAACGGCGGATGGTCGTCTATTACGCCGACGTGGAGGGTTTCCCCTACAAGGAGATCGCGGACATCATGGGAACACCCATCGGCACCGTGATGTCGCGGCTTCATCGTGGCCGTCGGCAGCTACGGGAGCGGCTGGCTGACTATGCGGTGCGTCGCGGGCTGGTCGGTGCGACACCTGGAGGTCAGCCGTGAGCAGTCCCGACCCGACGGCGGAGGCCGTCGAGCCCATCGCTCATGCAACCGGCTCGAAGCCCGATTGCGCCCATGCGCTGGACCACCTCTATGAGTACCTCGACTCCGAGATGACCGCGGAGGACCAGTTGCACATGCGGGCGCATCTGGCGCATTGCACGCCTTGCCTGGCGGAGCTGAGCCTGGAGGAAATGGTCAAGGAGATCGTGCGTCGCTCGTGCCACGAACAGGCACCGCCGCATCTGCGGATGCGCATCCAGGCGCAGGTGAGCGTCTGGCGTACCACCACTGCGCCGGTCGACTGACCCGGCCGCCTACCAGCCTCAGTGTTTCCGGTAGGCGGCAACGGCCCAGTCGTTGATGCGCGCATGGTCGGCGGTCTCCGGCAGATGCGGGCGGCCGGTCTCCAGTACCTCGCGTACCTTAACCCCACCTCGCTGATCTCGGCGGATACCTCGTCGCGGGGGACAGGTTCGAAGTCATGCTACGGAGTATGTGTGGCCCGGCCGGCTCAAGCGAAATAGCCCTCAAGAGCGAGCAGCACAGACACGAATGGCGCACTGACCGGTGGTCAGCGCGCCATCGTTCGATCAGGCGTTGTCAGGCGTTGGGGCGCTTGCCGTGGTTGGCGGCGTTGCCCTTACGGGAGCGACGCTTGCGACCGCGCTTGCTCATGGGATCTCCTCTGGTCGGACGTGCGGGCTTTCCGGACCGCGGTCCGATGCCAGCGTCCATCGTGGCACAACTCGGGGGTTGCTGTGTGTGCCGACGCGATATATCGTGTTTCCGAGACGCGATATATCGCGTGCGCCGGCCGGTATCGGGCCGGTGTTCGAGTTCTTTGGAGGCCCCATGTCACCCGCACACTGGACGGTCGACGGTCCGCAGATCATCGACGTCCCGGACGTCACGGCGCTGGACGCCACGATCCTGAACGGCCGCCTCGATGTGGTCGCCCACGACGACCCGGCGGTGACCACCGCCCGGATCGAGGTGCACACCGTCGAGGGGCGTCCGCTGGAGATCTGGTTGGAGGGTGGGCTCCTGCGGATCGGTAGCGATCCCTTGCTCGGCTGGCGCGGGTTCGTGGAGACCTTCCGCGGGTACAGCGGGAAGGACCGGGCGGATGTGCACATCGCTCTCCCGCTAACGGCCCATGCGCGGGTGCGGACGGTCAAGGGAGAGGCGCTCGTCGCGGGGGTGCGCTCGGGTGCGCGGGTGGCCACCGTCTCCGGGTCCCTGGTCACCGCCCGCACGCGGGGCGCGTTGCGGGTCGACACCGTCTCGGGCGACGTCACGGTCAGCGATCACGAAGGTGACGTGACGATGGACTCGGTGTCGGGGGAGCTGACCGCGACGGGTCGCCTCGGCGGGGTCAGGGCCGATTCGGTCTCCGGGAACATCACGCTCGATACGCTCACGACGCCCACCAGCGTGGCGGTCACCGTGGTGTCCTCCGATGTGCTGATGCGTGTGCCGGACCCGAACGAACTCGACTTCGACGTCCGCTGTGTCAGCGGCCGGCTACTCATCGACGGATCGAGGTTCCGGGCGCGTTCCGGGGCCACGGTCCTGCCGGCGGATGACGGTCCCGGTCGGCCCGCGCGAATCAACGCCATCTCGGGGAATGTGACCGTCTTGCGTGCTGAGGTGAGCGCCCCGGCGGACGGCGAGCCGGCCGTTGCCATGACGGGAACGGAGGACTTGTGATGGCGACGGTCTTCGCGCACGGCGAGCTGCGCCTGTACCTCCTGGCACTCCTGGAGAGTGGGCCGCGGCACGGCTACGACCTGATCACGGCCCTCTCAGATCGGTTCGCGGGTACCTATCGCCCGAGTGCCGGCACGATCTATCCACGGTTGGCGCGGCTGGAGGACGAGGGACTTGTCCGCCGGTCGGCGAGGGGCCGGAAAGCGACCTATGAACTCACCCCGGCCGGGCGTGCCGAGTTGGCGGCCCGGCGTGCGGACCTTGCGGAGTTGGAGGACGGTATCGCGGAGACGATCCGCTCCCGTGCTCAAGAGGTGCGTGACGGCGTGCAGGGGTCGGTGCGGGGATTGCGCGCCGAGTTGGCGGCGGCCGCCCAGAACGCCCGGAGCAGACCACGAACCGAGGGGGAGTCACCCAGGCGTGAGTCCTATGCATGGCGTGTTGAGGCCGAGGCAATGGTCCAGCGATTCCGGGATGACATCCGGGCGGAGCTCCGGCAGGCGGATGCCCGACAGGCCGTGGGTGCGCTGACCGTCGACACCCTGCGGACCGTCCTCGACTCCGCCAAATCAGCTGTGCGCGCGACTCTGCGCTGAGTACGACCACCCATCAGACGACACTCACCATGGGAGAACACATGTCCACCGAAACCTGGGTCATCACCGCGCCGCAGACCGTGCGCATCGCCGACGTCCAGCGTCTCACCGCCCAGCTCAACGACGGGTCGGTGGAGATCGTGGGCGACGCGGCCGCGACCTGCGCGACGGTAGAGGTCACCGAGGCGGCCGACCGGCCGGTGCAGGTCACCTGCGCCGGTGGGCAACTGCGGGTGGGATACGAGCTGACCGGCATCGAGGGCGTGGTCGATGGGTTCCGTGCCCTGCGCGACAAGGACCGTGCCGTCCTGCGGGTCACGCTGCCCATCTCCACGTCGGTGCGGGTCACTGCCGCGCGGGCGGCTGTCACGGTGAGCGGGCTGCGGGCCGACGTTGCCGTCACGACCGGGAACGGCGCCGTGCGGATGCATCACGTGACCGGATCGGCGAATCTGAAGACTGCCGCGGGTGCGGTCTCGGTCACCGAGCACACGGGTGACCTGCGGGTCAGCACGGGGTCGGGCCCGATGACGGTTGCGGGCCTGTTGAGCCGGGTGACCGTGGCGACGGTCACGGGGCGGGTCGAGATCGCCGCGTCGTCCGGTCAGCCGCTCATCGAAGTTCGTACGGTGTCCGCGGATGTCGCGGTCCGGCTGGGCGCCGATGCCGGGATCAACCTGCGGGCGCGTAGCGTGACCGGATCCGTAGCGGTGAATGGTGTGGAGGTCGAGGGTTCGCCGCGGTCCACCGTGATATTCGCCGATACGCCAGGTGCCGCGACTGCCTTCGTCTCCTCGAATACCGTCACCGGAGACCTCGCGGTTTCGCGTGCCTGAACGCGGCCGTGCCGGACGGACGGTTGCGATGCCGGTCAGCCCACGTCGTCGGGCAGGCCGAGCCACGCGTGCCAGCCGGTGTGCAGCACCAGCCAGGTGATCAGGCCGTAACCGGCCTGACCCGGGTAGAGCTCCCCACTCGTGGCCAGGTCGGCGAGCCATTGCTCGTGCGTCACGAGCGGGTTGAAAGTATCGACATATGGCACCCGCCGCCGGCTGGCGACATCGGCGAATGCGGTGGAGAGCTCGGCCAGCCGGTCGGCGTCGGCCGGGTCTCCGGGGGGCGGGCCGACCACAAAAGCAGGGATCCGACGGTCGCCTGCGACGTCGAGGATATTCGCCAAGTTCAGTCGAGACCGGGCGACCGACAGCCCACTCTCCAGGTCGTGCCGACCGAGGCCGATCACCAGACGGTTATCGGCCTGGGGTTCGGTGGAGAACCGGCGGTTGGCCTCCGCCTCCCAGCGTTGGCTGAGGTCGGTGGTGTTCTCGTTGGCGATGGCCAGCGTGTGCACGAGCGGCGGTGTCTCGAAGGGTGTCCGGGCGATCACCCTGCCGACCCAGCCCAGCGCTTTGGCGTCTCCGAGTCCGGCGGCCAACTCGTCGCCCACGACGATGATGCGCACCTGCCTCGACGTATCGTCCACGGACCCATTCTTCCCCCAGGGCGCGATCACGTGGATCAAGCACCGAATGGGGCGTGTCCCGTCAGCTCTGAGTGATTCCCCAACTGGCCGTATGGTCACCGCCCGGTGCGATCCAGACCAATCCGTCGCCACTGCGAAATGCGTCGGCAGGGCAGCTCATGGGCTCGACGGCGACTGCCCGTCGTCGACTCCGGGCGGGCAGGTGGTCACCCGTACAGACCTGCCAGACGGTCATTGCCTCGTCCATCCATACCCTCGTGGTGTTCTCAGGGGTAGACAGTATGGCCCAGGAACGGCCCTGATCGTCTCGTTCGACATCGCAGAACGCGTCATCGAGGTCGCAGCCCGCCAAGGTGTGACCATGGCGCAGGGCAAAGGGGTCCGGCTCGATCCCTGTGGGTAGGAGCCGGTCGTCGACGGTCAGATGGCTGCGGGCGCTGATCTGGAGACTGCAGTCGTCCAAGCCGGCCACGCCGGGGGAGAGCCAGGGGTGGAACCCGATGCCGAACGGGGCCGCGGTGTCGCTACGGTTCCGGGTCCTGGAGTCGACACGCAGGCCGGCGGCGGACAGCGAGTAGGTCACCTGGAGCAGGAGGTCGAAGGGGTAGCCGGGCTGTGGGGGCAGGGCGAGTTCGACCGTCACGGCCGACGGCGACTGCTGGATGACGGTCCAGCGTTGCCAGGCGACGAGTCCGTGCAGTGCCGTGTTTCGGGAAGGCTCCGTCACCGGGAGCTGGTACGTGATCCCGTGGGCGGTGTAGCGGCCGTCGGCCAACCGATTGGGCCACGGGGCGAGCACGGCTCCGCGTGACTCCGGGCAGATGGCGTCGAGGGGGTAGGGCATCACGACATCGCGGCCATTCACGGCATAGGTGCGTAACCCGCCACCGACCTCCACAACTGTTGCTTGGTGATTTGCATAGACGATCGTGATCTGCGTGCCGGATGGGGCAAAGAGGTTCACATTCACATACGGTACTCAGGGATGGCGCTGACCGCTCGTGGGGATCGGCGCAACGCATCGGCAACAGTGGAAGGACGCAGATGGATCAGCAGGTGCTTGGACGAACTGGGCGTCTTGTCTCAGTGGTGGGGCTTGGTACGTGGCAGCTCGGCGCTGATTGGGGCTCGGTGAGCGACTTGGATGCGCAGGCCGTGCTGGCCACCGCGGTCGAGTCCGGGGTGACCTTACTGGACACCGCGGACGTCTATGGCGACGGCCGTAGTGAGCAACTCATTGGGGCATTTCTAGCCGACAACCCGGGCGCCGCGGTGACCGTTGCGACCAAGATCGGGCGGCGAGCGTCGCAGGACGTGGCGAACTACACCCTGCCCAAGTTCCGCGAATGGGTGGATCGTTCTCGGCGGAACCTGCGTACCGAGCGGCTCGACCTGGTGCAGCTGCATTGTCCGCCGACGGCGGTCTACTCCCGTGATGAGGTCTACGACGCCCTTGACACGCTCGTGGATGAGGGTGCCATCGCGGCCTACGGAGTCAGTGTGGAGACAACTGCTGAAGCGTTGACCGCCATCGCCAGGCCGCGAGTCTCGACAGTGCAGATCATCCTGAACGCCTTTCGCCTCAAACCGCTCGACGAGGTTCTGCCCGCCGCTTCGGCGGCCGGCGTTGGGATCATCGCGCGAGTGCCTCTGGCCTCGGGGTTGCTCTCTGGTCGCTACACCTCCGAGACCTCCTTCGCGTCGGACGACCACCGCAACTACAACCGCGACGGAAGTGCCTTCGACGTGGGGGAGACCTTCAGCGGGATCGATTACGACCAGGGAGTGCGGGCGGCCTCGGAGTTCGCCGCGCTCGTCCTGAACTCCGCGCCCCACCTGACTCCGGCTCAGGCCGCGATCGCGTGGATCTGGCAGAAGCCCGGTGTCTCCTCCGTCATCCCGGGAGCGCGTACGAGGGGCCAGGCCCGGGCGAACGCGGCGGCCGGGTCCGCTCCCGTGCTCGGTGCCGGATTCACATCCGGGGTCCGGGACATCTATGACGCCTACATTCGCGAGTCCGTCCACGACCGTTGGTGATCGCACCGCCAGCGGCTGCTCGGCCGCGGCGGATGAACGACCCTCGAGCGCCGGTGACGGTCGGCACTCGGCGTGAGCGGAAGGACCCCGCGAATGCGGGGTCCTTCCGTCGTCGGTTGTAGTGGTGCCGGTCGCCTACTTCGCGAAGGCACGCTCGATGAGGTCGGCCTGTTGGGCCTGATGCAGCTTGGCCGTGCCCGCTGCGGTGGAGGCCGATGCAGGCCGGGCCACGACACCGACCGGCGGCAGGTCCTCAGGCAGGTTGATGTGCACGAAGGACCAGGCGCCCTGATTCTCTGGCTCGTCCTGCACCCAGAGCACATCCTGGGCGCCCGAGTACCGGTCCAGCTCGACGCGGATCGCCTCGACATCCAGGGGGTAGAGCTGCTCCAGCCGGACGATCGCCACATCGTCAGCCCCGCGTTTGGTGCGCTCGGCGAGCAGGTCGTAGTAGACCCGTCCGGTGCACAGCAGGACCCGCCGCGCCTTGCCCGGCTCGATCACCGAGTCGGGAAGCACCGGCGTGAATGTGCCTGTGGTGAAGTCCTCCACCGCAGAGGACGCCGCCTTGAGCCGCAGCAGCTGCTTGGGCGTGAACACGATGAGCGGACGCCGCGGCCGGGCATAGGCCTGCTGCCGGAGTAGGTGGAAGTACGACGCAGGCGTCGAAGGCTGAGCGATCGTCATGTTGTCCTCAGCCGCCAACTGGAGGAACCGCTCGATGCGCGCCGAGGAGTGATCGGGACCCTGACCCTCGTAGCCGTGGGGCAACAGCATCACGACCGAGGAGTGCTGCGCCCACTTCTGCTCCGCCGAGGAGACGAACTCGTCGATGATCGTCTGCGCGCCGTTGACGAAGTCGCCGAACTGCGCCTCCCACAACACGAGGGCATCGGGACGTTCCACCGAGTAGCCGTACTCGAATCCGAGGCACGCATACTCCGACAGCGACGAGTCGTAGACCCAGAACTTGGCCTGATCCGCGGAGAGGTAGAGCAGCGGCGTCCACTCGGCGCCCGTCTGCCGGTCGTGGAAGACGGCGTGGCGCTGGACGAACGTCCCGCGGCGCGAATCCTGCCCGGCCAGCCGGACGGGCACCCCTTCCATGAGTAGCGACCCAAAGGCGAGCACCTCGCCATAGCCCCAGTCGATGCCGCCGTTGAGTGACATGTCATGACGCTTCTTGGCGAGCTGTTCGAGCTTGGGGTGGATGGTGAAGCCATCCGGCGGCGTGACGTGTGCTTCACCGATGCGGCGCAGGATCGAGGAGTGCACGGCGGTTTTCCAACCGACCATCGTGCCGGCGTCCTCTTGCTGCCATTCGGGCCGTTCGAGGCCCACCGGCTGGTCGGACTCCGACGGCGTGAACAGCGAGTCCTTGGTCTCGGTGAACACTCGCTCGAGCTGGGCCTGGTAGTCCTGGAGGACCTGCTCGGCCTCTTCGAGAGTGATGTCACCGCGTGCCACGAGGCTCTCGGTGTACAGCTTGCGGACCGACCGCTTGGCCTCGATGAGGTTGTACATCAGCGGTTGGGTCATCGACGGGTCGTCGCCCTCGTTGTGACCGCGACGCCGGTAGCAGATCATGTCGATGATCACGTCGCGGTCGAACTGCTCACGGAACTCGAAGGCGAGCTGGGCGACACGGACACATGCTTCGGGGTCGTCGCCGTTCACGTGGAAGATCGGGACCTGGTAGCCCTTGGCCACGTCGGAGGCGTAGGTCGTCGAGCGCGAGGCGATCGGCCCGGTGGTGAACCCGACCTGGTTGTTCACGATCACGTGGATGGTGCCACCGGTGCGGTAGCCGCGCAGTTGGGCGAGGTTGAGCACCTCGGGCACCACCCCCTGGCCGGCGAAGGCGGCGTCCCCGTGGATCAGGATCGGGAGTACTGAGAAGCCGTCGCCACCGAGGTCGATCCGGTCCTGCTTCGCGCGGACGATGCCCTCAAGTACGGGGTCGACGGCGTCGAGGTGGGAGGGGTTAGCGGCCAGGTAGACCCGGGTGGTGTCACCCGATTCGGCCGTGAAGCGGCCCTCGGTGCCCAGGTGGTACTTCACGTCACCCGAGCCCTGCACGCTCTTGGGGTCCAGGTTTCCCTCGAACTCCGCGAAGATCTGCGCGTAGCTCTTGCCTGCGATGTTCGCCAAGACGTTCAGCCGGCCCCGGTGTGCCATCCCGATGCCGACCTCGTCGAGACCGTTCTGGGCGGCCTGGGACAGGATCGCGTCGAGTAGCGGGATCAGGGATTCGCCGCCCTCCAAGGAGAACCGCTTCTGCCCGACGAACTTCGTCTGCAGGAAGGTCTCGAACGCCTCGGCTGAGTTCAGCCGGCGCAGGATGCGCAGCTGCTCCTCACGAGGGGTGCGGTCTTGCGGCGTTTCGAGACGTTCCTGGAGCCAGCGTCGCTGCACCCGGTCGGCCAGGTGCATGTACTCGATGCCGATGGTTCGGCAGTAGGAGTCGCGGAGCAGGCCGAGGGTATCGCGCAGCGGGGCCTTGGCCTTGCCGCCGAATCCGCCGGTCGGGAAGGAACGGTCGAGGTCCCACAGGGTAAGGCCGTGGTTCTGCAGGTCCAGGTCGGGGTGCCGGCGCTGGCGGTATGCGAGCGGGTCGGTGTCGGCCATCAGGTGGCCGCGGGTGCGGTAAGAGTGGATCAGCTCGGAGACCATGGCCGGCTTGTTGGCCTCGACCTCGTCATTGCTGGCCGCGTTGTCCCGGACCCACCGGACGGGCTCGTAGGGGATGCGCAGGGCGGCGAAGACGCGGTCGTAGAAGCCGTCCTCGCCGAGCAACTTGGTCGCCAGGATCCGCAGGAACTCCCCGGACTGGGCGCCCTGAATGATCCGGTGGTCGTAGGTCGAGGTGATGGTCAGCACCTTCGACACGCCCATCCGCGACAGCCGCTCCGCCGAGGCACCAGCGAACTCGGCGGGGTAGTCCATGGCGCCGACGCCGATGATCGTGCCTTGACCGGGCATGAGGCGGGGGACCGAGTGCACGGTGCCGATGCCGCCGGGGTTGGTCAGGGAGATCGTCGTCCCGGCGAAGTCGTCCACGCCGAGCTTGCCGCCCCGGGCGCGCCGGACGAGGTCCTCGTAGGCAGCCCAGAACTCGGCGAAGTCCATCGTTTCCGCCTTCTTGATGCTGGGCACCAGGAGTTGGCGGGAGCCATCGGGTTTCGCCAGGTCGATCGCCAGGCCGAAGTTCACGTGGGCGGGCTGCACGAGTGAGGGCTTGCCGTCCACCTCGGCGTAGGAGGCGTTCATCACCGGCATGTCGGCGAGTGCCTCGACGAGGGCGAAGCCGATCAGGTGGGTGAAGGAGATCTTGCCGCCCCGCCCCCTGGAGAGCTGGTTGTTGATGACGATCCGGTTGTCGACCATCAGCTTGGCGGGCATCGCGCGTACCGACGTGGCCGTCGGGAGTGTGAGGCTGGCCTCCATGTTGGTCACGACCCGCGCCGCCGGACCGCGCAGTTTGTGGACTTCTTCGGTGGATTCGCCCTCGGCTACGGCGCCGTTCACCATGCTCGGGGGAACCTGAGCGTAGGCCGCAGTAGGCGGAAGTGCCTCAGCCACCGGCGCGCTGGTGTCCGCGGGCACCACGAGCGGGGTGGTGGGCGCGGCGGGGGTGGCCGCTGCCGGGGTGTCCGGCGGTGGAGTTGGTGGGCTGCCGGGTACGGCGCCCTCGGCCGCTTGGGCGATCCGCTGTGCGTGGTAGTCCTCAAAAAAGTCCCACCACGCGGGATCGACGGCGTTCCGATCCTTCAGGTATTGCTCGTAGAGCTCATCTACAAGCCACTCATTTGCTCCGAAACGGGAGCCGACTGTGCTGATCGACTCTGATTCAGCCTTCGGGGACACGCGACGATCGCCCACTTTCACGAATGCTTGCTGGGGGTACGTCATCTGGTGGCGCACCGTCCGTCAACACGGACATGTCCAGCGTATGCCCTCGCTCGCGGTCTGCAGGGTGACTGTCCATCGGGCGAGCCGATAAACCGGCTCCCACGGGCGTAACACAGACAATGGTGAAGGCTGCGGACGGCATCGTTCCCGGCCGTGGGCATCGGGCCGGTCTCGCCCGCCATCCACCTGTCGATATCCTCAACGTGAGGGATATCACGGCAGGTCATGGATGAACCCGGTGGTCAGGTGATGTCGCGGCGCCAGGTCGTCACTCGGCCGATGAACAGGAAGACCACCGCGTATGCGCCCAGGACGAGGAGCCCTTGCCACCAAGACAGTAGGTTGAGGCCCATCTGCGAGTAAATGCTGGACCCGGAGACAGCTTCACCCGCCGCGCCCGGAAGATAAGCCGCAATATCGGAGTAGGCGCCGTCGCTCAATCCCGCGAGCAAGGTTCGTAGGAGCGGTTCGACGAACTGTGTGAAAGCAAGCACAACCACGATGATGACGACTTGGTTGGTCATGGCGGCCCCCAGCCCGACGCCGACCACTGCCCACATCATCAACGCGAGTACGGATCTTCCGATCGCTTCTTGCACGGCGGGATCGCCGAGGTAGGTCGCCTCGCCCAGCAACGCGAGGGTGCCTGCTCCGGCCGCCAGCCCGGCCAGGACGCCGACGATGCCGTACACCATCCCGATGGGGACGGAGGCGAGTGCCTTCGCCGCGAGCACCCGGGTGCGGTTCGGATCCATGAGCAGAGTAGGGGTGATGGTCCGGTGGCGGAATTCCCCGGTGACGGAGAGCGCACCGACGATCACCGGGAAGACGTACCCCATCGATACCGCGACCGTGTAGACCGCTATCGCGGTCGCGGGCGAGTCGGTGAAGGGCATGTCGCTGGTACCGGTCCCACTCGTCGTCGACTGGGTCATCGCGAATGCCAAGGTAGCGGCCATGAAGGCCATGTAGCCGACCATGCAGAGCAGGAGGAGCCACCAGGCACGGGTGGTGATGAGTTTGCGGTATTCGGAGCGCAGCGCGGCGCGCAGGGCGGTCATCGGTCCCCTCCGGTCTGGGTGGACGGGATCGGCGGAGTGACCGACGGCTGGTCGGCGACCGTTCCTGCCGCGGCTGCGTTCGCTGCGACCGGCCGGCCAGGAACCACCACCGGCGGCGATCCGGGCGGCGACTGTGGCGGTGGAGGAGCGACCAACCGGAGGAACACGTCCTCCAAGCCGAGCGCGTGGGTCGCGAGTTCGTGCAGTTCGATACCCGCTGCGAAGGCGCATGCCCCGACCTCCGCGGCCGTGACATCGCGTAGCCGCACGGTCGTCGTGCCACCGGTATCGGCGCTGCCGGTCGCGTCGGCCCAATCGGCGGCCGGCGCCATCCCCGGGATGGGCGTAGTGCGGTGCCAACCGCGTTCGCTGATCAGCCTGTTCAGCGCCGCCCCGTCCGGGGCGGTCACCTGAACGGTGCGCACCGCGAGTGCCACCAGGTCGGCGATCGGTGAGGCGTGCACCAACTGCCCACGGGCGATGATGATGACGTCGTCCACGGTCTGTTCCACCTCGGCCAGGATGTGGCTGGACACCAGAACGGTGCGGCCCTCGCCTGCCAGGTACCGCAGGAACTGACGCAGCCACGCGATCCCCTCCGGGTCGAGCCCGTTCGCGGGTTCGTCGAGCAGAAGTACCTGGGGGTCGCCGAGCAGGGTGGTGGCGAGTGCAAGCCGTTGGCGCATGCCGAGGGAGAAGCCGCCCACCCGGCGTTTGGCGGCCTCGCTGAGCCCCACGAGCTCCAGGACCTCGGTGCAGCGGCTGTCGGGCACGCCGACCACCGGGGCGTACATCCGCAGGTGGTCGAGCGCCGAGCGGCCGGGGTGGAAGGACGCCGCCTCCAGGGCCGCGCCGACCGTCCGGGCCGGGTCGGGGAGCGCGGGGTAGGGCACCCCGGAGATCGTGGTCGTGCCCGCAGTGGGGTGCGCCAGCCCGAGCAGGAGCCGCAACGTCGTCGTCTTACCCGCGCCGTTGGGGCCGAGGAACCCCGTGACCCGCCCCGGCTGCACCGTGAACGTCAGGTCGTCGACGGCGCGAACCGGGCCGAATGTCTTGGTGAGGTGCTGGACCTCGATGACACCCTTGGCTGAGCTCGTCGTCATGGCCGCATCATCTCACTGCGGATCGGTGGCCTCGGATGATTCGTCTGGAGTACCCGTGGGCGGGCGCACGGGTAGCGTCACCCGCATCGTGGCTCCGCGTCGCGAATCCGCGACTTCGATGTGACCTCCGTGCAACTCGACCGCCCAGCGGACGATCGATAGCCCGATGCCCGTCCCACCCGTGCTGGGTTGATAGGCGCTGTGTGCGCCGGGGCCGCGGGCAAACCGTTCGAAGACCCGCTCTCGGTCCTGTTTGGCGATGCCCGGCCCTTCGTCGACGATGTCGATGATGATCGCCCCGTCGTCGGGGTAGGCCTCCAGCCTGATCTCTCCGCTCGCCGGCGAATGGCGGATGGCGTTGTTGACCAGATTGGTGATGATCTGACCGAGGCGCAGCCGGTCGGCGTCCAGGGTCAGGTCGGGTGGTGTCACGTCGACCACGTAGCTCAGCGACTTGTCGGCCTCCACCATCGACAGGGCGTGGGCCTGTTCCTCCAAGAAGTCGCCCAAGGGAATCGTCGTGATGTTCAGGGCCGAGGCCCCGGCCTCGATTCGCGACAAGTCCAGCAAGTACGCGATCAACCTGCTGAGCCGTTCGGTCTGGGCTAGTGCCATCTCCATCGTCGCGGCACTGGGTTGGACGACACCGTCCACGAGATTTTCCAGCTGTGCCTGCAGGGCGGCGATCGGGGTCCGGAGTTCGTGCGAGACGTTCGCAATCAACTCGCGGCGCACCTGGTCGGCAGAGGCAAGGTCTTCAGCCATCACGTTGAAGGCCATCGCCAACTGGCCGACCTCGTCGCGACTGGTGGCCCGGACCCTGCGGGTGTAGTCGCCATCGGCCATGCTGCGGGCGGCCGCTGTCATCTCCCGCAAGGGGGAGGTCATTCCACGCGCGAGGATCTGGGTGAGTAGCAGGGACAACACGAAGGCCAGAGGGAATGTGCGCGACGGCCCGAGGTGGTTCTGCAGGCCCACCCAGGTGATGATCACCGCGAAGGTCACGGTGGCAGCGACCAGCACGCCGAGTTTGATCTTCAGCGAGCGGAACGAGTCCAGTGGCCGGACGTCCGGTAGATGCGGTCGGCGCGGCGGTCCCGCCGTATGCGTGCCGGTCGCCGGGGACCCCTCATTCACGGGAACTCCTTGCGGCCAGCTCACGACGCCATCACTGTGCCGGTGGTTCGAATGCGTATCCCACGCCGTGCACGGTGCGGATCAGGTCGGAGCCGAGTTTGCGCCGCAAGGCCTTGATGTGTGAGTCGACCGTGCGGGTGCCGGAGGCGTCGGCCCAGTCCCAGACCTCGGCGAGGAGGCGCTCGCGGGTCAGCACGGTCTTGGGCGAACTCGCCAACATGACCAGCAACTCGAACTCGGTGGGGGTGAGGTGAACCTCTTCGTCGGCCCGGTGAACCCGGCGCTGGGCGCGGTCGATCACGACATCGCCGATGGCCATGGGTGGCTCGGCGGGGGTGACGTTCGCCGCCTGCGTGGCCCGGTCGACCCGCCGCAACAGTGCCTTGAGCCGGGCGACGAGCTCACGCATGGAGAACGGTTTGGTCATGTAATCGTCCGCGCCGACACCGAGGCCGATGAGCATGTCGGTCTCGTCGTCCCGCGCGGTCAGCATGAGGATCGGGATCGGCTGGTCCGCCTGGATCCGCCGCGTGACCTCGAGTCCGTCGATGCCGGGCAGCATGACGTCCAGAACGATGGCGTCCGGGCGTATCCGGTTCGCAGCTTCCACGCCGGTCAGGCCGTCCCGGGCGACCTCCACGCGCCAACCCTCGGCGGTCAGCCGTTGCGCGATCGCGGTCGCGATGGCGGGTTCGTCCTCGACGACGAGGATGGTGGCACTGGGTTGATGGCCGGGGCGGGCGGACCTCTCGGCCGCTGAGTCCTGGCCGCCGCCGGGTGGTCGTGTGCTCGCTGCCATGGGGACAGCCTGGCACATCTCGGAGAAACACGGTCGCCTGGCACGAAGAACTGCAGGGTCACTTCCGCGGCGGTTACGATCTCTTCCACGATGAACAGCACAGCCCGACATCCGTGGAGCATCTCGTGATCGGCGACTGGGTAATGGTCGCGATCGGGGTGCTCCTCACCGCCGGCACGGCGGTCTTCGTCGCGAGCGAGTTCGCCCTCGTCACGCTGGATCCCGCAGTGATGGCGAGTGAGAACGGTAAGCCCGGTCGCCGAGACCGCCGCGATCACAGCGTCCGCGCTGGATTGACCCACCTTTCGACGGAGTTGTCGTCGGCTCAGGTCGGGATTACGGCGACCACCATCTTGCTCGGTTACACCGCCCAGCCCGCGGTGTCCTCGCTGTTGGGTGGCTGGTTCGGCGACCCGGGCCGGGGTGTCGCCGCCGTGGCAGCCGCGGCGCTCTCCTTCGTTCTGGTCAACCTCGGGTCGATGCTCTTCGGTGAGTTGATCCCCAAGAACTTCGCCCTGAGCACGCCGTATCCCACGGCCCGGGTCGCCGTGCCTCTGCAGCGGCAGTTCACCCGGTTGTTCCGGCCGCTCATCACGGTTTTCAACGGTTCGGCGAACGCCCTGCTCAGGCGGTTCGGGGTGGAGCCTCGTGAGGAACTGTCGGGTGCGCGTTCGGCGCCCGAACTGCTTGCCCTGGTCCGCCGCTCGGCGGCTGAGGGCACGCTGGACGTCTCCGTGGCGACTCTCTTGACCAACTCGCTCGAGTTCGACGAACTCAGTGCCGTCGACACTATGACCGACAGGACCCGGATGGTGGTGGTGGACCGTACGTCGACGGCCGCTGATGTGGTCGAGGCGGCTCGGCGCACCGGCCATTCGCGGTTCCCCGTGATCGGGGAGGATCGGGACGACATTGTCGGGTTGGTGCATTTGCGGCAGGCGGTGGCCGTACCTCATGAGCGTCGCGCCGAGGTCCCGGCGGCCGCGCTCATGGTCGATGCCCCAAGGGTTCCGGAGACGGTTCGCCTGGGTCCGCTCCTGGTGGAGCTGCGTGGCTTCGGCATGCAAATGGCGGTCGTCGTGGACGAGTACGGCGGTACTTCGGGAATCGTCACCTTGGAGGACGTCGTCGAGGAGATCGTGGGGGATGTGGCCGATGAGCACGATCCGCGGCGGACCCGGCCTTCGCGGGGTAAGGACGGCTCATGGGTCGTGGCCGGCGTCCTGCGTCCCGACGAGTTGGCCGAGGACACCGGCATCGAGGTGCCCGAAGACCCTGCCTACGAAACGTTGGGTGGGCTCGTGATGGCGGTATTGGGCCGGGTGCCCGAACAGGGTGACGAGGTGGTCGTGGGGACCTCGGTGCAGCAGGTTCAGGTGCGGGTGGAAGCGATGGAAGGGCGCCGGGTCGAACGGCTCGCAGTGCGAGTCGTCGAAGCCGATGAGGGTGTCGGTTCGAGCGTGACCGGAGATGACGAATGAACACCGGATGGGCACTGGCTATCGGCTTGGTGTTGTTGGCGGCGAACGCCTTCTTCGTGGGTGCCGAGTTCGCGGTGCTCTCGGCGCGCCGGTCCGCGATCGAACCAAAGGCCATCGCCGGGAACAGGCGGGCGCAGACGGTGCTGTGGGCGATGGAGCACGTCTCGCTCATGCTGGCGTGTGCGCAGCTCGGTGTCACAGTCTGCTCCACGGGTCTGGGTGTCGTTGCCGAGCCGGCCGTGGCGAAGCTGATCGAGGGTCCTCTGCACGCCATCGGGGTACCCTCCGCGTGGAACCACCCCATCGCTTTGCTCATCGCTTTGTCGTTCGTCGTCTACCTCCATGTGGTACTGGGGGAGATGGTGCCCAAGAACTTGGCCGTTTCGGGGCCGGACACCGCCGTCATGTGGTTCGCGCCACCGTTGGTGTGGCTTGGTCGGGCATTGCGCCCGGTGATCGTGGCGTTGAACTGGATTGCCAATCACGTGGTGCGCTGGTGTGGGGTTGAGCCGAAGGATGAGGTCGCGTCGGCGTTCACTGCTCAAGAAGTGCAGTCGATCGTGGAGCACTCTCAGGCCGAGGGCGTACTGCGGGACGAACAGGGGTTGCTCTCGGGCGCGATCGAGTTCTCGGAGAAGGCTGCGGGCGACGTCATGGTGCGGGCCGATGATCTCACCACGGTTGTCGAGGGCTGCACGCCTGACGACGTCGAACGATTGGTCGCGAAGACGGGATTTTCCCGGTTCCCAGTGGCTGATCGTGCGGGTGATCTCGTTGGCTATCTGCATGTGAAGGATGTCCTCTATGCGCAGGGCGGGGATCGTCTGGAGCCGGTGCCGGCCTGGCGTGTGCGACCTCTCGCGATGGCGACCCCGGTAGACGAGGTAGAGGAAGTGCTGCGCGCGATGCAGCGCTCCGGAGCCCATCTGGCCAGGGTCGATGCGGGTGGGCCGCTCCAGGGAGTCGTCTTCTTGGAGGACATTCTGGAGGAGTTGGTGGGCGAGGTGCGAGACGCGATGCAGCGCCAGCAACGTTGACAGCGCCAAGGCGCTTGTGACAGTTGGCACTTGGCAACCGCGCTGGCCTTCGCTACTGTCCCTGGTTGGGTAGACAACCAGTTGATTCGACCTGAACGGGAGGTGGCGGGTGCACGACCAACACGACAAGCCCGCCGTGACGTCCCGTCGGGAGCTCCGTGAGGCCGCCGAGGCTCCTCGCCGCCAGGCCCGCCGAACCCGCGACGCAGCCCCCACCAAACACCGCTGGGTGCCCCGCGCAGCGGTTCTGGGCACACTGGCCGCCGCCACGATCGCCGTGCCGATCAGTGCCGGTGCGCAGAACTCCACGAACCACTCGCCGTCCGGAGCTGACTTCGCCGGGAACGGTTCCGGTCCCAGTGCGCTCGACGTGGTCACCAAAGCCCCTGCGGCCCCCGCGATCTCGGCGAGTGTGGCGGCACCGGCGATTCCCGCCCGGGATGTCGCCGCCAGCCGGTCTCTCGAACGCGATCCGCTTCCCGGTTGTGACCCTTCGGTCGAGGTGACGAGTGAGAACGGCAACCTGACCGGCCATGAGCTTTGCGATCTGTGGCAGGCCGGTGAGAGTCTGCGCCCAGACGCCGCGGTCGCGCTCTCCGCATTGAACGAGGCGTTCCGGGCCGAGTTCGGCCGGGACGTGTGTCTGGTGTCCAGCTACCGCACGGTGTCGAGCCAGGCATCCTTGCGGTCGACCCGGGGTGGGCTGGCAGCGGCTCCTGGAAAGTCGATGCATGGTTGGGGTCTCGCCATCGACCTTTGTTCCCAGGAGACCGGTTCCAAGAAGGTCTATGCCTGGTTGAACGAGAACGGTCCGGTCTACGGTTGGGCCAACCCGTCCTGGGCGAAACGCGGCGGTGGCGGTTCCTTCGAGCCGTGGCATTTCGAGTACACCAAGGGTGTCATCGAGGTGGGTGGCGACTACAGCCTCAACAGCAAGACCGGCAGGCTCAGCCGGAGCAGCTCGGACGATTCCAGCGTTACCGAGGCGTCGAGCGACGACTGAGGTCGCAAGGCGTTTCGGCTGGGTTGGGGCCTCGTGAGCACCCGTCGGCTAGCCTCGATCTTTGTTTGGGCTGCGGAGAAGGGTGATGGCGGCGCTGATGCCGTGCTTGGGGCGTGATTCTTGCAGGTGGGTGTGAGGACGTGTCCGACGGCGGTCGGTGCGTGGGTTCCACAGGTCCGGGTGGTGCGGGGGATCGTCGGGACGGGTCGGTGATGTCGTCAGCCAGGCGCCGGCCCGGGGCCCCCGTAGTCTGTGGAGCCCGTCGTGCACGACGTTGGCCCAGGGTGGGTGTTCGGCTAGGTGGAGCATCTGCCGGCGGGCACGGCGGGTGAGGACCGCCGGGATGGTGAACAGGCGAAGTCGTAGGCGTTTGGGTTCCCACCAGTGAGCGTCATGGCCGGTCAGGGCGAGGATTTGCATCCAGGCGGTGACTTCGAGTGCGAGCATCATGATCGCGGTCCAGATCTTGTTCTGGTCGAATCCGTGCAGGGGCATGTTCTGTAGGCCGACGAAAGCCCAAGGCTAACTGGGCCGGTCGTTTCCGTCCAGGCTCTCGCGGTCCTGCGTTACCGGCAGAGCAGGCCCGGCATTCATCGCTGTCCCCCGTCGGACTGGGCAGGGTCGACTGCCCGCTCGATAGTGCCTGATGAGGTATGATCGGACAGTCCTCGTATAAGGCTCGAATTTTCCCAGACGGGCGAATACGAGCGTACTGTCTGCGCCAACGTCGGCCGCAGGCGGGAAGGAGAATGCGTTGAAGATTAGCAAAGCAAGAATGAGTATCGCGATCTGCGCTTCCGTCGTTCTGGCGGGCGTCCCCCCCCCCCCCCACCGCACTGGCCGTCGATCCTGTCGACGCAACCTCAGGTCTGGTAGCGGCGGTCGCACCGGATAGCGATAGCGTTGTGGCAGGAGTCGCTCAGGAGGGCATAGTGGCAGTCGATGTCGGTCGCCTACAGGTGAGCGTCCCCATTGATGCTGGTGAGCCGCTTATCTTGGAGTCGTCCGCGCCGAGAAGCGGCATTTCCCCGGTGGAGATTAGTCTGCCTGCCGAGCTTCAAGTTGCTGATGCAGAAACGGCCTCCGACGGTTCGGTAGTTTACGAGGCGAAGGGTAACAGCGCGGGCGCTGTTGTTCAGACTCTCGATGACGGCACTGTTCGCCTCCACACCATCATCCCGAATGCGTCCGCACCGCACCGTTTCACATATTCTTTCGGTGACAGCATGAAGCCTATGCTGATGGAAAACGGCATGATTGGTCTTTCTTCGGAGTTTGATGGCGGTGCGGTAGTCGTCGCCACGATTGATGCGCCTTGGGCCGTTGACGCGAAAGGCAACGCGGTGAAGACGTCCTACAGCGTCGAAGGTGCCACACTTGTTCAGGTCGTTGAGCCTTCCAAGGGCTTGTACTATCCCATAGTGGCAGACCCGTCGGTCAGCTACGGTTGGCGCATTTATGTGAAGTACAATAAATCGGAGACCAGGGCCATTGCGAGTATGCCTGGTGTCACAAGGGCCAAATATCTGGCGGCGGTCTGTGCGATAATTCCCGCGGCGCCGGTGGCGGCTGGATGCGGGTTGGTGGCCTACGACGTGATCACCTCCGTCGTGTCCACCTTTAAGTCGGCAAAGGCGGTCGGCAAATGTGTTCAGCTCGGCTACATTCCAGTGCTCTATCCACCTCCAGGAACCCCGATCCTTACGAGCTGGAAGGTTGTGTCATGTTGATGCGATCCGTCGGCGTGGGTATTTTGGTTGCCGCAGTCTTCGTCGTAGGGATTAGTATCATCGAGAGATTCTCAGTAGAGTCAGCAATCTTTGGCGCCGTTTTCGGCGCGTCTTGCGGCGGCGTCGACTACTTAAGGAATCGGTCACGCAAGGGGGCGCCCTAGCTGGATGGTTTGGGACGGGCGCACCATGACGCCGATCATCGAGCTGCCTCACTGCTGCGCACAGGCGGTTAGTCCCCGTGCGCAGCAGACCCTTGCTCACGAATTCGGCAGGCTGCGGTTCGGCCCGAATCCCTGGAGGAAGCGCCCACCGTTGGCCGCGAGTTCGGCCTCCGCGTCTGCCGCCCAGCCGTTGAACGGCCGATGCGCCAGCGAGTCGTTCGCGAATCGGTAGTCTTCGGTGACCTCGGTGAGGCAAAAGCCGGGGATCTCAAGATCGGTTACCGGCCCGGAGCGCTCGCATTCGGCGACGATCAGGGGGTGGTTGGCGCCACCGAAGACGTCAACGACCCAACCGTCGTGACCCAGCCAGACCGAGTACCGGGTCTTGACGATGCGTCCACCGCCGCGCCTGATCATCTCGACACCCATATGCGGGTCGATCTCACGTTCAGCCTCATATCGGGTGCCGCCGATCATCGGACCTTTCGCGGTCAACGTGCACAGGTCGATGTCGTCCCGGTAGCGGGCCAGCATTTCGACGGCGTCGGTATCCGCGTCGAGCGGTGCGTCGATGCCGTGGGCGGTGACACGCAGGCGCAGCGCATAACCCTCGTCGGCGAGGAAGTAGCTCTGCACGATCAGGCAGGGGGCGTCTTTGAGCCTGTCGGGGAGTTCGCGCACCCAGAATCGACGCTCGAACTCGAAATCGCCGTAGCCGCCGTCGGTCATGGACCTACGGTACCCGGGTGGTGATGTGGGGGGCAGCGGGATGCGTCCACGTTGTGCCGGAAACGACACGCGTGTTCCACGTGAGCCGGGGGTGGCGGGAGCTGCCCGCCACCCCCGGCGCTGGGGAACGCGTCGGGTCAGATCCTGGTGGAGCGTCGGCGCAGGAAGAAGCCGGCGAGTACAAGAGCGGCGGCAAAGGCGGCGATCCCGGTGATTTCGGTGCCCGTCGCGGCGAGGCGGGAGCTCGGCGTGTCACGCGTGGTCGGGCGCGGCTCCGGGGTCTCGGTGGTGGGCTGCGGTGTCGCGGTGGGCTGCGGTGCTGTGACGGTCCAGGAGAAGGAAGTGTCCGCCACCAGTCCCGCATTTGTGGCCGTGACGGTGACGGTCGATGTTCCCAGTGTGTGAGGCGTACCGGCGATCACTCCGGTCGCGGCGTCGATCGACAGGCCGTCCGGCAGGCCGGTGGCGGCATAGACGATCTCGGTGCCGTCCGTCACCGTTGCCGTGGTGGCGATGGAGGTCTCGGTGTCGACGACACTCGATTGGTCGGAGATCGCGTCGATGTGCAGGTTTTCAAGGCCCCAGCGGGCGATTCCACCCGCCTGTACGTCGTTGAAATGCGTGAATGCGCCAGCGGCCATGAAGTCGCCGTTCCTGAGCGGGAGGACCTCGTCGATGCCGTTGTCCGCAGCCGTGCCGACCTGTGCGGCGAATTCGGTGTTGACAGTGCCGTCGGTGTTCAGGCCCACGAGGTTGCCGACCGACTGGCCGTTGAATGTGGGGGCGATTTGGGAGACGACGATTCTCCCGTCGCGCAGTTCGACGAAATCCTTGACGGTGCCGGACGTCAACGCCGTGCCGATGTTCGCCTGGAATGTGGTGTCCGCGGTGCCGTCAGCATTCAGGGCGATCATCCGATTGGCCGGCGTTCCATTGAACGAGGTGAATATCCCGCCTAGGAGGATTCGTCCGTCGGACAGTTCGAGTATCGCGTCGATTGGCTGGTTCGCTGCGGTGCCGATCGTGGCGTGGAAGGCGGTGTCGAGCGTGCCGTCCGCGTTCAGGCGGATGAGGCGGCCAACGGCCTTCGCGTTGAACGTCGTCGCGAAACCGTCGAGAAGGATGTCGCCGTCAGAAAGTTCGATCGCCTCACTGACGATCTGGTTCGCTGCGGTGCCGATGGCGGTCTGGAAGGCGGTGTCAAGCGTGCCGTCGGCGTTGAGCCGCGCGACGTGCCCGGTCGCGGTGCCGTTGAAGGACGTGAAGTAGCCGGTGACGAGGATGTCTCCGTCAGACAGTTCGAGTACACCGGTGACGATCTGGTTCGCTGCGGTCCCGATGGCGGTCTGGAAGGCGGTGTCGAGCGTGCCGTCCGCGTTCAGGCGAACGAGCCCTCCGACGGGAGAACTGTTGAACGAACTCATCGCGCCGCCGACGAGGATGTCGCCGTCGGCGAGTTCGGTTGCTGTCCAGACATATCCATTGTCGCCGGCGTCCTCACCGGGACCCGTGCCGATGGCGGTCTGGAAGGCTGTGTCAAGCGTGCCGTCGGCGTTGAGCCGTACCAGGCCATTGGCGCGCGTCCCGTTGAAGGTGTCGAACCACCCTCCCGCGAGGATGTCACCGTCTGAGAATTCGATGAGCGAGTTTACGTAGGTGCCATCCGGCCCGGTTCCGACAGCGGCCTCGAAGGCCGAGTCGACGCGCCACTGCTGCGTGGTTTCCGCCGCACTCGCCGCGGGTGCGATCAGTGCCGCAGCGACTGTAGGTATAGCCAGTTTAAGAATACGTTTCTTCATCGTTCTCCCCAGGTGCGTGACCGCGCATGCATTCGCATGGCTAGCCTGTTCTTGCCGTCCGCATCTGTCATGACGGCTCCACATCGAAGCACGATGGCGCGGCGTCGAGAATGACGGAGAAGGGGGGGTGAAGAGAGGGTGCGGGTGAATTCAGTCGCAGTACGCGCGGGGCCTGCTACATCTGGGCCGGACGCATGCGGGCAACGCGTGTCCGGTTATGCCCATTGCTTTCAGATATGCAAAGTGCGCCCGATAGGATTCGAACCTACGACCTTCTGCTCCGGAGGCAGACGCTCTATCCACTGAGCTACGGGCGCGTGACCTCGACGAGGCGGACAGGTTCGCCGGCCGCGTCGATCGGCACGAGGAACGACAATACCAGCCTCGCGACACATGTCGACCACGAACGGTCCGCCGTGCCTGCCGAGACACGTGACTATCCTGGCGCGATGACACCACCGACCTCGCCTCCGCCCGTGGCGCCCGGTGGTTCCGTGCCGCTGCGGCCATGGCGCGGTCGATTCGTGATTCTGACCGGCATCGTGTTGGCGGCGCTCAACATGCGGATCGCAGTGGCGGTTGTTTCGCCGATCTTGGAGCAGGTCCGCGAGGACTTCGTCCTGTCCGATCTTGCGGCCGGCATGCTGGGGACCATACCCGTGGCGGCATTCGCGATCTTTGGTTCCCTGACCCCGATCCTGGCGCGGCGATTCGGCCTGGAGACCACGATGGTCGGAGCCCTGATCGTCAGTTTCTCCGGTGAGGTGCTGCGGTCGACCTCGACCACCGCCCCCGCATTCCTGGCGTGGACCGGCATGGCGTTGGCGGGCATGGGGATGGGCAACGTCCTCCTCCCACCGCTGGTCAAGCGTTACTTCCCGGACCGAATCGGCCCGGTCACGGCGGTTTACACAGTCATGCTCGCCCTGAGCACCGCGTTGCCGCCGCTCTTCGTCGTCTCGCTGGCCTCCGCCTACGGCTGGCGCTCGGCGCTCGGTAGCTGGGCGATTGTCGGAGTGCTGGCCACGGTGCCGTGGGTGGTGGTCATCGCCCGCTCGGTGTTCGCGCGCACGGAGCTGGCCGGGGTGCTCGAACACGCGCCTCCCAGCACCGACACTTTGGAGAACCGGCATCGCCACGGCGGTCGGGTCTGGCGGAGCCCCACCGCCTGGGGGCTGGCGGTCATGTTCGGCGCCAACTCGCTGAACACCTATGTGATGTTCGCCTGGCTCCCGCAGATCCTCGCCGACGCCGGGCTGGCCGGGGGAGCGCCCAGTACCGGGTTGGCCCTTTACGCGGCGATCGGAATGCCGATGTCGGTGGTCACACCGCTGCTGGCCGCCCGGATGCGCAATCCGGTCCCGTTGCTCGTGGTCTTCCTCGGTTCGCTCGCCGCCGGGTACACCGGGCTCGCGCTGGCTCCCAGCTCCGCACCTTGGGTGTGGTGCATCCTCGCCGGCATCGGCGCCTCGACGTTCCCGCTCGGGTTGGCCATGATCAACCTGCGGAGCCGGACGTCGGCCGGGGCGGTGTCGCTTTCGGGTTTCGTCCAGGGTGTGGGCTACGTGATCGCGGGTGCCGGGCCGGTGCTGGCCGGCGTCTTGTACGGGGCCAGCGGGACCTGGACGTCGACCTTCGTCTTCCTCGCGGTGATGGCGCTCGCGGTGCTGATCGGCGGCATCATCGGCTGTCGTCCGGTCATGCTGGAGGACACCTGGGGCGAGAAGGCGCCCGTGCCGGAGTCTTCGGCCCCTGCGCCGGCCGGTGAAAAGCCCGCGTAGTTGGCGCCGCCTGCTCGGTAGACTCACCCGGTGACTCCCGACGAACTCTCGGCGCAGGTGCGCGCTGCCCTGACCGCCGCCATCGACGATGGCGCATTGGCCCTCGATTCCGCGGATCTGCCTGAGACCGTCGCGGTCGAGCGACCCCGCCAACGAGGCCATGGGGACTGGTCCACCAATGTCGCGCTTCAGCTGGCTAAGAAGGCCGGGATGGCGCCGCGCGCGCTGGCGGAGGATCTGGCGGTTCGGCTGCGGGCGAGCGCCGGTGTCGCGAGCGTCGACGTCGCCGGCCCGGGGTTCCTGAACATCACGCTGGATGCGGCGGCCGCCGGGGAGCTGGCCCGCACCATCGTCCGTGCCGGCGGCGACTATGGGTCGAACGACTCCGAGGCGGGCAAGAAGATCAATCTGGAGTTCGTCTCCGCCAACCCGACGGGGCCGCTGCACATCGGCGGTGTGCGCTGGGCGGCCGTGGGCGACTCGCTGGCCCGCATCCTGACCGCCTGCGGTGCGCAGGTCGGGCGCGAGTACTACTTCAACGACCACGGGGCGCAGATCGATCGCTTCGCCCGCTCGCTGCTGGCGCGGGCGCGCGGCGAGGAGGCTCCTGAGGACGGTTACGGCGGCGAGTACATCACGGAGATCGCCGACGCGGTGGTCGCGGGTGCGCTCGCGGCCGGGGAACCAGACCCACGGACGCTGCCGGAGGCCGAGGCTCAGGAGGCATTCCGGTCCGCCGGAGTGGAGCGGATGTTCGCCGAGATCAAGCAGTCGCTGACTGACTTCGGGGTGCCCTTCGACGTCTGGTTCCATGAGGACTCGCTGCACGAGTCGGGGGCCGTCGAGCGTGCCGTGGCCCGGTTGCGGGACCTCGGGCACATCTACGAGGCGGAGGGCGCCACCTGGCTGCGCACCACCTCCTTCGGCGACGACAAGGACCGCGTCGTCATCAAGAAAGACGGCGAGGCGGCGTACATCGCGGGGGACATCGCCTACTACCTCGACAAGCGCGAACGCGGCTTCGACGACGTCATCATCATGTTGGGCGCGGACCACCACGGGTACGTCGGCCGCATGATGGCGATCTGTGCGGCCTTCGGGGACACCCCGGGCCAGAACCTGCAGATCCTCATCGGTCAGTTGGTCAACTTGGTCAAGGGCGGCCAGCCGGTGCGGATGTCCAAGCGGGCCGGCACCGTGCTGACCATCGACGACCTCGTGGATGCCGTCGGGGTCGATGCCGCGCGCTACTCACTGGCACGGTCCTCGGTGGACACCAGCATCGACCTGGACCTCGATCTGCTGGCCAGTGCGCGCAACGAGAACCCCGTGTACTACGTGCAGTACGCGCACTCCCGCACCTGCGCGGTGGATCGAAACGCCGAGCAGCGTGAGGTGCGGCGTGCGGGTCCGGACGGCTCGGAGGCCTTCGACCCGGCGCTGCTCTCACACGAGGCCGACGTCACGTTGCTGACCAGGCTGACCGAGTTCCCGCGGATTGTGGCGCAGGCCGGTGAGCTGCGTGAACCTCACCGGGTGGCGCGCTACTTGGAGGCGCTGTCCGGCGACTTCCACACCTGGTACCACGCCTGCCGTGTCCTGCCCTACCCGGATGAGGACGTCACCGACACGCACCGCACCCGACTGTGGCTCAACGACGCGACCCGGCAGGTCCTGGCCAACGGCCTGGCACTGCTCGGCGTGAGTGCCCCGGAGCGGATGTGAGCGAGTGGGGGGCCGGTCGGCTCGGTGAGCCCTGGCCCCACACCGCGGAGCGGGATGGGTCGGACGGCGACAGCGTCGGCGCGCTGGAGGTCGGCGGTGTCAGTGTCCGGGAGCTGACACTCGACCCGACGACGCAGACGCCGTGTTACGTGCTCGACGAGGCCGACTTCCGCCGTCGTGCCCGCGCGTATCGCGAGGCCTTCGAGGAGGCATTCGCCGCGATAGGCACGGACGTCGACGTCTACTACGCCGGGAAATCCTTCCTGTGTGTCGCCGTCGCGCGCTGGGCTCATGAGGAGGGCCTGCGGGTCGACACGGCCAGCGGAGGGGAACTGGCCGTGGCCCTGCGGGCGGGAGTGCCGGGTGCGGCTATCGGGTTGCACGGCAACAACAAGTCGAGCGCCGAGATCGCCACCGCCGTTGAGGCCCGGGTCGGCCGGATCGTCATCGACTCCCTCGCGGAGATCGATCAGGTGGTCCGACTGGCCCAGGAGGCCGGGGCCACCGCGCCGGTCCCCGTCATGGTCCGGGTCACCACCGGCGTGCACGCGGGTGGGCACGAGTACATCGCCACCGCGCACGAGGATCAGAAGTTCGGCCTTTCGGTCGCCCCCGGTCTGGGGTCCGGCGGCGAACGCGACGCCGAGAGTCCAGCCCTGGCCGCGCTGAAGGCCGTGCTCGACCGGCCCGAGCTGCGGCTGGTGGGGATCCACTCGCACATCGGCTCGCAGATCCTCGACCCGGCCGGATTCGAGGCGGCGGCTCGTGTCGTGCTCCGGCTCCGGGCAGATCTCGCCGCCGCCACCGGCGTCGTGGTGGACGAGGTGGACCTCGGTGGTGGGTACGGCATCGCCTATCTGCCGGGGGAGTCCGGGCTCAACCCCTTCGAGGTGGCCCCGCGGATGGCCCGTGTCGTGGCGGCCGCATGTGCCGAGTTCGGGACGCCCGTGCCGCGCATCTCGATCGAACCCGGTCGCGCGATCGTCGGTCCGGCCGGACTGACCCTGTACACGGTGGGAACGGTCAAACCGGTGACGGTCACCGGCGAGGACGGCCGGGCCTTCATCCGGACCTATGTGTCGGTGGACGGCGGCATGAGCGACAACATTCGCCCGGCCCTGTATGGGGCGCAGTACCATGCCGAGATCGCCGGACGAGCCTCGACGGCCGAGCCGGTGTTGGCCCGGGTGGTCGGCAAACACTGCGAGAGCGGCGACATCGTCGTCCACGAGGTGATGTTGCCCGGTGATGTGCGCCGGGGCGACCTGCTGGCGGTGGCGGCCACGGGTGCCTACGGGCGTTCGATGGCATCGAACTACAACATGCTGCCCCGGCCCCCGGTCGTGGGGGTCCGGGACGGCGCGGCCCGGGTGCTTGTCCGGCGGGAGACCGTGGACGACCTACTGGGGTTGGACCAGGGTTAGGTCAGGCGGAGCGGCGTCGGGCGATCACCAAGCCAGTTCCCACGATCGCGAGGATCAGCGCGCCACCACCGAGCAGGAGCGTGTCGGAACCGGTGACCGCCAGCTGATCCGAGGTGCCTGTTCGGGCTGGATCCGCAGGCGTCTGAACGGGTGTGGTCGATGGCGTGGAGGCAGGGCTGACCGGTGTGATGGGAGTCGGCGTGGTGTCGGCCAGCAGAGTGAGCGGGGCCTTGGCGACAAGCGTTGTCGGCGTAGGGCTGACGCCGGCACTGACGACTGTGCGGTCGTAGACGCCGTTGAGGTCGCCCTGGCTGGTGATTTCGGCCTTGGCGTCCCAGAGAGTTGGGGCACCTGCGGTGGTACCGGAGGCCGAGGCGACCACTGTGAGGCCTTTGAGTGCCGCGGCCTTGACGCCCGCGCCAACCCGCACGTGCACGGCGTGGCCATTGCTCGCCACCGTGACGGGGTTGCCCGCGGAATCGACCAGTGCGACACCTGAGGGGACCGCAGTGCCGTCGGCCATGGCGAGGGTCACCGCATAGGTGCCGTCCGTGGGCGCTGTGATCGTTGCGGGGTAGTCGGCGCTGCCGTCGGATGTGCGGGTAGCTGTGCCGAGCGAGATGGTCGGCATCTTGGCCTCGGCAGCCTGGGCTTGCAGCCCGACCTCGATCAGATGCTTCGCGAACTCGACGGAGAGGGGGTGCCCGCCGTCAGGTGAGTCTCCCCAGCGGGAGGGTATGCCCTCACCTGGTGCGATGTACGACAACATGAGATCCGAGTAGCCGACGGAACCGTCTGAGGCCACGGTGAAGAACTCGGCCATGACATCGTGGCCCTCGCCGAAATACCAGGCCGCAAGTTGGGTTGCGGCGTATGCGCTCGCAATGTCGGACCGGGCGGCGTTCGCGGTGTAGGACTGGGCCGGTTGCAGGCCGAGGAGTGCCCTGGCTTCCTGTCCGCTGGCCATGATCTGATCCGGTGTCGGGAAGGAGTCCATGACGGCGGAATCCATACCGTTGTAGGTCGAGTAAATACCGCATCTACCCTGATAGCCGGCGGCAAGCACCGCTTGGAGGCCGGTGGTGGAGTAAAGAGTGGCGGGCACGGTCGAGGTCTCGGTCGCCGCCGTCAGCCAGTGATCCTGGCCGGAGGGCACGACCTCAGAGGCGTATGCGCTGTGGCGTCCGGTGTCGCCGATAATCTCCGAGCACGCGATTGGGAGCGCCGCGCCGATGTAGGACCAGTCTCGCGTGGTGTCTGTCGGTCGTTCGCCGGGGCCGAGGCGCCAGTATCCGGCTGCGTACTGTTCCGTGCCGATGAGCGTCCCGTCGTCTCCAGGTTCCGCGCTGGCAGCGCTCATGCTGGTGCCGAGGATGGCAAGGGCGGCGGCGGTAGTGGCAAAGGTGCGTAAATTCATCAAAAGCCCCATTCTTCATGTCAGGTTCAGCGAGTGGGATGCTCAACGTCCTTGTCACGCACGAGCGGAGGGCTCTCGTATGCGAATGCGCTGTGGCCTTCGCCACTGCGTATTAGATAGCTGTCTTGACCTAGTGCAGTCGGCTTTGTAGTCCTGGTCGGCTGTCTAGTTGGCCTTGGCTCGCGGATGTCTTAGTCGAGATCGCCGGCGCGGCCGCTGACTTTGTTCGAGGCCATGAGAGCTCCTCGCGTTCCGGCTCCCGTATCCTGAAGCCGCCCGCGCTGCCTGGAGCAGTGCTGCAACTCCCGACCGGATCGTCTCGAAGGCCGCCATGACCAACGCCCCCGCCCACCGTCCGCTCAAAGTCGCATTGCTCGGTTGCGGCGTCGTCGGGACGCAGGTCGCGCGCATGCTCACGGAGCAGGCCGACGACCTCGCCGCCCGTGTGGGTGCGCCACTTGAACTGTCCGGCATTGCGGTTAGGGACGTCACCACGCCCCGTGATGCGGTGATCGACCCCGCGTTGCTCACCACCGACGCCGAGTCGCTGATCGACGGCGCGGACATCGTCATCGAGGTCATGGGGGGCATCGAACCCGCTCGAACACTGCTCTTGCGGGCGATCGGCGCCGGCGCGGCCGTCATCACCGCGAACAAGGCCCTGCTCGCCGCCGACGGTCCCACGCTCTACAAGGCGGCCGACGACGCCGGAGTGGACATCTACTTCGAGGCGGCCGTCGCCGGGGCGATCCCGATCGTGCGGCCCGTGCGTGAGTCGTTGGCCGGTGACCACGTGCAGCGGATCCTCGGGATCGTGAACGGCACCACCAACTACATCCTCGACCAGATGATGACCACGGGCGCGAGCCTGCCGGAGGCGCTCGCCGAGGCCCAGGCCGCCGGGTTCGCCGAGGCCGACCCGACCGCCGACGTCGAGGGACACGACGCCGCCGCCAAGGCCGCCATCCTCGCGAGCCTTGCCTTCCACACCAGGGTCCGGATGTCCGACGTCGCCGTCGAGGGCATCATGTCTCTGACCAGCGAAGACATCGCTTGGGCCAAGCGCACGGGACAGGTCGTCAAGCTCCTGGCGGTCGCCGAACGCCTGCCGGCGGGTGTCAGCGTGCGGGTGCACCCGGCCCTGCTGCCCGTGAGCCACCCACTGGCCGGGGTGCACGGGTCCTTCAACGCGGTCTTCGTTGAGGCGCTCAACGCGGGTGAACTCATGTTCTATGGCCGTGGCGCGGGCGGGGCGCCGACGGCGTCGGCCGTCCTCGGCGACATCGTGTCCGCGGCCAGGCATCGGGTACTCGGTGGCAAGGGTCCTCAGGAGTCCAGCTACGCTGCCCTGCCCGTCCTCGCGCCGTGGGAAGGAGTCACCACCCGGCTGCAGATCCGGATGCTCGTCGACGACAAACTCGGCGTGCTGGCCCGGGTCGCCGCGATCCTCGGTGAGAACGGCATTTCCATCGACGCCGTCCACCAACCCGCCGGGGACGGTCCCGATGAGCGGGCCGAACTCGTCATTGCCTCATACAGCGCACCTGCCAGTGGTCTGGACACGGCCCTCGCCCAGATCGAAGAACTGGATGTCGTCCGGACCGTCGTGTCCGTCATTCGAGTCGAAGGAGCCTGACCTCGTGGCACATCAGTGGCGCGGCATTATCGCCGAGTACGCCGATCGCCTTCCTGCCCACGTCGCCCAGCGCGTGGTGACCCTGGGGGAAGGTGGCACACCGTTGGTGGAGGCACCCGCACTCTCAGAACGCACGGGAGCGCAGGTCTTCGTCAAGGTCGAGGGAATGAACCCGACAGGTTCCTTCAAGGACAGGGGGATGACAACTGCGATCTCGGCGGCCGCCGCCCGGCGTGCGAAAGCGGTCGTTTGCGCGTCGACGGGGAACACCTCGGCCTCCGCTGCCGCCTACGCGACCCGCGCCGGGATGCTCTGCGCCGTGCTCGTGCCGGACGGCAAGATCGCGATGGGCAAGCTCAGTCAGGCGATCGCCCACGGCGCCCGGTTGCTGCAGGTGGACGGCAACTTCGACGACTGCCTGGTGGCGGCCCGCAAACTCGCCGAGGTCTATCCCGTCGAGTTGGTGAACTCGGTGAACCCTGACCGGATCGAGGGCCAGAAGACCGGCGCCTTCGAAATCGTGGACGCTCTCGGTGACGCCCCGGACATTCACGCTCTGCCGGTGGGGAACGCGGGCAACATCACCGCCTACTGGAAGGGTTTCCGCGAGTACGCCGGTTTGGACGCCGGTGCCTCGCACACCGCGGTCGCGACCCGCACCCCGCAGATGTGGGGTTTCCAGGCGGCCGGCGCCGCGCCCATCGTCAACGGTCACCCGGTGACCGAGCCGGAGACGATCGCCACCGCCATCCGCATTGGAAACCCGGCGTCCTGGCAACAGGCGGAGACTGCACGGGACCAGTCGGACGGCGTGATCGAGGCAGTCACCGACGACCAGATCCTGGCCGCGCACCGCATTCTGTCCGCCGAGGTCGGGGTCTTCGTCGAGCCAGCCTCCGCCGCGGGAGTCGCCGGCATCCTGGCGCGGGCCGAACGGGGATTGGTCCCGGCCGGCGCGCGGATCGTGGTCACCGTCACCGGCCACGGGCTGAAGGACCCGCAATGGGCCTTGCGTGGGTCCGATGGCGCCGAAGTCACCCCGGCACGGGTGGGGACCGACGTGGTGTCCATCGCGGGCGCCCTCGACCTGCGATAACACCATGCAACTAGGAGCGGACCGCGTGCGTGTCCGAGTGCCGGCCACCTCGGCCAACCTTGGGCCGGGTTTTGACGCCCTGGGCCTGGCCTTGGGTCGCTACGACCTCGTCGAGGTCCGTGCGCTGGCCAACAACGACGTCGTGGTTCACGTGAGCGGTGAGGGTGCCGGTGAGGTGCCCAGCGATGCCAGCCACTTGGTCGTCCGTGCTCTACGGGCCGCGCTGGAAACGGTGGGGGCACCCCAGACGGGACTCGAGCTGTACTGCGAGAACCGGATCCCGCACGGACGTGGGTTGGGCTCCTCTGCCGCCGCGGTGGTGGCCGGCATCATGGCCGCCCGTGCCCTGGTGGCTGACCCGGCCGCGCTCGACGACCAGACCGCGTTGCGTATCGCCACGGACTTCGAGGGCCACCCCGACAATGCGGCGCCCGCGATCCTCGGGGGGGCGACGATCGCCTGGGAGTCGGAGGTGCCGGGCCGCCAGGGCGCGACCGCAGTGCGGTTGGAGGTGGACCCGCGAATCGAGGTCACCGCGTTGGTACCCGTGGCGCGGCTGGCCACGAGCCACGCCCGAGGCGTCCTGCCGGCCATGGTGCCCCACGCCGATGCCGCGTTCAACGCCGGCCGCAGCGCTTTGCTGATCGAGGCATTGACCCGGCGGCCCGAACTCCTGTGGGAGGCCACCGCTGATCGGTTGCACCAGGACTACCGTGCCTCGGTGATGACAGCGTCGGCGCAGGTGGTGCTGGCACTGCGCACGCAGGGGTTGGCGGCGGTGGTTTCCGGCGCAGGCCCGACGGTGCTGGTGTTCACGACCGCAGCGGAGCGCGATCGCTTGGAGGCGGCCTTCGTCGATCTCTTCGGCGGCGCCCGTGACTGGGCGATTATCCGGCCCGGAGTGGACACCCAAGGTGCGGTCGCGGAACGGCTGACCAGCGGTTCGCGGCGCAGCTAGGACTTCTGGGCGGGCGTTCAAACCGTGCGGTGCTAGACTGACCTCAGCCTTCTGTCCTCTCGGGGAACCGTGGATCACGGCCGTGTGGGTGGT
Organism: Cellulomonadaceae bacterium; assembly: GCA_031551755.1. Lineage (GTDB taxonomy): Bacteria > Actinomycetota > Actinomycetes > Actinomycetales > Cellulomonadaceae > JAVBMU01. The sequence continues at coordinate 3,604 of JAVBNE010000024.1, read as the reverse complement.
AAGAGTCTGGGTGGTATCAGTCGGCCCTCGTCGACTTGATTGAGACGTCCGCCGTCACGCAGTCCCCGAGAGAAGGCAATCCAGCCCACGTCTGATGACGTCGTCGTACCACCGACGTGCGGCAACACATGCGCTCCTGCCGTTCGGCGGGGAGTCGCGACCACCTGCAGCCCGCTCATGTAGCGGCGGGCACATACGAGGGGAAGGGTCCTTCGTGACAGACACCATCGACATCGGCGGCACGGCGTCATCCGCCGCCGGTCCCGCACGTACTGGGACATTGGGCGCCCTGCGCCTGCCGGAGCTACAGGCGCTGGCCTCGCAGCTCGGCGTGAAGGGCACGTCCAAGATGCGCAAGAGCGATCTTGTCGACGCCATCCGGGCTCAGACCGGCCAGTCCAGTGCGGGCCGTGCAGCCCCGCGAGCGGGCCTAGGCGCCGAGCCGCAGACGGCACCGGTCACCGACGCGGCACCTGTGCGCGCGGAGCGCCCCGCCCGGACAGACCGTGCCGAGCGGACCGACGTCGCCGACGGCGGTCCGTCGGCCGAGCAGACCGAGCGTCCCGCGCGGGAACGCACGCCGCGCCGGGGTCAGGACTCTCGGATGGACGCCGCAGCCGCAGTGGCTGCCGCGCTCGACGAGACGGTGACCCGGGGGGGCGGGCACGAGGTGCGACTCGCACCCGGTGAGACTTCCGACGACCGCGCCGCGCGGGCCGCTGCGGCGGTCGGGTTGGTGACCGGCCCGGAATCGGGCTCGCGCCGCGCGGGCCGCAGCGCGGGCGCGCCGCGCCAGAACGAATCCGGTTCGACCGACGACAACTCCCGCGGCGAGGGTTCGCGGACCGAACGTGCCGACCGTCAAGGCGGTGACCGGCCACGTCAGGGTCCGTCGCAGCAGGGCGCTTCACGTGGCCCGCGCCAGGAGGACGACGATCGCAGCGGCCGCCGTCGCCGCGGACGGGATCGGGGGCGTGACCGCGACCGCAAACGTCGCGGTCGTGGCCAGGGACCGGATCTCTCGGGCCTGGACGATATCGAGGTCTCCGAGGACGACGTGTTGTTGCCTGTCGCCGGGATCGTCGACATCCTCGACAACTACGCGTTCGTTCGCACCAGCGGCTACCTGCCCGGACCGGGTGACGTCTATGTTTCGCTCGGTCAGGTCAAGAAGGCCGGCTTGCGCCGGGGTGATGCGGTGATCGGTGCCGTCCGGCAACCCCGCGAGGGCGAATCGCAGGGGTCGAGCGCGCGCCAGAAGTTCAACGCCCTCGTACGGCTGGACTCGGTGAACGGGATGACCCCCGAGGCGGCTCGGCAGCGACCGGAGTTCGCCAAGCTGACTCCGCTGTACCCGCAGGAGAGGTTGCGGCTGGAGAATACTGACGCCTCTCGCCTGACCCCCCGCGTGATCGACATCGTCGCGCCCATCGGTAAGGGGCAGCGTGGTCTGATCGTGTCCCCGCCGAAGGCCGGGAAAACGATCATCATGCAGCAGATCGCCAACGCGATCACGGCCAACAACCCTGAGGTCCATCTCATGGTCGTGCTGGTCGATGAGCGTCCCGAAGAGGTCACCGACATGGAGCGTACGGTCAAGGGTGAGGTTATAGCCTCGACCTTCGACCGGCCCGCGTCGGACCACACGATCGTCGCCGAACTCGCCATTGAGCGGGCCAAGCGGTTGGTCGAGCTGGGACAGGACGTCGTGGTGCTCCTCGACTCGTTGACCCGTTTGTCGCGGGCCTACAACCTCGCGGCGCCGGCATCGGGCCGCATCCTCTCCGGTGGTGTGGATGCCTCGGCGCTCTATCCGCCCAAGCGCTTCTTCGGTGCCGCGCGGAACATCGAGAACGGTGGCTCCTTGACGATCCTCGCTTCGGCGTTGGTGGAGACCGGCTCGAAGATGGACGAGGTGATCTTCGAGGAGTTCAAGGGAACCGGCAACATGGAGCTGCAATTGGATCGCCGGTTGGCCAACAAGCGCATCTATCCCTCGGTCGATATCATAGCGTCGGGCACCCGCCGTGAGGATATGCTGATGTCCAAAGAGGCGTTGCAGAAGATGTGGATACTGCGCCGTTACCTCTCCGACATGAATCCGATCGAGGCGATGGAGGAGATCAAGAAGCATATGGAGAACACGCGCAGCAACGAAGAGTTGCTCGTTACAATGAATAAATAGGCTGGTGCGCTGCGCATATCGCACGGCATATTTTCACGATCCTCTTCCGTTCAAATCCTCACATACCTTTTGTATGCTCCGGTTTGATACTCAGACGATCGTAAAAATCTACCGCACGCTATGCACAGCCTTGTCTTGCACTGTTTGAAAATTATATAATTATGCAAGCCCGCCGCGTCCACTCCGTCTTTTTCAGCGCCACGGGCACCACGCTGCGTGTGTTGCGCGCCGTGGCCGGGGGAGTGGGGGCGGAGGAGGTGCGCGAGTACAACGTCACTTCGGGCGCACCTGCCGCCGATGTCGATTTTACGGCCGATGATACCGTGCTTTTCGGGATGCCGGTCTACGCCGGGCGCATCCCCGCCCCTGCGGCAGAGGCCCTGGAGCATTTCCGCGGCAAGGGCACGGCGGCCATCGTGGTCTGTGTCTACGGCAACCGCGCCTATGACGACGCGCTCGTGGAGTTACGCGATATAGTTGTCACGCAGGGTTTCATCCCCTTCGCCGCCGGGGCCTTCGTCGCCCGGCACTCGATCTTTCCGGCGGTCGGCGCGGGCCGTCCCGACGACGAGGATATTGAAAAAGCGCGGGGTTTCGGCCGGGAGTGCCGCGCGAGGCTCGAATCGGGGGATCTGAAGGAGGTCGCCGTCCCGGGTACGCATCCCTACCGCGAACCGGGGCGGGTGCCGCTGCATCCCCGCGTCAACCTCGACTGCAACCGTTGCGGAACGTGTGTGAAGAGTTGTCCTGCGGGCGCGATCCCGGCCAAAAACCCTAAGATGACATACGGCGCGCTTTGTATCTCGTGCGCGCGTTGCATCAGCGTCTGCCCTCAGCACGCGCGCTACTTCGGTGGCATAGTGTACAGCATCGCCCGCCGCAAATTCCAAAAGAAATTTTCCGCGAGACGCGAACCCGAAACCTTTATATCGTAACAATGGAACGAACGCTTATTACGGCGGCGCTGGGTGTGTGCGCCCTCGCCGCTTCGGCGCATCAGAAGCCCAACATGGTGATAATCATGGCTGACCAACTGCGTGCCGACCTGTTGCAAAGGGAGGGCTACCCGCTTCCGACGATGCCCTTCTCGGACAGCCTCGCGCGGCAGGGCGCGTGGTTCGACCGCGCCTACACGACCGCCCCGGCCAGCGGCCCCGCCCGCGTGTCGATGATCACCGGGCGCTTCCCGAAAGCCACCCGCGTCCGCTCGAACCATAACCTTAAAGATGCCGTCTACACCAAGGACATTTTCCAGGTGGCGCACGATGGCGGCTATAAGACCGCACTCGTCGGCAAAAACCACACCTACCTCGACAAAACCAGGGTCGACTACTGGAGCGCCTACGACCACATAGGCCAGCAGTCGCAGCAAAAATCGCCCGCGAACGCCGCCTTCGACGGCTTCCTGCGCGACACGAA
>JAVBNE010000033.1:0-18707 GCA_031551755.1 Cellulomonadaceae bacterium | reverse complement strand
TTGCGCCGCACCGCTTTGAAGGCACTCTGATTGACGGTATCGCTCAGGAACCTGTCAATGTATATAAAGAGGGTGAGCCTTTTGGACACAGCAGGCCGGAGAGCCACAGTTGGTGGCCCGACTGGCCGGAAGAGGGAGGATTGGCTGATGAATGATACGCTAAATCCGATGGCTGAAATCGGAAAGGTGTTCTGGCCGCTTCTGATTGTGCTTATCCTTGTTCTCGTGATCGCTGCCTGTGTCGGAATCGCACGCATCATTATCCGTACCCGCTTGCATGAAGGCCGGGCTATGGAGGCTGAACTGAATGCATTGTACATAAAGTGTCAGAACTATTTGTTCTCCAGCGACTTAATTCTGAAAGAGATGGGGAATTTGGAAGCCACCGAAGCGGAACGCATCACCACCGTTATGACCGATGTGATAACGGCAAGATATATGAATATTCAAAACAGCAATATGCCTATGTTCTTGAGAGAAAGCTATCCGGATTTGCGCGGTCTCGGCATTTCTTATGACCGATTGGCGGAACTCATCGTATCGCGGCGGCAAGGGTTTCAAAACTATCAGGAACAGCTCGCCGACAAAATTACGGTCTTTGAAAAATGGCGCACCGCTACCCTGCGTGCAATCCTCATCGCCAAAGATTTTCCCGATGACAAGCTGGAAGCGATTATCAACGGTAATGTTGTGGCAACCGGAAATATGGCTCTTCAAAAAATGAAGCAACTAATCAGTGATAAAGAAACCAACGCAACTTATCATTCCGGGCTGTATGGGGGAAGGAGCTGAAACGGTGTTTATACAAAGCAAGGACTTTTGCAACACCCCCAAAGCGTGGACCCTTCGGGTCGTCTTCGGCGTAATCAGCCTGTGGCTTGCGTTTGTGGCCGCGTCTTCCGTGATACGGGTCATGTTTTACATCACCTTCGTTGCGCTGCCGTTGTGGATGCCCTCCGCCCGCGGGGCGCTCCATGAAGCGCAGCCCTATATACAAATGTACACGGCCGCTATTTATCTGTTCGTTTGGCTTTTGTTCAGCACCGGATACATAAAAGGGCTGGGAGACGCCTTGTGGAAATATGGAAGGTTTACAAACGATATGGTTCGTTATCCGATCACGGCGGTAGGGCTGACAATCGTATCGAGTATGCTTGACACATCGAAACAAATGCATCCGGCAACTTTTTTCACGGTTGTATCGATAGCGCTTGTTTCCTATTTTGTGATTCGGTTCATTTCGGCAAGTATCAGGGTTTAGGAGGGGTGGCATGGAGATCTTGTTTTGGGCGCTTCTCATTCTGGGCTTACTCTGTGAAGCTGCGACCATTAGTTTTATTATAGACGGAGAGATATTGGACGGAGGAGTGCTCCTTTTTAGTACTGCTTGGTTTGGCGCGGCGTTCCTTCTGGCCGGTGCGCTGTGGGTAAAAGGCATCTTTTTGCCGTTCTTTTGGGATATCACCGGCTATTGGGCAAACTTTTTTGTGGTGCTGATCCTGGGCTTGGTGTTGGCAATCGTGATCGCAAAAATATCTCACGACAAACAAAACGGCAAGAGCCCCAGCCAAAAGCGCAAGGAGCGGGATGAAAAAGCGAAGCAGGACTTTGAATCGGAGCAATATGAGAAGCGTGTCCGCCAGGCCATGGCAAATATCAAGGGCAGCGCAAAGTACAGCGCTTTCAAACAGTTTGTTGAAGTGAACTGCCGGGATATTTATACTGTTGATTGCAGTCGCCATGAGATTGCATACCGCACAACTGACGCACCATTTTATTATGAGGATTACCTAACCCAGTCTTGGAGACTTGAACTGGCGCCGTTAAAATTGGGGTATATAAAATTTTTCACCGCAGAGCAGGGAGAGCGCGCTTGGACAATGGAGGAAAGCGTGGCAATCTGGCGATTGATTGGCGAAGTCATGAGCGCGCAGCCTTCTTTTTCTTCGCACGATGGTGGGAAATCCTATAGGATTTTGGCTCCGACCAGTAAGGTCGAGGGCAAACAGCCTTTTTAGAAGTAGTACAGCGGCGGGAAATATCAAAACCACTGGAGAGATGTGCAATGAGCTTTCATTATTTAGAAGGCAAACCGCAATACAAAAAAATCCATAAGAACTGCAAAAGCGCACAAGCTTTGCTGGATCAAGCCAACTATGATTTGTGCGCCAGCACCATTGGCGATGTGATCGATTGGGCATCCCAATTGATCTGCAAGAAACGCGGGATAACGCCCGTGGACAAAGACGGCAAGCCGTCAAAAAGACAGCTTGACCAGATCACAGCCATAGTGGAAGCCGGTATTATTCAGGCCAATAGCCAGATGGTAGACGATTTGCATTATGTGCGAAAATGCCGCAACCGGGGTACCCATGAGAACGATGTTTCTGTAACCAAAGGTGCGGCGGAAATGATGATGGACTGCATGGATCGCTTTTTGCAGCTTGCAGTCAGCATAACGGAAAGCGGGCCGCCCGCCGCAAAACCGCAGCCAAAGCCATCTGCGATACCGGCAATAAGCCGTCCCTCGCAGCCCCCCAAGCCAGTGAAGCCGCAATCTTCGGGATATACCCGCCAGCAGAATATTGCGTATATAGAAAGCGTGCGTGTCCGGTATTTGCATGACGAGGGGTATTCGCCGGATCAATTGCCCTCGCTCGGTGACGCTGCCCTGGATGATCTGCGGCGGCGAATTGAGCAGCGGGTGAATAAGCCGCAAGCGGTACAGCCGCCCCCGAACAATCTGAGGTCACGAGTTGAGCCGCAGGTGAACAAGCCGCAAGCGATACAGCCGCCCCCAAACAATCTGAGGCCACGATTTGAGCCGCAGGTGAACAAACCGCAAGCGATACAGCCGCCCCCCGCACCGCAAAAACCGGATCAGCGAGACTGGGTGGACTTGGACGCGGCGGTACAGTCTGCCAAGCGGCGTTTGGAAGCCATCAAGAATCAGGCCCCGGCGCCGGCAAAGCTGCCGCCTGTCAAACAGCAGGCTCAAGTATATACCCGCGAACAGAACCTGAAGTACCTGGAAGAGAATCCGGCCATGCTTATGTTCGGAGATATGAACGCCTATGATATGTATCGTTACAATGATGCGGAGTTAAATAATCTTCGTCTCAAAATACAGAACGCAAGCTGCTTTTGCGGCAGCGGCAAAAAATTTGTAGACTGCTGCGGCAACCAACATCTTGTATATCAAAGCAAGCTGTGAGGCAGTGCCTTATAAAATTCGGGAGGTTTCATGATATGCCAAATTTTTCTTTTCACGAATCGCAAAAACCTGAAGCGTCCGAAAGCGGCGGAGGCTTCGGGCCTGCACGCAAAACCTTTACAATGGAGCTTCCGGCCGCCTATCCGACCATGAACTCAATTACAGACAATCCCGTCTTCGGCGACGAGAGAAACTTTGTCCGGCTTGCGGAGAAGGAGCAAGAAGGGCCCTTTGTAAACCAGATCGAGCTCTTGCCCGGACATGAATACAGCGTTTATATCGGATATCACAATAACAGCGCGGCCAATATGAATGCGTCCGGCCAGGGCATCGCACAGCAGGTTCGGTTATCGGTGCAGTTCCCCAAACAGGTTTTGCCCGGCGAAAAAGGCAAAGTCAGCGCAGTCATTGCCGCTGCGAATACGGTTCCCCAAGAGGTCTGGAGCCACTCATCCGTCACGGCGGCCTCGGCAGTCAGTCTGAACTATAAAAAAGGAACGGCAATGATCCATAACAGCGGGGCAGCAAACGGCCAAACACTTCCGGAAGATCTGTTTAGCACACAGGGTACCTATTTGGGATTCGATCGGCTTGACGGATTGCTGCCCGGATGCGCCGCGTGGTCCGGGCATGTGATGCTGACGCTGATTGCGGAATAGCCGGTCAGAAGCCCCGGAAGTACCGCAAATTCAACAGCGGGGAGGTTGCATTTTGAGTCAAATATATATCGCAGTCGATGAACTGGGAAAACAGATTCCCGAAGCATTTCTCAAGCAGCTTGAAGATGTGATCCGCCGGGTAGACAAAATAGAGGATTTTATCCTTGTCGGCCTGAGCAACTCGGCGGAGCTGGCTGCCGAAATTGCGTCGATCGATTTTAATGACCGAAAGAATTGGACATATATTATGGTTATTATGATCTCGAAAGAGGGCGAGATACACGGCTACAATCTATATAGCTTTTGGGAAGATTTCAAAAAAATGAGCTCGCCCGAAAAAACCTCTTATGAGATCATATATCAGCTTTTATTCAAAGGTAAAGAGCAAGAAATGGAAGCCGGCCAAACGCTTCACGAAAGGATTCATTTGGACACGGTTCAGTACATAGAGGATATCGTAAAAACGTTTACAAAAGAACAGATTTTCTTAATTCTTCAAGCCATTGGGATACCGGAGTGGCAAAAAGTATTGGAAGGCCATGAAGAAGCCGAGACAGTTCAGCGCATCCGCGCCGCGCTCTCGCCCATATCATGCATTCCGCAGCATATCCTCAAGGACGATCGGCTGCTCCTATACTTCGTTTATGTGTTCACGGAGCGGATCGCCACCCGAAAGTGAGTCTGCAAGCCATGAGGGCGATCCCTTTGAAAACAGCAGGTCGGAGAGCCATAGCTTGTGACCTGATTAGCCAGAAGAGCACCATAGATCAGGAGGGAAATAGAGTGAAGAAAAGCCTGTACATTGCCTCAGCCTTAATAATGATTTTAATCTTGTCAACAGGATGCACCAGTACCCAGAAACCCATCCAGGATATAAACGACGAGCCAACGTCGTCGCCAAACGCACCCTCTGTCTCTAATCCGAGCAAACCCAGCGAGAATCTTCCCGCAGCACCGGATTCCGTTAACTCTGACAACTATTGGGTGAGCGATACAGAATTTGACATTGTCGGCTTTTGTGAAGCACATGGTCTCGAGAAGAACAAGATCATCGAACCCGCACACGGTGAACCGATTATCCGGCTCTACCACAATGAGTGGTTGGGCGACAAAATCACTAAAGTCGTCGAAATTCAACTGGGCGACGGTTACTTCATCGTCGTGACATTCAACGACTATGCCAACCTTCAAGCAGTGATGTTCAATGGAAACAATACTCTCCAAAGCCACTCGGAAGATAGAGTAGCTTTTACAGGAACCGAAATTACTATGTATGCCGACATGATGGATTTCGTTATCTATGTCATACCACGTATGCTCAACGATTCCATCGATGATCCTATGCAGGGCTTTGGATACACGCACACAATCTCCAGAGCAACGATCGAAAACACCGACACGGGACGCGTAATTTCCTATGGCAATGAAGGCGAAACAGTCAATGATTAAGTTCCTAAGAACAATAACCACTTTTGATGCAGAATAAAATATATCAGATTGCGAGGGAAATTAATGAAAAAACTGTTGAGCATTACCATGACGCTTATAACCTTATGCGTGCTGTTTGTGGGGTGCTCTAACAATAACCCCGCTCCCAGCAACCCGCCCAGCGATACACCAAGCACATTCGCCCCTGACTCCAGTCAGGATCAACCCCCAGCATCCACTCCCGACCCCACCGGCAATCAGCCATCTGGGCAAGGCTCTGTAAACGCCGATGATTACTGGGTTAGCGACACCGAATTCGACATCATCGGCTTCTGCGCCGCCCACGGTCTCGACAAATTCACGACCGATGAGACGACCATCACGCTGTCTCACAGTGAGCTGCAAGCAAATGGCAAAAATGCCAAAGCCACCCGAATCAAAATCGGTGCTCTATATATCATCGAAGCGACTCGCGATGATTACGTCAATCTGCAGTCCATCCTATTCACCGCAAATCGCACCGAACAAGAATGGCAAGATGGCCAGCAAGTGACTTTCACCGGAACCGACGTCTGTGTATACCCAAATAGAATGGACTTCATTCTTTACGTTATACCAAGACTACTTGACGAATCGATCGAGGACCCAATGCAAGGTTTTGGGTACCCTCACGAAATCTCCCGTGCAGAAATCAAAGTTACCGCAAGCGGCAGCTACGATATTACACACGGCATCAACGTCGAAACAGTCAACGATTAAGTTCCTAAGAACAATAACCACTTTTGCTGCAGAATAAAATATATCAGATTGCGAGGGAAATTAATGAAAAAACTATTTGCTTTAACTCTTGTACTGATGTTGGCCTTGTCCCTCGCCGCTTGCGGAAATCATCCCGCCCCTTCATCCGCGCCTGAAATGGCGGCAGGAGCATATGAACGATTGCCAGAACCGAGCAAGGCACCGGAAGAACCCACCTCGACGACGGAGGCAACTTCCCCGCCCATCTCAGCCTAAATCGACATAATTATCGCATAAAGTTATTGTTTTAAGGCTCTTACACCTAACATCATTCATAGGATGGTATGAAAATGAAGAAAATGATTATTATTGTTCTGTCGCTCGTCATGCTTTTTGGGCTACTCGTAGGCTGCTCTTCGAGAACCGATACCCCTGCAGCCACACCAAGTCAAAATGTCCCTGAAAGTTCCATCGACAACACAGATCATCCCACTTTCGAAGAACAGCAACCTACGACTGACACCTATTCCGGCGATTTCAGCGAGTTCATGGGAGCAATAGGCGATGAGCCGTATATAGACCTTGACGAATATGCTGAGGCAACGGGATACGACGCTGTCCAGGTTCACGGTACTATCGACGGTCTTTATTGCGAGACTTCAAACGGTATATTTCTTATGACGGTCTTCGGCGAAGAATGTCGTTTCTACTCGCCAACGGAAGAAAAAGGACGCTATCGAGTGATTCAAGTGCTTCATACGAAAAACGAAGCAACTCGCGAAGGGCATGAAATGGTAGGAATTTGCTTAAATAGTACCGTCTGGTCGTGCGGATACAGAGTAGCCGATGCGGTCAAACTATGGCTTAAGTGGATAGTTGAGACCGAAGATGTCACCAGCGACCCCTTTGACGGCATCCATCGATCGGTATTCTACCTCACTAACATCCAGATTGGTTCGGATCCAGACGCGATTGACCTCAGAAATTTCGAGCAGGTCGGAGGCGTTGAAGCCAGAGACTAACCCTAAAGGCATTACCAACATATAGCGAGGTATTGATAATGAAAAAACTGCTGAGCTTTACCATGACGCTTATATCCGTGTGTGTACTGTTTGCGGGGTGCTCAAAAAATAACGTGAGCCCCAACCCGTCAACCAACCCGCCCAGCGAATCTGAACCCAATACGAGCCAGTCTACAACGCCCAAGCCCAACACATCAAGCGGTTCTGGAAAAGACTACGACCATCCCATTGACATATCTGCGATGCCCGAAGATCTCAGCGGATCTACGGAAAACCTCTATTATATCATCGAGGGAAAGTTAGACGGCGCACCCGGCGCCATCGTCAAGACTACTCAGACCGACGACTACACCTGTGTAATTTCCGTACCCGTCATTCCGGATAGGCTCATCGAATTTGCCGAAAGCCGCGGCGACTACTACTATATGGCGTATGTCGAATCAAAGACCGATGGGTCAAGCGGAGCTGTTCTCGTGTTTTATCACGAGAAAGCAGTATTCCGATACGGCTTAAACAGCCCATCGGAGAATTTCAACGCTATCGATATTCCATACGGCTTCGCATCCAGCAACGGCGCAATTCTCTTCGCTGGCGAGAACTTAAATGCCGGCTTTGCAAATCAAGGTCTATGTCCCTATATGGAGAGTGGGCAAATTACCCTCGATCCGTATGATGAGACCTCAATGACGCCAAGCGACGAGCACATTGATGTGATAATGGATGCTGTGGAAAAGCGCTGAATTATTCATTTTTAACTATATAAAACGGGATTTGATCAATCACATAAAGGAGACTTCTGAATGGTTCTTGGCGAGAATGCCTCGTAGTTATCGTAATCTTAAAATCCGGGGAGGATCAACCGCTTATTCACCACATCAACCACCAGTTGCAGCGTGCTGCGATATCCGGTTTTGGTCAGCAGATTTTTGATGTGATACTTAACTGTATTGGCGGAAACATTCAGGATGTCGGCAATCTCCTCATACTTATATCCAAGTGTCAGCTGGCGCAATACTTCAAGCTCCCGCTCGGTCAGCTCGTTGCTGCCCGTGTATCCGATCATGACGGTTGGTGTTTCATCCGGAAAAACCGACTCTCCGCACATGGTGCGGTCTATAACGTCAAGAAGTTCTGTTTCACCGTATTCCTTGTACCAGAAACTGTCGCATCCGGCCTCCCTCGCTTTGCGTATAAAGGAGTATTCCGGCATGGAGGTCATGATGATGATCCGGATATCCGGATGATGCTTCTTGATTTTTGCCGCGGCGAGGAGCCCCGATTCATCATCCGCGGTGCATACATCCATCAGGATTAAGTCGACTTTCCCGTTCATGCAGACAATTTCCGCGTTGGCGGCGTTTTCAAGCGTCGCCATCAGCAGATAGTCCTCCGATTGAGAAATATAGCTTGCCACCATATCCTGCGTGATTTTGGAATCCTCCACCAACAAAACGTTAACCATGTCTACCTCCAGTTTTTGCGAATTGTTCACCGCTTTCAGTCGGAATTTTCGCGATTAAAACAACGCCGTTTTCGCAGTGTATTTCCAGCGCGGCGCCTTCCTGTTCGAGCTTATTGCGAAGATTGCGAAGGCCGCTGCCCTCGGTGACAGAGGATGCGGCAACACTGCCATTGTCCGAGATTTCCACATGATAACCATGCTCGGTCGGGCGGATTATTACATTAAGTCGATCTGCTTTAGCGTGCAAAACCGCGTTGGTCAGAGCTTCCCGTACAACGGAATAGAACAGAAGCGACGCCTTTCGCCCGGACGGCCGCTCCCCTTGGAAATGTATCGTACATCCGATCATGTCGGCCGCCTTTTTCAGTTCGATCTCCGGTGATGTTTCCGCATCCGAACCCATACGGGTGAAGTCCTCCATGCTCCGAATGGCGTTACCCCATATCTCCGCCAAAGAGTGCAGATTTTCTTCCAGCGTCAGGTTTGCCAAATGTTGTTTGGTCGTAATAATGCTCCGGCCCAGATCATCGTGAATTCTCATTTTTGCCTGAAGGACTTCCTTTTCATGATTGATCTCCACAATATTGGCGAAAAGGCTTTGCTGACGCTCATATTGGATTTCCAGCTTTTGATTGTTCTCATACAGCCTTTTGCTGTACCAATACAGGTCTGATATATCTGTCGCCTGAAGCTGTATATAATTCGGTTCTTTGTCAGTGAGCAGTTCTTTGCGAAACCGCCAAATGCTGCCGCCCGAGAAGGAAAAAAAGACACAGTCGTCCGACGCTTCGCCGATGTGCTCTTGCTTTATCCAAGGCTCTTCCAGCTTAACGCACTCATTCGCGGAGCGCAGCCGCAGCAGCTGCTCCCATGTGGTTTTCGCATTCATGATTGTGTGACCTGTCAGCTGAAAAACCAGGTCATTCATCTTGTGGTTGACCAAAACCGGCTTCCCCTCTACGGTTGAAAAACAGATTCCGCCGGGAAGGTGGTCGATCGTCTCTCGAATTGAGTGTGGAGTCAACAGTTCCAGACGGCGAAACCTTGTTTTGTAAAATATTCGGACAAGATAAGCCAAAAGGACAAACAGAAATATGGATTGCAACGGAAGCATCCATCCTGCGTTGTTCTCGGCAGATGAAAGGTCTTTGATATCTGCGATCATGAGTTGCAGCAGCCAAATTAGATTGATCGATTGCAACGCTGTCATGATTATATTCAGTGCGTAATATGGGCCGCTATTATCCGAGCGGAATGAAGCATTTGAATAAACTGTAACAACCAGCAGCAATAACTGAAGGATTCCAATCAACAAAAGGCCCACCGAAATCTGCATATCAGCTTCCCCCCATCAGTACGGAAACCTGATATCCTTTTTTAAGCGGCATCAAGTTCATATTATAATTCCCGCTGTTGCTTTTTTGCATTTGCCCAAGGGAGGGAGCACTGAATGAATCCCCGCCGTGGCATACCCGCACCGAAAATGCAGCGTCCGATTTATAAACCGCTCTTATAGAATCCAACTCGAAGTGCTCGAGCTCAAGCAACCGTTCAAACAAATCAAATGTAAACAGCGCAAACTCAGGGTCGAGGTTTTTCTCCGTATTCCAGCTAACCTCCGCCACAATGCCCAGTTGCCGGAGGCAATCGGCCAACTCATAGAAGCAGAGCTCCATATCCTTATTTGGAATTATTCCATCGGACTGTTCCACAAGGCGAAGATTGCATCTTCGTTTGATATATGTTCCAATCAGGCAGACTGTTTTGAACAGCACCTCTTTGTCTGCCACACTGTCTTTCCGATCCAATAGATTGCGAATCAGCGAAAGCTGCTCCCCAGTTTCATCGGTCAGCCGGTTATAGATGCGGTTTTGTTCTTTGATCGCCGCTTCTTCTGACCGCGCCGCCAGTTCGTGGCGAAGCAGCTCTCCTTCATATTCCAGTTTTTCCGCTGTCTCTTGAAGCTCATTGATGACAGCAACTGTCTGTGAAACATCGTTCTGCCAGACGCAAAAGCCACCGTAAATGGCGTGAAGATGCAGTTCCTTGCCTTCCGATGTGCGAATGGGTGATTGCTGACTAAGCAGATGAAAGGTTTCCGGCGATACTTCCGGCGCGCAAGCGGATTTCAAATAGGGTTGCCCGCTTTTATCCGCAATCTGCATGGCAACGGTGGAGCGGTCAAACACCTCCTCATAATGCTTGTTAACCGGCACCATTCCCACAAAAATGCAGCTTTCCCAGACCATGGCCTCCAAAAAAAACAAAAGTGCGGAATACTCGATCAGTTCGTAATTTACGATAAAGGATCCGGAAAGATAAGGAATATTGAATAAAACCATAAAAACCGCAACCAGCAAAGGGGTAAATCTCCAATGTGTATGGTTCGCAACCTCCCGGCTTCTGAGATGAATCATCAGGATACGGGCAAGCTCCAAAAGCAGCGCCCATAAAATTATTACGAAAACGCCAATATTGGGATGAAAATACAGGTTGGCCTGATCTTCATTCGAGAGCAGGCGAAACACAAGATGATGGTTTTCGTTCGTCAGCGCCAACAGGATCAGTATTCCGGCTGGAATCGAAAGAGTATACCAAATCCGGTTCATTTGATACTCCTCGCCTTTTCCAAGCCCGAAAGAAGCGTACAGGCCAAATAGTGGAAAAAGTATGATCGGGACGATAATCAAATACCCGCTGACACGCATGATATAGGTATCCGTGTACAGCAGCGCGTCCTGTACAAAGCGTGTGGTCACTCCGAGAAGCATGACCGCATGCTCCGCAAGGAGAAATCTGCGCATGTTGCGCTGCGTGATGCGACGGCGTATGGCGCTTCGCCACCTTGAAAGCAGCAGTAAATAGACTACATATACAATAACCGCCCGGGCCGGGTCATCAGGGGAATAGCGTATGCTGATCTGTCGGTATGCGGACACGACGCACAGCAACAAGAATGATGCCACAATCCAAAGGATTTCCTGTTTGTTTTTTTTCAACACACGATCCCCCTTCCGGTGCGTTTTGAAGCTGTGTATAAAGAACATTATACCATACTATTATTTAACTTTCCCCACACAATCAGGTAGTCATCGCTTGAAATATTTCGCCTGGAAAATCATGAAACTACCCGATTGTGTGGGGTGTTCTCCAGCCCGCTTCGCTATAATCAAATGTAAATAGCATATACTGCTAAAAAATTTGCATACTGCCGGGAGGGATTCTATGTTTTGCAAGGAATGCGGATCAAGATGCAGGGATGACGCAAGGTTTTGCCCTGCGTGCGGAGCTGTGACCCGCAGTATGGGAACCGGAGATTTATCGAAAATACAACCGAAACCTCTGCCAGCCAATATTGAAAATGACACATCGCAAAAATCAAATAAAGAAGAGGAAAAATGATTGGATTAAGGTATCTATTAATATTAAAACAATTTAGGAGGTAAACTCATGAAAAAAACGTATGCGCCGAACGCAATTATCATTGGGGTTCTCGTGGGGATTTTAGCTGTGGTAAAACTGGGTCCCGTGCTTGGAGTGCTTGCAGGTATTGCAGTAACAGTAATTGGCTGGATTGCAATCCGCTTCATTGAGAAGCTGATCGGTAAAGGCGTTGACGCCGCAGGCAGCGCCATTTCAAAAGCAGTCAATAAAAACAGAGAGAACAAGCAATGAACGAAGGAATTCTTTACGGTTTAGGTGGCTTCGCCCTGCTGTTTGTTTTCTTTTGGCTGTACTACTCCATCAAGCAAAAAGCGAAGCGAAACCTGTTTTTCAAAAAGCAGTACGAGGAGCAGCTGGCTCTGACGCATCAAGAAGTGGTGTTCACTACCGCGGCGTCAGCCAAACAGGTGCGGCAGGCTCTGTCTGTACATATTCCGCTTGATGATTCGGTTAAGGGTACGTTTCTCGGCGGACGGTACAAAATGAAGGAAGAGGCGAACAGACTGATTTATGAGCGCAGCAGCAGTATCAAGACCACTGGCGAGGGCGATGCCTTTACCGGGAGCGTTACGTTTATCCCACAGGAGAATGGGCTGCGCGCAGTCGCGCGTATCGAACGCTGGCGGGAAAAGGACGGCGTGACCCGCCGGGCTGGCATCGAAGCCATGCGAGGATTTATCGAGGCGGTCAAGGCTGCCTTCCGTGAGGCCGATCCCAATGTGAGAATTGAACTGGTGAAACAGGGCGAAAAGCTGGTGCAGCCCACCGCCCCTTCGGAGAAAAAGTTTTGCGGAACCTGCGGGGCGGCGTTTGATCTTGGCGACAAGTTTTGCCAGAGCTGCGGTGAAAAGCTGCAAGGATAGCGAGGTATATGAAATGAAAATAGGAATGACCAGGGCGGCTTCTCTGTTGATAGCGCTCATCCTGTTGGCGACGCTCGCCGGTTGCGGCGGCGCGCCGTATACATATTCCAATCCGAAACCGTCAGCCACTGGCGGAACGGTGCCCCCTGATTCAAAATCTCAAACTAAGTCTCCGAATGAGCAAAGCGGTTCGGACAGCGGCGTTTACGGCAACACGCCGGGGAATATAAACAACAGCGGGTTTGTCGCATATGAGGACGGCTGGGTATATTATATCAACAAAAACGACGGTGATAAAATCTATAAAATGCATTCGGACGGAACTGAACACACAAAAATAAATGAAGATCGCAGCACATATATCAATGTTTTGGAGGGTTGGGTCTATTACGCTATTGCAAGCGACGCTTTTGCGGGAAGCGACGACGGAAAGATATTCAAAATCCGCGCCGATGGCGCTGAACGAACAAAGCTGAACAATGTATTCAGCTTTAACCTGGTGGTCGTTAATGATTGGATATACTACGGAAACGGGAATAACGCTGATTACAGTATTTACAGAGTTCGCACAGACGGCACGGAGAATACGAAACTCAACGATGCCGAGTGTGAAAGATTTGCCGTCGTAGACGATTGGATTTATTACAGCAACGGCGACGACGGATGGACGATTTATAAGATGCGTACCGACGGCTCGGAGCAAACGAAGCTCAATGAGGAGCAGGGAGATTATATTGATATAATCGGTGATTGGGCGTACTACAACACGTTGGAGGATGGCGAAGCGATTTGGAAAATGCGTCTGGACGGCTCAGAGCAAACAAGGGTCGGCGATGACTTCAGCAGCCGTTTTAACTACAACGATGGTTGGATCTACTATATTGCGCACGATGGCTCCATCAACAGAATGCGCCCCGATGGCTCAGAGCAGATGAAAATATATGAGGGCGACGGTGGGTACATCAATATCGCGGACGGCTGGATATACCATTACAATGGCGATGACATGTACAGGATGCGAACCGACGGTTCGGATAGGCAGCTTGTCAGCGGTAGTATGTCGAAATCTTGAGACTTGAGGGTAATGTTATGAAAAAAGTTATCACTATAGTTCTTTTGTTCTGCCTTATCTTGACCTTTCTGGCAGCGTGCTCCACCAACAATAAACTGAGCGGCACATACAAATCAAAGGGGATAATCGCACAAACCTTTACCTTCAGCGGCGATAATAACGTAACCATGTCGGCGTTTGGCATCAACGCTTCCGGTACATATAAATTAGACGAAGATGCCATGAGTATTACCTATAACCTGCTTGGCATGGAGTATACATGGAACTGTAAATTTGAGAAAAGCGGTAGCTCTATCTTTATTGAAGGTACCGAATTTGTGAAGGAGTAATCGAAAATGCAAATAAAAACCCGTGTTTTTCCGCTTTGCTTCTGCATGGCCGCGCTGCTGCTTGCCGGCTGCAGCGGAGGCGGCGGCAGCGACCTGCCGGATCTATCCGGCACCTATAACTGCGACTCTTTGCGCTTTGATATTGGCGAGCTGACTTTCTCTTCCGATGGAACGGTTGATCTTTCCATGGACTGGGAATACACAGGAACCTACAAGAAAAGCGGAGATCAATACATACTTTCCATTAGCGGCGGGAAAAGCTCCGTTTCCGATTTGCTGGCAAAAGAGAAAAATAAAGCATACAAAATTACGGCTAAACTGAACGACGATGAGACGCTTACCGTATACCTCGAAGCCAAAAGCGGATATGTCTACTACGGAGACGAATCGGCGATATTTGAAAAGAAATAGGCCTGACAGATAGGCTTGGAGGTAATTACGATGTTTAAGGAGAGATGATATGAACCAAACAACACCAAAAGGCAGAAGAGTTGTGCTTCTGTTTTTGTCCATATTTCTTGTTTGCAGTCTTGCTGCTTGTGAGAGTAATGCCCCCCACGCTTCTTCTATGGAAAGCAGTGTGCCAGGCATCGGAGAAAATAACTCGGCACTGTCGCTTGACGATTATTTGATATATGTTGCCACAGAGCAGGCACGGAAAATCAACCTGAGAGCCGACCCCTATTTTACAAGGCTTGTAAACACAGCTGATCACGAGGTGATGGTGATTGCCGCAACCTACCGTGAAACTACCCCAGACAATCTGCAATCTATTGATGTGTTTACCGTTAACGCGGAAACGAATGAAGTACTGAGAGCCTTATTGGGTACGGATTATCTTGAAGATGTACCCGACGATTTGACGGAAGAACAGCTTGCGGACATTGGAGAACAAGCGGCACTCATCTTGCCCCAAATGATTGCCAATCAATATGGGTTAGCGCAATCGGCCGCGAGCGGCACTCTGAATTTTTCCACAGAATGCCTTTCGCACAAAGATTTTGCAGGCACAAGATGTGTTGTGTTGAATTACAGCAACGATTTATCGATCTGGGTCATCTTTTCAGAAAATGCGATTGCGAACTCGCTTCGTGTAAATGTCATAGCAAGCCGAGGATTTGAGAACTTTGGGGAAGAGATGGAGCAAATCTTGAACAGACTGACCGAAGGCAGGGCGCATTATGACAGCTGGATCGCGCCTGCTGACGCTGATGATTTACTGCAGAACGGCGCGGGCAACACAGATTCCCCTCCCGTTGAAATGAAGATAGCCCTTGATGAATACCTGGCATCTGTTTCCACCTCTGTTGCTCAGGATCTTCAGCAAAAAGCCCATCCTTTTTTACAAAGACTTGCGGGCACTCCTGAGGAAACTATGGTATATGCAACAGACTATAATGGCATTACGCCCAATAATCCAAACTCTGTTGAGATATTTAGTATAAATACAGAGGCTGATAATGTCTTCAGAGCGTTTATGGACGAAAGCGACTATGATGATTTTGTTGACGAAGCTCCCGGAAAATTAACCAAAGAACAGCTCGCCCAGTGGAACGACGATATCACAGAACGAGCTCCGTTTATGATCCCTCAATGGATTAACAATCTGGTGGGGGTGGAATGGTTTGCGGCCGCCAGCGGTATGACTTACGTCGCAGAGTGCCCTTCACATAAGGATTTTGAGGGAACACAATGTGTTTTGCTCAATTATGGTGATTACCAGGGTGTTTGGGTTATATTCACTAAAAGCGAAATAGCCGATGTTCTAAATGTATATGCCGTGGCTACGCGCAGCTTTGAGGAATTAAGAAGCTACGGCGATGATATGTGGAAGGACACGGACGCTCTCCTGAACATCCTGTCTGAAACCAGAAGGCACTATGACTAACAGGAGGATTGCGGCACAGTAAAATGAGATTGATGAAGGAGACGACTATGAAAAAACTGATATGCGTCATCTTGACGCTTGCTATGGCGCTTTCAACAGCAGGCTGCGGAAACGCGCCGTATGCGGACAAGATACTGAGTCCGTCGCCGTCGCTTTCACCAAGCGAGCCGGATGAATCAGAGGGTGCGGCGGCCCAAATCGAGGGTCCTTATTTCCAAAATGGTGAGGATATTCTTTACCACGGAATGCCCCGCACCGAGGTGGAAGCAATTTTGGGTGAAGCCGATGACGAGTGGAACTGGGAAGACAGAGGCCGATCCAAGGCAATCGATTTCAAAACGTATCGCAAAATGACCGCAGACGAAGTCGCAGAGAAAATAGGTCGTCCGGTCGGTCAATTGGGGGCGTATTTTAACATATCGGCCGAGGAATGGGACAGCTTCTTTTCGGGCCTTGTTGCGGCCATGTACGATAACTTGGGGATGATGATAAGCTATGAAAACGACCGTATTGTCAGCATACTGATGATGAATGGGGGTTCTTCCGGATGGCTTTTACAGATAACGCCGGAGGATGCTCCGGATTTTGAGGATGTTGGGTATATTAACTATATCTATTCTTTGCAGGATAAAACTTATCAGCGTGTGGAAAACGAAGAAGACTTTAATTCCTGGGATGAAAATGATCTTGTAACCGTCATTGTGCCTGACAGCTCGGGCGGTTTTCTGGAAGTCCGGCATATTGACACCATTGGGTTTTCCGGCGAAGCCGCATCGAGCGCTGCTTCCGCCGCCGGCGGTGCAGGCGGCGGCAATGGCGGAGCCATCGACACGCCCTCGGGGAATACAGGATTTGGCAGAGTGGAGATCAGCGTACCTGAAATCCCAGGTTTAACCGTTATAATCTCCAGCGTGTACAAGACATTTTTACATGCTCCCGAGGGAGTTGGCGATGTAAATTGCGTCTTATATAATTTTATTGTTACACCCGAAACAGAGGTTACCTTTAATAAGGATTTTTCCCTTGTTCATACATACGAATCAAGTGATGTAACATTTTTGGGCAATTCGAATGACCGCACGGTCAGGCTCTATACGGCTGAAGACGATTACACAGAGATTGCGTCCTTTTGGTATAACGAAAATGCTTATGACGCACAGGATGCACCTTTCTTCTTCCCCTTTCTGCTCGAAAGCGGCGGCGCTCATCCGGGCGCCGAATGTATAACCGGTCTTCAGTTCTTTCTTTGGGAGGGCAGCATACAGGAGTTGGAGAAGTTTTTTGAAACAGATGAAGACGGCAAATTGGCCGCAGATATCGGCTGGCACCCAGTGCCTATTATGGAGTTGGTTCGCTGAGACAAAGTGTTGTGGCTGCATCGTATTTTGGATATACCGACCGGAGTGTTTAATATGAAGAAAATAACACAGCTGTTGCACTCATTACTGACTGTGACTATCATTATCACGCTGTGCACCGGACATACAGCGATGGCCGCGCCTGCAATAAACCCCAAAGCCGTCTTTTCGGGGTTGCCGGGGTTTTCTTTTGCAAGCGGCGTGGGCGCCTGGGGCACCGAATTGACCATCAACCCCGACGGCACGTTTTACGGGGATTTCCACGACTGGGACCCCGACTTTGGAGAAAATTATCCCAACGGGACAGTCTATGTGTGTTCCTTCAGCGGGCGGTTTGAGAAGCTTACCAAGCTCAGCGACTTTGAGTATTCCATGCAGGTGGCCGAACTCGATGTGGAGAAAACAGAGGGTGAGGAGTGGATCTCAGAAGGGACCCGCTACATCGCCTCAACGCCCTACGGTATGGACAACGCAGGCGAGTTCCGCCTCTATTTTCCCGGCATCGAAACGGCATCGCTGCCGTCGGAGTATGTCGAATGGGTGAGTATGCCGATGGCGTGGGGGATGAATGGCGGAACGCCTTATGCTCTGCCGTTTTATGGGCTTTACAACGTAGGCGGACAGCAGGGGTATTTTGGTACTATGGATACCGCCCGAATACCCGCTATCGAGACAAAACATTTGATGTTTTGGGCCGCCGACCGGGAGATGTCGGTCGATGTGGAATGGGGCGACGGGCTGTTTACTTCGGATTCCAGCGTTTACAGCGCTGACCTTGCACTTGTCTCGTCGGTTCTCAGCATGGCGGCCTATAACCGCGAGAACGCGAATCAGAATGCAAAAGATGTGCGAGCACGACACGGCTTTTATATCGAGGACGCCTATCGAAAGCTCGGCTTTGCGGAGGAAAAGATCAAGCTGTTCAGCTACCCCGGCCATCCCAAAAACCAGACCGGCTACAAGGGGCTCATTGGCAGCGACGACGACCTGGCCTTTGCAATCGCCGACAAAACCATTACGGTCGGCGACTCGGACTACAATCTGATTCTGGTTACGCTGCGGGGCACGGGCGGCAAACTCGGCTACATACTCAACGGCGAAATCGGCATGAGCCCCGACTGGCAGCGGGATATTTTCGGCAATTTTCAATCCCGCGACTTCCTGGATACCAAGGTACACTCGGGCTTTTACGGCTTTTACGAGGATCTTCACAATGCGCTGGAGCAGTAC
>JAVBNE010000046.1:0-2943 GCA_031551755.1 Cellulomonadaceae bacterium | reverse complement strand
TATTAGTGACATTGTGTTTTTGGCTAGAAGCGAAAAGCAACTTCCATAAATGCCCATAGAATACATGAGTAATGACTTATTTCAGTAAACTACAGCAAAGATAGACGTCTTATGCAGTTGAAATTATGGAAAATGATAAATGGAGACATAAGCAACTATGTGGTTTGCTAATGCCAAACTTCAACATTCAGAAATGGTGCTATTATACAACAGTAACCACTCATTTTAGTGGCTTAAAGCAAAGATGGACGATTTATGCAGTTACTAGTAAGAGGAATGATTAGTAATGGAGTTATTAAAAACTAAGTGATTGGCAAAAGCCAAACTGCAACATTCAGTAACGTCACTAGTATACATGCATAACAACTTGTTTAATTGTACTACAGCAAAGATAGATGTCAAATGCAGTTATGAGTAGGGTAAATGATTAAAAATAGAGATACAAAAAACAATGTGTTTTTAAAGTGCCAAAAGGTAACTCTTAGAAATGTAACTTGAACACATATGTAACAACTAATTTATGTAAATAACAGTGGAGAAGACGTTTTTGGCAGTTGGAAGAATAGGAAAACTTTAGATAGCAAAAAATAAACAACTTTATGCTTTTCAAGGGTAAAACTGCCACTTTCAGAAACGTCAATAGAGTACGTGAGTAAAAACAAATTTAAGTAAACTACAGCAAAGGTTGACGTCTAATGCATTTTGTTGTAGTAAAAATGATAAATGCGATATAAGCAACAATGTATTTTGCAATTGCCAAACTGCTACTTTAAGAAACGTTTGTAGAATACATAAGTAACAAAATTTAAAGTTAATTACAGTTGGATAAGACGATTTTTGCCATTAAAAATATGGGAAATCATTATAGAAAAAAATATTAGCAACTTTGTGTTCTGCAAGTGATAACCTCTAATTTCAATAAATATCACATTGATACAACATTATCAACTTATATAAATTAATAAAAGCAAAGATAGGCGATTTATGCTGTTGCTGCTGTGGGAAATAAATACAAATGGAGTTATTAGCCACTTTGTAATTTAGAAAAGCCTAACTGAAACTTAATATAACGTCAATCAAATACATGCATATCAACTTATTAAAGTGTACAAAACCAATGATGGATGTTAAATGCAGATAGAAGTATGGAAAACAATATGAAATACAGATAAAAGAAACAATGTGTTTTGTGAGTGCCAAACTTCAACATTCAGAAACATCTTTAGAATTCACAACAATCAACTAATTAAGTAAGTAGCATCAAGGTAAAGCGATTGATGATTAGATATTCGTATGTAAGCAACTACGTCTTTTGCAAATGCAAAACTGCAACTTTCAGAAATGTCATTACAACACGTCAAAAGCAAATTTTTTATGAAAATTAACACTGGAAATGGCATCTATTGCCTTAGAAATTATGGGAAAGAAGTAGATAGCCACATATAGGAAACTTTGTTTATAGAATTTGCCAAACTTCAGGTTTTAAAAGTGTCACTTGAACCCAGTAGTAAAAAATTATTTATGTGAGTCAAAGGTGGGATAAACGTTTTACATAGTTGAAAGTATAAAAAATGATTAGAAAAAAGACATTAGCAACTATGAGTTTAGCAATCGACAAACTGCCAATTTCAGAAAAGTCACAAGAATACATGCTGAAAAACTTGTATGAGTGTACTACAGCAATGATAGATGTTTAAAACAGTTGGAAGTATGGTAAATGATAAGTAATTAAAATATAAGAATCAATGCGTTTTGCAAGTGCCAAATGGCTACTTTTAGAAATGTATCTGGAATACATTAGAAACATCTTAATTAAGTAAAATATCACTATGAAACACCGATTATGCAGTTAGAAGTGTAAGACATTAGAACAAGGGATTTTAGAAACTCTGTTATTAGCAAGGGCCAAGCAGCAACATTTAAAAATGTCACTAGAAAACATGTGTAAAAATTTATTTAAGTAAATGAAAGCAAAGATAGGCGTTTTATGAAGTTAGTTGTAGGGTAAATGATTAGAAAGAGAGATATTTGACACTGATTTGGAAGTGTGAAACTGCAACTTTCAAAAATGGCACTAGAATACACTAGAAACAAGTTATTATAGTGAATAACTGCTAAGAAAGACTTTTTATGCAGTTAGAAGTAAGAAAAATAATTAGAAACAGTGAAATAAGCAGCTAAGACATTTTAATATATGCCAGTAACAACTTTTTTAAGTAAATAACAGCATAAAAATGCTTTTTATGCAGCATGAAGGTTGTGAAATGATCAGGAACACAGGTGCAAGCAATTGAGATATAAACAACTCAGATAAAAAATTAATACCTAAGTAGTAACATAGTTATGTGAATACATGCTAAGATAGACATTTGATGCAATTAGAAATATAACAAATATTATCCATGTACAAGAATAGGGAAATAATTGGAGCTGCCAACAAGTAATTGTGTTATAAGCAACTCAGAAATATCACTACATTATAAATGTAACAACCTTTTTCAGCAAGTAACAGCAAAGAAATGAATACTGTGCTGTTAGAAGGATTTAAAAGGATAAGAAAAAGAAATATCTGAAACTTTAATATAAGCAACAAAGTTATATAACTTTAATACACCAGTAACAATATATTTAAGTGAATCGGTGATGAGATACACTTTTTTGCAGATAGAGATACGTGAATTGATTCTGACTAATGATATAAGCAACTATGTGTTTTTATCTTGCCAAACTGCAATTTTGAGATATATGATTACAATATACTAGCAATAACTTAATGAACAAAATAACTGCTGAGTCAGGCTTTTTATGCAGTTTTAAGTGTGAAAAATTATTTGAAACTGTGACTTACTCATCTGTTTTGTAAGCAATACAGAAGTTTCACCAGAATATATCAGCAACAACTTATGTAAACGAATAAAAGATATCAAACACTGTTTAAGCAGT
>JAVBNE010000091.1:0-2624 GCA_031551755.1 Cellulomonadaceae bacterium | reverse complement strand
CCGACCTCGAGTTTTACGACGACACCACACTGCGCCAGGCGGCGGCGCTCATCCGGCGATTTCACGACCTGACGGCAAGTCTCGCGACCCGTGCCCCCGGTATCGACGTCGTCTGTCACAACGACCTCTCGCCCTGCAACTTCGTCTTCCGCAACGCAGTGCCCATCGCCGTTATCGATTTCGACGCCGCAGCACCCGGTTCGCGCGCCTCCGACCTCGGTTACGCAGCATGGCTCTGGCTCGACATCGGTTCACCCGACATCGGCGTTACCGATGCGTAGGGGTCGTGGAGAGGGAGGCCCATCCACCGGGCATGTCCGCCACGCACTTCGAGCACATCGCCGGGTCCGGGCAGATAGACCGCTCCATCCGCCGCCGCCGGATAGACGTCGAAAAACGCCGCACCGTAAGGATTATCCGGGTAACGCAGTTCGTGCGCGCCGTTTTCGTCGATCCCGACGAGCGTCCCGTTGAGCGATCCGGCCAAAACGCGCTTACCGACCGGATCCCACACCGCTGAGCGCACCACGTCGCCGGGATCGGCGAGGCGGTAGTTGCGGAAATTGAGCCGGAATAGGTTGTAAAGCCCCTGATAGGTGGCCACCCAGATATTCCCTTCCGTATCGACGATGAAGTCACGTATGGCGTTGGCTGTGAATATCCGCTCCACACGTCCGTCGCGGTAGCGGTATAGCGTGTTGAAATCCTTGAACAGCAGATCGCCGTGCGCATCGACCCTCGCCGTTACGAAACCTGTCTGACGGTCGATCTGATATGGGGTTGTGAGCACGAACCGGTCCCCGTCGAGGCGGTAGAAGCCGTCCTGGGCGATGGCCCACAACGCGTCCGAATACCAAACGAACGCCCGTGCCAGCAATCCTTCGTGAAACGCCACCCGCTCGCCGCCGCGCAGCACGCTCACCCCCTCCGGCAGGGGCAGATAGAGCGACTTTGAGGCCGGGTCGTACCATGCCTTATGCTCGTCACCCAAAGCGTCGAGGTCGGGGTGGTGCGCCGCCTCGGTTATGGTGTCGCCATGGATGGCGAACAGCGCCTGCCCCCGGGGTTGTTTACGGTAAAATATCCCGTAACCGGGCGGAAGCGCCGTGGAACTGCGGTCGGTGATCTGGTAACCCTCCGGGATCGGCGTCCGGCGCACGGTGTCGGCCCGCGAGTCGAGCGTATAGATATATTTATTTGAAAAGGCAGCGATCCTTCCTTTCAAGTCTGTGGTCAGCACCCCGATATTGGGTGTGCGCCCTTCGGTGTAGGAGCGGAATCCGAATCCGTCGAACCGGGCGATGAACGAAGTGCCCGCTACCCAGATAAACCCGTCGCCGTCCTGGCGCACGCATTCCACCATCATGCCCGGCAGCCCGTCGGAGGTCGTGTAGCAACGCGAGGCGTACTGCACATCCATAACCTCGCCCCCCGCGGCGGCGCCGCGCATGGCAAGCAGGAGCATGGTCAAAAGCAGACGGTTCACGGGCGAAAAGGCGGATGTTCTACAAATATATGAAAATTTCATGTATAAAACCGCCCCGTTCATTTATCATGGAGGACAGTTGGTGAATAATCTCCGTGCAAATTTGCGTGCGGTGCGCCGGAAGGCTAAATTTAGGCAACCTAATTAAATCCGCATGACTATGAAAACACGACTTTACCTCTTTATGGCCGTACTACTGATGGCCTCTTGCGGCAAGGAAGAAGAAGCTCCTTCGACCATCAATTTCCCCGCAGGAACAAATACCCAGTTAAGCCTTGCCGCCGGGACGGACTCCAAACAGATCAGTTTCACCGCCGCCTCGGCATGGAGCCTCTCTGTGGCGGAAACGCGCGCCGACCAGCCCGACTGGATCATGGTCTACCCTTCGAGCGGCGATGCCGGCGCGGCGAGCGTGACCGTCGAAACGCGCACAAACACCACCACTTCCCAGCGTAAAGCCACCGTGACCATCTCGGCCGGAGGCGACAGCAAATCGATTACAATCACGCAAGCCCCCGGCGAGGTGCCTGCTTTCACCATCAGTCAAGCCGAAGACAGGGCAGTTGTGGCAACCGGAGAAGTTTTTACCGTCACCGTAACGTCTAACACGGCCTGGAACGTGGAGAGCGATGACACCGCGATAGCCACCGTGGCCCCCGCGTCGGGCGAAGGTAACGGCTCTGTAACTGTCACGGTCAAAGCCAACCGTACCATTCGCGCCGACGACGCCACGATCACTTTCACCCCGTCCGCCGCCGCGGAGAAGTCATTCGACATAAATCGCGCGGCCAATTCCGTCCACCACTTCGCTGTGGGCGACTACTGGCCCGACCCCTACAACACCGCCACCGCCGAGGGGCTGGTCTTCTGGCTGAAGGAACCGACCGACGGGCGCAGCCTGCACGGGAAGGTCGTTGCTGTAGAAGAGCCTGTTGTAGAAGAGTCTGAAGGGTGGTTTGAATGGTGTAATATAAGCGCCGTATTCCACAACGACTATCAACGACCCGACCTGAGTATTGGCGTGTATACGATTCTCGTAAATGCCGATGACGGCAGTGAGGCCTCCAAGCTGTTGCGTGAGTTGAATCCAGGGATTGCGACTCTGATAAAGTACGGCGCACCATACTTCCCCCTGTTT
>JAVBNE010000095.1:0-2595 GCA_031551755.1 Cellulomonadaceae bacterium | reverse complement strand
AATTTCTCTTACATTAAACTGCCTAAAACGTCTTTCTCAGCAGTTCACTTAAAAAAGCTGTTGCTAGTGTATACCCGACATATATCTGAGAATTGCATGTTCGCAAGTTCCAAACGCATCGTTACTTATATCCATATTTCTCATCATTTCTCATACCTGTAAATGCATTAAAAGTATTTCTGTCCATCTTCTCACTAAATTAATTTTATTATGGTGTATTATAGACATATATCTAAGTTCCTTATATCACAATTGCTTATATTTTTGTTTCTAATCAATTTGCATACTTCAAAAGGCACATACAGTCAAATTAAGCAGTTAGTCACTAAATTAAGTCGTTACTGGTGTGTTATACTTATTTATCTTAGTTGCTAAATTCGCAGTTGTTCCTACCTCCATTTGCCACCATTTTAAATACATCTGACAGCATAAAAAGTCTTTCTTGGCTGATGTACACTTAAATAAGTTGTTACTGCAAATTCTGTTGATATTTCTGAGATACTTATATCACAGTTTCTAATAATTTTGCATACTTCAACCTGTGTAAAAAGTCTACCTCATCAGTTATTCACTTAATAATGTGGTTGCTAGTGAATGGTAGTCATTTATATAAAAATTGCAGGTTGGGAAGTTCAAAACCCGCAGTTGCTAATATCCATATTTCTGACCATTTTCCATATGTCTAAATGCATACAAAGTATTTCTAAGGACCTATGCACTGAGTTAAGGTGTTGCTGGTGTATGATAATAATATTTCTGTGTTGCTTATATCACATTTGCTTAAATGTTTGTTTCTAATTATTTCACAAACTTCTAACTGCACATTTAGTTTAATTCAGCAGAAAATTAAGTTGTTGCTGACGTATTAAACATATTTAAATGTGTTGCTTATATCGCAGTTGCTGTTACTTTCAGTTCCAAACATTTCAATTACATCTAACAGCATAAGACGTATTTATGAGTAGTTATTCACTTAAATAAGTTGTTACTGCATATTCTATTGATATTACTGAGATACCTATATCACAGTTACTTATGTCACTGTTTCTAATAATTTCCCATACCTCAAGCTAAATAGAAAGTCTATCTCAGCAGTTATTCACCCAATTGTTTGCTAGTGTATGCTAGTCAAATATCAGAAAATGGCACGTTAGCATGTTAAAAACACATAGTTGCTTATATCCTTATTTTTGATCATTTCCTGTATGTCTAACTGCATAAAAAGTGTTTCTAACTATCTATTTAATTAATCAAGTTGTTTCTGGTGTATTATAGTCATGTACATTTGGTGCTTATGTCGCCTTTGTCTACATTTTTGTTTCAACTCCTTTCACATACTCCTAACCACACAAAACATCCAATTCAGCCGTTATTCATGTCATTGAGTTGTTACTGCTGTGCTATATATCTTTATCTTAGTTGCTATATCACAGTTTCTTTTACCTCCTTTTCCAATCATTTCAAATACTTCTAACTGCATAAACAGCGTTTCTTAGCTGATATTCAATTTAATAAGTTGTTACTGCATATTCTAGTGATATATTTTAGAGACACTTACATCACAGTAGCTTGTGTCACTGTTTCTAATAATTTCCCTTACTTCAATCGGAATAAAAATGTTTTCTCAGCAGTTATTCACTTATGTGGCTGCTTGTGTGTGCTTGTGATATATATATAAAATTAAAGGTTGGCATTTTTGAAACACGTAGTTGCCTACATCCTTATTTCTTACGGTTTCTCATATGTTTAACTGCATAAAAAGTATTTGTATGCAGCTATTAACCTCATGAAATTGTTACTGGACTATTATAGTAATATATCTAAGTTTCTTATATCTCATTTGCTCATATTTTTGTTTCTAATCAATTCCCATTCTTCTATAGCACATAAAATCTATTTAAAGTCTTATTAACATAATGAAGTAGATACTGGTGTTTTATACTTATTTATCTTAGTTGCTTACAATACAGTTGCTTTTACCTGTGTTACCAATCATTTCAAATACATCTAGTTGCATGAAAAGTCTTTTTGAGCGGTTATTCACTTAAATAAATTTTTATTTTGGGTTATATTGATATTTATGTGTTGTTAACACTATAATTGCTTATGTCACAGTTTCTAATAATTTTTCATACTTCAAACTGCATAATAAGTATTTAACAGCAGTTATTTACTTAATTGAGTTGTTGTTAGTGTATGCCAGTCAAATATCTTTACATTACAGGGTGGAATGTTCAAATCACATGGTTGGTTATATTACTATTAGGGATCATTTCCCATATTTCTATCTGCATAAATAGTATTTCTAAGCATCCGTTCACTTAATCTAGTTGCAACTGGTGTATTGCATTAATATATCTAAGTTGCTATTATCATATTTGCTTATAGGTTTGTTTCTAATCTATTAACCTACGTCTAATAGCACATATTTAAGTTGTTGCTAGAGAGTTTTAGTCATATAACTGACAATTACATTTTGGCACCATCAAACCACATTGTTGCTAATATCCTTGTTTCCAACAATTTTCCATATGTCTTACTGTATGAAAAGTATTTTTCAGCATTTATTTAATTAATGAAGTTTTTACTGGTGTA
>JAVBNE010000022.1:0-3269 GCA_031551755.1 Cellulomonadaceae bacterium | reverse complement strand
TGCATAAAGCTTTATGTGCAGTTAAAAGTATGGGAAATGATTAGGAACCAAAATAGAAGCAAATGTGAAATAAGCAACTCAGATACAAAACTATAATAAACCATAAAAATCCCAATTTAAGTTAATAGCTGCTTAGAATTACTTTTTAATCATTTTGACGTATGGGGAATGATCAGAAATAAGGATACAAGCAACTATGATTTTCAAACTTGCAACCAGCAATTTTCAGATATATAACTAGCCTACATTAGCAACAACTGAATTAAGTGAATAGCTGCTGAGACAGACTTCTTATGTAGTTTGAAGTATGATCACTAATAAGAAACTGTGGACATAAGCAACTGTGATATGAGTTATTGAATAATAACAGTATAAGAGACAGTAATAACATACTTAAGTGAAGAAAAGCAAAGACAGACTTTTTACACTTTGAGATGTATTTGAAGTGATTTGAAACGGAGAAAAAAGCATCTGTAAAATAAGAAAATAAGACAAATAAGTATAAAACACCAGAAAAAATTAATTTATTGACTAGCTGCTTAATCAGAATTTATGTGCAGCTGGAAGTATGTGAATTGATTAGCAACCGAAATACAAGTAAATGTTATATAAGAAAATTCAATATATATCACTATAACACATCAGCATCAACTTCATTAAGTAAAAATCTTCTAATAAATACTTTTTGTTTTGTTAGACATATTCGAATTGATCAGAAATAAGGAAATAAGCAACTATGTGTTTTGAACTGTCCAACCTCAATTTTCAAAAATGTGACTAGCATTCACTAGCCACAACTAAATTAAGTGATTAGCTGGTGAGAAAGACTTTTAATGCAGTTTGAAGTATGAACAAGTATCAGACACTGTGACATAAGCAACAGTGATACAACTGACTCAGAAATTACACAAGAATGGGCAGTAACAAATTGTTTCAATGAATAATCACAATGAAAGGCTCCTTATGCAGTTAGATGTATTTGAAATGATTGGATATGGAGGTAAAATCACTGGTGATGTAAGCAACTAAGAAAAATATGTATAATACGGAAGTAACACCTTAATTAAATGGATAACTGCTGAATAGCACATTATGTTTAGTCAGAAGGATGTGAAATGATTAAATACAAAAATGTAAAGTAATTTCATGTAAGCAACTTAGATATATTACTATAACACACCAGTATCAACTTCGTTAAGTTTATAGCTGCTTATAAATACTTTATATGCAGTTAGCCATATGGGAATTGATCAGAAATCGGGATATAAGAAATATGTGTTTTGAACTTACCAACCTGCAATTTTCAGATATGTAATTAGCATGCAGTAGCAAAAACTGAATTAAGTAAATGACAGCAAAGAAACGCTATTTGTGCATTAAAGTGTATTTAAAATGATCAGAAACGGTGGTTAAAGCAACGGTGATGTAAGCAACTAATATAAATAAGTATAATACACTAGTAACAAGTTTATTTAGTGTATTGCTGCTAAGTAAGACTTTATGGGCATTTGGAAGAAGGTGAAATGATTAGAAACAAAAACAGGAGGAAATGTGAAATAAAGAACTAATATGTAATGATATAATAAACCAGTAGCAACTCAATTTAAGTGACTAGCTGGTTAGAAATGCTTTCTATGCATTTAGACATATGGGAAATTTTAAGAAATAAGAATACAAGCAACTATGTGTTTTGCACTTGCCAACTGGAAATTTTTAGATCTATGAATTACATACACTAGCAACTACTCAAATAAGTCAATAACTGGTAAGAAAGACTTTGTATGCTGTTTGAAGTTTGAACAATTATTAGAATTGGTGACATAAGCAACTGAGGAATACATATCTCAGAAATATTACTGGAATATGAAGTAACAACTTATTTAAGTAAATAACAGCAAAGAACGTCCTTTTATGCAGGTAGACGCAATTTAAATAATTAAAAACGGAGCTGAAAGCAACTCTGATATAAGCAACTAAGATATATAAGTATAATAGACCACTAACAACTTAATTCAGTTAATATCATCTGAATTACACTTTATATGCATTTAGAAGCATGTGAAATGGTTAGAAAAAAAAATATAAGCAAATGTCATATAATCAAATCTGACATAATACTATAATACACCAGCAACAACTAAATTTAATTAAATAGCTGCAAAGAAATAATTTTTATGCAGTTAGACTAACGAGAAATGGCCAAAAATAACGACATGAAAACTATGTGTATGGGACTTGCCAACCTGCAATTCTCAGACATATCACTACCATGCACTAGAAACCACTTAATTAAGTGAATAGCTGCTAAGATAGACTTTTTATGTACTTTGAAGTTTGACAATTTATTATAAGCTGTGACATCAGCAACTGTGATATTAATAACTCAGAAATATCACTAGAATATGCAGTAAAAACTTATTTAAGTGAATAAAAGCTAAGAAAGACTTTTAGGCAGCTAGATGTATTTTAAATGGTTGGGATCAAATGCAGAAGCAACTGTTATATAAGAAACTAAGATAAACAAGTATCATACACCAGGTGCAACATAACTAAGTGAATAACAGCTGAATAAAACCATATGTGAAGTTAGAAACATGTGAAATGATTTGAAACAAAAATATAAACAAATGTGATGTAAGCAACTTAGATGTATTGCTATGACACACCAATAACCTAGTAATTAAGTGAATAACTGCATAGAAATACTTTTTATGCATTGAGACATTTGAAAAATAGACAAAAATTAGGATGTAAGCACCTATGTGTTTAAAAATTGCCGACCTGCATTTTTCAGATGTATGACTAGCATTTCCTAGCAGCCATGTAACTAAGTGAATAACTGCTCAGATTGTCTTTTTATGCAGTAACAACTTATTTAAGTGAATCAGAGCTGAGAAAGACTTTTACACAGCTAGAATTATTATGATATGATTGGAAACAGAAGTAGTAGAAAATGTGATATAAGCAACTACGATAAACTAGTAAAATAAAGCAGTTACAACTAAATTAAGTGAATACCAGCTGAATAAGACTTTATGTGCATTTAGAAGAACGTGAAATGATTAAAAACAATAATATAAACTAATAAAACAATTTATTGAAGTCAACAAAAGCAAAGGAAGAATTTTTATGCTGTTTGATGTATTTGAAATGATTAAAAACGGAGGTCAAAGCAATTCCTATAAAGCTACTTAGATAAGTAAGTATAATACAACAGTAACAACTTAATTAAGTAAATAACTTCTGAATTATGCTTTATCTTTAGTTAG
>JAVBNE010000113.1:0-51730 GCA_031551755.1 Cellulomonadaceae bacterium | reverse complement strand
GCCAACACTTCGGGGTCCAGGTGCGGGATGACTTCGATCTGGTCGTCGGCGGCGCGGGCGGGGGCGACGGGCCCCCCGGCGTGGGGCGCGGGGGGGGCGGGGGGAGAGGGTGGCCCGGGAGCGGGGGGAGGACCCACCCGCCGCGTGCGCGCCCCCGGGGGGGCGGGCCGGGGGCGCCGCCCGGGGCGCCCACGACCAGATCGAAGTCATCCCGCACCTGGACCCCGAAGTGTTGGCCGACCCGAAACCGTTCTGCGGATACAGCGACAACACGCATCTTCTCCACTGGCTCTGGTCGCATGGCGTCGCAGGGTT
Organism: Cellulomonadaceae bacterium; assembly: GCA_031551755.1. Taxonomy (GTDB): domain Bacteria; phylum Actinomycetota; class Actinomycetes; order Actinomycetales; family Cellulomonadaceae; genus JAVBMU01. Next base: position 51,415 of record JAVBNE010000113.1, on the reverse strand, counting down.
CTACGGCGGCAGCACTCAGGTGCACCTCGGCCCAGGCCCAACAGTGGACGACGTGCATGTTCGCTCCCTGCGGGCGGCGCTGCTTGACGGCGGAACGATCGAGCTGACCGAGCCGGGCATCTCGCAGGACTTCGGCATCGATTGGACCGACCCCCGCGCGCTCACAGACAGTGGCCCAGTCAACCCGACGACGCCGTGGATATGGGCTGGGCCGGCTCGCCGGGTCACCGGACCGAGTTGGGGCGGATGCCTGGAGGTGCTGGAGCAGATCCTGATCGCCGATCGCCTCGACGCGCGGACCGATGCCCTCGATGGCGCGGTCCTGCTGGTCGAAACCAGCGAGGAAGTCCCGCCCGCACCTTGGGTGCACCGCGTCCTGCGTGCCATGGGGGAGCGCGGTCTCATCGAACGACTGAGCGGGGTGCTGGTCGCCCGGCCGCCCGCCAGCGCGCTCGATCACGAAACTCCGCCGCAAGACCAGGAGTTCTACCGCATCGAGCAACGTGACACCGTCATCGACGTCGTCAGCAGGTACAACCCCGATGCTGTGATCTGCGTCGGGGTCCCCTTCGGACACACTCGCCCGCAGTGGATCGTCCCGTACGGCGGCGCGGTCACCCTCGACGGCGCGCAGCGGCAGGTGTTCGCCGAATACTGAGCCGGCGCGGCTACCCGCGTTCCCAGTCGGCCACCGGACCCTGCTCCGCGTGGAACACCGGGTTCGGCCGGGCTGTCTCGCGCCTCAGCCGCGGACACGGGCTCAGCACTAGCGCGGCACAGCGTCGTCGAAGGCATGCCAGCAGATCGCGCTTCGCGCCCGTTGGTCCTCGAGCACGAGGTCACGCACGGGTGCGGGGATACGCGCACGCTGCCAATCGCGTTCCGCGAGCCGGGCGTTCTCGGCCTCGGCGGCGCCCGCCGCCGAGGCTGCTGCCCGGATAGCGTAGGCTGCCGCGCCCAAGGCGTGGGCGGCCACATGGGCCACGGGCGCCGCCTGACCTGCCGCGAGCGCCGCGAACTTCGCAGCCCCGGTCAGATCCCGCCCGGCGGCATTCGCGGTGAAGGCCGCCTGGTGGGCGACCATCATCGTCACTTCGCCGCGAACCCACGCGCGACCGATCTCGATCGCGTCACGTGGGCGGCTGTCCTGGGGTCGGACCTTCTCGAACAGCGGCAACACATGCTCCGCGCAGGCTGCGGCCCACTCCGCAAGAAGGTGGTGGTTCTCGTCGGTTAAAGTGCCGCCGCGGCGGATCGTGATCAGCCGCGGATCGCGGTCTTTCGGCAGGATCGGCATACGGACAGTCTCCAGCACACTGGCCCGGCACTGAAAAAGGCCGACACGGAGCGGCTGACCCCGAAGCCGGTGCAAGCCGAGTGTGGGCCGGCGTCGACTGAGCCGGCGCCGGACCATCGCAGCTACTACAGCCGCGACTGCACCCCGCGCCGGGCGACGGCCCGGGCCAGGACGGCGAACACCACGATCAAGGCGACCATCCACACCGCAGCGATCCATGCGTCCTTGCCCAGTGGCAAACTGAGCTGGGCCTCGCGCACCGCGTTGATGACGTACGTCAGCGGCTGATGATCCGCGAAAGCCCGCAGGGGAGTGGGCATGGTGTTCGTCGGGGCGAAGCCCGACGAGACGAACAGCAACGCCATCAGCAGGTAGGAGAACATCCCCGAGCCCTCGGCCGTCTTCGCGGCCAACCCGAAGGCCACCCCCATGATCGAGAAGGCGATGAGCACGAGGGCGAGCAACCCGAGGGTGATGAGCCAGCCCCCCAGATCGGCCTGGGGGCGATACCCGATGAGCAGGGCGATCACGAAGATGATCGCGACGGAGATCGCGTTGACCACGATCGAGGCCACGATGTGCCCGCCGAGCAGCGCGCTCTTGGCGATCGGCATGGTGTGGAACCGGGCGAACATGCCGCTGGTGACGTCGTTATTGACCCGGAACGCGGTATAGGCCACACCCGAGGCGATGCACATCAGCAGCACGACCGGCAGGACGAAGTCGATGTACCGGATCGGTCCGGTGTCCATCGCCCCGCCGAGCACATAGACGAATGCCAACAGGATCATCAGCGGCATCGCGACGACGGTCATGATCGTGTCCATCGAGCGGATGTTGTGCCGGAGCATCCGTCCGGTCAGCGTGGTGGTGTCCTGGACGGCGAGGGTGATCGCGCTCATGAGTCGTCTCCCAGCGAGGCGGTGGTGGCAGGGGCGGCGGTACTGGCGGTTGCGCCGGGGGCCGCGGCGGTCAGCGTCAGGAACGCGTCCTCAAGGTTGTCGGCGTCGGCCGCCGCCAAAATGGCGTCATGGTCACCGTGGGCCGCGATCTTGCCGTCGCGCAGGATCGCGATGATGCCAGCGAGTTGTGCGGCTTCCTCCATGTACTGGGTGGTGAGCATGATCGTGGTACCGAGCCGGGCCAACTCCTCGATCACCGCCCACACTTCGCGCCGGCCGGAGGGGTCGAGTCCCGTGGTGGGCTCGTCGAGGAAGATGACCTCCGGGTCGCCGATGAGCGACATCGCGATGTCGAGCCGTCGCTTCATGCCGCCGGAGTAGGTGGCGGTGGGTTTGGCTGCGGCGTCGGCCAGGCCGAAACGTTGCAGGAGGTCGGTCGCCAGGCCCTTCGGGTCGCGTTGGTGGCGCAGTTTGGCGATCAGGACCAGGTTCTCCAGCCCGGTCAGTACCGGGTCCACCGCGACGTTCTGACCGGTGACCGTGATGGCCTTGCGGACGGCGTCCGGCCGCGCGACCACGTCATGACCGGCGACGACGGCACGCCCGGAGTCGGGGCGCATCAGTGTGGTCAGGATGGAGATCGTGGTGGTCTTCCCGGCACCGTTCGCGCCGAGCAGGGCGAAGACCGAACCGCGGGGGACCTCGAAGGACAGATCCACCAGCACGCGGTGGTTGCCGAAGGATTTGCACAGGCCGTCGACGAACACGGCCGGTTCGCTGTGGGCGGCCGAGTCGGTGCGGGCGCCGGGGTCACTGCTGGTCACGGTCGTCCTCCTTGTCCTTGAGCTGCTGGTGGATGTGCTCGTTGAGCTTGGTGCCCTTCTTGCCGGCCCAGGTGGCGGCCTGAACCTCGGCGAGGACGGCCGAGCAGAAGGCGGCGACGTCGTCACCGGTCACAGCCAGGACGGGGCGTCCGTTGGCGACGCCCTCCTCCAGCAACTCGAGGATGCCGCTCAGCACCTGGGTGCCGTCGTTGAGGCCGCCGACATTCCAGATGTGCTTCTGGATCGCCTCCATCACCATGCGGTAATTGGGTGGGAGCGCCTGCACGCGCGCCTTGTACTGCTTCCATTCACGCTTTTGGCGGCGGAAACGCGCCCACGCTGATTCGGGTTGTGCGGTCATGAACGGTCCTCCTTGATGAGTGCCAGGCGGGAGGCGACGAAGTCCCAGCGCTCCCAGAAGGAGTCGAGCGCCTGGCGGCCGTCGTCGTTGAGTGCGTAGACCTTGCGGGGTGGCCCGACTTCGGAGCGGGCCTTGGTGACGGTGACCAGCTTCTTCTTCTCCAGCCGCATGAGGATCGGGTAGACCGTGCCCTCCGAGACGGAGTCGAAACCGACCTGCCCCAGCGACCTCACGATCTCGTAGCCGTAGCTCTCCCCGTGGGACAGGATCTGGAGCACGCAGCCCTCCAGCACCCCCTTGAGTAACTCCGTGAGGTCGTCCATGGATCCTCCTACTACCTCGAAACGCTAAGTACCGGTACACTGTAACGCTAAGTACCGGTACTCAGCAACACGGGGTAGCTCAGTGCAGTGGTGTGGCATGTGGGCGGTGTCGGCGGCGGCGCCATCAGGTCGAGTTCCGCGAGTCAGTCGCCTGCCTGCCCCGGCGACTACAGTCGCTTCCAAGAACCTCAGCGGTCTTTCGTGGATCGCGCGACCGAGCGGAGCCGATCGTGTACCGGGTGCTGACGCAGGACGGCGCTCGCGACCTCACTGCAGCAGAGCTCGCCGCCGAACCGCCGTCTGCCACCGGCCCGTCTCCTGCCGCCGACCTACCGGCTGCCACCGCTTTGCCGGCCACCGCCCTGCACCCCTTGGAGGACCCGGATGCCCCGTCCGCCACTGACGCCGGCGACGTGCGATGGGCCTGGGACGATACCAACCGCCGCTATCCAAATTTGCTGCGCGCGGGGGAGCGGGTGGCTCGCGCCCACGACCTACGTCTGGGCCGAATGATCCTCAGACATGCGCCGTGGGCGCGGTCGACGGAGGTCGCCACCGCGCCGCCGGATAACTGGGACACCCTGGCCCCTGCGCCGTTGACCGGCGTAGACGCCGCCGAGGATGCACTCTTCAGCTGGGGGCAGCCGGAGCCCCCAGCGCTCGACGTCGTGCGCGAGCTGCGTCAGCAGCTGGCAGCCGTGGCGAGTTCGGAGCGACCCGGGCCGTTGCGGTTGTTGCTCGCGGCCGAGAGCGCCGGTGCGCTGGTCGCGGCCGAGATGCACCACGCCGGGTTGCCCTGGCGGGCCGATGTCCACGACCGGATCTTGACCGAGATGGTCGGTCCCAGGCCCGCACTGGGGGCACGGCCCGTTCGACTGGAAGAGCTCGCCGATCAGGTGCGCACCGCGCTCGACGCCCCAACGCTCAACCCGGACTCACTCCCTGCGCTGCACCGGGCACTGCAGAACGCCGGGTTACCGGTGCGCACTACCTCGAAATGGGAACTGCTGGAGGTCGATCACCCAGTCGTGCCGCCCCTCGTGGAGTACAAGCGGCTGGCTCGGCTCCTCAGTGCCAATGGGTGGGGGTGGCTGGACGCGTGGGTGCGCGACGGCCGATTCCGTGCCGAGTACGTCGTCGGCGGGGTGGTGACCGGTCGCTGGGCGACCAGCGGGGGCGGTGCCCTCCAGCTGCCGAAGTCCGTACGTGGCGCGGTGGTGGCGGACCCTGGCTGGGTATTCGTCGTCGCCGATGCCGCTCAACTCGAACCCCGGGTTCTGGCCGGGCTCTCCCAAGACGTCCGGATGGCCGCTGCCGGACGTGGGGCCGACCTGTACCAAGGCATCGTCGACACGGGAGCGGTCGCGACCAGGGAGCATGCCAAGATCGGCATGCTCGGAGCGCTTTACGGCGGTACGACGGGCGTCAGTGCCCAGGTCCGGCCCCGGTTGGCGGCTGCCTTCCCGGACGCTTTCGCCCATGTCGAGCAGGCCGCCCGCACAGGGGAGCGTGGCGAGGCCGTTCACACCCACCTCGGCCGGGGGTCTCCTGTGCCGGGGACCGACTGGCGTGCGGCCCAGGGGGAGGCATTCGGCGACGAGGCGACCCAGGACGATCAGTCGAAGGCCCGCGCGGCGACGCGGGCCTGGGGGCGGTTCACGCGGAACTTCGTCGTTCAAGGAACGGCAGCCGAATGGGCGTTGTGCTGGCTGGCGTCGCTACGACGCCGGTTGTGGGATCTGCCCACGGGGGACCGGTGCGCGGCTCCGGAACCGCTCGCCGACCGGCCGCACCTGGTCTTCTTCCTACACGACGAGGTGATCGTGCACACCCCGGCCATGCTCGCGCCCGCGGTGGTGGAGGCAGTGCGCGCGGCGGCCGCCGAGGCCGGCACACTGCTCTTCGGTTCGTTCCCGATCTCGTTCCCGCTGTCGGTCACGACCGTGACGGCGTACGGGGATGCCGCCTAGCGGCGAAGTGAGGTCATGTCGACGGCGACCTCGACCATGTGCAGCGGGTCGTAGAGGACGGCGAACCGTGCACCCACGGTCGCCAACTCCGTCAACGGGCTGTTCGGCGGCAGTGTCAGGGTGACGGAGGAATAGAACGGCGTGGACCCGTCGTGGGGGGTGACGACGACGCCGAGCAGAAAGGGAGATGCCCCGGAGCTGTCAGTAGCCTCCCGCCGGACGGTCATCACTTTCGCATCCGCCGGCCAGTGCCGCCGACCTGTCGCATTGGCGTGTGCGGTGAATGACGACGGGCGAGGTGCCCGCGCGTCCGCGCGGCGGGGCGCATCCTGAAATCTAGGTGTTCGGGCTGGTCTTGCCGCGGGTTCGGGGATCTCCTCCGGCACCGGAATGGTCTCGGTGACCTCGGGTACCGGAGGCAGGGTGCGCCGTTGGCGGGCCGGGGAGTTGGAGCGACGCGGGGTGCGGCGCACTCTTCTGCGGGCCTCTGTCTGCTCGCGTCGATGCCGACGAACGGTGGACGCCAAGACGATCAGGGCGACGATTGCGATGAGCGCCGGGAACCACAGAGGCAGGTAGTACCAGACCCACGAGTCGGTCTGCCACGGCAGGGACGTGTTGAAGATCGGATCGACCTTCTTGCCGACCCGAACCGGCTCATGGAGCCGTTGACCTTGGACGAAGAGTCCGGCAGCCATCCCAAGCAGGCCGAAAAAGGCCGGACCGACCGCGATCGACACCTCGCGACGGCGGAGGATGAGGATGTACAAGCTGCCGATGGTGAGCCAGCCGAAGACTCCGATTCCCCCGATGATCAGCAGCTCGTTGGAGCTCGTCTCCCAGTTGGTGACCGCGTTCAGGGAGGTGTCCCGCAGGTTGCCGAGCGCTGCCATCAGACCGATACCGGCAGCGAAACCGGCCGTGAGGATAGCGGCGGCGAGCGCCACGGCGAAGATGAACGTGCCTGTCCGACGGGGTCGGGGCGCGCGGGCGGGGGGCCGGGTGTCGTGCGTGTTCACAAAAGGCATCCTCAGGTCGCGGACCATGACCGTGAGGTCGTGGGTGACAGTTGCGCTCTCGATCAACGGGTGGTGAGCGCTACCGGGTCCAGGATGACCTCATCAGCGTAGTCCGAGTAGTACAACACGGGAATCAGGGCACCTACGTAGCAGAACTTCGCCCACTGAGGTGATGACTGGTCGAATTTTACTGTCAGCATCGAGGTGAAAACGTCGCCCCCCTCATCGGGGCGAACCTCGACGCCGAGGCAGGTCACGGACGTCTCCGGAACCGCCATCGTCTGCTCTTCACGCACATTGAGTACCCGGGCATAGGCTCGGGACGGGCGACGCCGACCGGAGGCCGGGGTGGGTAGACCGTGCTGGTCCATCGTCCACGGTGACGGGCGCGTCACCGGGATCACGGGTGTGGCCATCAGCGCTGCGGGGGGTGCTTCGACAGCTGCCAGGGTGTCGGCGTCTCCTCCGGGGGATTCCTGCACCGGTCGAACCCAGGGCTCATCCCGATCGGCGGGTTTGCGGCGCGCTCGTAGAAGGCCGCCCATGCCGATCAACAAGAACAGCAGAGGCGCCCACCAGATGAAGGTGTAGGCCAGCCAATCGTCCAGCCCCCACTGTTGGGTCGCACCCAGCACATGGTCGGTACGCGTCCCGACGGTGCTTGCGGGGGGCAGGAGGAAACCGCTCGCGAAGGATCCGATCGCGGCACCCAGGAACAGCAGGGTGATCGGTCCGACCGGCAGTGGCCGACGGCGACCGGCTGCTCGCTTGTGTATGACGGTGTGCACAACGACCGCGATCAGCGTGACGAGCGCGCCGAGGACGGCCCACCACTGGCTTGGTTGCGGGTCGGCCGTCCAGTCGTTGGCGAAGTTGATGGAACGGTCCCGGGCGCGCCCGATCAGCCCGATGACGCCGACCCCGAGTGTCATTCCTGCGATGAACAGCAAGGTGGCCGCGAACACGTCCGCACCATTCGCGCGACGCAACGCGGGTACGCCATTCGTCGCTTGCCGGCCGGAACCCTCGCCGCGCGCGCCTGGATCCAGTGTGCTCACGCTGGCAATCCTACGCAGTAGGGCAAGCTTCCAGGGCATTGCGACCGGGCTAACTCTCCTGGTGCAGGTCACAGAGAAGGAGTTCACCCAGGTATCGCTAGGCTGGCGGGGTGAATCGACCCAGCTTGGCCGACGTGGTGCGCCACCTCGAGGAACTCTTCCCCCCTGACCTGGCCGAGTCCTGGGATGCTGTGGGCATGGTCGCCGGTGATCCTGCGGCGTCGGTGCGAAAGGTGCTCTTCGCGGTCGATCCGGTTGACGCCGTGATCACCGAGGCACTGGAGTGGGGTGCCGATCTGTTGGTGACCCACCATCCCCTTTTCCTACGTCCGGTGCACGGAGTTCCCGCGACGACGTTCAAAGGGTCGATCGTGCATCGGCTCATCCAAGGCGGTTGCGGTCTCTTTGTGGCGCATACGAATGCCGACGCCGCGGCGGGTGGTGTGGCCGATTCCCTGGCCGAGGCACTCGGCCTCCAGGACCGGGTGCCGATGATCCCGGCGCCGGGTCAGGAGGCCATCGGCACCGGCCGGGTGGGGGTGCTCCGACCGCAGCTGACATTGCGGGAGTTCGCCGAGCGGGTGGCTCGTGTGCTGCCGGCCACCGCCCAAGGGGTGCGGGTGGCGGGTGACCTTGACGCCATGGTGTCTCGGGTTGCTGTGTGTGGTGGGTCCGGCGACTCGCTCTTCGATGCGGTCCGTGCCGCCGATGCGGACGCCTATGTCACGGCCGATCTGCGCCATCACCCCGCGTCGGAACTGCGGGAGCGGGCTGAGACCGGTGTCGGCCCGGGTGGCCGTCCCTTCCTCATCGATGTTGCGCATTTCGCCAGTGAGTGGCCGTGGTTGACGGCTGCCGCCGCTGATCTGGCCGCGCGCCTGGCACCGCAACCGGACGTCGCAGGTGCGGGTTCCGTGTCTGCCGTGGAGATGCGAGTGAGTACCCTGGTCACCGACCCATGGACCGCCCGGATCGCCTCCGTACCGCCCTCGGGAGCGCCCTCCGCCAGCTGACGTACCGTCGTGCCGCTCCATCGAAAGGAACCCCGTGGCTACTGCTTCGCCGTCAGACCAGCGCCGACTGCTCGATGTCCAGGCGCTCGACACCCGTGCCCAGCAGCTCGCCCACCAGCGCGCGAACCTGCCTGAGTCTGCCCGCCGCAGTGAACTCGACACTCAGGTGAGCGACCTCTGGGCCTCCGTGGTTCAGTCGCGGACAGCCGTCGAGGATCTGCGCCGGGAGTTGCGCAAGGCGGAGGCCGATGTCGAGCAGGTGCGCACCCGTGCCGAACGCGACCAGAGCCGGCTCGACAGCGGGCAGGTCGGGGCGAAGGACGCGCAGGCGCTCGTCGGTGAACTTGCCTCACTCGCCCGCCGGCAGGGGGTTCTCGAAGAGGTCGAACTCGATGTGATGGAGAGGCTGGAGGCGCACGAGGGCACCCTCGCGCAGGTCGAGACGGCGCATGCCGAGTTGGTGGCGACCCAGTCCGAAGCCGCCGGCAAAGAGGAGGCACGACTGGCCGAGATCGCCGCCGAGGTCGCCACGCTCGCAGGTCAGCGCAAGGAGGCCACCGCCGGACTTGATGCCGGGCTGCTCTCCGTCTACGAACGGGTGCGTGACCAGAACGGCGGCCGGGGCGTCGTCGCTATGCGCGGGCAGAAGCTCGAGGGGCTGAATGTCGACCTGAGCCGGGCCGAGTTGGCTGCCATCACCTCCGCACCGGCCGATCAGGTGATCCGGCTGGAGGACTACGGGCACATCGTGGTCCGGATCGACGACTGAGATGGCTACCCGGCTGATCGTCGAGGCTGATGGTGGGTCGCGGGGTAACCCCGGCCTGGCGGGCTATGGGGCATTGGTGCGTGACGAGTCGGGGGTGCGGGCCGAACGCGGCGGTCACCTCGGGGTGACCACGAACAACGTGGCGGAGTACTCGGGGCTGGTGGCCGGGCTGCGGGCAGCCGCGGCGATCGACCCGGGTGCCGAGGTGACGGTGCGGATGGACTCGCGGCTGGTCGTGGAGCAGATGTCGGGTCGCTGGAAGATCCGCAATGGTGACCTGCGGATTCTCGCGGACCAGGCCCGGGCGGCCTTTCCTGGGCCGGTGCTCTATGAGTGGGTGCCGCGTGCCCAGAACTCCGCCGCCGACCGGCTTGCCAACGAGGCCATGGACTCCGGCGGTGACTTCGCCCGCGATTTCCCCCAGGCCGAGCCCGAGGGCAGGTCGCGTGGGGATTAGGGTCGAATGAGGGAGTGTCTGACCCCACCGATACGGTTCCGTGCGCGGGGCGTGACCAGTTGAGAAAGCGGTGGGAGCAGGTATGGGCATCCTTGATACGTTGCGCCGCAAGGGCGGCCGGGGCGATGACATCGACCGGCATCTTGAGGAAGGGCTCTACGGGCTCCGGCTGATCTCGCCGGACACGCTGAGGCGTGCCATGGAGTACATCCGCTCGGGTGCGGGAGCCGAGGTGCTCCTGGAGATCGAGGCCGCTCCCGGGCGAGCCGAGGTGGCGGTGCCTTTCGGCACGGTTGTGCTGCACCCGACATGGCGTAACTGGATCAGCGCCGAGGTGCAGGCACGGATCGGCTGCAACTGGACAGGCGAGGTCGGATCGCTGGCGCGCAACCAGTTCTATGCCTGCGCGCCCGCTGATCAACTGGCGCGGCTGGGTCGGCTGTTGAACGCCATCGCGGCCGTGGAGTCGCCATCAACAGGTATACCCGCCTGGCTTATTGGGCTGCTCAACGATGCGCTGATGTCCCGCGACACCGTCGATCGTAAGAAGAAGCTGACCGATCAGCAGATGGCGGCGCTGTGGTCTCCGGCCCGCCTGGAGGCGATCGCCTCGGCCGGGGGTGTGCCTGACGCTGAGGTGCCGGGTGTGGTGCTGCGGGTCTTGCTCGACCGTGCCCCGGCCGCAGGATCGTGGTCGACCGATTACTACGGCGTTTTGCTGGAGAGCCGCGAGGCGCTCGACTACCTGGTGGCACACGCCGATGTCGTGCGGCAGGTTCTGCCCTCGACGCACGCCAGCTGCCGTGACGACTTCGTCGGCCGGCTGAGCAAGGAGCCAGCGGCGGCGCTGGTCTTCGCAGACCTGATCGCCCAACTCGCGGTGGATACCGCGAAGACCGTGCGGCGGCCCGCTATCGCGCTGCTGTGCACGCTACCCGTGGCCCTGGAGATGGCGGCCCCGTTGGTGACCGCCACGCCGGTGGCTCGGCTCGGGGAACTCGCCTCGGCGCTCGCGGCCTTGCCCGGCGGCGGCGATGTTCTGCGGCGGGCGGCGGAGGCTGAGAAGCCAGGCGCCCGGCGGACCCTGTTGGAGAGGGCGGCGGATCGGGGTGAGACGGCTAGTGCCACGGCAGAGATCGCCGAGGACATCGAGGTGCCGGCATTCGCACCGGCCACCGAGGTCGTCCTTGGGGAGGAGTGGGTGGCCGCTGCGCGGGCTGCCATCGATGCCCAGTTAGCGGCGGCGCAGCAGACGGTGGCCGAGGCGACGGCTGCGGGGACACCGAGGAACAACTGGACGCTGAGTGCGGCCCGTGGGCGGGTCGAAACATTCTCCAAGGTGACCGATAGCGGTCTGCGCGACATGGCGTCCTATCTCTGCGGTGTGCGTCCGGATGCTCCGAAGGGTCTCCGCAATGCCCTGGAGGACAACCGGGTGGTCTCCGCGCTGCCGGAATTCGGCCTGTTGGCCGCGCTCAGGCTCTGCGTAGTCGGGTCGCCACCGAAGATCTTGTGGTGGCGTTTTCGACTGCTCGGAAGGAAAACTGGCGACCTTCGCACCTTCGTTGACGCGCTGGCACGAGTGGGCATCCCGGAGCCGGACAAGGCGGCAGATGAGCTGGTTTTCAGCCAATGGAACTCCGCGGCTCTCTTCACGGTCGACCAGTTGTGGCCCTACTACCTCGGACGGCCGGAGCGACTTGAGATCGCTCTAGGAATGCGGCCCGGCGACCGGTCGAACTCCTTCGACCAGCCCCATCAGGTGGAGTTGGCCATCGAGATCCTCGGTGCTATGCCGCAGGTTCCGGCGGCCTTTGTTCCGGCACTGACGTCCCTGGCTCTGGGAGAGGGTAAAACCCACCGGCGTAGCGCTCAACGGGTGCTGGAATCGCATCACGTCGCCCGGGCACTCGGGGAACAAGGACTCACCGACACCAAATCGCAGATCCGAGCGGCGTCGGCCAACTGGCTCGGCCGCATCGGCGATTCGGCAGCGCTCCCCGCGCTCCTTGCCGCGGTCAAGAAGGAGAAGCAGCCCGCGGCTCGCGCAGCGCTGCTGACCGCGATCGAGACCCTGGGTGGAGACATCTGCGCCTACCTGGCCCCCGATGTGCTCGTGGCGGAGGCAGCCAAGGGCCTCAAGGCCAAGGCGCCGGCCAGCCTGGGCTGGTTCCCGATGGATGCCCTGCCCGTCGCCCGCTGGGCAACGGGTGGCCAGGTTCCGGCCGAGGTGATCCGGTGGTGGGTGATCGTCGCCGACAAGCTCAAGGACCCGTCCGGTGCCGGCATCTTCACGCGCTATCTGTCACTTCTGGACGAGCCCTCCCGGTCGGCGCTGGGGAGTTTCATCCTGCATGCCTGGATCGGTGAGGACACTCGGCATCCCGACCCGGAAGAGTCGGCCGCGCACGGCAGGGGGTTGGCGCAACAGCGCTTCGACAATGCCCAGATCAACCGCAAGAGGTATGGCGGCAAGGGCCATGACGATTATTGGGAGGCCGAAGCCGCGAAGTCAGTAGCCGACCATGAGCGGGAGGCTTACCGTCAGCACCAGTCGCAGTACATCTCCTCGGCCATCGCCGATAAGGGTCTTCTGGCACTGACGGTGGGTGCGCCTGGGGCAGACTTGGCGTCCGCCGCCGCGTCGTACATCAAGGACAACACTGGTCGCCGGGCACAGGTGGGTGCCCTGGTTTCCGCGCTGGCCGCCCACGGCGGGCAGGAGCCAATCCAGCTGTTGTTGACCGTTGCCCGACGATTCCGTCAGGCGACCGTCCAATCTCAGGCTCAGGAGCTCGTCACCGAGTTGGCCGAGGCTCGAGGCTGGACTCCTGACCAGCTCGCCGACCGGACCGTCGCGACCGCCGGCTTGGATGATGACGGGATCCTTCGGCTGGACCTCGGCTCCCGCACTGTCACCGGCCGGGTGACCGAGGCTTTCACCCTGGAGTTGGCGAACCCCGAGGACAAGGCGATCAAGGCACTGCCCGCCCAACGCCAAGACGACGACCCGGAGATGTACAAGGCAGCCAAGGCCCAACTCTCGGCGTCGCGCAAGGAACTCAAACAGATCGTCGCGCTTCAGCGGTCGCGGCTCTACGAGGCAATGTGCACCGGCCGGGTGTGGCCCACCGTGGAGTGGACCGAGTTCATCGCCGGGCACCCACTCATGTCGCGACTCGCTGAGCGGCTGGTGTGGATCGAGAACCCCGGCGACGGGCAGCGGCTCTTCCGGCCCAGCGGTGGGGAACTCATCGACGCCGCTGACGAGACGATCACCTTGGGCGACGACGGGTCGATCGCCCTGGCCCACGCCCGCCTCGTGGACGCCGCGACCGCCGAGGCCTGGCGTGCACATATGCGGGACTACCAGGTGCCGATCGTCTTCGACCAGCTCGATGCTCCGGCCCCACCGGCGCCGGGCGTCCGCACCGAGGTGGACGACCACCAAGGCTGGCTCGCCGACTCCTTCACAATCCGCGGCCGGGCCACCAAACTCGGCTACTCCCGGAGCCAGGCGGAGGACGCCGGCTGGTTCACGGCATACACCAAGGCCTATGACAGCGTGCAGCTGGTGGCCGTCATCTCCTTCACCGGGGCGTATCTTCCCGAGGAGAACATTCCGGCCGCGGTACGGACCTTGAGCTTCGAGCGGAGCCGCGGTGGTGCCACCGTGCCGTTGGCCGAGGTGCCGCCGGTGCTCTACGCGGAGTCCTACCGCGACTATGTGACAGTGGCTTCCGGTGGGGCTTTCGACCCTGACTGGGAACGAAAGTCGGCGTATTGATGGCGGGGGAGACGATGACGGGCAACACATCCGACGCCGCACCGGGTGGGGCTGGAGTCGGGCTGCCAGGAGCAGCGGGCCGCGCACTGCGCCCGTCAGCCGAGGAACGCTACGCCGACGAGCTCGCTGTCCTCGCCGATGCCGACGCGCGCAGTGGTGCGGAGCTGCCACCGGGGTGGCGGCTGAGCCCACGCGCGGTCCGGGCGTTCATCGTCGGCGACGACAGCCTCGGGGTGAGCCGAAAGTTCTACGGGGACGACCAGCTGGTGGACCGGGCGGTCGTCACGTTGCTCGGACGGCAGGGGCTCATGCTCGTCGGCGAGCCCGGGACAGCGAAGTCGATGCTCTCCGAGCTGCTGGCCGCCGCGGTGAGCGGCACGTCGAACCTCACCGTTCAGGGCACGGCGGGCACCACCGAAGACCATGTCCGGTACTCGTGGAACTACGCGCTGCTGATCGCCGAGGGACCTAGCGAGCGGTCCATCGTGCCGTCGGCCATCTACCGGGCCATGGAGTCGGGGCGGGTGGCGAGGTTCGAGGAGCTCACGCGCTGCGCCCAGGAGATCCAGGACACCATGGTGTCGATCCTCTCGGAGAAGCAACTCATGGTTCCCGAACTCGGCAGCGAGGCGCGGATCGTGGCCCAACCCGGCTTCTCGATCATCGGCACCGCCAACCTGCGCGACCGTGGCGTCAACGAGATGTCGGCTGCCCTCAAGCGACGGTTCAACTTCGAGACCGTTCGTCCGCTGCGGGATCGTTCCTTCGAGATCCAGCTGATCGAGTCCCAGGTGGCGGCCGAACTCGGGCAGGATCGCCCGCCGGTGGACGCCGATGTCCTCGACATCCTGGTCACGGCATTCCAGGACCTGCGCACCGGGGCCACCGCCGAAGGCAGTCCCGTCAAGCGCCCCGAGACCGTGATGTCGACGGCCGAGGCTGTGAACGTCGCGGTCGCCGCCTGTCTGGAAGCCCGATACCTGGGTACCGGCACGGTCACTCCTGCCGAGATCGCCCGCCAGCTCGCCGGGGTCGCCCTCAAGGGTGACGACGAGGATGCTCGCCGGCTGCGCAGTTACGTGGACAACGTGGTGCGGGAGCGGGCGCGGCATTCGCGGAGCTGGAAGGAGTTCTTCCGGGCAGCCGAGTCGCTATGGGGCTGACCGGCGCCTGGGAACAAGCTCCACCGCGACTCCAGCGTGCCGTGCGGGCGATCGGCGAGCTGCGGGAGCAGGGCCTGTACTTCGTCCCGATCCGGCATCACAGCCCGGCCTGCGCGATCGCGGTGCGGTCCCTCATCGAGCAGGTGCATCCGACGACTTTGCTGGTGGAGGGTCCGCAGGAGTACACCGCGCTGGTCCCCACGCTCCTCGATCCGGCGACTCGGCCACCGGTCGCGATCCTGTCTGTCGACGACCGCCAGCAGACCTCGGGCTTCTATCCGCTGGCCGATTTCTCGCCCGAATGGGTGGCGATCTCGGCCGCCGATGAGCTCGGCGCTCGTATCGAGTTCATCGACCGGCCCTGGTGCGAACGGGCAGATGTGCCCGGTGCGAACCCCGGCTCGGGCGAGCGGCCTGGCTCCGGTGAGACCCCTGGCTCCGGCGAGTCACCGCCGGCCGGGGGCGGGCTGTCCGGGGACCTGTCGACCGGCCCGGGCACCCTCCCAGACGCTGCGACCCGGACGGACGACGCCGTCGCCAGAACCTTGCAGGCGGAACGGTATCTGGCGCACAGTCGCACGATGAACGCGCTGGCGAGCCGGCTCGGTTGCCGTGACCACGACGAACTTTGGGAACACCTGATTGAGACCCGCACGACGACCGGTCTCACCGACTGGCGCACGGTGGCCGACGATGTTCTTGCCTGGGCCGGTCTGGCCCGGCTCGACTATGAGGACGCGGTGCTGGAGGCGGATGGCACCCTCGACCGTGAGGCACGGATGTCCGCGCGGATCGCCGATCGTCGCGGTGAGGGGGCGACCGTCGTCGTTACCGGTGCCTTCCACACCCTCGCGTTGGTCGAGGCGCTGACCGGTGCACCCGAAGGCGCGGCGGTGGTGGCGAGGCGGCCGAAGGCGGGGTACGGCGCGATGGCCTCCGGCACGTCGTGGTTGATCCGCTACGACCATGACCGGCTGGATGGGCTGCGCGGTTACGGCGCTGGTATGCCGTCGCCCGGTTACCACCAGCGGGTATGGGAGTCGCGGCGCTCGGGTGGCACCGGGGACGTGGCGGCGGCCTTCTTCGTGGACGTCGCGCGCCGAGCGGCCGACTTGGGGGCACCCGCGGGGGTGGCAAACACCTCGGCCGCACTCGGCCAGGCCCGCCGCCTCGCCGATCTACGTGGGCGAGCGGTTCCAGGGCGGACCGACATCCTGGACGCTTTGACGTCCTGTTTCGTCAAGGATGACGGCGCGATGCCGGCACCGATGTCCCAGGCTTTGTCCGCCGAACTGGGTGGCGCCGTCCTCGGTGAGTTGCCGCCGGGGACCGCGGCTCCGCCGTTGGTGACCGAGGCCCGTGACCGGGCAGTCGCGCTGCGACTCTCGGTTGCGGATTCGACCTCCCATGTGGTCACCCTGGACCCGCGGCGTAAGCCCCGGCATCGTGAACGACGGCGGTTCTTGCAGCTGATGGCCTTCATCGGTTCGGGGTTCGCGCGGAACCTGACTAGTGGCAGTGTTGCCGCCGCTGCCGGGGGTGGGCGGCTACTGGAGGAGTGGCAGTACGCCTGGACGCCGATGGTCGAAGCCGCTCTGATCGAGAGCTCGTCGAGGGGGGCAACTCTCGAGGACGTGGCCGTGAGCCTCCTGCGCGAGCGCGAACGGCAGGTCGTCGAGGCCCGGCGCTCATCCGCGGTGGCGACACTGCTCGCTCAGGCCGCCTCGATGGGAATGCACGACGAGGAAGGCCGGCTGGTGGTGGTGCTGCGCGCAACCTTCGATGCCGATCCCGACCTGGCGTCGGTGGTGGCGGCCTCGCATGCCGTCATCGGGCTGTGGCGGGCGCGGCGAGAGCTTGAGTTATCCGATGCGGCTGCCTTCCTGGAGTTGGTGGGCTTCGGGATTGCCGCCGCCAGCTACCTGGCGCCGGATCTGGCACACGTGGAGGAGCCGGAGGAGACGGCGGCTATCGAGACGCTCATCTCATTGCGCGAGTTGTTGCGCGGCGTACGTACAGCGGCTCGGACGGCAGCGGCCATGGCCCCCGACTCCGCCATCACCATCGCCGACACTGACTCCGACGCCACCCCCGACCTGGCCGAACCCGTCGCGCGCGAGCTCATGCGGATCCGCGACGATGTTGGTGCGGCGCCCGGAGTGCGTGGCGCATTGATCGCCATGGACGCGGTGACCGGGCCGGAGGGGATCGCGATGCTGGTCGCCGCTGTCCAGGCCCACATGTCGCCTGGTGCCTCGGCACCGGCGGCGGTCCGGTTCCTCCAGGGAATGATGCGGGCGGCCTCCGACCTCCTGGTGCACACACCGGATCTTTTCGAAGGTGTCCACGTCGGCCTGCGGGAGATGACGGCCGCGGACTTCCGGGCATTGCTGCCCGACCTGCGCCGTGCGTTCACACAGCTCAAGCCTGCGGAGACAGCGCGCCTTGCGGAACAGGTCGCGGTCCGCACCGGGATGCGCGCCACCGACATCGACGTGGTGATCGCAGTCTCCGGGGCCGACCTGGCGGCAGCGATTGCCGTCGAACACGATCTGGTGGCGACCTTGGAACGGGATGGGCTCGGCGGTTGGGCATGGTCGGCTGATCGGAGGCGGGCGACGGACGGCCAGAATTCGCCACCGGCCGCAGGGCGACTGGCCGGTGCGTCCGACGTCGCGGCGTTCGACGCCGGGACGCCTGGTGCCGAAGCAGCCAGCGTCACGACGCCCGGTGCCGAACGGGAGGCCGCCCGGCGCTGGCGGCTCGTCCTGGGGCGATATGCCGATCGGTCGCTTCCGCCCGCCGCCGACGATGCCCAAACCGAGGCAGCGCTGAGTTTTCTCTACGACCGTGAGTACACGGCTCGGGGACTGCGACTCGGCCCCGGCGCCCCAAAGAGGGGCAGCTCGGGCGGGCGAGCCGGAGGGCTGGACCGCACCGTGATCCAGTCCGTCGAATGGCTTGGCCGCGCCCGGTCGCTGTTCCCCCGCGAGACTTTCGAACGGATGCAGGGTGACGCCCTCACCCGGTACGGAATGACCGAACTGCTTTCGCCGGAGAGTGCCGAGAGTCTGGATGCCGCGCCGGAACTCGTCACCGCCCTCCTGCAAATCCGGGGCCGGCTTGACGAGCGGACCGAAGCCGGCCTGCGGATCATCATCACCAAGACGGTCGAGGAGATCGTGGCCCGGTTGCGCCCGCGCTTCCTCACCGCCCTCTCCGGTCGGCGCAACCGCATGCACCGCTCGCCGCGGCCCCGGAGCCAGGATTTCGACTGGCAGCGCACCATCCGAGCCAACCTGGCGAAGTACGACGTCGAGTCGCAGCGGCTGCTGATCGCCGACGTGCGGTTCACCGCCCGATCCCGGCGGGCGCTGACCTGGGATGTCATCGTCCTGGTCGACCAGTCCGGCTCGATGGCGCCTTCACTGCTGTACTCCGCGGTCTGTGCGGGCATCCTCAGCGGGCTACCTGGCATCCGGGTCCGCCTCCTGCTCTTCGACACCTCAGTGGTCGACCTGAGTGCGCTGGCAGCCGACCCCGTCGCCGTCCTGATGACGGCGCAACTCGGTGGCGGCACCGACATCGCCGGCGCCCTGGGGCACGCCGAGAAGCTGGTGACCACACCGAGCCGGACCGTTGTGGTGGTGGTCAGTGACTTCGAGGAGGGCGGCTCGGTCTCCGCACTGCTGGCGACCACCCGGCGGATGTCCACCGCGGGAACCTGCATGCTGGGATTGGCGGCGCTCGATGAGGGTGCCCAACCTCGCTACGACCGCGGGGTCGCCCAGCGGTTGGCGGATCGCGGCATGGAGGTCGCCGCCCTCACCCCGAGCCATTTCGCACAGTGGTTGGGGGAGGTGCTGATATGACCTGGGCGCGGGTTTTCGCGGGCTATGACGACGAGGCGCTCGCGGCCCTCGCGAATCCCGGCCTGTTACGCCGGGCACGCAAGGAACTGGCCTCCGGTGCGATTCGCGCGCAGGTATGCGAGTCGGGGGCGGTGCTGGAATTCGCGACGGCGACGGTGCGCGTCGATGGCCGAGGGCCGACCGCCGTGGTCTGCCCGTGCCCGGCCGCCGGAGTCTGCATCCACGTCGTGGCGGCTTGCCTGTGGACCCGCGAGTACGCAACGACCGGCGCAGGCCCAGCGGGCGGCGACCCAGCGGGCGGCGCGACCGGCGGGCAACCGGGCGAACCGTCGCCGACCGATGCGGCCGAACCCGCGACGAGCCCGCCGGGGGAGGCCGTCGACGCCGCGCAACAGCTGGACCCGCTTGCGGATCTACTCGGCGCCGACTCAGCAGTCGTCAACAAGGCGGCCGGTGTGGCCGCGGTCCGCCGAGTCGCGCGGACCGTACCTGCCGACTGGCGATCGGGTGCCGTCACCCACGTCACCGCACCAGACGCGTGCACCACGACCATCGAGGGTCAGCGACTGACCATCACCTGGCCGGGCGGGTCGGTCGTCCACCACATCTGCGGTGCCGCACCCGCCGCGATGCTGATCGAGGGCCCGGCACTGGCGAGCGCGGCGGCTGCCGCCGTCCGGCTGGAGGCGATCATCCGGGTGTTTGCCCGCGCCGGTGTGCCGTGGCCGTTGCCGACGCCAGCAACGAATCCCGACCTCACGGCGGGCCAACTCCACACCATCGAAGACACCCGCGAAGGCCTGGTCGACATCCTCGATGCCGGGCTGTCCCACCTCGGTCGTGACTCCGTCGCGCTCATCCAGGGTGTGGCAGCGGCTGCCAGGGTGGAAGGGCTGCCTCTGCTCCACGGCCTCCTGTTGACCGCCGCCGGGGTACTCGACCGGTTGGTGAAGCGTGACGATTCCCTGCGCGAGGAAGAATGCCTGTCCGCGATAGCGCGGGCCTGGGCGCTCACCGAGGCGATCCGCGCTGCGCCGGTCGACCGTCTCCCGTCGCTGCTCGGCAGCACACGCCAGGCCACGGCGGGCGCCGAGGCGGTGGTGATGGGTCCCCGGTTCACGCCGTTGGGTGCGCGACTGTGGTATTCGCCCAGTGGTGCGCGCGGCGCTACTTTGACCGTCTGGGACTCGGCCGAAGGGCGCACTCGGCGCGTGACGGCGGCCCGGGCTGCGGGGCAGGACCCCGGGTTCCGGCCGTCGTGGGATTCGCCGGTGTGGTGGGGGCGGGCACCGTCGAGCCTGTGTTCGGCCCCCTTCGACCTCGACGGTGCGGCCTCGCGGGCCGACGGCAGCCTGGCCAACAGTGACAAGACCGTGGCGAGACCCACCGCCGCATTCTCCGTGCCTGGTCTGGCCGCCATTGCGGAACGCATGTCGGCGAATTCCAGGGTCAGCGCCGTCGGCTTCGCCCCCGTGGAGCCTGCCGCCGTCCTGATCGTCGTCCGTGACGTGGGTGCGCTGGGTTTGGACGAGATCCGGCAGGAACTGACGTGGTCGCTGGTCGATGCCGGCGGGGCACAGCACGAGCTCCGGTTGCCGGTGAGCAGTGGCGGTGACGCGGAGGGCCTGCTGGCGATCGTCGCCACTCGCCGTCGCGTTGTCGCGGTGACGGCCGAACGATCGGGTGACCTCCTGATGCCGGTCGGTGTCTTCTGGCAAGCGCCGGGCGGCGGGATCGAACTGGTCTCACCGTCCATGACACATATCCGTGGCACCTACACCCTGCGGGGATTGCGGGGCCGGATCGCGGCTTTGCGCCAGCGCGCCTCGGAACGGTCCGTGGGTGTGCCGGTGGTCGCTCGGGTGCATCCGGTGGTGGGGGTCTGCCGGCCTGGCATCGACGTCGCTGAAGCGCTGGCGACCACCGGAGCGCGCCAGGCCACCGCACTTCAGCGCGAACGCCTGGCGAATGCCTGCCGGACGGCCACGGACCTCGGATTGGCGACCGTCGCGGCGCAGCTCGGCGCCCTGGCGGAACCCGAGGTGGGTCCTGAAGACCTGATGACGGCCCAGTTCGTCCTGGAGCGTGCGGTGGCGCTCGCGAGCTGACTCAGGTGACCACCAGCTCCAGGACGGCAGGCCCGCGCCCGGTGGCCGGTCGTAACGCGGCGTCGAGGACCTCGGTGCCGACCACGTTCCAGGCCGCCTCGGCAATGCTTTCAGTGGTGGTGAGATCCGCCGGGCAGGTGAGCAGGTGACGGACCAGGAGTCCGCGGGTGTGTTTGGCATGGTGGGAGACGACGGTGCGACGGCCGTCGATGTCCCGCAGCACCCGGACCGTCACCCACGCGGACCCCGCGGGTGGTCGCCATGCCGCGACATAGGGCGCCGACCGGCAGTCCACGATGACGTCCTGCGCGGCCAGTGGACCCAGCACGGCCGCAAGGCGTGGGCGCCAGTGGGCCGCGAGCGGTCCGATCCCCGGCAGGTTCACGCCCATGGCCAGGCGATAGGCGGGGATGCGATCAGTGGGGCTGACCGCTCCCCACAGCGCCGAGATGATCCGCACTTCGTGGGCTGCCCGGGCGGTGGCCTGGGGGTCGAGGTGGGCGAGGCCCGCCGCTGCGTACAGGACACCCGAGTAGACCCGGTCGGCGCGCGCGGCGGGTGCCGTGTCGAGGTCGACGTTCCGGCGCACCTCGTCGGACAGGCCAGGACTCACCCCCAGGACGGTGGCCGCATTACGACGTGCGCTCGCCCGGATCAGCGCTTTGCGTACGGCGAGCCGGTCTCCGGTGAGTTCAGGGCTCGACAGTTCCGCGAGGTCGCAGGGGAGGGCGTCGTCGGGGGCGGGGGTCTTGCCTTCGGACGGGGGGAGCAGCAACAACACCCGGTCACTGTACGGGGACGCCGGGCGACCCCACGCTCGTCGCGATGCGTGGGTGTCGCCCGGCGGCGGCTACTTCTCGATGTCGTAGACGGCTGCCCCGGGCCGTTCGAAGACGAGGGTGGCGTAGGAGGCGAGCTCAGGTGATTCCGGCTTGATGGTCCGGTCGACGACGAGGAAACGTACACCCTCGTCGCGCAGGGCGTCGAGCTTGGCGTTGTCGGGGTCGTAGAAGGCCGCGTCGTTCATCGCCAGGATGCCGGCATTCCAGAACGGGCCGATGTCGCGGAAGCCGGGGGCGACTTCCGGGGAGGGGTTGGAGTAGGACCAGCCCTCCAGGTACACGGGCACCTCAGAGAGCGCGGCGATGGAGAAGCGCCGAGCGTCGCAGTCGGCTGGGTCCCGTCTGTCGGCGCAGTGCGCGTTGGTGGCGATGATCTCGTCGCCGTCGGCGTGGCTTCGAACCCACCGCGCTGCCTCGGCGTTGTCGGCGGTGATCGCCGGCCCGTTCGCGGCCGGCACGTCCTTGGGGTTGAGGGCGAGTGACCCGTTGCCGAACTGCTCGACGAGCGTGCCGCCGGCGATTGCGGTGACGACCAGCAGGCAACCCACCAGAAGGGCATGTTGGTGCAGGTATCCGGTGCGCTTGAGGAGGAGGACGGCGAGGAACGCAACCAGGCCCAGTGCGACCACCAAGATGGCGTACGGGTAGAAGAACGCCCACCACCGAGCCATCCCGTCGGGGTCGGGACGGTCGGAGACGAGGTGGCGCACGCCCACCACCGCGAGCATGCCGAGCACGAGCGCACCAGCGACCAGCACGCGTTGTTTCGCCGGCGACAGTTCCGTGCGCCGGCATGCGACCGCGATTCCCCAGGCGGAGAGCACGCCGAGAACGGGCCACGCGCCGCGAAGGAAGTACAGCTGGCTCTTTCCGGGGTGGACGCCGAGGATCACCCCCGCCAGACCGGCGGCGACAACTCCCAGGAGCAACCACATACGCGGATCGCGCAGTTGCCACCGCAGGAGGAACACAACGCCCACCATGACGCTCAGCCATGCCAGTGCGATGATCGCGATGGCGCCGAGCAGCGCCGGGAGGTGGCTGAGGGTGCCCATGACCGCGCTCACCGGGGTGAAGAGCAGGTATTGCCGGCCGTCACCGAGCTCCAGCGACCGGGAGTTCGTGCCGGTGATTGTGACGAGTGCGATGGCCATGGCCGCGACACCGACCACGCCGATGGCGACCAGTCGCGGGAGTTTCTGCCGTGCCCAGATCGAGGCTGCCAGAGCGGCCAGCCCGACCCCGCACAGAATCATGGGAAGGAAGGTGGCTTTCGATCCGGCGGCGGCGAAGGCCACCAGGGCGATGGGGCCGATGAGAATCCAGTTCCGCCGCTTCTGCTCTGGGGTCAGGAGTACGACGATCAGGAAGAGCAGTGCGAGGAAAAGCGGTTCGCCGAAGGTCTGAGTGGGGCTGCGGTACGTGCCGTAGTTGAGGAAGCCGGTTTCGAAGAACGGGCACCAGGTCCAGCCGTAGAGCGACATCGGCGCGCTCAGCGTGCCGAAGAGTGCCCCCAGGACCCCGGCGATCTGCGAGTCGGCGACCCGGGCCGCGAGGACGGCTATGAGGACGATGCTCAGGGCCAGCAACGGCAACGTGTGCAGCCGCATGATCACCAAGGTGAGGTCGGCACCGGACCACTGGTGGAGATCGGCGAAATGCTCGTACGGCAGGATCGTGTATTTCAGCGGGGTATCCGGCACGTACGGGTACATCAAGGGCCACGGATGGTTGACTGCCGAGGCGAGCGACTGCTGGTACGGCATGTCGATGTACGGTGCGCTCGGGTAGTACTGGCCGGCTGCGGGAAGCGGCAGGATGGGGTTGCTGCGGAAGGCGGTGTTGGTGAGCCACCAGGAGCTGGCGACGACGACCAGGGCCGTCACCCAAGACAGGCCCGTGTTGCCCCGCACTGGGCCGTCGTACCGCCACGCGTGACGCCACCGTGGCATGAACGAGACGGCGAGGACGACCGCGACCGCCCACAACGGTGTGAGCGACTGTGCGCCCACGGATGACAGCAGCCACCGCAGGACGGCCTGGATCGCCAATGCCAACGCCGACCCGACGGCCACCTGTTCCATGAACGACCGGGGCGCCACCGGGAAGAGCCGCCACAGGAGAGTCCCGGGCAACACCACCATGGCGGCGTAATACAGCGCCGTCGCCCCGATCGCCCGCACGGGTGTGCCGTATTCGTGAAGCAGGACGGCGCACACGAGCAGTACGAGAGCGAGCGGGATCCACCGGGAGATCCACAACAGTGCGGCCGGCCGGTTCACGTCAGCGCTGGGATTGTTCATCGTTCACCATTTCATTGACTGCGCCGTCGGTGAGTTGATCGTCGCGTTGATGAGTCGAGCGGAAAGCGATCTTGTCGTAGAAGAAGTAGTTCCACACGATGCCGCAAGCGATCGCACAGAGCTTTGGGATCCATAGTTGTTCGAAGTCGGAGTCGAATCCGCGGTCGGCGAGCAGATGCGCGACGGCCGTGATGATGAGGGGTTGCAGCACCCACAAGCCGATTCCGGTGCCGCCGACGAAAAGCAGGAATTGGGTCAGGGGGCGGCCTGTCCGGTCGCCGAAGGTGAATCTGCGGTTCGCAACGAAGCTGAAGGCGAGTCCGCAAGTGGTCGAGATCGCGTTCGCGCCGAGCGCGGGCATACCGAGCGAACGGAGCCCGACGAAGAGCAGCAGGTCGATCAGCGTGTTGATGACGCCGATGACGGCGAATCGCCCGACGCGGCGAGTCGTCTTCGTCATGTGAGTTCGCGCGGCAAGGGCCGGCCACTCTCGGACAGGGGCGTCGTCGAGATCACGGAGCGGACGATGTACAGCGGCCGGTCCTGGGCCTCAACGTAGATGCGGCCGATGTACCCGCCGAGTACGCCGAGCATCGAGATCTGGACTCCGCCGAGGAAGAAGACCCCGACGGACAGGAACGCCCACCCGGGGATCGCCGCATCGGGATTGAAGAACTTGATTCCCAGGACGTACAGAAGCGCGATGATGCTGAAGATCGAGATGACCAGGCCGAGGCGGGAGATGAGCTGCAGCGGTTTCGTGGAGAAGCCGAGGATGCCGTCCGAGGCCAGGCGCAGCATCTTGGCGATGGAGTATCCGGTCTTGCCGGCGAACCTTGCGTCGCGGTCGAATTGCACGGCTTCTTGGCGGAAACCGACATCGGCGACCATGCCACGCACATAGCGGTTGGCTTCGCGGTACTTGCGCAGTTGATCCGCGACGCGGCGGCTGATCAGCCGGAAGTCGCCGGTGTCCCTGGGGATCTCGATCGTGGACAGCCGCGCGAGCAGGCGGTAGTACATATGCGCGGTGAGCTTCTTCAGGGGGCCGTCCTGACGGGAGCGACGCTGGGCGTAAACGACGTCGATGCCGTCCGACCAACGCGCGATCAGCTCG
Organism: Cellulomonadaceae bacterium; assembly: GCA_031551755.1. Classification (GTDB taxonomy): domain Bacteria; phylum Actinomycetota; class Actinomycetes; order Actinomycetales; family Cellulomonadaceae; genus JAVBMU01. Next base: position 26,230 of record JAVBNE010000113.1, on the reverse strand, counting down.
ACACTCACGGCTGGCGGGTCCTGAAGGTCGGTGTCCATGATGATCACCGCATCGCCGCAGGCCACGTCGAGACCGGCGGTGACGGCGAGTTGGTGGCCGTAATTCCGGGAGAAGTCCAAGACGGTGACCCGGGGGTCGCTCTCGTGCATCTCGGTGAGGATCTCCAGTGATCCGTCCGCGCTTCCGTCGTTGACGAAGATGAACTCAAAGCGGTAGTCGCCTTCCAGCGGATTCGTCGCCGCCCGCAGTGCTTCGTAGAACTTTTCGATCCCCAGTTCCTCGTTGTACACAGGAAGGATGTAACTGATGAGCTGCTTGTTCGTCATTGCTTCTCTCCGGAGTTACCGCATCTCGCGTGCCCCTCAGGGTAGCGTCTCGCGGCCGTACCTTTCGGCGTAGCGAGTCCGGCCCCTCGCAATCCCGGCAGACTGGGTGAGCTCTGGCGGTTTGCAGGTCGGATGGTGGTTGTGGGGCAGGTAGGCTCGACCTGCGGACGAGTCGGTCGGACGGCCGCGTTGACGTGTGCCTTCGGCGTGCGCCACCGAGGAACGTCCGGGCTCCGAAGGGCAAGGTGGTGGGTAACGCCCACCCGGGGTGACCCGCGGGACAGTGCCACAGAAAACAGACCGCCGTTTCGTTCCGGCCTCGGCCGGGAACGTCGCGGTAAGGGTGAAACGGTGGTGTAAGAGACCACCAGCGGGCCAGGTGACTGGCTCGGCTCGGTAAACCCCACCTGGAGCAAGGTCAGACAGGGAGCGTTCGAGGGCGGCCCGCCCGAGCTTCCGGGTAGACCGCTGGAGGCGTGCGGCAACGTACGTCGTAGATGGATGGCCGTCGCCCACGCGAGGGTGACCACGTGTGGGAACAGAACCCGGCGTACAGACCGACTCGTCCGCCTCGCCGGTCCGATCTCTGGCGCAGCATGACCGCGGCCATGCGGTAGGGGTGTCGGAACACTGCCCCCGAGCTCGCGCCGCCCGAACGGTTGGCCCACCGCCGTAAAGGTAGCTTTGAGCAAACGTGACCAATCCCACACCTGCTTAGAACCTTGGAATTCCGTGCATGTCGTCGCCGGGGAGGGATTGGCACGTGTTTGCACTGGTTGCCCGGATCGCTACCGGTTAGGGTTTGGCGATATCGGGTCACCGAGGAGGTGGTGGGAACATGGCCGTCCGATGGGTGGGAGACGCTTGGGTCAGGCGCGGCCCCCAAAGACCTCGCGCATCTACGCAGAGGCTGTCGTCTCGGGTGCGTGACACGGCGGGCGTGAGGTGGGGGGCGTCAAGGTGAGTTCACTGGGCGCCGAGAGGCCACTACGAATGCGACGCGCAGTCCTGGCTGCCTTCCTCGTCTTCTCAATGATCGAGATCGTAGGAATCGCAATACTCAGGTTCGCAATCTCGGGAAGCGAAAGTGAGCCCGTGGCCTGGATTTCCTTGCTAAGCACGGCTCTCGCGGGCGGCGGGGCTACCTACGCGGCAATGTACACACATGCCAGGCATCAGAACGAACGAAGTAGAATGAAACAAGAACTCGAATCCTCCTGGCGTGACGCCTATGCTGCGGCACTGCGTCTAGCCCTGGAGGAACCAGATGATGGGCTTCATTGGGAACAGCTCTGCTCAGTGGCCGAAAGAAATCCAAATTATGCCCCGGACGCAGCGTTGGCAATCGCATCGGCTATCCGCAAAGTGTCCTTCGAAACCTCGTGGGCGACTGGAGAAGATGTGGATAAGGTGGCAGCTGCTCAACGGCATCCAAAAGTCGAGAATCTCCTTGAAAGCCTACGTCGAACAATCAGCTCGATCGAGTCTATTTCAGGAGACCTGACCATCGACCTTTCTCGCATATTCTTTTCGGGAAAAATTACGCTCGATGAAGGATGGATTCTACCCGCTGGCATTCGAATTCGGTTCTGTGAATCCGAATTCGAGCGAGGGCTAAAAATTTGCGGTAGAGACACGAAACCAGTTCAAATCAGCGGCGAACTAGATTTCTCGACATGCGGCTTTGAAAAGATACATATCGAAAACGTCCGGTTCGGAAAGTCCGGGTCGTTGAAGTTTCTAGAAGCAAAGTTTGCTGGAGCCGGTTCCTTAGAAATTGATTCACTAAACGCAGATACTAGTGACCTGAAGGGCACAGGGTGGCAGCTAACATTCAGCGGTGAGGCCAAAGTGAGTATTGGGAGCCTGACGAAATCTACAGTGTTTGTCACCCAGATCGGGTCGGAAGCCTTCTCCATGGTATCTACCCGGGGCAGTATCGACATTGTAGAATCGAGACTCAAGGTCGTCCTCGACAAAGATGTCCTCCCCTCGACGACAGGAAAAGTGCACGTGACGAACGGCTCGTCGGTACAAATTGTGCCGCAATTCCACTTCGACGAGGAGCTATCTGATCAGGATTGGGTGTGCAGTTCGGATTCGACCATCAGTATCGGAAACATGTCGAGTTCCGATGGTTCTGGAGAAAGGGTGCGGTATGAGTACAGCTGAATCTTTCCGTGAGTTCGTGAATCCATATACTTTTGTCCCTCTGTCAGCTGACGGTCAAGGGGTGAAACGACGCGCGCCGTCTAGACGCGGGGCTGATTCCACAGCTAGATTCCAGGGTTGGGTGGACGTCGAGTGGAAGACCAAGACGCCGATGCTTTTGCCTCGCGATCCTCGAAAATCCGGTATCGCGGTCTCGAATGGTCAGGGCCTTGACGTTGTACGTGTGCCCGGAGCATCGGTGAAGGGTGCTATGCGTTCGGTTCACGAGGCACTGTTTAACGGTTGTTTGAGTGTGATCGATAAAGATTTTCGTCCCGCCTATCGTGATGCACTCGCTGGGGGCATCCTCGATGGTTGGCGTCTCGCACTTGTAATCGAGTCACAGGCAGGTATTCCCACGCGTGTCCTTCTTTGCGAGGACGAGACGGTCTGGGTGGAATCGACTAGCTTGAAAGGGGCCTACTCAGAAGAGGAGCTGCCGAGTAGTGGTGACCTGGTGACGATCCATGGCGATCGAATAGCCGGAACTGTCGGGCGTTGGGAAATTGGTCACGTGCGAAGTGTCGAAGTGGACCATTTGGCGTATGGATCCTCGCGAAGTGACGAACCGCCTCCCGCCATGCCCGTGCAGTGGTTCCGGGATCACGCGCCCGGAAAATCGGCCTTGCTGGTGACCGACACCGCTGCGCGAAAGCTCACGAGGCGCGGCCCGGGAAGGGAGCTGGGCCGGGCACGTGCACTGTGGGCAACTTCCATCGTGACCGTCGAGGAATGTACGGTGGCCCCGTCGGCTGTGGAAGAGTTTCGCTACGCGTGCGCTGGGTCACGCGACCTTCAATTGGCCCGGTCGAGCGGCAAGAAGAGGGCCTCGTCCGCAGATGGTGCGCAACCCGCGACCTTGGAGGACTTTCGCCAGCGAAACTGTTTCGAGCCCGTTGTTTGGTGGCCCTCGCTTACCCAGGAGCCGCGCGGCCCAAAGATACCCGTTGGACGTCGTATGAAGGCGACCGGGTTTCTCCATCCAGGTGCTGTCGTGTGGGTCAAGACGGAGGGGTCGACGCAGAAGTCAATGGTGACGGCGATCAAACTTTCGGTGGCGTGGCGAACAACCGCTGAAACGGGTACCGAGGCGCGAATCCCGATATCGCACCGTTCATGCTGTCAACCGGAGGAGCTGTGCCTAAGTTGTGCGACCTTCGGCATGGCCATTTCCCGTCAAGTCGACGACGAAGCAGTTGGTCGCCATGACGCCCGCGCAGGCAGGGTCCGTTTCGGCGACAGCATTACGGAGCCCGTCAAGCTTACGGATTTCATGCTCGTTCCCATGGGTACGCCGAGCGCCGGAGCCGCAGGGATGTATCTCCAGCGCCGCAACCTACCGCGCGACCGTCCCGGCGGTGACAAACCAGCCCAGTGGGGATCCGCGGTCGACGAAAGCAGCTTGCGGGAGATCAGAGGACGCAAATTCTATTGGCATGCCGACCCCGGCGGCCCGAATAGCGGAGAAGGTGGACAATCCGATTACTGGTCTGGGCAGCTGGATCGAACGGTCGGGCCGCGCTACGAGGCGCGGACCCACCACACTACCCGTCCAGGAGAACACACGGGCGAGAAACGTTTTCTTGTGCCTCGTCACACCAAACTGAAACAGCGCATTGCCTTCGATGGCCTTGAAAGGACGGAGCTGATCGGACTTTTGGCAGCCATTGATCCCACGGCCCTCCTGCGGGTCTATGGACTTTCCTGGGGGGTGGCGCACCATCTTGGCGGCGGAAAGCCCCTCGGCCTTGGGACTGTAGAAGTTTGTGTGACGGGAGGCAAGATCTGGCGTGATGCAGATCGCTACCTGGGTATCGAGCCGTTTCAGCCGGACAGCTTCACGGTAGATAACGAAGCGCGAGCGGCACTCGAGGAGCGCTGTGGTGACGTCCAACGCAACGTTCGTTATACCGGCGTGGTGCTGAATCCAACGGCGCTCGGTGATGACGTGAATCTCGTCTCCTATCCGCCGCGCGGTCCATGGTCAGGGTTCGGCACCGAGGAGTTTGACCAGAGTTACGCCTTCTTCACCCAGTATTCAGGCGAACGGTTGCGGCGAGAGGACCGTCCCTACTATCCACTCCCCGCGATCGATCCGCGTCCGGGTCGGCAACGACTGCCCAACGCCGAGAGGGGCCGTCGATGACCACGTATATGACCGTGGCCGCGCGGCGCATCCAACAGTGGATCGCCCGGACCCCGATGTTGCGCCTCGTTCGCGGCGCAGCGATCGCCCTCGATGAACAGACCGGAGCGGATGCGGTGCAGGAGTGGCTCGTCACGAGGGGGTACGACCCTTTCGTCGAAATCGCTGAGGACGCGGGCGCCGTGAGCGGGGTCGTTGCCCTACGCCTCAAGGCGGGTCGCGACAATCCGACGGCCGCGCGCCCAGTGGTCCGTGACCTGCTGGGCCATTTAAGCGCGCAGCTACCCGGAATCGAATGGGAGGCATGGATCGAGAACGCCGGATCGTTCTCGGATGCGTTCAGGGTTGTGCGAGACAGCGAGGGCCAACGTAGTGCTGATCGCTTGGTCGGTCTTCCTGCTGACGCCGACTTCCCGCCAGCCTCGGCCTGCGAAGGTTGCGGGCGAGAGCCGCGCGAACTCGGCAAGTGGATCGCCGAAGAGCAGGGTGAGGGGAAGGACCCGGAGCGTCCGGGAATTCGCGACCTTGGAATGGACTGCGCTATGCGCCGAGGTGCGCGCGACGCCGTGATCGAGGCGACCCGCCAAGCGGGTGGACGCCCGGAGGCATTGAGCTTCCCCGAATTGGCGCGCCGGGGTCGACCTTTGGATCTGTCAAGAACGGCATCCGGGAACCGAGAATGGAATCATCTAGCCACCATCTGCGCCGACGGTAACCGCATGGGCGCCGTTTTTGATGCGTTCATCGAAGCCAAATTGCCTGCGAGTTTCCGCATGGACGCGGCTCACGCCATCACCGAGGCTGCTGAGACGGCCCTCTACGTGGCTCGTTTGACTGTTGACAAGGACAACTTTGGGATATGGTCAGACATCGTCCACTATGTCGGTGGTGATGATATCCTTGTTTCGGTGGCGGCACCCGTCGCGTGGGAGTACGCAGTAACGCTGAGCGTTGAGTTCGTTCGGGCACTCGAAGATTCATGGGCAAACGCTGCTCAGAAACATGATGTCACCGAAAAACTCGCCGAAGTCAAGAAGCTGATGACAGGCGGGACGGGGGACTGGCCAGGTCTCGGGCTTGGCATCGCCTTCGCCCACCATTCCCACCCCTTCGCCGCGTGTCGGCATGCGGCCGAAGACGCCCAAGTGAATGCCAAGCGCGCAACCTGCGGACGCTCGGCAGCAATATGTTGGGTGGACTTGACCGTGGAGTCGCCGCGAGACGTGACTCCGTTCAGGTACCTCAAGGCGAGGGAGGGCGAACGGCTTCTCTCGACTACGGCGAAGAACGCGCAATCGGCGTCGGCGAATGAGGAACTTTGGAACGCGGTCCTGACAAGATGGAGTAATCATCAGCGCGGCCGCGTCAGGGAGATACTGCGCGATCATTGGCGCCCGGAATCCTACGCGCCACCGGAGGTTCAGCGGCTCCGCAATGTTGTGGTCACCGAGCTATTGGCCCAACATTCCGAACGGGCCGAGTTCAAGCTATGGGAACCGCTGAACGGTCAGAGAACTCCCCAGGTGGCCACCGACGGTTCCGCCATCGCGACGGGAGCCTTGGACGGGGAGATAGCCGAACTCGCGAATCTTCTCAGCCTTGAAAGGTGGTGGCCCAAGCGATGAGAACAGTGATATTCACCATCGAGTTTCGTGGACCGTTCGCGGTTGCTACGGGGGCGGCTTCGGGCGGCCTGGACGCCACCGTGGACCGAGAGTGCCCGCTCCCCGGTTCCAGCCTCAAGGGGCTTATGCGCGCTCAAGCGAGGGCCGTGCTCAAACTGCCGACTTCGACTGTCGAGGCCGTCTTCGGGAGTACCCGCATCGAGAGCCCATGGGCGTGGTCGGATGCGGTTCCGGAGGCGGAGTGGCACTTCGAACGGCACACGCGCATCGAAATTGGCCAGAACGGAATAGCTAAGGATGGTGCGATCCGTTTCGGCGAACACGTGTGGGCGTCGACCGCGACCTTCACGATCGACCAGTACGGAGCTGTCGAGGATCCACTGAGTCATGAGCTGGTCCTGCGAGCCTCGGCGCGGTCGGTCTCGGCGCTGGGAGGCGCACGACGTCGCGGCGGAGGGTGGGTGACCATCAGCGATGGACCTTGGACCGATGAGAATCACGCGGCGTTGGCCGCGCTGAGTCAGTCGACGCGCAGCCCGGAGGAATCATGATCACCTACGAGTACATAGTGACCGCGAGAGATCGCATCTCGGCGGGTATCAGTTCAGGCACCGGCAACGTCCAAGAAGCTCACCAGGTGCTTCCCGGGAACACCATGCGTGGTGCCCTCGCCGCAGCTTGGTGGCGAGACAACCGACCTGCTTTCGGAGCCGACGAGGATGAGGCCCAAGCGAGGCTCGATAGGCTTTTTGAGCGAGACCTCATTTTCAGGCAGGCCGTTCCCGAGGGCGCGGAGCTGATTGGTTGCTCGGCCGTAGCCTGCAAGTATCCGGAAGACGGCCGGACCCAATGGTCCGAACGGGCCTTCCTGCTCGGAGGGGAACTCAAAGGATGCCCGGCCGAAGGCTGCCAGTGCGGTGGCACAATCGGCAAGGGATGGGACACGAGGTCCGTACGGGCTCCCATGCGCACATCAGTCGAACTCGATGACGACGGACGGGCGAAGCAGGGTCAACTGTTCTCACGTCGCTCAGTAGAGGCGCGCACGGTCTTCCGTGGCCAGATCTTGCTTCGAGAGGGTGCCCAGTTGGACCAAGGGGATCTGGATTGGCTCACCGGTTCCCACTTGTCGCTGCGGATCGGAGGCAGACGGACCGTGTTGGGCGGCGCCACTTTCGAGTGTGGTGGGCAGAGCGCCGTCGGCGAGCGTCGCCCGGCGGACCTGGCCGATGATGTCGATACGGGAGGTGAGGCCGAGCCCACCCGTGTCGTCCTGCGATTGGCCTCACCGGCGATCATCGTGGACGACTTCGGTGCGCCGGTCCTTGATGCCGGCCCGGAGTTCGCCCGGGTCTTCGGCCTTGACCGGGATGCGATCGAGCGAGAGTGGGTGCGGACAGTGGCCGTTTCGGGCTGGCATGGCCGCGCGCGGCTGCCCCGGCCGGTCGAATGGGCTCTGGACGCCGGCAGTACGTGGGTTGTCAACTTGCCTTCGGGCTCGGACGTCGCAGCGAAGCTTGCCGGTGGCATTGGACTGCGAACGACGGAGGGGTTCGGCGAGGTCTGGATTGTAACGGGGCCGCCGAAGACCCCAGCTCCTGAGCCGCCCGGTGAGTACCTGGTCAATGCTCGCGTCGGAGAGCTGGTCGCTTCGCTCCGGGGCAGTGAACGGGCAACCGCGCTGAAGGGGCTCTCGGATGGGCTCCGTGACGCGTGTGACAGAGGTGCGACGGAGGCGCTGAAGTCGATGCTCGGCAAGCGGTGGGCGCAGAACCTGTCGGCGCCTAACCGCACGGCCATCGAAGACCTATTCGAAAACACCTCATTGGCGGAAGCCACGATTGTTGTCGCTGCCGCGTCGAGGGCTGTGGGCCGCGACTGCAATGTCGAGAACGGTCAAGTTCAGGAGGTCCACCCGTGATCAGGACGTTGTACAAGGTGACGCTTACGATCACGGAGCCCTGGGCCGTGGGTGGTGTCGCGGATGCTACGGGAGTTGATGCGCCGGTCCTGGTTGACCCGCGCACCAGAACACCCCACCTCCCAGCGGCATCTTTGGTCGGTGCGCTCCGCGATCACCTCCCGGAGCCCATGGCGGTCGAGTTATTGGGACCGGCGCTCAGCAAACCGGATGTCGATTCGTCTGGCGCAGAGTTGCACGTGCTCGGTACCACGCTGTCTGAGGTGAAGGTTGAGCCTCGCACGACGACCGCCATCGATCCTGATCGGCGGGTGGCCAAGGCCGGGTCTTTGCGTACCGAGCATCTCGTGCCTGCGACAGTCGCCAATTCGACAACGGTCGGTTGGTTCATCGAGTCCCCTCGACCGGTGAATGATGAATTTGTGGATGAACTGCTGCGGTGGCGGCCCATCATCGGGCGCCGTCGTAGTGTGGGGCGGGGCAGGGCGCGCGTGAGCTCGGTGGAAACCGTCTGCCTTGACCTTGGCAAACCCGAGGATCTGCGCTGGTGGCTGGATCAGCGACACACCTGGTTCGGATCTGGTCCTGTGGGCCGGGAATCGGAGTCGAGGACGCCGCCAGATACTGAGCTGGAAAAGGTCCCGCACCAGCAGAAATGGGACTTCGCCGTTGTCGACGCGATCCGGGTGGGCACGGGGCGGACGGAAACGCCGGATGCGGAGCGTCAGGCGAAGGCAGCGGAGCTTCTGAGAGATGCCGATGGGCAGCCGGTCATTCCAGGCACGTCATGGAAGGGACTCTTTCGAGGGCGTGCCGAGCACATCGCGGGCATGTTAGGCGGTGTTCCGGGGGTCGATTCCCTCAACCTGTCGGAAGTCATCGCGGGACTATTCGGGTCGTCACACGGTGAAACGCCGCAATCACGTGGCGTGCTGCGATTCTTGGATTCCCAGCTGTCGATTCCACGGCAATCCAGTGGCACGGGTGGAACGAAGAAGCGCGACCATGTCGCTATCGACCGCTTTACCGGGGGCGCCCGCGATGGTGCGCTCTTCTCCTTCAAGTACGTGCCCCCTGGTGCAATGTCGTCACTGGTAATCGAGTCCGAGCGGCATCTCGCGCCTGTGGAGGAGTGGCTGCTGGGCTGGGTAAGGCGAGATCTGCATGACGGCATAATCGGTGTTGGCGGACAAAGCGGACGCGGATACGGAACAGTGGCGTTCACGGAGGCTCCTGAACCCGGGGCCCAGCCGTGGGCGGAAAATAGCGCGGAGCAGGACCCTGCGGGCGTCCAGCCACTTGAAGGAGTGACGTCATGAGCACCACGATGTACCTGGAGTCCTTATCCCGGCGGCCATGGGACGAAATGCGAGTCGCACTTCCGAAAGGCATGTGCTGGTACTGGGCGGATCAAGGTGGCGCCCAGCTCGGCCCGTTGACTTCGGATCCACCGATGACGACTCACCTGTGGGGTTGGGAGCGGGGGGGTGGCCGTTGGGCGCGGCTCCGGGTGGACCGGGGTGAAGCCCTGGGCGCCCTGCTGCATAGAGGCGCTGAAGGGGAAGGCTGGGTCCCGGTCGCAGTGTCACAGTCACGCAGTGGGGGGCGCGGCGCGCGTGAACACAGCATGATCGATGGCCCGGGCGCGGAGGAGAATCTGCGCGGCGTCGACATGACGATCTACTATCTGACCGGAGAACGCTCCCTGCATTTCGCGGAAATCGACCCGGACAAGGGTTGGTCCGTGAGATGAAAAAGCTATTTTCAGATCTAGTGGGATGGCTGCGGCTTCCACAGAATAAATGGGCACTAAGCTTCGGGCTTGCATATACAGCGCTGATTGCCGACGTCGCCCTGATCGTTGAGGACCTGACATTATTCGCCGGTTCTGCGGACCAACCATCGGGTTGGGTGTGGTGTTGGCGATCGGGGGTCTTCCTATTGGCAGCGATAGCGGCCGGCTTCTTCTACTACAAGTCGCGACAGCATGCTCGTGACAACGGAACTCTGTATTATCTTCGATTGCTCGATGTTTCGATGCCGGACTGGAACTGGGCAAGTGTCGAAAGGCGCGACCGCCGGGACTTTCGATCGGCCTCGGCGCTGATCAACTATTTGGCGAGCCCCGACCCGCGGGTCGTTGATGCTTCACCGGCAGCCGGTAAGATCTCCACTTCCTTCGAAATGGCGCTCAACGACGACTCGGATGAGCGCGGTACCCAAATTGCTCCTAACCTAATCGCTCCTGCGGCGCTAGCGGTCGGCTACGAATGGCTTGTCTCGAATCGCGACATCATACTAGAGGAATTAAATGGCGATCTAACTAAACCCGACTTTTCATTCAGCATGCATCAGTTGTTCGAGGAGGCGCGAAACTCAAGTATCCAGGCGGGCTGTGACGCCATCGTCGGCATCGACCCGATTTGCCACCATGACATCTGGTGTAATGAACCGGCTTCCGACGCTATCAAGCGTGTATGGCTGACCTTCAAGTTGTCGAACAGGGTAGGAGGTTCTGTTCCTGAGGCTGATACCGAGTGCCCTATTCGACGAGGGTGCCAGCTGGTCCGTGTGGTAGGGGCGGCGCATCACGACGAGCTTGTTCCGGTTAGCGTGCCGAAGGGTCGCCAATCGACCTCTATCAACGCCACCTCGATCGAGGATGGCAGTGTGGAGACTTCGGCAACCAAGCTTGCCTTGGTGATTGCCGGTTGGATCAGTGCGACGCTGCTGGAGTTTCCCGATGCTCACGTCTTTGTCTCACTGCAGGCACCCAAGGCAGTCAATCTCGCGGCGGGTGTGCTACTGAAGGAGCTTCGAGTGGATTGGCGACGTGTGGTAACAGTCGGATTCTTTGGTGGCGCTAATCGTGTGATGCAGGTGCGTTCGGACCAGCCATCTCCCGACTCCATATTTGAAGGCGGGCTCGAAGGGCCATTCGGACCCTACCTGAAGAGTGCGATGAGAAAACCGGACGGAGGTCGGCCGGCATGAATACCAAGCTAGTCAACCTGACACCGCATCGCCTGGTTGTCGGGGAAGGGGTGCTACCGTCGGTCGACCTTCCGGCGTCGGCAACTCCCGCACGCGTCTTGGAGAAGATTCGACCCCATGATTCGATCAGGGTTGATGACCGCGAGGTGCCGGTTGTCGCTCTCTCTCAAGAGGGTATTGTCGAGAATCTTCCCGATCCGGTGCCCGGTGTCTTCTTCGTGGTGTCACGTGTGACGGCTGCCTCAGCCGTGGCGCGGGCGGATGTGCTGTTCCCCTACGGTGAGATTCGAGATGCTGATGGACGGATAGTCGGTTGTTGCGCGCTCGCGCGTTTTGAGGACGGGAATGACTGTGCTTGAGCGCTTTCTTGTGGCGATCCCGGGTATTGATCCGACGGGTGTGAACGCGACGCAACTTCACGCCATGGCCTCAAGCTGGCTGGGTCATGGTGGCACACCCACGTGGTCGGTGGCGCCACCACGGATTGTTGACGGTGTTCCCGCTCTCGAATTCGCTACCTTCGGTGGCGACGCCGCTGAGCGGCTGGGCGAAGCGGCGGTTCCAGGACGCGAGGTACGTTTGGGCGCCTCGCGTGGTGAGGTTCTTTTGCCACCGGCCCGGATTGCGTGCTTGTCGTGGGCCGACTTGTGTCGACCATCGTCGTGGCGGCGGTGGGACGTGGAGTTCTTGACGCCGACCTCATATCGACGGGGCGATCACTTTGCTCCGTGGCCGGAGCCGACGGCGCTACTACACTCGCTGTCTGAGCGTTGGGCCGGTCCAGGTGTGCCCAGAATCAGCCAGGAACGCGCACCTGAAGTGCGCGTGGAGGCGGTTGAGGGTCAGACGCGCCGGCTGAGGCTGACGGTAGGTAGAGAACGTCGCGCGATCACTATCCACGGTTTCGTAGGCCAGATACGCTACTACTGCGGGGACGCCGAGGTTGCGGCGCAGGTGAACAGACTTCTGATGTTCGCGGAGTTTGCAGGTGCTGGCGTGTACGCCACCTGGGGGCTTGGAGTTATGCGATTCAGGCCAGCCGGGGAGCCGGAGAATACCGACGTGGAGAGTGGGTACCGTGCGCGGCAACGGCACGTCTCGAGCGTGTAGCACCCTGACCTGCGACGACGCCGTGTGGAACGGTGAGCCGCAACCTCCCCCGACACGTCTATCGCCGGGAGCGTGTCTTAGCACCGTGACGATGCTGGTCAGAGTGCTTCCCGGTGGGGTAGGGTTCCGTAACAGGTCTCGCCGATAGGCGAATAGAAACCTCGCTCCCTCCTTGCCATTGAGGTCATCGGTGCGGTTCCGTAACAGGTCTCGCCGATAGGCGAATAGAAACTGACCCGGCTACCGGGCAGGGGGTCGAAGGTAACCAGTTCCGTAACAGGTCTCGCCGATAGGCGAATAGAAACACTTCTGAATTTGTGTTTACTTGATAAGTATGCCGTGTTCCGTAACAGGTCTCGCCGATAGGCGAATAGAAACACTGCACTGTAAGCTCTGTCGTATGTTGGCTCACTACGTTCCGTAACAGGTCTCGCCGATAGGCGAATAGAAACGCTCTGCGACCCGAGGCCGCGCGGTAGTGTTGGGGGTTCCGTAACAGGTCTCGCCGATAGGCGAATAGAAACGTGGCACGAGCCTAGAATTGCCACCACCCGATCATCGTTCCGTAACAGGTCTCGCCGATAGGCGAATAGAAACGAACCTGCACCGAGGGTCGGACGACTGGGAGCTGCGTTCCGTAACAGGTCTCGCCGATAGGCGAATAGAAACCCGGTTTCCCATCGCGCAGCAGTGTTGCTGCATTGGTTCCGTAACAGGTCTCGCCGATAGGCGAATAGAAACATTCCAGTCCGCCCCACTCCAGAGCGTATGTTCGTTCCGTAACAGGTCTCGCCGATAGGCGAATAGAAACCGCGCGGCGCGCACCGTTCCGCTGGATCCACCGACTCGTTCCGTAACAGGCCTCGCCGATAGGCGAATAGAAACCGCCGCCTCGGATGCCTGCCAGATGGCCCTCGTGATGGTTCCGTAACAGGTCTCGCCGATAGGCGAATAGAAACGTACTCGAACATGAGTTTGAGATAGACGGCGACCGGTTCCGTAACAGGTCTCGCCGATAGGCGAATAGAAACGAGCAAAGACGCCGTCTTGCTCGGCGGCTTCGCGTGTTCCGTAACAGGTCTCGCCGATAGGCGAATAGAAACCTCGAACGAGTGGGGATCACCTCACGAGCAACTTCGTTCCGTAACAGGTCTCGCCGATAGGCGGATAGAAACCTTACTGCCGACGTTCGTGATCGTAGCTGTGGTAACGGTTCCGTAACAGGTATCGCCGATAGGCGAATAGAAACCTCGCCAGATAGATGATCCGAAAACAGTAGCGGGATGTTCCGTAACAGGTCTCGCCGATAGGCGAATAGAAACTTCCCCTCGACGATGATCGCCGACGGGAACTGCTGCGGTTCCGTAACAGGTCTCGCCGATAGGCGAATAGAAACACTTCGCCGGGCGGGCTGCCCGGCCAAAGCCCGTTCCGTAACCGGTCTCGCCGATAGGCGAATAGGAATCCGCCCAAAGAAAATACTTGTTGGCCACCACTAGGAGCCCCGTGGCAAGTGAAGGAGTCATCTGATGCGTGACCTATATCAACGGGTTACGTCGCTCGCTAGTTTGCGAAATGCGTGGGAGGAGATCGAAGCAGATGCGTCAGCAGCAGAACGTGAAAGCATCGCCCCGAGCATCCAACGCTTTCGAAAGCACGCGGACGAGAAACTTGAAAAGCTCTCACAGGCCCTGGCGTCGGGCGAGTATCTTCCAAAGAATCTCACCCGGATCGAGTTCCCTAAATCGGATGGTGGCATTCGAGTCATCGATGTCCCAGCGGTGCGGGATCGGGTGGTGGAACGCAGCCTGTTGAAGGTGCTGGCGCCCTTGGTGGACCCATTTCTCGGTCACGCCTCATTTGCCTACAGGGAGGGTCTGGGGGTGCGCGACGCGGTGCAGGAGGTCGCACGGCTTCGGGACGAGGGACTGGGGTGGGTTCTCCGCGCCGACGTGGACGATTGTTTTCCGTCTCTTCCGAAAGATCTTGCCGTCGACGAGTTGCGTGAAATCGTGAGGGATCGCTCACTTGACGAACTTGTCAATCAGCTGCTGGGCCGGCGAACCTCAACGCCACACGGATTACGCGAGGTGCCCGGGATTCCCCAGGGCACCTCGTTATCGCCACTGCTGGCGAACTTGGTGCTCCGCCATCTAGACGCGGCATTGTTAGATGCCGGGTTTCCCGTCGTCAGATATGCGGACGATTTCACCGTCGTTGCCAAGACCGCATTCGCAGCTAATGCGGCACGCAAAGTTGCTGACCAGGCGCTGAAGGAGCTGGGCATGACCTTGGGAGAAGACAAGACCGAACTGATGTCATTCGAGCAAGGATTCGCCTTTCTCGGTGAAGACTTCGGTTCGCGCTACCCACTCGTCGAGAACGGCCATCGGGTAGAAGAACCCGTCCGCAAGACTGTGTTCCTCGGGTCACGGGGAAGTAGAGCGTGGATGTCGGAGGGCCGCCTGGAAGTCAAGTCGAAGAACGATGCATCCCTTCTTGACGTACCTATCTCACACGTGGAAAGGATTGTCTGCTTCGGTCCGGTCGGCGTATCCGCAGGTCTACGCTCTTGGGCCTTTTACCACGATGTAGACATCGTTTTCTGTTCAAAGCGCGGAAATTATCTCGGTCAGCATTTGTCTGCGACGTCGCCGAAACGCCCGGCAAGGTTACGGGCGCAACTCGACGCAACGGGTTCCACGGAGGTGGCGATGCCGGTGGCCATCGCGATCGTTTCGTCGAAGATGCGTCACCAGCTCACGCTTCTGCGTCGATACACGCGGCAGGAGAATGCCGATGAGTTGCGCGAGTGCGTGACTGCGGTGGATGCGCTTCTCGTTCTACTTAGAGACGCGGCGAATCCCAGCGAGATCATGGGCATCGAGGGTGCAGCGGCCGTTGCGTACTTTGAAGGGCTGGCTGCCGTCTTGCCTGCGGAACTCGAATTTGATGGCCGGTCACGGCGCCCACCGCTGGACATCATGAATGCTGCGCTTGGTTACGGGTATGCAATTCTTCTCGGGGAAGCGGTCGCCGCACTGGTAGCAGCGGGTCTCGATCCGAGTATCGGCTTCCTGCACAGCGACAGCGACAATCGCCCATCGCTCGCGCTGGATCTGATGGAGGAGTTTCGCCCATACGTGGTCGATCTCGCTATCGTTCAAGCGGCGCGCCGGGGCACCCTCACCGTCGAGCATGGGCGAACGAAGGAAGGGCGAGAAGGTGTGTGGCTGACGAAGGCCGGCAAGTCGGTGGTCGTTGAAAGCTACGAACGGCGTATGCTTCAAGTGACCGGGGGAGCGTTGCCGGAGTTTCGCGGTTCTATTCGGCGGCATCTGTACCGGCAGGCGCAGCGGCTCGCTTCGGCCGTAACCGGTGCTGGTGACCCTTGGACCGGGTTGTCATGGCGCTGACAGCCATTGCGGCCTACGACATCGCCCACGACAGCCGTCGAGCAAGGGTTGCGGCAGTGCTGCAGGCGTGGGGAGACCGAATCCAACGCTCCGTCTACATTCTGACACTTCCCCCTGATGAGGTTGAGGGAGTGCTGGATTCGGTACGCGAGATTTTGGAGCCGACAGTCGACTCGTTCGTCCTCGTGCGTCAATGCGGCCCGTGCCGCGACCAGACGGTGACCATGGGGCAGATGAGAGTTCCGGAGCCGTCCCTGTTCTGGGCGGCATTCTGACTCCGGTCGTCCGCGGACTGGCTCAGCCATCCAGACCGTGGACCGGTATCTCCCGCGCGATGGCCTCCCGGGCAAGGCGAGCGTCGAAGGTCGCGAGGTTCGCCCGAAGATGCTCGGCGGTCGCGAGCACGCACACATCCGGCATCTTCAGCGAGGTGCTCGCGCGTAGGAGTGCCAGTGCTTCCGAGGGCGGGTCGCCGGCAGGGGAGAGGTGGAATCCGGCCGCAGTGAGCGCATCTCGTGCCGTCGCCAGTGCGCCGGCTCTCGCGGGACCTACCAGAACCTCTGCGAACGTCAAGGAATGCAGCGCCATCCCATCGCTGCCGTGCACTCGAATGATCTCTTGGGCAGCGGCGTGATGGAGGTGTGCCGGGTTGGCTGCCGCGATGACGATGTTGGCATCGGCGACGATCACTCGCTCCACCCTTCACGGACCTCGTCGAGATACCCGTCCGGGTAGTAGCCCGCTAGTTGGGTGAGTGCCTCGACGGCGCGGTCGTGACCGGCGGTTTGGGTGGCTTCCTCGTGCTCGACCGCCTGGGCGCCCTTTTCGATCAGGTGGTTCAGCAGGCGGGAGGGGGGTTGCCCAGGCCAGCGTTGACGAGCGACCGCGAGGGCATGGGCGATGGTGTCGGTCTCGGTGATCGCGTGCCGGGGCTTTAGGGTGGGCATAGGTAAGTGTAACACTTGTGCTCAGAGTGTGACACCGAGGCATCCAGCCGGGCTGGCTCCTGCATGTAAAATGCATGCATGGTTGCCTTGCAGATTCGAGACGTGCCCGAGTCGGTGCGGGATCTTCTCGCGGACCGGGCGAAGGAGCGAGGCCAGTCGTTGAATGCCTTCCTCCGGGAAGTCGTCTTGCGCGAGGCTTCATTTGGGAACAACCGCGCCCTGCTCGACGAGATCCGCGCCTGGCGGACCAGTGCTGCATCACCGGAGTCATCGCCAACCGCCGGCGAAGACGTGCTTTCGGCAATCGACCGTGCCCGCACCGCTCAAGACCTGAAGAACCTCGGCACATGATCGTCCCTGACGCCTCCGCTGCCCTACTCTTGTTCGTTCCGAACGACTCGCGTTCCGAGCGCGCCGACGAGATCCTGTCAAGTGACCCCGCATGGGTCGTCCCCGGACACTGGCATACCGAGATGCTGTCCGGTATCCGTGGTCTTGCACGTGGCGGCAAGCTCTCGGCTCATGATGCCGAACGGGCGGTGGGATGGCTGCGGCGGGTGACGGTCGCCGTCGTCCCCACTGGCCAACACGTGGAACGCATGTGGCAGCTGTGCCCGAATCTCAGTGCCTACGACGCCGCCTACGTGGCGGTGGCCGAACAGCATCACGCGCCCCTGGTCACCGCCGATATGCGCATCCAGAGAGCGGGAGTCGCCACCTGCCCGGTCGAAGTCATCTCCTGAGACAGCAGCCCCCGCCACACCGGACAAACCGGCGATTCGGCCTTTGCGCTCCTTACGCGCTAGCCTGTCCTGCGTTTGGTCAACTGAAAATCACGTGATTGGAATGCCAGTGTCCTCAACGTCGAATGCCACTCGGTTCCTCGTCCCCGACCCAGGACCCATCGGGTTGGCGGCGTTCGCCGCCACCACCATGATGCTCTCCTTCTTCAACGCAGGATTCCTCGACAAGAGTCTTGAGCTCGTCGTGCTCCCGGTCGCGTTGATCTACGGCGGCATCGTGCAGATCATCGCGGGCGTCTTCGAGATGTTCCGGAACAACATCTTCGGTGCCACCGCCTTCATGACCTACGGCGCCTTCTGGATCGCTTTCCACGGCATCGCGCCCATGGGGCTTTCACCCCGGGCCATCGGTCTGTTCCTCCTTGCCTTCACGATCTTCACCTTCTACATGATGATCGTGTCGTTCAAGAGCAACGTCGGGCTGCTGGCGACGTTCGTGCTCCTGTTCATCACCTTCCTGCTGCTGACGATCGGCGCCTTCGCCGAGGCCCCCGCGATCTCGAAGGCAGGCGGACTGTGTGGCCTGGCGACGGCTGCGGTGGCCTGGTACTGCTCATTCGCGGGCATCATAAACGTCACCTGGGGCCGCCCCGTCCTGCCCAATAAGTCGCTCGCGCTTCGCGACTGAGGTCGCCGCACCGCAATCCCGGGCACGCATCAACGGGTAGGCGTCGCCCGCGCGCCCGGCCACCTCGCCCCGGGTGTCGATCGCCGGTCTCCGGCGGTCGACACCCGGGGCGAGGTCTTGGCGCCGTGCGGTAATCTGCGATCTTGCGTCGGCGCCTCGCGGCAGTCCCGACGACACCCGTCACCCGTGCACTCGAGGAGTAACCATGGTCGCCATCGCCTACGTCATCGCCGGCTCCGAGGCGACCGGTGGTGCCGGTATCCAGGCCGACCTCAAGACGTTCCAGCAACTCGGCACCTACGGCGTCGGGACGCTCACCTGCATCGTGTCCTTCGACCCGAAGAACGGGTGGGCGCACCGCTTCGTCCCGGTCGAGCCCCAGGTCATCGCGGACCAGTTCGAGGCCGCGACCGTGACGCACGAGCCCGAGGTAGTCAAGATCGGCATGCTCGGTACCCCCGCGACCATCGACGTCGTCGCGCGCTCCGTGGCCGGCCGTACGTGGCGGCACGTCGTCCTCGACCCCGTGCTCATCTGCAAGGGACAGGAGCCCGGCGCCGCCCTGGACACCGACACCGCACTGCGCGCCCAGGTGCTGCCGCTGGCGACGGTCGTCACCCCCAACCTCTTCGAGACCATGACACTCGCGGGGGTCGACTCGATCAAGACCGTGGACGAGTTGGTGGCCGCCGCCCGGAAGGTGCAAGAGCTCGGCCCGCAGGCCGTGGTCGCCAAGGGCGGTGTGGAACTCGCCGGCCCGGACGCCGTCGACGTGTTGATCGACGGCGATGACGTGCACATCCTGAGCTCGCCGAAGATCGGTGAAGAACGAGTCAGTGGCGCTGGCTGCACCTTCGCCGCGGCCATCACCGCCGAGCTGGCCAAGGGCGCCACCGTGGAGGCGGCGGCACGGACCGCCAAGGAGGTCGTGACACGGTCGATCAAGGACCGGGTCGCCTCCCACGCCCCCTTCGACGCGGTGCGTGTCGGCGGCCCGTCGGCCTGAACCAGACGACGCTCGCGGGCGCGCCACCCGAAGGCGCGTCCGTGGCCTGACCGATGTGATGCCGCGCACGCTTGGGCAGGTCGACACTGGTTCAAGCGGCGATCGTCGAGCGGACGTGGATACTCTCGGCCCTGTGACTCAATCGGACCCCCTCGACGCTGCCCGCCCAGCGGCCGTCAGCCCAGGTCGCAGCGCCGCTCGCCACGAGGTGCCGACTCCGCTGCGGGAAGATGTGCGGCTGCTCGGCGACCTTCTGGGCACGGTGCTCCGCGAATCGGGTGGGCAAGACCTGCTCGACGACGTCGCGACGCTGCGGGCATTGGCCATCCGGGCCTATACGGAAGACTCCGACGCCGCGCTCGCTGAGGCGGAGTCGCTGGTCGCCCAGATGACTTTCGAGCGGGCCGAAGAGGTGGCCCGGGCCTTCACCTGCTACTTCCACCTGGCCAACCTCGCGGAAGAGAACCACCGGGTCCGGGTGGTGCGCGAACGCGAGCGTACCGGGAGCCGGGGTGACGGCAGCACCGAGGACTCCCTGCCGGCGGCCTTCAACCAGCTCACGGCGGAGGTCGGGCGGGATGAGGCGCTGCGCCGTCTGCGGACCCTGGAGTTCCGGCCGGTGCTGACGGCCCATCCGACCGAGGCCCGGCGCCGGGCGGTCTCCGGTGCGGTGCGGCGGATCGGCACGCTGCTGGACGAGCGGGACTCGGGTGCCCTCGCGGGCACCACCTTGGCCGAGAATGAACGACGGATGTTGGCCGAGGTCGACACCATGTGGCGCACGGCTCCCGTGCGCTCCACGAAACCTTCGCCGCTCGACGAGGTGGGGACCGCCCTGGGCGTCTTCGACGCCACGCTCTTCGAGACCTTTCCTGCCGTCTATCGCCGGTTCGACGACTGGCTGCTCGGCGCCGAGGCCGGTCGTGAGCGGCCCATGGTGCGCCCCTTCGTCAGCCTCGGTACCTGGATCGGCGGGGACCGGGACGGCAACCCCAACGTCACGGCTGAGGTCACTCGCCAGGCGGTCTCCCTCGCCTCATCCCGCGTGCTACTCGCCCTGGAGGATCAGGCCCGCCGGGTCGGCCGAAAACTCACCTTGGAGGACGGCGGTACACCGCCGTCGCCAGCCCTGCTGGCCCTCTGGCAGCGGCAACGCCGGCTCTCCGAGTCGATCACCGCGAACGCCGCGCTGGCGTCACCGGCCGAACCGCATCGGGCCGTCATGTTGGTCGTCGTGGAGCGGATCGCCGCCACCCGGCGCCGCGATGCCGACCTGGCCTACGACGACGCCGGGCAGTTGGAGGCGGACCTGCGCATCGTCCAGGAGTCGCTGGTGTCGGCAGGGGCACGCAGGGCCGCCTACGGTGACTTGCAGCACCTGATGTGGCAGGTGCAGACCTTCGGGTTCCATCTCGCGGAGATCGAGATGCGCCAACACTCGCAGGTGCTCGAGAGCGCCCTGGCCGAGATCACCGATGTCGGGGTCCACGGAGATCTGTCCGCCTCGACGCAGGAGGTGTTGGATACCTTCCGTGCCTTGGGCGTGATCCAGCGACGGCATGGCACGAGGGCCGCTCGGCGGTTCATCGTGTCGTTCACTCAACGCCCGGAACACATCGCGGCGGTCTACCAACTGGCCCACTACGCCTTCGAGGGAGTGGGAGTGCCGGTGATCGACGCGGTTCCGCTCTTCGAGACCTTCGCCGACCTCAACGCTGCCGTCGGAACCCTGGACGCGCTACTGGGCCTCGAGCCGGTCCAACGGCGACTTGCCGATAACGAGCGCCGGATGGAAGTCATGCTCGGCTACTCGGACTCGTCCAAGGATGTCGGACCGGTATCGGCGACCCTTGCCTTGCACGATGCCCAATCTCGGATCGCACAGTGGGCGCGGCAGAACGGGATCACCCTGACGCTCTTCCACGGTCGTGGTGGCGCCTTGGGGCGCGGGGGAGGGCCGGCGAACCGTGCCGTGCTCGCCCAGCCACCGGGATCGGTCGATGGCCGGTTCAAGCTCACCGAACAGGGCGAGGTCATCCTCGCGCGTTACGGCGATCCGACGATCGCCGCCCGGCATATCGAGCAGGTCGCCGCTGCCACCCTCTTGGCGTCGGCGCCATCGACCGAGGAACGCAACGCGGATGCCGCGAGCCGCTTCCACGATCTGGCGGTGAGTCTCGATGAGAGCTCGCGACGGCACTTCCTGTCTTTGGTGCAGTCGGAGGGGTTCCCACAGTGGTTCGCCCAGGTCACCCCGCTGGAGGAGGTCGGGCTGCTACCGATCGGCTCCCGACCGGCCCGGCGTGGAGTCTATGTCGAGTCGCTGGAAGACCTGCGTGCGATTCCTTGGGTGTTCTCGTGGACGCAGGCCCGCGTCAACCTGGCCGGCTGGTACGGGTTGGGTACGGCACTGGAGGAGTTTGGTGACATCGAACGGTTGCGTGCCGCGCACCGCGAGTGGCCGCTCTTCGCGACTCTTCTCGACAACGTGGAGATGTCGTTGGCCAAAGCGGATGACCGCATCGCGGAGCGCTACCTGGCACTCGGTGACCGGGATGATCTGGCGGCGAGTGTCCTCGCGGAGTTGCGGCGAACCCGCGCCTGGGTGCTGCGAATCACGGAGAACCGCTGGCCGTTGGCGAACCGCCGTGTGCTCGGCCGGGCCGTGCAGTTGCGCAGCCCGTATGTGGATGCGCTGTCGTTGATCCAGCTGCGTGCGCTGCGCGAACTGCGCTCCGGAGCGACCGGCGAACACAAGGACGCCATGCAACACTTGCTTCTTCTGACAGTCAGCGGAGTGGCCGCGGGACTCCAGAACACGGGGTGACGACTCCAGATACGGTAAGATGTGTGCGGAAAATCGCCCAATTCGACACCACCAGGACATCCTCAGGGGAGTGTGCGGTAGTAGGCGTCCGAGCATGTCAGGTAACTGCGGAGAATGGGGCGTGACGGATGACGGGCAGTGTCGAGGCGAACGGAATCCTGCTCAGGGAGGAACCGGCCAGGAGCCTCGTCGAGATGTGGGGCGAGATCGACGTCGCATTGCGCGCGGAGGCAAGTGCGGCACTCGCGAATGCCCTGGCTCGCGATCTGCCTGTGGTCATTGACACGGCTCAGGTGACCTTCATGGACTCCACGGGGATCGCTTTCCTCGTGCAGTTCGCGACCATCGGCACGAACGAAGGACTGACGGTCAGCCTGCGTCCGCCGCCACCGGTGGTCAGGGATGTCCTCGAGATGCTCGGCGTTCTCGACTTCTTCCAGGTTGACACCCGTGCCGCGAACGGATCGTCCGGACCCGGACAGTCGGGCGCGGAGCACAGCGCCTGAGCGCTGGTCAGGCATCACCGTCCGCCAAAGCCGGGCGGTTCGGCCCCGCTGTCTCTGGCGGGGACCCTTGGGTCAAGTGACTCAGCGGGCGTCCTTGGCTGCCTGTGCGGCCGCACCGACGATTCCGGCCGCATTGCGCAGCGTCGCGGGCACGATCGGAGCCCGCAGGTGCAAATGTGGGAGGAACCGCTCGTGGTGTTTGGAGACGCCGCCCCCAATGACGATCAGGTCGGGGGAGAGTAGGTCCTCGACGACGCCGAAATACCGCTGAAGACGTTCAGCCCAGGCCTCCCAACTGAGCCCCTCCCGGTCGCGTGCGGCATCCGAGGCCTGCGTTTCGGCATCGTGGCCGTCGATCTCCAAGTGGCCAAGCTCCGTGTTCGGCACCAATGTGCCGTCCACCACGAGGGCGCTGCCGATCCCCGTTCCCAAAGTGGCGACGAGGATGACGCCCTCCGCTTGCCGGGCGGCCCCGTAGAGGGCTTCGCCGACACCTGCGGCGTCGGCGTCGTTCACCGCCACGACCAGCCGACCGGTGCGCCGGGTGAGGAGCGCGGGAAGGTCCACACCGGTCCATGAGGCGTCCAGGTTGGCGATGAACCGCACCACCCCGTGGTTCAGCGGTGCGGGAAAGGCAACCCCTACCGGCACGTCCGCAGGCAGGCCGAAGGAGTCGACCACCTCAGCCACCACGTCGGCGACCGCTGCGGGCGTCGACGGTTGGGGGGTCGGGATCCGTTTGCGCGGTTGGGCGAAGGACCCATCGCTGAGGTCGACCGGAGCGCCCTTGATTCCACTGCCGCCGATGTCGACGCCGATGGCCAATGCGGGGCTGGGGTGTGTGTTCATGGCTGCGTCAGGATCTCCGCTCCGTTTTCGGTGACCACTACGGTGTGTTCGAATTGCGCGCTCCGGGAGCCGTCCGTGGTCACCACGGTCCACCCGTCGTCCCACGTCCGCCACTGGGCGGATCCCAACGTCAGCATCGGTTCGATGGTGAACACCATGCCAGGTTCGATGACCGTCGGGTGGTCGGGTGCGGCGTCGTAGTGGGGGATGACCAAGCCGGAGTGGAAGGCACGGCCGACGCCGTGGCCCGTGTACTCGCGCACCACCCCGTAGCCGAAGCGGGCGGCATAGCGTTCGATGACCCGCCCGATGACGTTCACTTCCCGCCCGGGGGCCACCGCCCGGATGCCGCGTTCGAGCGCCTGGCGGGTCCGTTCGATGAGTTGCCGGCTCTCCTCGTCGACCTCGCCGACCGGGAAGGTGGCGTTGGTGTCGCCGTGGACGCCGTCGATGTATGCCGTGATGTCCACGTTGACGATGTCGCCGTCGACCAACTCGGTGCTGTCTGGGATCCCGTGGCAGATCACTTCGTTGATCGACGTGCACAGGGATTTCGGGAAACCGCGGTAGCCGAGCGTCGAGGGGTAGGCGCCGTGGTCGCACAGGAACTCATGGCCGATGCGGTCGAGTTCGTCGGTCGTCGCGCCGGCAGCCGCGTGCTGCCCGACCACCTTGAGCGCCTGTGCGGCGATACGGGATGCCACCCGGATGCGGTCGATCGTGTCCGGGTCGTTGATCTCCGAACCGGTGAAGGGCTGTGGACCGGGATGGCCGACGTACTCGGGGCGGGTGATCGCCGCGGGTACGGCGCGAGCCGGGCTGAGGCGGCCAGGAGTGAGCCGACCAGGCAGTGCTGCTCTGCTGGTCGTTGACGTGTGAGGCACCCGGCCATTCTACGAAGGTGTGCGTTCATCGGGTGCGTGGGTGCGGCCGGGTTCCTGGTATCCACTGCCGAATGGGGACACAATCGGGTCATGACCACGACGGCAGACCCGGACAGCTCCTGGTACTACGACCTGAAAACCGGAGAAGTCACCCAGGGCCGCCAGCGTTCCTGGACCCGTCGGATGGGACCGTATCCGACGGCTGAGGCCGCCAGCCGGGCCTTGGAGACGGCGCGGGAGCGCAATGAAGCCTGGGATGCAGAGGACGCTGAGGACGACTGAACTCCGGGATTTGACGGCCCCAACCCAGCTCGATCGTCATCTGCGATCACTGCGTCGTGTCTCAGGATGAAGTGGCGGTTGGCGCATAGGACTTAAGCGGGAACTTGACGTCACCCGGTTTTACCTCTTTGTGTTTCGGCGCGACAACAGGTGGGTCAAAAAGTCCACCGGTGATCTCCTTTTGGGTATCGCAATAGTTGTCGCTCCAGGAACCAGGAACGTGTTGGCGAATATGCCCATCTGGATCTTTTTCTAGCGGAAGTATTCTACTCCAGGTGCTGATGCTCAGGCGTGGACTCTTTCGTGAGGTGGTGACGGTCCAGTCGCTAGAGTAGCAGATTTCCACGGTGGCTGAATTGCCATCAGGTGCCACGACGACACTCATTATCGAATGGCATTGGTCCCGCGGGCCAGTCGATGGCTGAAGCCCCATTCGCACGGTCCGGTTCTCTTTGCGCAATTGCCAGGATGCTCTCCTGGGTTTCCGCCTTGCTAACGAGGTGGTCGTAGGTGGTGACTTCGAGTAGGACCGGGTCGCTGTAGTTGTGGGTGAGTTCGGCGGCAGCTAGGAGAACCTCGCCTCGACGCATTTCTTGGACCCATTCCGTGTCTTCCCAAGGGCCTTCGGGGGGGGCATGCGTCCAGACCAACTCGGGGATGACCAGGGGTGTGGGTTTTTCGGTTCCGCAGGCTCCAAGACTGGCCGTGAGTAGCGCGGTGAGGGCGAGCTGCGTCAGTAAGCGTTTGTTCGTTCGTGGTTTGGTCATTGGTTTTGTCCGCTCGCTCGTAGCCATGCGGCGTCGTATTCGTCACCGTAACCATCAACGGCGGAGGCAACCACGTCATCAGGGTCGATCGTCGCGGGTACGTGTCCGGAGTGTTGCAGCGCCAGCACATACCCTTCGATCGCTTTACGGGTCGCTTCCTCGCCGGCCTCGCGGGTCATCAACACCTCAGCGAGCACTGTTTCGCGGTTGTGTGCCCATTGATCACCCAAAGCGCCCGTCGCCGCGGAGACGGCCCGACCGAAAATCTCCTTGCCGATCGGCCCACCAGCAACCGGCACCTTCTTAAACACCCATCCCAAACTGTCAGCGCCCTCACGAACGCCAGCATCGGCCTCGACCGCATCTTGCATCTTGACCCCCGCAGCAGCACCATCGATCACCGCATTGACCTGCGCCAGGCGGCGCGCAGCCTCATGCACCGGCATTTCGTGTTCTTGGACCGCGGTGCCCATCAACACGGTCGAATAATCCTGGGCGGCCGCCCGCAAGATCACCGCCCCAACCGGCTTCGCCCCCGCCGTCCCCATGATTACTGCCAAGTGGTCGTCCGTCACAATCGGACCAGGGAGTTTGTCGGGGTTTCCGAAGACCTTGCTGCCCGCTGTCCCTGGCGGTTCTATCGGTTCCCTTCCCGAATCGTCCGCCATCGTGATGGGTATTTCGGCGAGCATGGGGAGGTTGACCGAGATAGCGGTGGCGATAAGCCCGGCGGCCCGGTCGGATACGTTCTTGTTCTCGAATGCGGGGTTGGCTGCCAGGGCGGTCATGATGCGTGAGGTCATCAACGACGAACGGGTCAACGACCCATGGGACGCTTCAGGGTGAACCGCCCCGGGTTTGATGCCGTTCCTTTCTGAGTCGCCGACCAGGAAGGATGGGCTCATGCCCAAGAAGATCGATCCGGGGATCAAGGCGCGTGCTGTGCGTCTGGTGTCCGACCACCTCGGGGAGTACTCGTCGT
>JAVBNE010000005.1:0-88582 GCA_031551755.1 Cellulomonadaceae bacterium | reverse complement strand
GGTCGACTGGTACAACAACAGGCGCCTGCACGGCACGCTCGGGATGAACACCCCGGTCGAGTACGAGGACGCCCACTACGCTGCTCTCAACCAGCAGGCTCAACCCGCATAGGAGCGGCACAGAACCCGGGGCGGTTCACTTCAAGAGCCCCACGTATGTGGGGATGATCCGGCGAGTCGGCATATACGGTTTGGCCGGACAGTAAGAGCCCCACGTATGTGGGGATGATCCGGTCGTGGTCGGGTCGGTGGGTGCGACCTCAACAAGAGCCCCACGTATGTGGGGATGATCCCGGCAGTAGTCGCCGTAAACACCGGCGCCCCGCAAGAGCCCCACGTATGTGGGGATGATCCCTGAGGTAGGGCGGCGTTGAGGACTGCCCACTGAAGAGCCCCACGTATGTGGGGATGATCCTCACCCGTTTCGTCGTTGAACGCAGCCTTCCAGAAGAGCCCCACGTATGTGGGGATGATCCCTCGGGGCGTTCGCTGTGCTGGAGCACGGCGGGAAGAGCCCCACGTATGTGGGGATGATCCCTGGGGATGCGCTGGCGAGCCCGGACGTCACCCAAGAGCCCCACGTATGTGGGCATGATCCTCGTCGTCGGGCAGCACCCCGGCGGACACGATCAAGAGCCCCACGTATGTGGGGATGATCCTGCCAAGACCCTTTCATATGCACCTGATGAACTAAGAGCCCCACGTATGTGGGGATGATCCTCGAACTTGGTCGGCGCCTTGATCCGCCGGAACAAGAGCCCCACGCATGTGGGGATGATCCCGACGGACGGCCGGACGTTCGTGGACATCGGGTAAGAGCCCCACGTATGTGGGGATGATCCCCGATGCGGTCACTCGACCGCGATGGATTGGCAAAGAGCCCCACGTATGTGGGGATGATCCGGGGAATCCGGGCCAGGGAACACCGACCCGTACAAGAGCCCCACGTATGTGGGGATGATCCGGTCGCGGACGCGGATCACCTCGACTACGCGCAAAGAGCCCCACGTATGTGGGGATGATCCCGGCAGCTCCGCAGTAACCGCAGTAACCGCCCGAAGAGCCCCACGTATGTGGGGATGATCTCTTGGCGGATCTTTCGTCACGACGAAGCGCGCGCTGTCCCGGCTACCCGGCCCGCCACCAACTTCGCCTGCTCAGCAACTTGACCCTGACACCGTGGCAGGCTGTGGGGTGATGGACATGCCAACCTCTACCCAGGGGCTGCTCGGCATCGGCGAGTTCTCGCGGTTGAGCCAGCTCAGCGTCCGGATGCTCCGGTACTACGACCGCCACGGCCTGCTTGAGCCGGCAGTCGTCGATTCGGACACCGGTTACCGGTTCTACAGCGCGGGTCAACTCGCTCGCGCGGGCCAGATCCGGATGCTGCGCGACATGGGCTGCGCGGTCGCGCGGATCAGCGAGATGCTGCCGCTCTTCCGCGACCCGAACGCCCTGCGAGAAGCCCTCGCCTTGCAGCACGCCCACCTGGAGGGAGAGGCCAAACGGCTCGCCGAGCAACTCCGCGAGGTCGAGCGACTAACCGCCTATCTGAAGGAGCTGACCGTGTCCATCGATGTCCGCCTCGTCGAGGTACCCGCCTGCCACTACGCCGTCTGCCGGGATGTCATCCCGACGTTCTCCGATGAGGGCATTCTGTGGGAGCGCCTCATGGCCGCCCTTCCCCAGACTGACGCCGAGGTGAGTGGAACTGACGGACCGCCCATCGTGGCAGCGGCCTTCCTCGACCCGGACTACCGCGAGTCCGACGTGGATATCGAGGCACGCGTCTCCGTCGCCCGCCCATTCACCGGGGTCGCGGATGCGCAATGCGTCGAGATCCCGGCCCACCGTGCGTTGAGTTCCATCTTGCGCGGCAGCTTCGATGCCGTCGGCGCCGTGATGGAAGCGATCGGCGCCGAGGTCGAGGCACAAGGACTCAAGATCTCCGGCCCCATGTACAACGTGTATCTGGTCGGGCCGTCGACCAACCCCGACCCCGCCGAGTGGGTCACCGATGTGCGGCTGATGGTGGAGTAGCCCTCCAACCCAGTGGGACTGCCAGCGCTACTCCTGCGGGGCGTGGGCCTCGAGGAACTCGTAAACCTGCGTGGTGTCCACTCCGGGGAACGCACCCGATGGCATCGCGGCCAACATCGAGGCGTGCGGCCGCGCGCTTGGCCAGGCACGGTCCTCCCACCTGGCCGAGAGCGCGGCCGGCGGCCGTCGGCAACAGTCCTCGTCGGGGCAGGTCGAGGTGGTGCGTTCCTTGGTTTCGCGACCCTTGAACCACTTCACATGCGCGAACGGCACCCCAACGCTCAGCGAGAACTTGCCGTCGGGCGTGTCCTGGACGCCCGAAAAACACCAGTAGGTGCCGTTGGGTGTGTCGGTGTACTGGCTGAACTGGCTCCGCTGATCGCCTGCCGAAAAGACGGTTCGGGCGGTCCACTGCCGGCAGGCGTACTGCCCTTCAACTGCACCGAGCGGATCAGCAGGGAACTGCACGCCGTCGTTCTCGTATGCCTTGTGGATCACCCCGGATTCGTGAACCTTCATGAAGTGCACCGGGACGCCGAGGTGCCGGGTCGCGAGGTTCGTGAACCGGTGGGTGGCCGTTTCGAAGGACACCGCGAAGGCGTCGCGCAGGTCCTCCACTTGGATGGCACGGTCGGCCTTCGCCTGTTGCAGATGTGCGACGGCGTCCCTTTCGGGCAGGAGCAGCGCGGCGCACAAGTAATTGGCTTCGACCCGCTGCCGGAGAAACTCCGCGTAGGAGCAGGGCTCGGTGTGTTCCAGCACATGGGAGGCCAGCGCCTGTAGCAGGGCGGAGCGAGGGTCATGGGAGGCGTGGGACCCATGGGCCAGGTAGATGCGGTGGTGCCGCAGGTCGATCACCGATCGGGTGGAGTGGGGCAGGTCCCGCACATAATGCGGGGTGAACCCCAGGTGTGCGGCGAGGTCGGCGGCCACCCGCTGAGAGATCGGGCCGCCCTCGTGTCCGACGCCGGCCAACAGGTCCCGGGCTGCCTGCTCCAGTTCGGGGAAGTGGTTGTCCTTGGCCCGCATCATGGCGCGCAGTTCGGTGTTGGCCCTGCGGGCCTCCTCGGGCGTCGCGGCCCGCTCGGTGTGCAGGCGTTGGAGTTCGCGGCGCAGCGCCACCAAAGCTTCGAGGGCGTCGGTGGGCAGCGACCGACCCACCCGCACTTTCGGCACGCCGACGGCGGTGAACAGCGGTCCCCGCTGGGCCCGCTCCAACTCGATCTCCAGCGCGTCTCGACGGGTGGGTGGCTGCGAGGCGACCAGGTCATCCAGCCCGACACCCAACGCTCGGGCGATGGCTTGGAGCTGGGAGAACTTCGGTTCGCGCTTGCCGTTCTCGATCATCGACACCTGAGAGGCAGCCCTGTCGATCGCCTGACCAAGGTCGTCGAGGGTCATGTTGCGTGCGGTGCGGAAATGCCGGATGCGACGGCCGACGGTGAGCAGGTCCGGCTCGGCATCAGGCAAGACTGAGATTCGTTGGGCGGCTTTACTCGCGGACGTCGTTGGGGCCATCCCCGAGAGTGGCACAGGCCGCTCTTTATCCGCAACGGAAGAACGGGAAAAATTCTGCTGCAAACTCCCTTGAGGAGGGGTTGCGAGTCACGGGAAGGTCGTTGTGAGAGCCACGTCACAACCAATGGAGGACACCGTGAACACCTCGGCCGACGACCACCGCCGTTCCGACTCCGACCAGCCGGCCCGCCCCGGCGACCAGCGCCAGACCGCAGCCGACCTCGCCCTGAGCTGGTCGACCGACCCGCGCTGGACCGACGTCCGCCGCGACTACAGCGCACAGGACGTCGTCGCCCTCCGCGGCTCAGTGCGCGAAGAACAGACCCTCGCCCGGCGCGGCTCCGAGAAACTGTGGGAGCTGCTGCACTCCGAAGAATGGGTCCCGGCGCTCGGCGCCATGACCGGCATGCAGGCCGTCCAGCAGGTCAAGGCCGGCCTGAAAGCGATCTACCTCTCCGGCTGGCAGGTCGCTGCCGACGCCAACCTGGCCAGTCAGACCTACCCGGACCAGTCGCTCTACCCGGCGAATTCGGTGCCGGCCGTCGTGCGCCGGATCAACAACGCACTCATGCGGGCCGACCAGATCGAGACCGCCGAGTCGCCCGACGCCCGGCCCGAACGCGACTGGCTGGCCCCGATCGTGGCCGATGCCGAGGCAGGCTTCGGCGGTGCCCTCAACGCCTACGAGCTGATGACCGCGATGATCGGCGCGGGCGCGGCCGGGGTGCACTGGGAGGACCAGCTGGCCTCGGAGAAGAAGTGTGGTCACCTCGGCGGCAAGGTGCTCATCCCGACGTCCCAGCATGTGCGGACCCTGAACGCGGCCCGGCTCGCAGCCGACGTCGCGGGCGTGCCGTCGGTGATCGTCGCCCGCACCGACGCTTTGGCGGCCGACCTCATCACTTCTGACATCGACCCCCGCGACCAGCAGTTCCTCACCGGCGAACGGACCTCGGAAGGCTTCTACCGCACGACTCCCGGGATCGACACCGTCATCTCCCGTGGGCTGGCCTACGCCCCCTACGCCGACCTACTCTGGGTCGAGACCGGCGAACCTGACATCGACCTCGCCCGTCGGTTCGCTGAAGCGGTCCACGCCGACTACCCGGACAAGATGCTCGCCTACAACTGCTCACCGTCGTTCAACTGGAAGAAGCACCTCGACGACGCCCAGATCGCTTCCTTCCAGAAGGAGCTCGCCGCCCTCGGCTACAAATTCCAGTTCATCACCCTGGCCGGCTTCCACGCCGTCTGCCACTCGATGTTCACACTGGCCAAGGGCTACTCCGAGCGCGCGATGAGCGCCTATGTCGAGCTGCAGGAAGCCGAGTTCGCCTCAGAGGCCGACGGCTACACGGCCACCCGCCACCAGCGCGAAGTCGGCACCGGATTCTTCGACCGGGTCGCCACCGCACTGAACCCCGACGCCACCACCCTGGCGCTCGCGGGCTCCACCGAGACCGCTCAGTTCCACTGATCGACGCCACCGGACATCGGAGCAGCACCATGCCCTTGACACTCGCCTACGAAAATCCGACCGAGTCCACCGGGGACGAGAACGGGCTTCGCGCCCAAGGCACGATCCGGGTCACCGGAACCCTTGGCGCCCGGTACGACGAGATCCTCACGCCCCAGGCACTGGACTTCGTGGCCGCCCTCCACGACGAGTTCGTGGCACGGCGACACGAGATCCTGCTGGACCGCCAGCGGCGCCGGGAGAACATCGCCAACGGGATGGACCCGGACTTCAAAGCGTCCAGCCGCCCAGTCCGCGAGGACGCCACCTGGAAGGTCGCAGGCGCCGCCCCCGGCCTGGTCGACCGCCGGGTGGAGATCACCGGGCCGACGGACCCGAAGATGGCCATCAACGCCCTCAACTCGGGTGCCAAGGTCTGGCTCGCCGACCAGGAGGACGCCAGCTCACCCACCTGGCGGAACGTCATCGAAGGACAGCTCGCCCTACGGGACGCCATTCGAGGAACCCTCGAGTACACCTCGCCGGAGGGCAAGGAGTACCGGCTGTCCTCCCCTACGCTCACTGACCTGCCAACCATCGTGATGCGCCCCCGCGGGTGGCATCTCATCGAGAAGCACCTGCGTTACGTCGACCGGGCGGGCACCTCGGCGTCGACTTCAGCCTCCCTGGTCGACTTCGGACTGTACTTTTTCCACAATGCCGCGGAGCTGATCAACAGGGGCCGTGGACCGTACTTCTACCTGCCCAAGCTGGAGGGGTCCCGCGAGGCTCGCCTATGGAATCAGGTCTTCGAATTCGCCCAGGAGTGGCTCGCGATCCCGCGCGGGACCGTGCGGGCGACCGTCCTTATCGAGACGCTCCCGGCCGCCTTCGAGATGGAGGAGATCCTCTACGAGCTGCGCGACCACTGTGCGGGGCTCAACGCCGGGCGCTGGGACTACCTGTTCTCGGTGATCAAGTCCTTCCGCACCCGCGGGGATGCCTATGTGCTCCCGGACCGCTCGCAAGTCACCATGACCGCCCCGTTCATGCGGGCCTACACGGAGCTGCTGGTCTCGACCTGCCACCGGCGTGGTGCGCACGCCATCGGTGGGATGAGCGCCTTCATCCCGGACCGGCGACGGCCTGATGTCACGGAGCGGGCCTTCGAACAGGTCCGAGCAGATAAGCGCCGGGAGGCCGGTGACGGTTTCGACGGCACCTGGGTCGCCCACCCCGACCTGATCGAAGTCGCCCGGGCGGAGTTCGACGCCGTCCTCGGCGACCAGCCGAACCAACTGGACAAGCTGCGCGCGGAGGTGTCCGTGAGCCAGCACGACCTGCTGGACATCGGCTCGGCCCGCCGTGCAGGGGCCACCGTGACGGCGGCTGGGCTGCGGGCGAACATCTCCGTGGGGGTCCGGTACATCGAATCGTGGCTGCGTGGAACCGGCGCGGCCGCGATCGACAACCTGATGGAAGACGCCGCCACGGCCGAGATCTCGCGGTCGCAAGTGTGGCAGTGGATCGCATCGGGGACCAAGACCGAGGGGGGCGTGCCGATCACGCGCTCACGGGTCGAGGCACTCCTGGATGAGATCGTGGAGGACCTGCCGAAGGTCGAGGGCAACCGGGTCGCCGATGCGGCCGCCGTCTTCCGGGCGGTGGCGTTGGCGGACGACTTCCCGACGTTCTTGACCATCGGTGCCTACTCGCAGTTCCTGGTGGGTTCTGCAGTGGACCAGCCCGAGCCGGTCCGCTAGTCCCCGTGCGGTCGGCGCAATGGCGCGCCGGCCCCGCGTGCACCGCCGCTCTCCCCCGAGCGGCGGTGCACGCCCTCTTGCACGACGAACGCGCCACATCCGGACCATCTACTGGCGGCCCGCCCTATACCTCGAAGACGTATCCCATCCCGGGCTGGGTGATCAGATGGCGTGGACGTGCCGGGTCGGGTTCGAGTTTGCGCCGCAACTGTGCCGCGTAGACCCGCAGGTAATTCGTCTCCGTCGAATATGACGGCCCCCACACGTCGTGCAGGAGCTGTTGCCGGCTGACCATACGGCCCTGGTTGCGCACGAGGACCTCCAACAGGGACCACTCCGTGGGACTCAGCCTGACCTCGGCACCCGACCGCAACACGCGCCGCCGGGCCAGGTCGATCGACAACTCCCCCGCCTCGACCACCGCGGGTTGTTCCTGATCCTGCCCGGCACGCCGGACCGCGGCCCGCAGCCGGGCCAGCAACTCATTCATCGCGAACGGCTTGGTCACGTAGTCATCAGCACCGGCATCGAGCGCATCGACCTTGTCGTCGCCCAACTGTCGCGCGGACAACACCACGATCGGCACCTGTGACCAGCCCCGGATGCCGGCAATGACCTCCACCCCGCCGAGATCTGGCAGCCCCAGGTCGAGCAACACCACCTCCGGGTGAGTCGTTGCAGCCGCCTCCAGCGCTCCCTGCCCCGTCGTCGCAGTGGTGACCTGCCAGCCGTGTGCCCGCAGGTTGATGGCCAGTGCCCGCACCAACCCGGAGTCGTCGTCCACCACCAATACCCGATGACCGCTCATGTACTCACCTCCTGTGCGCTCACCCCGGGGCCGGGTTCCCGCGGCACGGACAGCACCATGGTGAGGCCCCCGCCCGGAGTGTCCTCCGGGGAGATACTCGCAGCCACTGCCCGGGCGAGTCCGTCGGCCACAGCCAGCCCGAGCCCCAGGCCGTCTCCGCCGGTGTCGGAAAGCCGCTGGAACGGCTCGAACATCCGCTCCTTCGCCTCATCATCGACCCCGCGGCCACGGTCCATGACCCGCACCTCGATCGTCTCCGGGCGTGCCGAAGCCGTGATCCGCACCCGCTCACCCGGCGGACTGTGCCGGACGGCATTGGCGGTGAGGTTCGCGACCACCCGTTCCAGCAGTCCCGGATCGGTGCGGATCAACGGGAGGTCGTCGGGCACATCGAGTTGCACGAGTCCCGGCCCGTACGGTTCCACGGCGAGCGGTACGACCTCATCGAGGGAGGTGGCCCGCAGATCCGGCCGGACACTTCCCGTCTGCAACCGAGAGAGATTGAGCAGGTTGTCGATCAGCCGTTCCAGCCGGCCGGTCGATTCCTGAATGGTGTGGGTCAGGGCAGCGGTGTCCTCGGCATCCAGAGACACCTCAGGGGCCGCAAGCCCGTCAATGGCCGCTCGGATCGCCGCCAGTGGCGTGCGCAGGTCATGGGAGACGGCGGCCAGCAGCGCGGTGCGAGTCGCGTCTGCTTGTTCCAGGACAGCGGCCTGCGCGGCTTCCTCCCGCAGCCGGCCGTGTTCGAGCACGATGCCGACCTGAGTCGCGAATGCCTCCACCACCTGGCGGTCCGCCGCAGCCAGGACCCGGCCTTGAACGACGATCCGATGCCGGTCGTCAACCGGGACAGTCGAACTGGCCGCAGCGTCTACCGCCACCGTCGGCGTGGCGCGACGTTCCACCGCCAGCAGCCGCCAGGGCTCTCGGTCACCCGCCCGCTCCTCCAATCGCACCTCGGGCAGCGCGAACGTCTCCGCCAACCGAGCGACGACCGCCCGTGCGGTGTCCTCCCCGGACAGCACCGACCGGGACATGGCCGCGAGCGCCGACGCCTCCGCCCGGGCCCGGAAGGCCCGCACGCTGTTGCGTGCCGCATGATCCACGACCGAAGCAACCGCCGCCGCGACCACCACGAAGACGACCAGGGCGATCAGGTTCTCCGGGTCGGCTATCGTCAAGCGCCCGGTCGGCGGAGTGAAGTACCAGTTCAACGCAACGAAAGACACCACAGCCGCCATGACCGCCGGAGGCAGGCCGCCGACCAGGGCCACGGCCACCACCCCGGCCAGGAACAGCACGATGCGGGTGGACAACGCCAGGGCGTCGCCGGTCGCCTGGAACACCACGGTCAGCAGGACCGGCACGGCGATGGCGAGGACCCAGCCGGAGACCTTCCGCACCCGGGACAATGGTGACCAACGGCCACGCAGCAGCGGCCGGGACGAGGCCCGTTCATGAGTGACGAGGTGGACGTCGATCGCCCCGGCCAGCCGCGCGATCTCGGTTCCCGACGCTCCGAAGATCGCCTCCCGCCAGCGCGAATGCCGCGACACACCCACGACGATCATGGTGGCGTTGGCCCCTCGGGCGAAGTCCACCACGGCTGAGGCGACGTCCTCGCCGACCACGGTGTGAAAGCTCCCGCCGAGCGATTCGACGAGTTCGCGTTGGGCGGCGATCCGGGACTGCGGGGCGGTGGGCAGGCCGTCGGCAGCGACCACATGCAGCGCCAGCAGCTGTGCCCCGGCGGCTCGTTGGGCAATCCGCGCACCCCTGCGCACCAGGGTGTCACTCTCGGGGCCACCGGTCACCGCTACGACGATCCGTTCGCGAGCGGGCCACGTAGCACCGATGGCATGGTCCGCCCGATACCTGGCGAGGGCATCGTCGACCCGGTCTGCCAACCACAGCAGGGCCAGCTCGCGCAGCGCGATGAGATTCCCCGTGCGGAAGTAGGCGGCCAGGGCGGCGTCCACTTGCTCGGCCCGGTAGATGTTTCCATGTGCCAATCGGCGACGCAGGGCCTGCGGTGACAGATCCACCAGCTGAATCTGGTCAGCATCGCGAACCACCTCGTCCGGGACCGTCTCCCGTTGGCGGATGCCGGTGATCGCCTCGACGTCGTCGGTGAGTGAAGCGAGGTGCTGCACATTGACGGTGGTCACGACGTCGATACCCGCGTCCAGCAGGTCATGGATGTCCTGCCAGCGTTTAGGGTGCCCCGAGCCAGCCGCATTGGTGTGAGCGAGTTCGTCGACCAACACCACGCGCGGCCCCCGAGCGATCACCCCTTCGACATCCAGTTCGTGGAGCACCACCCCGCGATGATCGACGGCCTTGCGCGGCAACACCTCCAGGTCCCCGATCCGCTCCGCGGTCTTGGCACGGCCGTGAGTCTCGACCAGGCCCACCACGACGTCGGTGCCGCGCGCCCGACGGCGATGCGCCTCCTCGAGCATGGCGTAGGTCTTGCCCACCCCCGGGGCCGCACCGAGGTACACGGTGAGTTGCCCGCGCCGGGGGGCCATCCGGGCGGGCGCCGCCTCAGGTCCGGTCATGCGAACACCTGCGGCCTCATGGAGACATCTTCGCCGACTCGGACGCTATCTTCGAGGCCAGTTCCGAGTTCACGGCCAGCACGTTGACCCGCGGCTCCCCCAGTACACCGAGATCGCGACCGGCCGTGTGCCGGGCCACAATCGCCGCGACCAACTCCGGGGTGAGCCCACTCGCGGCCGCGACGCGCGGCACCTGAATCGCGGCGTACGCCGGGCTGATGTCCGGGTCCAACCCGGAGGCCGACGCGGTCAGGGCATCGGCCGGCACCTGGGCCGGGTCCACCTGCTCCCGTTCCGCGATGGCCGCGCGTCGCGACTCAACCGTCTCCACCAGCCCCTGATCATTCGGTCCAAGGTTGGACGCACCCGAGGCGAGGGAGTCATAGTTCGCCGCCGAGGGCCGGTTGTGGAACCAGGGATCGCGGCCGTCCGCATCGGGTCCGGGGACCGCCTGCCCGACCAGCGCGGAGCCGACGACATCCGGCCCCGGCGAGATGGCATGGGAACCATCCGCGCGAACCAGCGACCCGTTCGCCCGCCAGCCGAACGCCGTCTGCCCCACCCCCACCATGAGCAGTGGATAGCCCACCCCCAAAACCAGCGTCAGGACCAGCAGCACGCGCAAGCCCGCGAGCGTCTGCCGCCACAGCGGAGCCAAGCCGCGAACCGAGCCGGGCCGGGTCGAAAGCCGAGCGCTCGACAGAGCACGGACGGAAGTCGATGAAGTCTGCATCGTCAGCCAATCCCGGGAAGGAACGCAATGACAAGGTCCACGAGCTTGATGCCGATGAACGGCACGACGAGGCCACCGATTCCGTAGAGCGCCAGGTTGCGCCCCAACAGCGCAGCGGCCGGCGCCGGCACGTACCGCACGCCGCGCAAGGCCAACGGCACGAGCGCCACGATGACCAGCGCGTTGAAGATCACCGCCGACAGAATCGCCGAGCGTGAACTCGACAGGTGCATCACATTGAGTACCGCGAACTGAGGAAAGACACCCATGAACATGGCGGGCAGAATCGCGAAGTACTTGGCAACGTCGTTGGCCAGCGAGAACGTGGTCAGCGCGCCGCGAGTCATCAGTAACTGCTTGCCGACCTCGACGATCTCGATCAGCTTGGTCGGGTCCGAGTCGAGATCGACCATGTTCCCCGCCTCTTTGGCCGCCGAGGTCCCACTGGCCATGGCGACCCCGACATCCGACTGTGCGAGCGCCGGGGCGTCGTTCGTGCCGTCACCGGCCATCGCAACGAGTCGCCCGCCAGCCTGTTCACGGCGGATGTAGGCGAGTTTGTCCTCAGGGGTGGCCTCGGCCAGCACGTCATCCACCCCGGCCTCAGCCGCGATCGCCCCGGCCGTGATCGCGTTGTCACCCGTGACCATCACGGTGCGGATGCCCATGGCGCGCAACTGATCGAACCGCTCGCGCAGCCCTTCCTTCACCACATCCTTGAGGTGGACGACACCGAGGACCCGTCCCGGTTCTTCCCCTCGCTGCTCAGCCACGACCAGCGGGGTCCCCCCCGTCGCCGACACAGCATCGACCTGAGCGTGCGCGATCGTCGGCTCGACACTGCCGGTCGACCGAAGCCAGCTCTCGACGGCGCTCGCCGCACCCTTGCGGATCCGATGGACACCTGCCGGGCAAGGAAGGTCGACCCCGCTCATGCGGGTCTGGGCGGAGAACGGCACCAAGGTCCCCGGCCCGACCTGGCCCGGGTCGACGGTCGCCCATCCGGTCACCGGCTCGTCGTCGGTCGTCGCCATCGAATCAGCCAGGTCCGGACCCTCCACCAGCGCGACAATGCTGCGGCCCTCCGGAGTCTCGTCCGCCAATGACGACAACCGCGCGGCCGCCGCGAGATCGCTCATGGTCACACCAACCACCGGCAACAACTCCTTCGCCTGTCGATTCCCGCAGGTGATCGTTCCGGTCTTGTCGAGGAGCAGGACGTCGACGTCACCGGCCGCCTCGACGGCCCGGCCCGACATCGCCAGCACATTGCGTTGGACCAGTCGGTCCATGCCGGCGATCCCGATCGCCGAGAGCAATCCGCCGATCGTCGTCGGGATCAGGCACACGAGCAGTGCCACCAGGACGAGCACCGACTGCGGCGACCCCGAGTAGTCGGCGAACGGCTGCAAGGTCACGACTGCCAGCAGGAAGACCACCGTCAACGAGGTCAACAGGATGCCCAACGCGACCTCATTCGGGGTGCGCTGCCGCTGCGAGCCCTCCACGAGGGCGATCATGCGGTCGACAAAGGTGGACCCAGCCGGCGCCGTGATGCGAACCACCAAGGTGTCGGAGAGCACCACCGTGCCACCGGTCACCGCACACCGGTCGCCGCCGGACTCCCGGATCACCGGGGCCGACTCCCCCGTGATGGCGGATTCGTCGACTGCTGCGACTCCCTCGACGACGTCACCGTCACCCGGAATCGTCTCCCCGGCACCAACCACCACGAGGTCACCCACCGAAAGGTCAGCTGACGGCAGCTCGCTGGTCGGCAGATCGGCGAGGCGACAGCCACCACCCGCGTCGACCGCCAGGGAACTGGCACTATCGTCACCGCCACCAGAGCCGACAGCGACCGGCTGTCCGACGAGCAGCCGGGCCGTCGTCTGCCGCTGACTGTCGCGCAGACTCGATGCCTGGGCTCGCCCCCGGCTCTCGGCGACAGCCTCTGCGAGGGTCGAGAACAGGAGCGTTGCCCACAGCCAGCCCACGACCGCTACGGCGAAGCCGCTCGGATCACGCACTGCCAGGACCGTACTGAGCACCGCACCGATCTCCACGACGAACAGCACCGGTGAGGCGACCAACCTCCGAGGACTCAACTTGGTGACGGCCTGGGGCAAAGCCGGACGGATGACTGCCCAGGACAGGGCACGGGGTGTGCTCATGACAGTGACTCCACGACAGGGCCGAGGAAAAGGACCGGGATGAATGTGAGGCCGACGACCACGACGGCTACTGTGGTAAGCACCCCCACGAACAGCGGCCGGTGGGTGGGCAAGGTCCCAGCAGTGGCCGGGAGACGTGATTGGCTCGAGAGCTGACCCGCGAGAGCCAACGCCAAGGCGATCGGCAAGAACCGCCCCGCGAGCATCGCGATACCGAGCGCGACCCGATAAAAATCCGAGTCGGCCGCTAGCCCGGCGAATGCCGAACCGTTGTTGTTCGCGGCCGAGGCGAAGGCGTACAGCACCTGTGTGAGTCCATGGGGTCCGCTCGCCGAAATGCCCTCCCTGCCCGCACTCGTACTCATCGCGACCGCCGCGCCGATCAGCACCAGGGCAGGGCCGGTCAGGATGAAGAGGGCCACCAGGAAAACTTCCTCCCGGCCGATCTTCTTGCCCAGGTACTCGGGTGTGCGACCGACCATCAACCCACAGAGGAAGACCGAGAGGATGGCGACGATCAAGATGCCGTAGAGTCCTGCCCCCACGCCCCCGGGGGCGATCTCGCCCAGCAGCATCGCGACCGTCGCCGTTCCGCCGCCGGGAGCGGTCAGCGAGTCGTGGGAGGCATTCACCGCACCCGTGGAGGTTCCGGTGGTGGAGGCCGCGAAGAGTGCACTGGCCGCGAGACCGAAGCGGGTCTCCTTGCCTTCCGCAGCGGCCCCAGCGGCGGCTGGAACCCCTCCCGGACCGGCCAGCTCGGCCCAGGTGAGCGCAGCCACGAAAGCGCACCACAGCACCGTCATCGCCGACAGGACCGCCCACCCCTGACGGGTGTCACCGATCATCCGGCCAAGAGCCCGCGGCATCGAGAACGGGATGACCAGGAGGAGGAACACTTCGAGCAGATTGCTCAGTGGAGTCGGGTTCTCCAGCGGGTGAGCCGAGTTGGCGTTGAAGAAGCCACCGCCATTGGTGCCGAGCAGCTTGATGGCCTCCTGCGAAGCGACTGGTCCGCCGAGAGCATGCTGGGTGTCGCCGGCGAGGGTCGTCACGGCCGTCGGCGGATCGAGATTCTGGATCACCCCGGCGGCGATCAAGAGCACGGCCGCTATCCCCGCCATCGGCAGAAGTATCCGCAGGCACGCCCGTGTCAGATCGGCCCAGAAGTTGCCGATCCGCCCGTCTGTTCCCGCCCGGGAGAAGCCACGCACCAAGGCGACCGCGACGGCAAGGCCGACGGCAGCGGAGACGAAGTTCTGAACTGCCAGACCCGACATCTGCAGTAGGTGACCGGCGGAGGACTCGCCCGCATAGGACTGCCAGTTCGTATTGGTGGCGAAGGATACGGCGGTGTTCCAGGCAGCCGCGGGTGAGAACCCCGCGAGGCCCAGACCACCGGGCAAATGCTCCTGCGTCCGAGCCAGCACGTAGACCGCCAACACCGAGGCCAATGAGAACCCCAACAGGGAAAACAGGTAAGTACTCCACCGCTGCTCGGCGTCGGGATCGACACGCATCAACCGGTACAGGCCGCGCTCGGCTCGGGAGTGGTGCCCTGAGGTGAAGACGCGCGCGAGGTAGTTGCCCAGCGGAACATGAACGACCCCCAAGGCGAGGACCAGCAAGCCGATCTGACCGATCACCGCCCACGTCGCTGCGGCGTTCCCGCTCATCGTGTCCCCTGCCCCCACCGGCGGGCCGCGAGCCCGACCACGGCGAAGAATGCCACTGTTCCCAGGAGGTAGGCCAAGTCGGCCATCGTCCACACCTTCCGCGTGCGGCGCTCGACGAGCACCGGTTCGCTTCCGGTTCTACGCCTGTCGAGCACCCCCACGCCGACGCTTTGACGAAACGTTGACGCCTACGTCGGGAGTACTGACGGGATCTTGACGGCCTTCGTCCAGCGCGGCGAGCGCCTCGGCCAGGACGCTCAAGGCCTGGGCATCGGCCAGGAACCGTGCCGCACCGACGTCGTCGTGCAGGAGCATCGCCAGATCTGCCCGCAAGAGCAGCGCCCGCAGGCGAACCCGCTCGGAGGCGAACCGGGTGCGCGTACCTTCAGCGGCAAAAGCGACATCCAGCACCCGTGCCGCCCCACCCGCATCACCTGCTGCGCGCAGGATCCGGGCGTACTCGATGGCGTGCAAGAGATCGGGGGGTATCGGGACGGTGCGACGCGGCAGCGCGGGCCGGGGCCGATCAGGACGTGGCCGCTCCGGCGGGGGCAACGCGCGCAGGGAGTTCGCGCCAGCCATCGCTGGATCCTCTCATCCGATTGTCAAGCACTCTAGCCCCGGCGCGTTCACCCAAGAGTGCATTGACCTGCGACACGCCTGCGGACCGACGATGGCGGGGAAATGTGAGAAGGTGCGAGGGCAGCCATCCGCGCCTCACGGCGCATGCCCAAAGGAAGTCATCGATGACGGTTCTCGTGGCCTATAACGACTCACCTCACGGCGAGGCGGCTCTACGCAACGCAGTCGCCGAAGCCGAGCGACGGGGAACCTCGCTCGACGTGCTCGTCCTCACCCCCCGCAGCGACCAGTCGCCGCCGCCAGGGCTGACGCGACTGCTCACCGAAGCCCCCACCGCATTCGCACACCCGCGCATCTCCTATCGCGATGCGGATGTCGACCCGGCGGACGCGATCCTCGACCAGATCGACCTCAGCCGACCGGATGTGGTGGTGCTCGGTACGCGAAACCGCTCGCCGCTGGGCAAGTTCCTCTTGGGCACCACGACCCAGCGGGTGTTGCTGGACTCTCCCGTGCCGGTCATGGTGATCAAAGCCGAGGCTCCGACGTCCGGCCCGCTGACCATTCCCGGCTAGGGCTACAGCTCCCACACCTC
Source organism: Cellulomonadaceae bacterium (assembly GCA_031551755.1). GTDB lineage: Bacteria > Actinomycetota > Actinomycetes > Actinomycetales > Cellulomonadaceae > JAVBMU01. Next base: position 72,679 of record JAVBNE010000005.1, on the reverse strand, counting down.
GAAGGAGTCGCCGGCCGACCAGGCGGTCGTGGCGGCCGGGACGTCTACGAGCACATCCGCGCGGGCCATCGTGGCCACCAAATGAGAGCCAGGTCCACCGAGGATGGCGACCTCACCCGCCGCCTTTTGCACACCGCGTAAGAACTGCCGCTTACCGGCAGGCGAACTGCCGTGTTCGGGCGAGACCACCACCGCCCGCGTACGGGTCGGCACCGCAAGGCCCGCAGCCCGCCGAATCGCGTCACGGGCGAGGACCACGAAGGACACCTGGGCACTGACGGGGTTGCCGGGGAAGGTCAGGATCGGCACGCCATGGACGCGGCCGAATCCCTGCGGGCCGCCCGGCTGCATGGCAACCGACCGGAAGGACACATCGTCGGCAAGGGCATCTCGGACGACCTCATAGGCCCCCATACTCACACCGCCTGACGTGAGTATGAGGTCGGCGACGGATACTGCGTCCGCCAAGGCCGCCGCTAGCGCGGCAGAGTCGTCTGGCACGTGAGCACGCACCACCACTTCACCACCCGCGGCACGTACCGCCGCGGCCAGGGCCACCGAGTTCGACTCGAAGACCTGCCCTGGAGCCAGCTCGGAGCCCGGCGCCGCCAGCTCGGAGCCCGTGGACAGCACCGCGACTCGCGGCCGCGCCAGTACCTCAGCCTGGACGCATCCCACAGCCGCCATCCCGGCGATGTGCTGCGGTCCCAACACCGTCCCGGCCGACAGGATGAGTTCGCCGTGCGCGACGTCGCTACCCTGCTCGCGCACGTAGTCCCCTGCGGTGGCCGTGGTCCGGATCTCCACCTTCGCCGGCAGCGGCTCGCCCGGCCGCACTTGAGTGAACCGGCCCGTGCCGGTGTTCTCCACCGGCACCACGGCATCGGCGCCGGCGGGAAGTGGTGCACCGGTCATGATGCGGGCCGCCGACCCCGGGGGCAGGGCGGCCGGAACACCTGGTGCCGCCGGGATCTCCGCGACGACCGGCAGCACGACCGGCGCTGCGGCGGCGGACGCCGTGTCGGCGGCCCGCACGGCATAGCCGTCCATCTGCGAGTTGCGGAAACTGGGCAGATCCACCGTGGACCGTACGTCCCCAGCCAGCACCCGGCCGAGCGCATCATCGAGGTTGACGGACTCACGACGCGGCCGTGGCTCCCTGCCCGATACCGGCTTGTTCAGGCCCGCCAGGAGGGCCGCCACATCGGCACGGTGTTGGTCTGCGGGCACGCGGTCGTTCGTCACAGCCGACAGCCTGTCACGACTCGATCGGCGCAGCTGCGGAACACACCTGGGCGAGGAAGCGGTTACGCCGGGCTTGTGCGGCATAGCCCGCGGTATCCCGCACACAATGCGGGCACCAGTGGCCGGCCGTGAGGATCAATCGCGGGCTCCCCGCGAATGCGTGACCGGCTCCGCACCGCCATCGCAAGGGAGCCGTCGCATCGCCGACCGCCATTCGCAAAGACGCGACCTCGCCGCCCCTGAAGTCGGCGACCGTTTGCATGTCAGAGATCGTCCAGGTGGCAGGGGGACGCGACTCGTCGTAGCCATGGTCGAGAAATGTAGGCGTGCGATCGGGATCGGGGGGCACGAAGGATCGCCAAGAGCCAATCGCTTCCCACTCGTCCAGGGAACCGAAGAAAGCGTGAATCCGCTCGGCATCCCCTTGCTCGATCCACGACATCGTGCCGCGAGCATGCTGGGTCAGCGGGCGCATGATGAGCTGCTTGGCCACCCACCCGGGCACCATCCCGGCCCACCGGAAATGGTGCGGGGCAGCGTCTAGAGCGCGTTGCAGAGCAACGTCGAAGGTGTCCTGCCGGAACGGCACCAGGGACTGAAGGTGATCCGAGTCGGTGAACCAGGAACCGTGGAAGTTACGGGTGGCGAACCAGCGACGTTCGTACCAGCGACGCATATCGCGAATGCCCACGGCCCGTGTGGTGCGCTCCAGGAACTCCCAGTTCGTCAACCGCCAGTCCGCGCCGCCACCCACGTTGTGCACGCGGCCCCAGAACTCGGGCGGGCAGCCGTCCTCACAGAGGTTCGCGAGCAACCGCGCAGCGTCCTCGACGGACACCCACTCCATGACGCCTGCGAACGGCACGTGGGTCATGATCGCGTCGCGCATCTGAAGCAGTTCCGGGTAGAAGACGCCCGTCTGGCGCAGGAAGGCCCATCGGGGCAGCCCCGAGTCCACGAGCTCACGCTCGACGACGATCTTGGTCTGGGCGTACTCGTCGAATCGCGCCGGTTGCAGCGGGTCCCCCACTCGACCCCAGTGGTGGGGCGGGTTCCGGTCGCCGGTCTGGGCGACCGACCCGACCATCACCACACCGACAGCGGCCGGCTCCGGCTGTGACTGGACCGCCTGGATAATGGCGCGTGCCCCGCCGACGTTGACCCGCCATGCCTGTTCTGGGTGGTCGTCCGCCGTCGGAGAAACTAGCCCGCCCAGATGGAGCACGTAGTCGGCACGGTCTACGCAGGTCTTGACGACCGCGAAGTCGGTGACGTCCCCGTAGACGATGCTGACGTTCGGCAGGTCCTTGAGTCGTTCGACCACAGGCGTGCCGCATTCGGAGGGCAGCACCAGCGCCACCACGTCGAAACGATCCGCTCGATCCGCGAACTCCTGAGCGACCCGGCGACCCCAGTTCCCGGTTGCCCCGGTGAGGAAAACCGTTCTGGTTGAGGTCCGCACGCAGCCATTATGTCCTGTTCAGTCACCAGCCGCCGACATGACCCCGCCGCCGCGGAGCCGCCCGAACTGCCCGAGGGACCGAGTAGTTCCTCCGGAAGCGGGCTGGAAAGGGTGCAGCGTCACAGATGCGTGCGGATGAACTCGCGCGTCCGAGGCCGTTCGGGATCGCTCAATATCTGTTCTGGCGTGCCGCGCTCATGAATGGTACCGCCGTCCAGGAAACAGACCTCGTCTGCGACCCTGCGCGCGAAACCCAGCTCGTGGGTGGCGACCAGCATGGTCCTCCCCTCACCACGCAGATCCACCAACAGGTCGAGGACCCCCCGCACCAGCTCGGGGTCCAACGCTGAAGTCACCTCGTCCAACAACAGAAGCTCAGGCCCGTTCACGAGCGCCCTGGCCAACGCCGCCCGCTGCTGTTGGCCGCCCGAGAGCTGATCGGGGTAGGCGCGCGTCTTCTCCCCCAGGCCGACCCTGCGCAGCATCGCGACGCCGGCGGCTTCGGCCTGCTCCCGGGGAACCTTGTGGACGAGCCGTGCAGCCAGGGTGACGTTGTCGAGCACCCGCAGATGCGGGAAGAGGTTGTACGCCTGGAAGACCATGCCCATCCGGGCCCGGGCCGCGTCGGCGTCGAGCCGCGGATCGGTCAGATCCACCCCGCCGAGCAACACCTGGCCGTCGTCGACTGGCTCCAGCAAGTTGACGACGCGCAGCAACGTCGACTTGCCTGATCCCGATGCGCCGATCAGCACCACGCACCGGTGCTCGGCCACGGTCAGGTCGATGTCATCGAGCACCACCGTGGAGCCGTAGGCCTTCCGGACCGCCCGCAGTTCCAGCAGGCTCATCGGATCTCCCCGGTAGCCAACGCCGCACGCCATCCGTGGCGAGTCTGGTAGGCGTCAAGGGCACGGGTGAGGGGAAAGGAAACCGCAAAGAACAGCAGTCCGGCCACGACGTAGGGCGTGAAGGTATAGCTTCCGGTGGTCGCGATCTGCGCGGCCCGAATCGCGTCCACCGCACCCAGGATCGAGATCAGGCCGGAGTCCTTCTGGAGCGAGACCAGGTTGTTGGCCAGCGGCGCGGTCACATTGCGCACCGCCTGCGGGATGACGACGTGCCGCGCCGCCTGCGCGCTGGTCAGCCCCAAGGACCGGGCGGCCGCGCTCTGCGCTGGATGCACCGACTGGATGCCCGCCCGGAAGACCTCGGCCAGATAGGCCGTGTAGGTCAACACGATGGCCAATGAGCCGAGGAAAGCACCCGAGGTCGGCAACCAGGTCAGCCGCAGGGCCGGCAGCCCGAATCCGACCAGCAGCAGGACCAGGAGTAGCGGCACCCCGCGAAAGAGGTCCACATAGGCGGCCGCGAACGCTCGCAGGGGGAACAGCACCGGGGCGTGGCTGGTCCTGACGATGGCCAAGGCGAGACCGAGCACGGTGCCGACGACGCCGGCGATCAGCCACACCCGCAGGTTGAGCCACAACCCGTCCAGGATCGCCGGGAACGACTCCCACGCGACCTGCGGGTCAAAGAACGACGCCTTCGCGCGATCCCATCCCGGCGCGTTGGTCACCACCAGGACGACGACGGCCCCCACCACGAGGGTGCTGAGGGTGGCAACGGCCAGGGAGCGCCGATGGCGGCTACGGAGATAGGCCGCCCGCTCCTGAGCCAGCGGCGAGGGTGTCCAGCCGCTCACTCCAGGACCGGGACGTCGTCCGAGGCCAACCAGGTGGTCCGGAGCTGGGCGAGCTTCCCATTGGCGTCCAAGGTGTCAATGGCCTTGGACACGCAGCTGGTCAGGTCGGAATCGAGGTCCAGGACGAGTCCGTACTGCTCCGGGTCACCGGGCGGCAGGGTGCCGATGACTGTCGAGTCCGGGAAGTACTGATCGGCTGCCGAGATGCCCTGGTCGACATCCATCACCATGGCGTCGATCGTCCCGGCGGTCAGCGCCTGCATGCCGTCCCCCGCCGCGCTGTATGGGACGAACGTCGCGTCCTCCCCGAAGGCTGCCTTCGCCAGCGTGAGGCTGGTCTGCGCCGCGGTGACGCCGATGCGGGCACCGTCCAGATCGGCCAGCTTCGTCGCGGACGCATAGGGGCCGTCTTCCTGGACCAGCACTCCCTGGCGAGTGGTCAGATAGGGGCTGGAGAAGTCCACCACCTTGCTGCGTTCCGGCGAGATCGACGTCTGATACGCCGCGAAGTCGAAAGGCTTGATGCTGGGGCTGATGATCTGTTCGAAGGTGACGTTCTTCCACCGCACCGATCGCCGGTCGTATCCCAGCTCATTCGCGACCGCATAGGCCAATGCCGACTCGAATCCCTCCCCGGAGGTGTACTCACCGATGTACCAGGGGGCGTAGGGATCTCCCGCAGCCACCGTGAGGACCCCGTCAGTGAGCGTCGGCAGCTTCCCGGGTTCGCAGGTGACAGCGGGTGGCGAATCACTCGGCTGAGCCGGGTTGTCAGTGCCGCAGGCAGCAATGAGCACGCCGGCAGCGCAAATCATGGTCACAAGCAGATGGCGGTGGCGACGTGGCATAGGTGGGTCTCCGATCGAGTGGAGCGTGTAACGGGCGACGCGGAACGACTCTAGCCGGGCGGACGACGACGGCCCAGTCGCCGAAACTCGGTGACTGGGCCGTCGTCCAGGTGAATCAGGCCAGCGGATCGACTCCGTACTTGGCAATGTGCAGCTCACGAGCGGACGACATCCAGTCGTCACGCTCGATGCGGTCCGGGAAGACCTCGAGGGCGTCGGAGACGATCGCGATGTCCTCAGCCTCGAACCGGGCGATCTGGCGGAAGCTCGTGATGTCCATCGAGTAGAGCATCTTCGAGATGACCTCACCGATGCCGTGGACCTCCACCAGGTCGTCCTTCGGGTTCTCACCGTCACCGGCAGTCCGGCGGGCGATCTCGACGACACGCTCGCGTGCGGCGGCCGGCTTCGAGACCGGGGCACCCACGATCGTGCGGGCCGTGGTGTCGGGGGCGGTCGCCTTCACCTCGCGGGCCTGGCGCAGGTCGGCCTCCAGCTGAACCCGGTTCTCGCGGCACTTCTGAAGGTTGGTTTCCAGCTCGGCACCGGCCTCCTGCGAGGCCTTGAGGTCGGATTCGAGCTTCGCGTTCAGCTCCCGGCTCTTCTTGAGCGAAGCCTTGAGCTCAGCCGAGTCGTCCCCGCTCGAACCACGGGACAGCAGTCCCTTGATGAGCCATCCCAGGATGAAGCCGAGGATGGCGGCGATGAGCAGCCAGACGAAGATCTCGCCAGCGGTGTACCAAGACATAACTCTAGTTTCCCTTCAAGGTCAGCGTTGCCCGCTGGTTCGCCAAACGGCCTTGTGCGGTGTCGTTCGAGGCCACCGCATTCGCGGTGCCGCGACCGGACACGGAGATTCGCTTCGGGTCGATCCCCTTGGCGCGGAGGTAGGCGGCCACTGCCTCGGCCCGGCGCAGGGAGTCCGCTCCCTGATCTCCGTTGTGCGGCATGGACAGGTAACCGGTGATGACCACTGTCTGGTCGGTCTGCTTGAGCAACGGGATGATCGCGTCGAGCTTGCCGATCGCGGTCTTGTCCAGGGAGTAGGAACCCCAGGCGTAGTTGACGACCGTTCCGTTGATCTGGGCCATCTGCGCGTCGCTCAGGCCGGAGGCAGACGGAGTGGTGGTGGCCGCCGGCGCTACCTTCACGGCGTTGCTCACCTTCACACCGAAGCCCTTCAGGGCCTTGGTCAAAGCGGAGAGATCGGCATCCTTGGCCACGGTGCCGCCGAGCGACAGTCCGTCTGAGGTCAGATCGAGCTTGCCCCCCTTGATGGCCGGGAAGGAAGGCAGAGCCCAGACAAGATCGGCCGACCAGTCCGTGCCCTTCGCATTCGCCACGACAGTCATGTTGTCGACCACCGGGGAACCGAAGACCCGAGTCGCCTGCTTCACCAGGGCATCTCGTTCGGCTTCCGAGCCGACCACGCCCGTCAAGGTGGTGCCCTTCGCATCGGTCGTGATGTGAACCTGCGGGTCGATGCTGACCCCACTGAGGTCTGTCTTGAAGTCAACGCCCTTGACGGCTGCCTCGAGCTGACTCAGCGCGGCCAGATCCGGCAGTGAACCCGTCAGCGCGATGCCATCGGTATCGATGTTCATCGAGCCGGTCTTGATCGTTGGGAACTTGGCCATCACACCCGGAAGCGACCCGAACCACTTCGGCATCTTGATGGACGGGTCGACCTTGAGGTCGCCCAGCAGTTTGGCGCCGAAGACCCGGGAAACCTGGGCCGAGAGCGCGTCCGCATTCACCTTCGTATCGATTGAGCCGAGTGCCTTGATCCCGCCGGTTGCCGGCGAGAAGTTCAAGCCAAAGGTGCCCGGCTTGATCGAAGCGGTCGCAGTGGGAGCGCTCACTGTCGCGCTCGGCATCGTCACACTCGGCAGAGCACTGTCACTGGCCGTCTTGAACTTCGCCCATCGGACACCACGGATCTTCTCCACGGCTGCCACGGCCTGCTGCAGCTCGGCCTCGGACTTGCCCCTGCCGCTGACGGTCGCCTCTCGCCCCTTGAACTGGACGTCGACGCCCGGCACGGCAGACGCGAGAGTCTCGCGTGCTCCAGGTTCGAGGTCCCCCGCGATGGCGTTTTGCGCTACTAGTGGAACACCTACCAGCGTTCCCCCAAGCAACGCTCCCACGATGGCAATCCCGGTCTTACGAGATCGCGCGCTTTTATCGGTCTGCATGAAACTCCCCTTGAACAAGGACAATGTCGGCGCCTCGGGGCAAAGGTTAGCAGTCTGCGAACGACGCACGAGACCGCCCTGGACGAGTGGCCAGGTTGTGGCCATGTGTTACCGCCCAGTTCAGCGCCACAAAAGTGGGGTGTTGTCTGGACTTTCTGCGCCTCCCAGGGCCTTGGTACGGTCCGTAATTTCACCCGTTGACACGCGCGCGGGCGCTGGAGCTCCTGGTCCACAATCCCCAGTGCCGTCCGTAAAACGGTCACGTGTTCGCAACGCCGGGATTCCCGGAACAGGACTTACAACGGGAACTCGGCGGGACTGCGAGCCTCGCCTTCCTGAGCCGGAGCGCGGGGCTCACTGCTTCCGAGTGCCATCGGCAGGATGCGCGACCGGCGCCCGGGCACCTCCGCCACGGGACGGCAATTCACCCGCACATGTCACCGAACGGAACTCTCGTCCAGAATTCCCCTATCGCTAGACGCTACGGTAATCGCGGTGATCTCCAGCCCGCTACCAATGACCGCAATTCCGACGTCCGATGAGGGTCACACAGGCATGCCGAGGAAAGCACCCGGTGATTCAAGACCTTTGAGCAGCTGGCACTTGGGTGCCAAGAAATCACTTCTGCCTACGGTCACCGATGGTCAGAAGACCGAGCAATCGTCGTACACGTGATACCCGGTCCGCGATGTTTGGAACGAGGCATAGACCTGGGGAATGATGCGCTTACCGGAAGCAGTCGCCGTTCCGGAGAACTTCACCAGAGTCCACTCATTGGCCGGCAACGAGGGGACGATCGTGTATCCGAGCTTGACGTTCGACCCGAAATTCTGCGTGTACTCCAGCATGCCCATCCGGACCTCCAAGCCGGGCGCGCTCGGCCGGACCCAGCACTGCGCGGTGTACGTCCGGCCCGCGACCGAGTTCTCGATGACCGTGTTCTGGGTCAAACCGACCAGGTTGATGCTCGTGGAAGGCGAGACGACTTTCAGGGCATATCTGCCACTGTGTACCGGCGAGGTCACGCGCGTGAGAGTGCCGATATTGAACGCCTTCCACCCCGACAGCCCCGACTCGAAGCCTGGGTCTGGTAGCAGTTCCGTGACCGGCATCGGTGGTGCGACCGGGGTCACCGCGGCACTGGCTGCCGAGGCCGCACCAGTTCCGACGGCATTCGTGGCCTTCACGGTGAAGGTGTACGCGGTGCCGTTGTTCAGCCCCGTCACGCGCACCGGCGAGGCGGTACCCGTGGCAGTGCGACCGCCCGGGCTGGCAGTCACGGTGTAACCGGCAATGGGTGAACCACCATCGGCCGGCGCGGCGAAGGACACCGTCGCGGCGCCGTCGGCAGGCACGGCGCTGACCCCTGTCGGAGCGCCAGGCACCGTGGCAGCCGGCGGCGTCACGCCGCCACCCACCCAGTTCATGCCGCTGACCTGGAAATCGGAGTGCTCGTCCGCGATCGTCCCGCTGGGGTACCCGTTGACGGACTTGTGCACGACCACCTTGCTCGAGAGAGTCCCTTTCGCGGTGTCGATCGTCAATAGGCGGGTGTGATTCTGGTAGTTCGAGTGGTATCCCGTCATCACCTGAACGACCTTGTTGCCGTTCACGCCGGTGACGACATCGGCGTAGTGTCCGCCCTTGCCGGCGTCGTCCGGTCGATAGTGACCCGAGAGGACCATGCGAATGTTCGGATACTGCGAGATCAGCTGATCCCAGACTTGCTGGGCGTTCAGATCCCCGTAGACACCAGTGGTCACCCGTTCACCGGTGTTGTTGACATTGACGTGAGTGGAGACGATGACGTTGTGGTTCGGATGCGACGCCACGACCTGCTTGGCCCAGTTGACCACCGTCTGCCGCGGCCAGATCTCCATGCTGAGGACGAGCCAGTCCTTGCCCCCAGCCGTGAAGGTCTGCCACATATTGTCCATTTTATTCGGCTCGAACGTTCCGCCGACATTCTTGAACCGCGACACCGGGAAAGTCGCATTGAACTTGGTGGTATTGCGGAGGTTCGCATGCACATCACCCGGCGCGGCGCTCCCGCCCACCGCTACCGCAGCTCCGTCGTGGTTCCCGATCGAGTAGGTGTACGGCAACCCGGCGTCATCGAGAATGCGGGTGGCTGCATCGACATGAGTGAACTGCGCCGGATCCGCGACGCCCCAGTTGACGAGGTCACCGGTCTGGATCAGGTACTTCAGATTCAGCGCGTCCTTGGAGTCCGCGAGCCATTGGTAGCGATCCACCAACAGTGGCGCACCGGCGGTGGTCACCTCCTGCTGTGTATCCGGCACGTCGGCCAGTGTGAAGACGGTGGGCGACGGTTCCGGTTCCGGTTCCGGTTCGGGAGTGGCCCCGCCGACCCACGCCATAGCAGCCACGCTGAAGTTCGAGTACGCATCCGTCACGTATCCGGTCTGGAAGGCGCCGGTAGTCGCCTTACTGACATACACCGAACTCGAGACCGTCCCAGCCGCAGCGTCCACCTTGAGCAGGCGCACGTGGTTCTGGTCGTTCGACTGGTAGGACGTCAGCACCTGGAGCACCTTGTTTCCCAGCACACCGGTCACCGTGTTGGCGTAGGAACCGTTCGGGCCGTACTGGCTACTCAGGATCATTTTGATGTTCGAGTACCGCGACCCCAGCTGGTCCCATACTTGTTGGGCATTGAGGTTTCCGTAGACACCCGCGGTCCGCCGGGTCCCCGTCGTGTCGATGTTGACGTGCGTGTTGATGATGACATTCGAGTCCGGGTGGGACTCGACGACCTTCTTGGCCCAGTCCACAGCCGACTGCCGCGGCCACATTTCCATGGTCAAGACCAGCCAGCTCTTGCCGCCAGCATTGAAGGCCTGCCACATGTTGTCGACCTTGTTCGGCTCGAAGGTGCCGCCCACGTCTTTGAATCGAGAGGTTGGGAAAGTCGCATTAAAGGCGGAGGTGTTGCGCAGATTGGCGCCCACATCACCGACGGCTGCGCCACCGCCGACCGTCACCGCGGCCGAGTCGTTGGAGCCGATCGCATAGCCATAGGAGAGTCCAGCGGCGTCCAGGATCCTGGTCGCCGTGTCCGCCCGGGTGAACTGCGCAGGGTCGGCGACCCCCCAGTTGACGACGTCGCCGCTGTGCGCCACGTACTTGAGGTTCAGCGCGTCCTTATTGTCTGCCAGCCATTGATAACGGCTGGTCAACAGAGGCGCACCCGCCGTCACCACTTCCTGCTGGGTGTCCGGGACCTGCGCGATGGTGAACGTCGTCGGCTCCGCAGCCGCATCGGCCGGCGAGGCCGGCACCACCAGACTCGACGCAGTGAGCGCGCCCGCGACCACCATGGTGGCGGCGAGCGCCCGGCGCCCACGGACCAAGGAGGCCGGGCCGAACCACATTGATTGAACAGCCATCAGCGGCCTCCGTATGTACAGCAACGACACTAATTGGCCAAAAGGCTACCGGCGGGGTTGTGCACTCGCAACGCATGGACGCCTCGCAGCGGGTGATTTAGCTGCGGAGATCCTGACCGCACAATGACGGCTGGTGGTATTGCGGACAACAGCATCGTCGACCGCGAGCGAAAACCGTCAGCAGGCAGAAACACAGCTATTTTGGCCGCCGTGGCGATGCACGGCCGGTTCGCCGATTTCCGACATTTTCGTATCCAGTTGCGGCAATCGGGCTCCACGCGCACGGTCGAGTTCTGGGTCCAGATGGCGAATGCCCCGTTCGAAGGAAGTGAACGATGACCGATGACCGGCAGTTTCCCGGACAGCAACAGTCCCCACCAGGCGCAACATCGGCGATGGCACCAACCCCCGACCATGGCGAGTCCTCTTATGCGGGGGCGCATCGGCTGACCGGCGCCCGCGCGCTGATCACTGGGGGTGACTCGGGCATCGGCCGGGCAGTCGCCATCGCCTTCGCCCGTGAGGGCGCCGCCGTAGCGATCAACTACCTGCCCGCGGAGGCAGACGACGCCGAGGAGACGGCCGCCTGGGTCACCCGGGCAGGTGCGCGGTGCATCCGTCTGCCGGGCGATCTGACGGAGGAGGAAACCGCACGATCGGTCGTGCGCCAAGCGGCCACCGAACTCGGTGGCCTCAGCATCGTGGTCAATAACGCGGGCTTCCAGTGGGCTCGGCGAGAGTCGATCGCGGATGTCACCACAGCCGACCTCGACCGCACGTTCAAGACGAACCTCTACGCCCTGGTGTGGGTCACCCAGTCGGCGTTGGAGTACCTCGGAGATGGCTCTGCGATCATCAACAACGCCTCGATCCAGGCCTACGATCCCTCCCCGAGTCTGCTCGACTACGCCGCGACGAAGGCCGCCATCGTCAACTTCACCGCGAACCTCGCCGCCGAAGTCGGCCCACGTGGCATCCGCGTGAACGCCGTCGCGCCTGGACCGATCTGGACTCCGCTACAACCAGCCACACAACCGACGGAGAAGGTCGAGGCGTTCGGCAGCGACACCCCCCTCGGCAGAGCCGGGCAGCCGGCGGAGGTTGCGCCCGCATTCGTCTTCCTGGCCTCGCCGCTATCGGCGTCCTACGTCTCGGGCACCGTGCTGGGCGTCACCGGTGGCAAGCCCGTGTTCTGACCGGCTCGAGAAGCCCGACACTGCGAACGACGCACGCACGCTAAGCTTCGACCGACATGACAGCCCTGCTCCCCGACAGGAAGAACGCCATGGACCTCGGACCTTATCCGCTTCAGAACGCCAGGTTCGTTCTGATGGTCGTCACACTGGTGCTCGCGGTGATCGGCTCGGTGGGCTTCAAGATCGCGTTCCGCAACCTCACCCCGGAACAGCGCCGCACGAACCTCGGGCCGCGCATCTACCTGGCCGTGCTCATGGTGCTGTGGGCCGGGGCAGTGATCGGCGGCTTGCTGCTCTTCCGCGACTCCATGTAGCGGTCGCCACCACTACCGGCACTCGCTTCCCCCTGGCGTCACCGCGTGACCGTGCGCCCACGGACACCGAGCAGAGCAAGCCGGGTCAAAACGCGGACCGGCTGATCAATGAAGCTGGTTGTCGAGACCGGAGACGCAATGAACCCAAAGGACGGCGCGGCCGCGCACCTGCCGGCCGATGCCGTCAGCCGAATGGCTGCGTACATCGACGCACATCTGGGTGAGCCGCTGACCTTGCACGAGATCGCCTCGGCTGCCGGGTACTCGCGGTTCCATGCGGCCAGGCTGTTCAGGGCCGGTTGGGACAGACCCCGTTCGAGTACGTGCGGAACCGACGGATGTGGGCTGCGGCCGCCCACGCGCCGCGGCTGTGAGCAGCGACCGCGCGTCATCGATATCGCGTTCGACTTCGCCTTTGTCTACCTGGCCTCGCCGCTATCGGCGTCCTACGTCTCGGGCGCCATGCTGCGCGTCACCGGTGGCAAGCCCGTGTTCTGACCGGCTCGAGTATTCGAGCTGACTGCCTCAGATGAAAACCTCCTCATCATGCGCTCATCCGACCGTCACTTTGCGTCTGCAATGTGAGTGCCAAGGAACCTGGATCCACCAGGGATCGGACCACGATGGTCCGGCTAGCATGAGAGGCAGAACGATGCACACGCACACCTACCGAGCCCCAGCCGCAATCGCCGCCGCCGTTCTGGCTCTGGCCTTGAGTGCCTGCACCGGTCAAGGCACCACTGACAGCGAAGCCACCGTCAACAGCACGACCGGCGACACCATCACCCCGAGCTCGGCGAGCCCCCACACCTCGGACGACCGCACTGATGACCGGACCGCACAGGGAAGCGGCGTGTACACCGGGCACCCCGACGACGACACCCCACTGACTGGCGACATCCTTCGCCAGGCCTCACGTGCCGCACTCGACAAGACCGGCGGGGGCACCGTCACGGAAGCCACCTACGCCGACCCCGATGACTTCGACCACACGTACGAAGTCGAGGTCCGAACAGCACCTCGAACGAAGGTGGACGTCGACCTTGACAAGGAGTTCCGGGTGGTCAACGTTAAGACCGATGTCGACGATGATCACTGAGCCGCATTTCACCGGGGCAGTCCCGGCGAGAACACACGACCACCCTCCCGTGGTACGCCGGACCGAGCACCGACGGGCTTTCGTTGCGCTGCCCGTTGTGCTCGGCCTCGTCGTTGCCATTCCGACAGCGGGATGCTCACGGGACCCGGGCACCGACTCACCGCCTCCGCCGGGGATCGTGCTTTCGACATCCCCTGGAACCGACACGAGCGCGGCGACCCCCGGCCCGTCCAGCCGCTCCCCCGCCGACCCGGACGGAGCAGAACGGGTCGCCCCCGTCGTTCTCGATGCCGAGGCCGAACTTGAGGTCGAGGATCAATCCGGCGACGGAAACACCGTGCGAATCCACGAAGCAGCCGTCACGGCAACTCGTGCCCATGTCGCCGTCGTCTCCCAGCAGAGCCAGGAGATCCTGGGCGTGGTGCTCGTCGATCCCGGGGAGCACTCTCCCGTGATTCGCCTCGATCATCCGCTCGACGTCAGCCAGAACCTCACAGTGATGCTCTATGCAGACGACGGTGACAGGCGATTCGATCCGGCGGCCGATGGGAGGATCGTTGACGACGATGGCGAGGCCATCGTCGACTACCTTTACTACCGCCTGTCATGAACCGCGTCACCTCACGAAGCTCGGCGACCGCACACTCCGCGATGCTCCGTCGGCGGGCCACGCCCGCCCGATGGCTTCTGCGGTCCGCGCGAATCCGTCTCATTGCCTGGCAACTCGTCGTCGTGCTGGTGGCATTGCTGGCGTCCACCCTGGTCACTCGCGAGTTTCTGCTGGCCAGGATGGACGACCGCATCGACCGTGAGATCCGCCAAGAGGTGGCTGAACTCAGGGCGTTGGCGACGACTGGAGTTGACCCGCAAACCGGCGAGCCCTTTCGTGATGCCCGTCGGCTGATGCGATTCGACCTGCAGCGCAACAGTCCCGACCGCAATGAGACGTTGTTCTCGCTCATCAACGGCGCACCCGACTCACGAATCACCGTGGACCCGCCCATTCGGCTCGACCTGGACCCCCAGGCAGTGGCCACGTTCGCGAAGTCCACGGACGCACGCATCGCGGAGATGGGGAGTAGTCGTGGGAAGGTCCGATACGCCGCGGTACCGGTCTCCGTTGACGGCAGCACGGACAAGGGCGTCTTTGTGATCGCGATCTTCAGGGATCTCGAGCGACGTGAAGTCGACGTGGCAGTACTCGCGCTGGCTGTCTCCGGTTTGGTCGCCCTCGTGCTGGCGGCCGGTGTCGCATGGGTCGTAGCGGGTCGTGTACTGGGACCGATCAGGACAGTGCGGCAGACCGCCGACGGCATCACCCACACCGACATGTCCAAAAGGATCGCCGTCGTCGGCACCGACGAGGTCGCCGAGCTCGCCGACACCTTCAACCGCATGCTGGACCGCCTCGATGAGGCATTCGAGACCCAGCGACAGTTCGTGGACGACGCCGGCCATGAGTTGCGGACCCCCATCACCATCATTCGCGGGCACCTGGAACTCATGGGCGACACCCCCACCGACCGGACGGAAACGCTGACCGTCGTCAACGATGAACTCACTCGGATGTCGCGAATGGTCGATGACCTTCTCGACCTCGCCAAGTCCGGCCAACCGGACTTCCTCCACCTCGAGGATCTCGACCTCGGGGAACTCACCGACGAGATCCTGGTCAAGTGCACGGCGCTGGGCGACCGCCATTGGTCAATGCCCGAGCGAGGCGGCGGGTTCATCACCGCGGACCGCGAAAGACTGACCCAAGCCATCCTCCAACTCGCCCAGAACGCGGTCGAACACACCACGATCGGTGATCGCATCGAGGTCGGCAGCAGAGCGGATGGAGCCACCGCCGAGCTGTGGGTCGCCGATACCGGACCGGGTGTCGATCCCGCGGACCGGGAACGAGTCTTCGAGCGGTTCGCTCGCGGGGGCAGTGAGCCACGGCGCTCGGGTGGTGCGGGTCTGGGGTTGTCGATCGTGCACAGCGTCGCCGCGGCCCACGGGGGCACCGTGGAGCTGGCGGACACTGAGAAGGGCGCGACCTTCCGGTTGACGATCCCCCGTTCGGCCGCGCAAAAGGAGTCACCATGACGAGCATCCTGGTCGCCGAAGATGAAGCGCTGATCGCGGCGTTCATCGAAAAAGGGCTACGCGCCGAGGGCTATTCCGTGTCGACGGTCGAGGACGGCGTCACCGCGCTCCAGCACGCCCAGACAGGCGAGTTCGACCTGCTCATCCTCGACCTCGGTCTCCCCGCCCTTGACGGGCTGGGCGTACTCAGTGAGTTGCGCGGTAGCGGCAGCCGCATACCCATCATCATTCTGACCGCTCGACGAACCGTCCGGGACACCATCACCGGGCTTGAGGGAGGCGCCAACGATTACATGGTCAAGCCCTTTCACTTCGCTGAGTTACTGACGCGGGTGCGGGTGCGTCTACGGGAAGCCGAGGATCACGAGCACGGATCGCACACCGACATGCTCACCGCCGGAGACGTCTGCCTGGACTTGCGGACACGGCGAGTCCGGGTGCTCCACGAATCCTTCGACCTCACCGCGCGGGAGTTCACGATGATCGAGACGTTCCTGCGGCACCCCGGACAGGTGCTCTCACGTGAACAGTTGCTCGCCAGCGTCTGGGGGTACGACTTCGACCCGCAGAGCAACATCGTGGACGTCTACGTGCGAACACTGCGCAAGAAGCTGGGGGCGAGCCGAATCATCACGGTTCGAGGCATGGGTTACCGGTTCGACGGGAGCCAAGCAGACCGCGTCCCAAATGCATAAATCCCGGCAGTTGAGACTGTTAGGATCTCCTTCGTTCCCCGAGCCGCCCCGGGAAACGAAGGAGAAAGGAAAACACCATGCCATTGCTCACAATCGGCGATCAGTTCCCCGCCTACTCAATGACCGGCGTCATCGGAGGCGACCTCTCCCAAGTGGACGCCCACGACCCCACCGACTACTTCACCCCGGTCACCTCGGACAACCCGGCCGGCCGGTGGCGCGTCATCTTCTTCTGGCCGAAAGACTTCACCTTCGTCTGCCCGACCGAGATCGCCGCCTTCGGCAAGCTGAACGACGAGTTCACCGACCGCGACTGCGACATCATCGGCGTCTCGGTCGACAACGAGTTCACGCACTACGCGTGGCGCCGCTCACACGATGAGCTGAAGGACCTGCCGTTCGTGATGGCCGCCGACATCAAGCGCGAGCTCGTCGCCGCGACCGGCGTGCTGAACGCCGACGGCGTGGCCGACCGTGCCACATTCATCGTCGACCCGAACAACGAGATCCAGTTCGTCATGGTCACTCAGGGCAGTGTCGGCCGGAACACCGAGGAGGTGCTCCGGGTTCTGGACGCGCTCCAGACCGACGAGCTCTGCGCCTGCAACTGGCGCAAGGGTGCCGCCACGATCGACGCATTCGCCGAGATGGTGGGCTGAGCATGACGCTCGACTCCCTCAAAGACTCCCTGCCGGAGTACGCCAAAGACCTCAAGCTGAACCTCGGCTCGATCACCCGGATCACCTCGCTCAACGAGCAGCAGCTCTGGGGAACCGTGCTCGCGGCAGCCGCGACCACGCGGAACGCACGCGTCCTGACGGAACTCGCGGACGAGGCGGCCAAGCACCTCGACCCGGAAGCGAAGAATGCCGCCCTCGGGGCCGCGTCGATCATGGGCATGAACAACGTGTTCTACCGTGCCCGGCACTTCCTCGGCGGGGACTACGAGCAGATGCGAGCCGGGCTGCGGATGAACATCATCGGCAACCCCGGAGTGGCTAAGGCCGACTTCGAGCTGTGGTCACTCGCGGTCTCGTCGATCAACGGCTGCGAGGCGTGTGTCACCTCGCACGAGCAGTCGGTGTTGGCTGAGGGCCTGTCCAAGGAACAGGTCTTCGACGCCATTCGCATCGCCGCGATCGTCCAGGGCGCCGCACAAGCACTGATGATCGCCGAAACCGTCGGCTGATCGCCACACACCGCCAGAACAGCCGGCCGGACGCCACCCCCGGCCGGCTGTTCTCCGGCGGCACCCGGCCCCAAGACGTCACGGACCGCACACAGTCGTTCCGCTGATCACACCGAACCGCTTGACACCGTCTCCTTCGGGTCGTTCGTTCCCGTGTAGAGGTAGACGCCCAGGACCTCAGGGTGACCGTCCAGCAACACAGGCATGTCCTCAGCTGCCGCGCGGGTCATTCCGTGCTTCTCGTAGAAGCCGTAGGAGCACTGCGAATCGGTGTAGAGGAAGAAGTCGGTCCGATCTTGAGTGTCGAGCTGGTTGAGGAAGCCCCGATAAAGAGCATTGCCCACGCCGAGTCCACGGGCATCGGTAGCGACCGCGAAGAGCGTGAGTTCATCGGTCAGCGGCGCGGCGGTTTTGCCGCGCAGGCGACGGTAGACACTCGAGAATGCACGGTAACGCCGTAGCGACTCGCGCTCCTTGAAACCGAAGAGTGCGAGATTCAACATGTGGGTCCAGATCATCACTCGGTTCACCACCCGGCGCCGAAGCCGCACTTGCCCGGTGATCCGTCCCATGATCAGCCCCACTATCCGACCTCGAATCACGGCCACCCTGGTGAAGGTACTGGCCAACAGCCGTTCGCGCAGGTAGACCTCCAGGACGCTGTTCAGCAGCCGAGCGTCGGCCACGTAACGGTGGATCTCGAAAGCTTCGTCGATGATCCGCTTGACCTCAGCAGCATCCTCGGCTCGATAGGGCCAGAACGTGGCGCTGCTCATGCCGCACTGCCGCGAACGTCGACGATGCTGGCCGCGAGACAGGCGAACTGGTCCAAACTCGCCCGGACACGCCTGGAGTCGCGATGGGTCAGCCAGGACCACGTCACACCGGTCAGCAAGGCGGAAACCAGCTGGGCGACCTGACCTTCGTCCTCCACATAGGTGAACCCGCCTTCGTCCGCGACCAGCCGCAGATGGTCGGCCATCTTCGACAGCGCAGCCACGGATTCCACCCCCGGCAGATCGCCGAACCCCCGGTCGTGCAGCGCCATCGTGCCCAGGTCGAAGAGCACGAGCCGCGCTTGCGGGTCGGCCTCGATCTGAGACCAGTAGGCGTCGAGGAGCACGCGCAGATTCTCCACCGGGGGGGCATCGGGCCGGATGCGCGGCCAAACCTCGTCCAGGTCTACCGCCATATCGCTGGCGAGAAGTTCCTTGTACAGCTCCTTCTTCGAGTGGAAGCAGTAGTGAAAAGCGCCGTGCGGCATCCCGGCCTCCAGACAGATCGCACGCGTCGTCGCCGCCGCGATCCCATCACGCTTCATGACCTCTAGCGCTGCCGCCGCCAACAGTTGGCGACGTTCCTGTGCGGGAATCCGACGTCGTGCCATGTGCCCACCCCCTTCTTCGCTTTCGTACGGCTTCATGACGGCGACTTCAATCGCCACTGCGACGGTCCGCAGCCCCATGTTCAGCAGTTGCCCGTTCCGACTTCTCGGCGCGGATCGATGCCGTAGAGATATCGGTCGGCCGATGCCCGGGTTCCCACATCCTGTCGATTGCCGTCGCCGGGGAGGTTGTGGCAGCCAACGATGCCTCGAGCGCATGCTCGTACTGGTTCTGCCGGCGTTTGAGCCACAACCCGACCGCCAGGAACAGCACGAGGAGGCCATAGCAGACGGCAGCGAACGGATGCAGGAACAGGTCCACCACGTCGCCTTGACTCAGCTGAAGGGCCTTGCGCAACTGCTGCTCGCCCATCGGACCGAGGATGAGTCCCACGATGAGCGGCGCGATCGGATAACCGAACCTGCGCATGACGTACCCGAGAACACCCACGACGAGGAGCACGACAATGTCGAGCGTGGAGAAACTCACCGCGTAGGCACCGAGGATGGCAAAGGTCAGGATGCCGGCGTAGAGGTAGTGCCGCGGGATCTGAAGCAACTTCACCCAGATCCCAGCCAACGGCAGATTCAGGATGATGAGCAGAACATTGCCGATGTAGAGGCTGGCGATCAGCGCCCACACGAGGTCACCTTGTTCCTGGAACAACTGCGGCCCGGGTTGGATGCCGTAGGACTGGAAAGCGGTGATGATGATGGCGGCGGTCGCCGTCGTCGGCAGGCCGAGGGTGAGCAAGGGGACGAGCACTCCGGCAGCGGCCGCATTATTCGCGGCTTCAGGTCCGGCGACTCCCTCGATAGCTCCGCGACCGAATTGCTGCTTGTTCTTCGACGCCTTCTTCTCGGCCGCGTAGGACAGGAAGGTCGCAACATCCGCACCGCCGGCCGGAATGGTCCCGACCGGGAAGCCGATCGCGGTGCCCCGCAACCATGGTTTCCAGGATCGCCGCCAGTCCTCGCGTTTCATCCAATTACGCCAGCCTCGGGTGACTGGAATAATGGGGATCTCGCCATGACGCAGACGGGCCGCGACATAGAACGCCTCCCCCACGGCGAACAAGCCGACGGCGACCAGGACGACGCTGACTCCGTCGGACAGCGCGAGCACACCCATGGTGTAGCGGGCCTGGCCGGTCGTCAGTTCGGTGCCGATCAGCCCGATGAACAGGCCGATCCCCAAAGAGGCGAGGCCGCGAGAGACAGATGAGCCGAGCAGGGCACCGACCGTGATGAACGCGACCACGATGAGCGCCACGAAGTCGGCCGGTGAGAGGTTGACCGCGAACCGCGCGATGATCGGCGCGAACAGGGTGAGCAAGATCGTCGCGATGGTCCCGGCAAAGAACGAACCGATCGCGGCGGTCGCCAGCGCGGCGGCGCCCCGGCCCAGCTTGGCCATCTTGTTCCCCTCGATCGCCGTAATGACCGAGGCCGACTCGCCGGGTGTGTTCAACAGGATGCTCGTCGTCGACCCGCCATACATACCGCCGTAATAGATGCCGGCGAAAGTGATGATGGCTGCCGTCGGTGGGAGCGAATACGTCAATGGCAACAGCAATGCGACCGTCATGGCCGGGCCGATTCCCGGGAGCACCCCGACCGCGGTCCCGATGATCACTCCGAGGAGTGCGAAAAGTAAATACTCTGGTTGCAGCGCTGCGGCGAATCCCTCCAGCAGCGAGTTCACGTTATCCATGTCTCACCTATCCAAAGATCGGCCCGGGGCCGTACCAAGCGTTGAAGGGCGCACCGCGAGGCAGGAAGAGGCCCAGCCCTTCACCGAAGAGCAATTGGGTGACGATCCCGATAACAAGACCGATCAACAGGGCCCGCCACCATTTCGGCGCACCCAGCGACCAGGCCACGCCGCCGAAGAAGAGCGCGGCGGTCATCCACCAGCCGAGTGGTTCGAGAACCACTACCACACCGATAATCAGCAGGGCGATCTTGGCGATCGTCCACCAATCGGTTGCCGCGGTCGTGTCGATGTCCTCGCCCTCCTCACTCGCACCGAGGTGTCCGCGAATCACTTCGATGACCAGGACAATCCCAGCACCCACCAGGATCGCGGAGACGAGAAATGGGAAGACGCGCGGCCCGACCTGCGCTCCCGCAGGTGTGCGGATGTCGAAAGCGCCGATGAAAGCGACGACGCCCAGCACCAGAATGAGTCCCGCGAAGACAAGCTCGCCGATTCGCTCGGGTGCCCAACCGGGGCGCGACGTGTCCGCCGCGCCCCGGTCGACCATGTCGGTGGTGGTCATTGGGTGAGCCCGATGGCCTGGAGGGTGGTCGTGACCTCCGAGATGTTCTCGGTGAGGAAGGAGTCGAACTCGGCACCGGTCAGGAAGGCATCCGACCACCCCTTCTCCTCCAGGGTCGTCGTCCACGCCGCGGAGTCGTGCAACTGAGTGATCGTCTCGACCAATCCCGCCTTCTCACTGTCGCTGATCTCACCGGGGGCGAGCAGTCCACGCCAGTTCGTGTACACGACGTCATAGCCCTCGTCGACCATGGTGGGCACGTCGGGCAGCAGGACCGAAGGCTCGCTACCGGACACCGCGAGCGCCCGCAGGTCACCCGATTTCACATACTCGGCGAATTCACCGACACCGGAGATGCCCGCCGCGGCGTTGTTCCCGAGCAGCAGCGATACAGCTTCGCCACCACCGGAGTTCGGGACGTAGTTGAGCTTCGTGGGAATGTCCGACCCGCTCATCCCCGCAGCTTGCAGGAGCAACCCGGCGAGGATGTGGTCAGCGCCACCGGCAGATCCACCGGTGACCGTGACCTTCTGGCCGTTCGCAACGATGTCATCGACGAGGTCCGACAGCGTCTTGTACTTCGACGAGGCCGGCACGACGACCACCAGTGGTTCGTCGGTCAGGCGGGCGATCGGGGTGGTGTCCTCGATCCGGTTCTTGGCGGAGTTGGTCTCCACCGCGCCGACCATGACGAGGCCGGTGACCATGAGCGTGTTTGGGTCCTTCTCGTTGGCGAGCGAGGCCAACCCCACCGTTCCGCCCGCTCCTCCGATGTTGGAAACCGGAGCGGTCTTGACGATCTTCTCCGCGGTGAGCACATCGGATACAGCGCGGCCGGTCTGGTCCCAGCCACCTCCCGGATCCGCCGGAACGATGATTTGCACAGAGCTGGGCACATTGGCGCCAGCTGTTTCGTCCTTGGTGTCTTCGTCGCCTTGTGGACTGCAGCCAGCGATGGCAAGGGCGAGGGTTGCGAGACCGGCAAGGCCGGTGACCATGAACTTCTTACGCATAGTGTCCACTCTCCTTCGAGCGATTCCGGGCGCTTCGGCGCGTCCAGTGCCGACGAATCAACGTTATGAGGTGTCCAAGACGGTTGTCGCGCTTTAGTAACTAACATGGGGTTCAGCAAGTATTGGTCGCGCCGATTGTGCGAACGGCGGGCACAATAGCGCTATGGTCCAGGCGATGTCGCTCAGGCTGCAGCTGCTATTGCTGCAGGCAGTCATCGTGTGCCTCGTGACCGCCGCCACCGGCATGGTCGCGGTGAACATCCAGGAGCGGGTGATCCGCGACCAGACCGGGGATCGGATGCGCGGTGTCGCGCTGTCGATGTCGCGCCAGCCGGCGATCCTTGAAGCACTGGAGACCCGGAACCCGGCAGCGAGGATCCAGCCAATCGCTGAGTTCATCCGCAAGTCCTCGAACCTCACGTACGTCGTCGTGACCGACTCCGACGGCATCCGCCACTCCCACCCGAACCCGGAGCGGATCGGAGAACGCGTTTCAACCGATCCATCAGTCCCGCTCTCCGGGAGGATCTACGAGGGCCGACAAACCGGAACCCTCGGTGAGTCCTGGCGGGTGAAGGTGCCGATCTGGGCCGAAGGTGCGAGCGACGCGCAGGGAGGCGAGGTCATCGGTTCGGTCTCTGTGGGGGTACTCGAATCAGAACTGGCCGCGGACGTCCGGTCCTGGCTGCCCTGGGTGATCGCCGCCGTCGCTGGCTCCGCTCTCATCGGCGTCTTCGGAGCAGCATGGGTCACTGCGATCGTGCGGCGACGGATATTCCAGCTCGAGCCCGGCGAGATCGCCGAACTCGTCAAGGAACACGAGACGATGCTCCACCGACTGAGTGAAGGCGTCGTGACCGTCGATGCTCTCGGTGTCATCACGGTCGCGAACGACGCCGCCTGCCGTCTCCTGGACAGGGATGACCTGGTGGGTCTTTCCGCACAGGAGGTTCTTGACGCGCCGGTGCTTGCGGTCCTGGAGGAGGGTGAGCCCGACGGCCGAATCGTGCTGGCGGGAGAACGGGCCATCATCGCCCGTGGCACAGGGGTCGTCGATGACCATGGCACACCGGTCAGCGGCACGCTCCTCCTTCGCGATCACACCGAATTGCACCAGGCGCTGCGCGAGATGGATGGTGCCAACTCGCTCACCGATGGGTTGCGGGCACAGGCGCACGAGTTCGCCAACTCCATGCATGTGGTCTCCGGTCTGCTCGAACTGGAGCTGATCGAAGACGCCCGCGACTACATTGCCAGGATCAGACCCGGTGGGGCACTCGTGGACGCCGACGCCGCTCTTGTGGGTGGTGGGATCTCCGCGTTGCTCTCCGTCAAGACCGCGCAGGCCCACGAACGCGGGATCGCGGTCGCTCTGACCTCCCACGGCGAGATCCCGGCGGTGCTGCACGACGATCTTGTGACGATCCTTGGCAACCTCGTCGATAATGCGCTTGAGGCATGCGCGGTGGGTGATCGGGTTGAGATCACGCTCGCCGCCGATGCCGCCGAGGTCGCGGTGGTCATCGACGACAGTGGTCCTGGCATTCCGGCGGAGGTTTCGGAGCGGATATTCGAGGAGGGCGTGAGCACGCGCTCAGACGGGGCGCACCATCGCGGTATCGGCCTCGCGCTCGTCGCTCGCGTCGTCCGTCGCCGAGACGGCCAGATCCGATTTGACCGTTCAGAACTCGGCGGCGCCCGCTTCGAGGTGCGGCTTCCGGTGAAGGTGAGAGTCCCATGACCACCCCGCTTCGAGTCCTCGTTGTCGATGACGCACCCGCCGTAGCGTCGCTGCATTCCGCTTTCGTGCGCGCACACGCTGGTTGCGAACTGGTCGGGACTGCGGCCACCGGGCCGCAGGCCGCGGAACTGATCCGGCGGCTGAAACCTGATCTCATCCTGCTGGATGTGTTCCTACCGGTACGTTCCGGCCTCGAAGTGCTTCGCGAGATCCGAAGTGACGCGAGGATGCGGCAACCCGAGGTCATCGCGGTGACCGCCGCCCGGGACGTCCAGACGGTGAGCGAGGCCCGGATCATCGGAGCGCGCCACTACCTTGTGAAGCCCTTCGCGGCGCATGAACTGCACCAACGTATCGATGACGTCATCCGGGACCGGGCGAACCTTCCGCCGGCTTCAGTGGCGCTCGCACAGGAGCAGGTGGACGCCCTGATGCGACCGGCCGTACGTCGACGCCTACCGAAAGGGTTCAGCCCCGAGTCCCTCGAGCTGGTGATCTCCGCCCTCGAGCAGGTCGAGCGGGCATCGGCGGCCAGGGTCGCCAGCGCGATCGGGCTCTCTCGTGTGAGTTGCCGTCGATACCTCGAGTACCTCGTCACGGCCGGGCTCGCGACCCGCTCGCTGGACTACTCCACATCCGGACGACCGTGCGCCGAGTACCGCCTCACATCCCAGACCGCCGAGGCCGGGTGATAGGGCGGCGGACGGGTCACGGGAGGCGTCCATTTTCCCAGTAGAGAGGCGTCCATTTTCCCAGTAGAGCACTCTGACCTGGTAGATTAGATCTATGCCTTATCAGCGCCGCATCGTCGACGACTCCCTCGACGAGCTCTTCCCACATCTCGCAGCCATCGCGCTGGAGGGGGCAAAGGGTGTGGGCAAGACGGCGACCGCCACCGAGCGCGTAGCCACTGTCATCGCCTTCGACAACCCCGCCCAGTTCGAGACCGTCTCGGCTGATCTCGACTACATCACCCAAGCCCCACAGCCGGTACTGCTGGACGAGTGGCAACTCCTGGGCGCGGTATGGGATCGGGTCCGTCGGGCCGTGGACAGCGACAACACAGGCGGGCAGTTCCTCCTCGCCGGCTCGGCCGACGTCCGCATCGGCGTGCGAGTTCATTCGGGTGCGGGCCGGATCGTGAGCCTGACGATGCGTCCGCTTTCGCTCGCCGAACGCGGCCTCGTTGAAACTACAGTTTCACTAGCAGAGCTCCTTGCCGGGAAGCACCCCCGGATCGGCGGCGAGTCTCCAGTCGACCTCGCGATGTACACAGACGAGATTTTGCGCTCTGGCTTCCCCGGCATCCGCAGCCTTCCTGATCGGGCACGAAGTGCGCAGCTCGACGGCTACCTCACACGCATCGTGGACAAGGACCTGCCAGAGAGTGGCGCCCACGTGCGGCGCCCGGAAACAGTGCGTGCCTGGTTGACCGCCTACGGGGCAGCAACCGCAACCGATACGAACTACACAAAGATTCTCGACGCGGCTACCGCGGGCAACTCGCTGAAACCCGCGCGCACGACAGCCGACAATTACCGCGATCACCTCATTCGTCTTTTCGTTCTCGATCCGCTTCCCGCCTGGATCCCAGCGTTCAACCCGCTCAAACGGCTCACTCGCTCTCCTAAACACCACCTTGTCGATCCAGCACTCGCCGCACGCCTGGTGGGCATCGGCAGGGAGGGGCTCTTACGTGGCGAAGGCAACCGCCCACACGAGGCGACCGGTACATGGCTCGGTGCCCTTTTCGAATCCCTCGCCGCCCAAAGCATCCGCGTGTACGCGGAGGCCGCCTCTGCCCGCGTCGGTCACCTACGAACGAAAGAAACCGATCGGGAGATCGACCTGATCGTCGAAGGCAAAGACCGCCGTGTCGTAGCACTTGAGGTCAAGCTCAGCGAGACTGTCAGCGACACGGATGTGCGGCACCTCAACTGGCTACACGGCCAAATCGGTGACCGGCTCGCCGACAAGGTCCTTCTCACCACCGGCGACTTCGCCTACCGGCGCCCCGACGGCGTCGCTATAGTCCCGCTCGCGCTACTCGGGCCATGAGACCGGTCGAGTCAGGGCAGTGACCAACCAAGGCGGTGGGCACCATCGTCTTCGGGATCGTTACAGCCCGGCCTCGGACCCGAACCCGAACCTACGGTTGCGTAGTCTTAGTCACGTGCAGACCGTCGCCACCATTCACCAGCAGTACCTCACCGAAGAGCTGGGACCCGATGGGTTCCCCCTGAGCTACCAGCTCGACTGCCCACCGGATTTCTCGTTCGGCTACGACGTCGTGGACGCCATCGCGGTCGCTGAGCCTGAGCGGCTCGCGCTGCGCTGGTCGGACACCACCGGGGCGACCGAGACGTACACCTTCGGCGACATCGCCCGGCTCTCCGACGCGGCCGCATCGTGGTTCCAGTCGGTGGGAGTCCGCAAGGGCGACCGAGTGCTACTCGTACTCAAGCGTCACCCGCAGTTTTGGTGGGCGGTGATCGGCCTGCACAAGATCGGCGCAGTGGCGGCTCCCGCCACCCACCTGCTCAAGGCGTACGACCTGGTGTTCCGGCTGCGCGAAGCGCGGATCACGACGGTCGTGGCCTCGCTGGAGGGCAGCGTCGCCGCCGAGATCGACCTGGCCGAGGCCGAGCTGGGGCTGCGCCTGACGAAGGCCGGCGTCTCGGGTACCCCCGGGTCCGGCTGGCTGGACTTCGATGCCGAGGTGGACTCCGCCTCGCCCTTCGTCGCCCCCACCGGTGCGGACCGACCCATCGCGGCCGACCCGCTGCTGCTGTACTTCACGTCGGGGACCACCGCCCAGCCGAAGATGGTGCTGCACAACCACTCCTATCCGGTGGCGCACATTCCCACGGCCAAGTACTGGCACAAAGTGGATCCAGACGGCCTCCACCTGACGGTCTCCGACACCGGATGGGCCAAATCGGTGTGGGGCAAGCTCTACGGCCAGTGGTTCATGGGGTGTTGCGTGGACGTGTTCGACTTCGATCGCTTTGACCCGGCGGCCATGCTGCGGCACATCGAACAGACCAGGGTCACGACGTTCTGCGCCGCCCCGACCGTCTACCGGTTTCTGGTCCATGAGGATCTGTCAGCCTACGACCTGTCACACCTCAAACACGCGACCATCGCAGGTGAGGCCATGAGCCCTGTGGTCTATGAGACTTTCCGCAAGCAGACCGGCCTGGAACTCAAGGAGGGCTACGGCCAGACCGAACTCACCCTGGCAGTGGTGACGAACTACTGGCAGCCGACCAAACCCGGGTCGATGGGCCTGCCGTCACCCGCCTACGACGTCGTTCTCCTCGACGAGGACGGTCGCGAGGTCGGCGTCGGGGAGGAAGGCGAGATCTGTCTCCGTACCGACGGGCACACCATCGGTATGTTCGATGGATATGCCGACGACCCGGAGACCACCGCCGCGTCGTGGCACGACGGCTTCTACCACACGCACGACCTGGCCACCCGCGACGCCGACGGTTACTTCTGGTACGTGGGCCGCACCGACGACATGATCAAGACGTCGGGCTACCGGGTCGGCCCCTTCGAGGTGGAGTCCGTGGTGATGGCCCACCCCGGGGTCAAGGAGTGTGCGATCACCGGGGCCCCGCATCCGGATCGCGGGATCGTCGTCAAGGCCACCGTCGTGGTTGCCCCAGGCTACGAAGCCGGCGACGAGCTGGCCCGCGACATCCAGTCGTTCGTCAAGGCGCGCACCGCCCCCTACAAGTACCCGCGCATCGTGGAGTTCGTCGAGGCGATGCCCGCTACCGTCTCGGGCAAGATCCGCCGAGTGGAGATCCGCGACCGCGACAACGCGGGGTGAGTGCGAGGGGTGGCGAGTAGGTGCCCGAGCCTCCCACACGGGCGATTAGGACAACCCGAGTTGGCTAATTAGGCCTTGAACAGCGGCGATGATCGTTCGCGCCAGTTGGACGGCGTCAGACGCTTCTTGAGTATCGGCGTCGTTGTCAGGATGTACTGGGTACTCCAGCTCATTGCGCCGACGCAACGCACCAAAGTGGCGGAATCCTTGGCCGAACTGCGCTCGTGTTGCCAGCTCGACGGCGTAGTGGCCACCCTTCGTCGTCGGCCTCAGGCCCTGGTGCGCCAACAGCGCAGTAAGGGCTTGACGCGCGGCGTCGTAGGCGAGGACAAAGGCCGAGTCCGGGTCGGTGTCCAGGGCCGATCGCGCTGTTTCCACGGTTATCGATGCCTTCGCGAGAAGTCGCTCGCCGCTTGCCGCCTCGCCTGTGAGCTTCTGCAACTCGCCGACCGCGACCAGTGCCTCAACCTCGGCTTATCCAAGCTGCCCCTGGCCATCAGACGTTCGCCGTTTCGAGGACATCAAGCACGGCGTTATGCGCGGATGCCTTGATCTGCTCAACAAGTGCGTCGGCCGGGTCCTCCCACTGCGCCACCGACCGGACAACCGGATTGACCTCAATGCCAAGACGAGCTGAAGCGCGGTCTGCGGCCTCATAGACATCAGCCCGATCGACTTCGCCGACGACTAGCACATCGACATCGCGTGGGGGCGGGCCCGCCTCGCCTCCGTAGCGGGCGGCCCACGACCCGAAGACGATGACCCGCTTCGCGTGGGGAATGGAAAACTCTTCCGCGATCACCGCACGCGGCCCGAAGGAAATCTCAAGGAGCTGGGTGAGCGCTCGGGCCGCCGGGTGCGCGATGTTGGCCCGAACGAGTCGATTGCGGCCAAGGGTTCGACTAGTGACAAGACCCGCTTCGTCCAGGCGAACCACCTCGCGATGCAGGGTGGACAGCGGCACACCGGTACGCGTGGCAAGATCACTCAGCCCGAACTCGACCTCAGGATGCAAGTAGAGCCACATCAGCAACTCAGCCTGATGCTGTGACCGAAACACCGGCAACAGAGCAGGACCATCGCTTCGCATAACTGGAATATATATCCCGGTTATGCGTAACGTCAACGAGAGGGCGTCACCGCCACGGCAAAACGATGGCCCGTTCCCGCAGCGGTGGGAGAGGATCAGCCCATGGAAACCGTGACGCTCTGGCGCCCGACCGGCCCGACGGAACTCGCGCTCGTAGAGGCCACTGACTGGCGCGAGTGGCCACCGCGCCTCCCGGACCAGCCGATCTTCTACCCGGTCCTCAACGAGGAGTACGCAACCAAGATCGCTCGCGACTGGAACGTCCCGGCAAGCGGCTCTGGCTTCGTGACCCGTTTCGAAGTCCGGAAGGATTTCCTTGACCGCTACGACGTCCAGCAGGCTGGTGGGTCAACGATCCTGGAGTACTGGATCCCCGCGGAGGACCTGCCCGAGTTCAATGCGAACATCGTCGGGCAGATCGCGGTCGTCGCTATCTTCGGCGATGCGGCGGGGAGGAGCCCGGTCGCCGGTGGCGCAGACAGTGTTCCGCTCACCGCCTCAGCAGCTTGCCGAAAAAACTCCCGCGGCCTGTCTTAGCTGCCGCCTCCTCCGCTGGGGTGTGGTCGCCACCGCACCAATCGGCGGCGGGAACGGCCGCCTTCACCTGGGCGACGTGTTCACCGCACCCTGCCCAGGTCGTCTTACCGCAGACCTTGCAGGTCGTAGGACGACACATACATCCACTTCCCTTCTTGGTGTGACGAATCAGGCCGGGGCTTCGCCGTCGCCGATGGCGTCGACGAACTCGCAGAAGGCATCGAAAGCCCGCGCACCGTGCACCGTCGCGGGACCACCGTGCATCAGGAACGTGACGCCGATGGCCTCAGCCGCTTCCTGCGGCGTTGCCCCTGCCCGTGCGGCGGCCTGGCCGTGAGAAGCGACGCATCCATCACAGCCCTCGACCACACCGATCGCCAAAGCGATCAGTTCCTTGGTCTTCCGGTCGAGCGCGCCGTCGGCGAACGCCGCCTTCGAAAGCGCTCCCCACCCCTGGTACACATCGGGGATCGCGCGACGAAGCTCCCGATGGAGCGGGCTGAGATCACGCAAGATCTGCTTCCCGTGCGGTGAGCTGAGCTCGGACATGGTCGCCATGGTCGTTCCTCTCGTCGCTAACCCCCTGGGGGGTTGTCCGATCAGACGTTAGCACAACCCCCCGGGGGGATGTAGGGTTGGCAGGCAGGACAGGCGACCGGCTCCCCCGAGGCGGGCGCCGTTCCGGCCCGCAACGGCGAGACAACGGCCCGACGAACGATTTGGACGTGGTGGAGATGCAGCTCGAACCTGACGAGATCAAGGCGGTCATCACCAGGCTCAAGCGCGCGAACGGGCATCTCGCGTCCGTCATCCGCATGCTTGAAGAGGGCGCCGAGTGTGAGGACGCGCTCACTCAGCTCGCCGCCGTGAGCAAGGCGATCAGCCGTGGAGGCTACGCGTTGGTCGCGACAGGCTTGGAGCAATGCCTCGCCGAGGGTGGCCGCGACTCGGTGGACAGCCAGAAGCTGGAAAAGCTCTTCCTCGCGCTGGCGTGAGCCAGCGTCGAAACGCGAGCCCATGGCCAGGCGCACGCGGATGACGGCGATAGCATCGTTTAGTGACCAGCCTCGCCCATTTCCGCACGGCGGCGAGACGTCTCGCCGAAGTCGAGCAGAGCACGCATTCAGAAGTGGAGTCATGGTCCGTCGCCGGCCGGGTGTTCGCGACGATCACGAAGGACCACGCCGCCGTTCAGGTCCGGCTACCACCCGACGACGCACATCAGGTGCTCGCTGACATTCCCGGTTCTTCACTGCTCACCCGTGGCGAGAAGGTGCTCGGTGTCACGATCCCGTGGGATGCCATGAACGGCATGCAGGCCAATGCCGTCATAGGCCGGTCCTGGGCCTATCGTGCCCCTCAGCGCCTCACGAACGCGCCGAGGCGGGCATCGACACCTGTCACCGATCTGCCGCGAAACATCGGTCGACCGGCGATGTCGGCGCTAAATGGCGCGGGCATCGTAACGCTCGCCGAGCTCGCCGAGCGCACCTCGGCCGAGATCACGGCGCTGCACGGCATCGGCCCGAAGGCGGTCCGCCTCCTCACCGAGGCTCTGGCTGAGGAGAACCTGGCGTGGGCCGCCGACTGATCGGGGAGTTCGGAGAGCAATTCTTGCCAGACCCAAAGTGACAACGAGTCCGGGTCGGTCACTGATGTCGGCCGACATGATGGCCCTAACCCCACTCGGACCATTTGACGCCACCGGCACACCACCCGACCCCACCCTTATATGAGAAACGGCCCGACCCCACATATGTAGGTTCAGGCCGTTCGCGATGTCCTGAGACATCAGATGGTAGCGGGGGCAGGATTTGAACCTGCGACCTCTGGGTTATGAGCCCAGCGAGCTACCGAGCTGCTCCACCCCGCGTCGGTGAGCACTACCTTACGTGATTCGAAGCGTGCTGCCTAATCGGATCACCGAGGCGTGCGTCACGCCCCTGCGTCGCCGACCACCGGGTCCGGCGACGCAGGGCCGGTGCTCTACTTGTCTGCGCTCGCCGCGTCGAGCCTGCGCTCGGCCGCCACCGCCGACCGCAGGGCCTCGTCGAGGCGCTCCTGAGCGGCGCCGTAGGCGGCGAAATCACCCTTAGCAAGCGCCGCCTGCCCGTCCTCGATCGCCTGCTGAGCCGCTCTCAACGCCTGGTCGAGCGCCGCCCTGGCCTCCGCATTCACCGTGCCGGACTCGCCATCGCCGGTTGCGGGCTTGGTCGGCTCCTCTGTATCGGGCGCAGGCTCCTCCGTGGTGCTGCCCGCATTGCCGGCATCCCCCGCTGCGGCACCGGAGTCTCCACCGAAGACCTGATCCAGCGCTTCGTCAAGGGTGTCTGCGAAGCCGACCTCGTTTCCGAAGGACACCATCACCTTGCGCAGCAGCGGGAACTTGGTGCCTTCCTTGGACTGCACGTACAAGGGCTGCACGTACAGCAACCCACCACCGACGGGCAACGTCAACAAGTTCCCCCGGATGATCGTCGAGTCCTTCAGCAGGGTCAGTGCCGAGGTGATCTCAGGTGTGGTGTTGAGCTTGTTCTGCACCTGCCCCGGGCCAGGCACCGTGGCATTTCGCGGTAGCTCGAGCAATCGCAAGGTTCCATAATCCTCGGATCTCTTACCTGGGGTGTTGCCCGCCTCGGCGTCGGCGGCGAGGAACCCGGTCAAGATGTTCCGGTCGCTGGTGCCGCCCGGGATGAACGTCGAGGTCAGCGAGAACGTCGGCGTCTTCTGGCTCGGCATCTGCAACGTCAGGTAGTACGGCGGCTGCAGCGACGTCGCATTGTCCCCGGCGGTCGGGTCCGCCGGGCTGCGCCAGTAATCCTGCCCGGAGAAGAACTCGCGGGCGTCGGTCACGTGGTACTTGGCGAGCAGGGTGCGCTGCACCTTGAACAGATCTTCGGGGTATCGCATGTGGCTCATCAGCGACCCGGAAATCTCCGACATCGGCTTGACCGAGGACGGGAAGACCTTGCTCCACGTCTTGAGAATGGGGTCATTCGGCTCCCAGGCGTACAGGTGCACCGAACCGTCATAGGCGTCGACCGTGGCCTTCACCGAATTCCGGATGTAGTTGACCTGCTGCGGGGCGAGCGCCTGGATCGCACCCGACCGCGCCACGAGGGAGTCAGCGGTGGCCTCGTCCAACGGCCGCGATGTCGAATACGGGTAGTTGTTCGTCGTGGTGTACCCGTCGACGATCCACTTGACTCGACCGTCAACGACCGCCGGGTACACGCGACCGTCGAGCGTCAGGTACGGGGCAACCTTGGCGACACGCTCCCGCGGGTTGCGCACGTAGAGGATCTGCGAATCCGCGTTGACCCGGTCGGAGAACAGGATCTGCTCAGAGCCGAACTTTAGCGAGAACAGCACCTTGGAGAACAGTCCGCTGAGTTTCGGGCCTGCCGAGATGGTCTGCGTCGGGAAGGTGCTGTTGACCTGCCCGCCCTGGACCTCGTCGGTCGGATAGTCCAGCTCCCAAGGGTCTGTCCCCTTCGGGGCGCCGACGATCGAGTAGTTCGGGGCCGCCGGGCTGAAATAGATCCGCGGTTCGTATCCACCGGCCTTGGTGAACGCCCCCGCGCTGGGGATGTCACCCTCGTAGAACGCCGGACGGCCGTCGGGACCGATCTGGTTTCCGTAGGCGGCGACGACGCCATAGCCGTGGGTGTAGACGGTGTGGTCGTTCACCCAGTTGCGCTGCTCAGGACCCAGGCCCCCCTGGTCCAATTCGCGTACCGCGATCACCGTGTCCTTGCTTTCGCCGTCGACCGTGTAGCGGTCGACCGCCAAAGTGTCCGCGAAGTTGTAGTACTGCTTGTTCTGCTGCAGCTGCCGGAATGACGGGCTGACGATCTGCGGGTCGAGCAGCCGGATCGAGGCCGTCGTCTCAGCATCGGCGCGCAACGCACCCGCCTCGGCCTGGGTCTTCGCCGCGTACTGCTCGGTCTTGACGTTGTCGATGCCGTACGCCTTACGCGTGGCGTCGATATTGCGCTGAATGTACTCGGCTTCCTTGTCCTGTGCATTCGGCGCGACCTGGAAACGTTGGACCACGGCCGGGTAGATCCCGCCGATGGAGATGGCCGAGACCAGCAACAGACCGACCCCGATCGCAGGCAGCCGCCAGTTCCCCCGGATGGCAGTCACCACGAACAAGGCCGCGACGAAGACCGCGACGAACGCCAAGATCGCCTTCGAGGGAATCACTGCGTTGACATCTGCGTAGGAGGCACCGCTGAACCGCGAACCACCGGTGGTCAGAATCGAGTAGCGGTCCAGCCAGTAGTTGCCGGCCACCAACAACATGAGCACCGCCGCGAGCACGGCGAGTTGCACCCGAGCTCCCGGGGTCGTCCGCTTGCCCTGACCCGCGCCGCCACCGATCCGCAGGCCGCCGTAGAGATAGTGGGTGGCCAGAGCCGCAATGCCCGCAACAATGACCACGGCCATCAGGAAACTCACCACGAACCGGATCACAGGCAGAGTGAAGACGTAGAACGACAGGTCGATGCCGTACTGCGGGTCCTTAACGCCGAACGACACTCCGTTGATCGCCAGCAGCACGTTCTTCCATTGCGCGGCCGCCGCCGCCCCCGCGAAGAAGCCGACCAGTGCCGGCACCACGATCATCACGATCTTGCGCAGCGGCTCGATGGCCTCGCGGTACTGATCGAGCGTGGCCTGCTCCGGCGTCGACGGCGCGTAGACCGGCCGGACGCGATAGGCAGCGGAGAAGGACCAGAAGACCAGCCCCGCCATCACGAGGAAGCCCGCGACGAAAAGCGCAGCTCGAGTCCCCCATTCGGTCCAGATCACCTGCGAGTAGCCCACCTGGGTGAACCACATGACCTCTGTCCAGAACTGCGCCAAGAGCAGAAGCAACACGACGAGCGCCGCAACGACGATGAGCGCGATGGCGAGTGGGCTGCGCTTCTTTCGAGGACTGGGGGCCGACTTCCGGCGGGCTGCTGCGGCGAACGACACCTTGGGGCTACCTCATTCGTGCTCGTGGACCTGGTCCGGGGCGACGTCTGGCCGTCAACCGACTGCCGACCTCGCCCGGACAACGCCCGGTGGAAGTTCTAGGTTCCCACGCCGAAGGGACCCGCGGCGCGTCGGAGCTGGAATGCTAGGGGCATGTCCACCCCACCGCCCGACCAGCCGCCCACGACCACGCCTGCGGCCGCCGCCTTGGCCACCGCCGTCCGCGAGGTCGAACGACACGCAGCCACGGCCGGCTGGGATGCCCCACCACGCCTCTTCGCACTCGTCCGCACCGCACGGGCAGTGGCTGACGACCCTGATCTCCCCCAGCGGCTCCCCGCCGAGGCAATCAAGGCCGCCCAGCTCAACCCGGAACACCTGCTGTCCGTGGAGCAGGAGGGCTTCGAGACCGACGACGGCCTGGACACGGCACTCGCAGCGGTGGCGTGGCCGGATACCGTGGACGGCGCGACGGTCGTCGTCGAACGCCTCCTCGTGCCCCCGGCCGCCGAGGCCAACCTGCCCGAGGAGCCCAGTGAGGCGCTCGCCTACCTCGCCGCCCACCCGGATCGCCAGGATGTGCGCATTACCGTCGGTGTCCTGCGCGGCGGCGAGCAATGGTGTGCCATCCGGACCCGCGCCCACGACAGTGACGCGGACGTCGCATTCGGCGCTGAGCTGGTCCCCAGCCTGCTGGAGGCGCTGCTCGCCACCTTCGCCTGATCCCGCGGGCCTCCCACCAACCCGAGGGTGGGCGGTTCCGTCAGGAAGAGACGCAGCTCGGCAGGCTCGAGCCCTGCCCGGCACCGATCTTCGTCACCGCCATGTACGCCTGGGACAGTGTCTCGACCTTCACCACCCGCAGCCCCTTCGGGATGTTACCGACGACGTTCTTGCAGTTGGCGGCCGGTGCCAGGAACCACTTCGCACCCGAGTCCCGTGCCCCGACCATCTTCTGCTCAATACCGCCGATCTCGCCGACATCCCCCTCCACACTCATGGTCCCCGTACCCGCGATGATCTGCCCGGCCACCTCATCCTCAGGAGTCAGCCGGTCGATGATCCCCAGGGCGAACATCGTGCCGGCCGACGGCCCGCCGATGTCGTCGATCGTGATCTTCACATCCACCGGGAAGTCGAACTCCGGGTTGATGTACACACCCAAGCGCGTCGAACCGTCGGGACCCTTGGTCGTGACGATCTTGAGCGCCACAGTCTTCCCGTCCCGGGTGACCCCAAGTTCGGCGGTATCTCCGGGTTTGATCGCCTCGATGTCGTCGATGAAGTCCTGGTAGGAATCCACCTTCTGGGCGTTCAGCGAGGTGATGACGTCGCCTCGGCGCACCACGCCGTCTGCGCCCGACCCGGTCTCCGCACCTTCGATGGTGAGCACCGCGGGTATGTCGTAGCCAAGTTCGGTCAACGCCGCGACAGTCGCGTTTTCCTGCGAGCTGACCATCTGGGCATGGTTCATCTCGCTCGTTTGAGCGGCCGAAGTGCCTCGCGGAAAGACCGTCTCGACGGGCGTGACCGCCACCTCCGGATCGAGCCAGCCCTCGACGACCTGAGTGATCGTCGCCGGGTGTCCTGGCCCGCCCGCGATGGACACGGTGGTGAGCAGCAGCTCCCCGGACGACTTGTAGGTCGGGGCGCCCTCGATAGAGATCAGCGGAGTGCCGTCGACCGATCCGAGGGTGTCCTCCGTCGGACCAGGACCGCGAATCGCATACGGGGCTGGAAACGCGATCATGGCAGCAAGCAGCAAAGTGGTGGCGACGAGTGAGACCCCCATCGTCACCGTGCGCGGTGACGGCCCGGTCGGCTCATCGGCCGCATGGGTCGTCGGTACAGAGGTACTGATCCGGGCGTCCGGTTCGCCGCTGCCCGCCCAGGGATTGATCGTCACGGGTCCATCATCGCCGACACCCACCGATCTCGGCAGCGGGCCACCCGGTGCACGTCATGCTCCGCCCTGAGCGGAACTGGCGATACCAACCGTCACGGTCGGCCGCCAGCGCCCCGCCATGTGGTTACGGTGGGGCGACGCAGCTAAGGAGCACCCATGAGCCAGCCCCCGATTCACCCGTCCGACGGCGGCCCCGAGCAACCCTGGGAGGAGTTGCTGCGCTCGATGTTCGGCGCGAATGCCGACGATGCGCTCCAAGAACTGCGCGCACGAGGTTTCGACCCAGCCGCCGCGGGTCTACCTGCCGACCCCCAAACCATGCAACACGTCATCGCCCAGGTGCAGCGCCTGCTCGTCACCCCCGCCGCCGGGCCGGTGAACACCGAAGTCGCCCACGACGTCGCCCGGCAGGTGGCCGTGGCGGAAGGCGACCCTTCCCTCACCGGAGGCCAGGCCCGCGCCGCGACCGACGCGCTGTCCGTCGCCGAACTCTGGCTGGACGCCGCCACCGACCTGCCACCGTCCGGGGGCCGTAGTTACGCCTGGTCACGGTCCGAATGGGTGGAGCGGACGCTGCCCGCCTGGAATGAACTGGTGGCTCCGGTGGCCACCTCGGTGGTGGAGGCCATTGCGACGATCCTCGGTGATCAGCTGGGCGATGGGGCCGGGGACGCGCTGGGCCTGCCCGGAATGCCGCCGGGCCTCATGGCAGGTATCGAGCCGGCGCAACTCATGCGGCGGATCGGCTCCGCGGTCTTCGGCATGCAGGTGGGCCAGGCCGCCGGAACGCTCTCCCGTGAGGTCTTCGGCGTGACCGACATCGGCGTTCCGCTGCTCGACGAGGAAGCCACCGTGCTCCTGCCCACGAACGTGGACGCCTTCGCTGATGGCCTGGACACCCCCGTGGAGGAGGTCCGCCACTATCTCGCTCTCCGGGAGGCCGCCCACGCGCGACTCCTGGCGCATGTCCCCTGGCTGCGCTCCCATCTTCTCGGTCTGGTCGAGGCCTACGCCCGCGGCGTCAGGATCGACCTCGACACACTCGGATCACGATTGACTGACATCGATGTGACCGACACCGCCACCATTCAGCAAGCGCTGTCCTCCGGGGTCTTCGGGCTGGAGAACACCGACGAACAGAAGGCAACCCTGCTGCGCCTGGAAACCGCACTCGCCCTGGTCGAGGGCTGGGTCGACGAGGTCACGACCCGCGCGGCGCTCCCCCACTTGCCCCATGCAGTCCCCCTACGGGAGATGATCCAGCGCCGACGCGCGGCGGGCGGTCCGGCCGAACACACCTTCGTGACGCTCGTCGGACTCGAACTGCGGCCCCGCCGCTCCCGCGACGCCGCCGCGCTCTGGGCGCTGATCGCCCAGCAATCCGGCACGGCGGCCCGGGACGCCATCTGGGATCATCCGGATCTACTGCCCGACGCGATCGACCTCGACAACCCGGCCGGCTACGCCGACCGGCGCGCCACCACGGAGATGGAACAGGCGGACGTCGACCGGGCACTCGCGCAGATCCTCGGCGAGGACGACGGGAAGAGCAGCCCCTCCGGCGATGGCGGAACCGCGGAAGGCGACGCCACCGAGGGCGGCACTCCAGGTCACTAGGCCCGGCGGCTCTAACCGGTCACAGGACCCGTACCTGGGCCGGAGTCCGGTCGATGAGGCCCACTACCCGAGGCCACCCCGGTCTTCACCGGAGGGCTCAGCGTCGGCCCGCTCGGGCGCGTCATCGGAGGGGTTCTCACGGCCGAAACCGACCCCCTCCAAGAACCCACGGGCGCGTTCGGTGCGGGGGTACGCCTCGAGCAGCGCCCAGAACTCGGGGCCGTGGCCGCCGTAGAGCAGGTGGGCCAACTCGTGCAGGAGCACGTAGTCGAGCACCCATTCCGGCATGCCACGCACCCGGGTGGAGATGCGGATACTGCCTTCGGCCAGGGTGCATGACCCCCATCGACGACCCTGGTTACTCGCCCACCGCACACTGGTCGGCTTGGCGACCCCGCCCAGATACTTCGCCGACAGTTCTGCGGCCCGGTGAGCCAGCTGCTCGTCGGACGGGCGGCGACGGCGCTCGGAGGCGGCCAGCCGACCGAGCATCTTGGTCACCCATTCGCGTTCCTGGGCGCTGGTGAACCTGGCCGGGATGGACACGACCGTGCGTTTGCCGTCCCGGAAGGCAGAGACCGTCCGTGTCCGACGGCGGCTTCGCCGCACCTCGACGGCCGAGGCATCGTCGGCCGGCCCGGACACGTTCTCCACGTAGGCACCGTAGCGGCTCGAACGTGTACCCGCTCGGCACCGGCGCGCCCTTGTGGACAGACTCATCCACAGCCATGCCGGGAATGCGAAGCTCTTCACCAAGGAGGTGACCGTGGCAAAAGCGGCAGCGCACAACCGTTCATGGGAGGTCCGTCGGGGCACCGTCATTCTGCGGCGCGGGCTCGGTGAGGTGCAATGCGGCACCGACCCGCGGTGGTCGGTGCGGTTGACGGGCCTGACCGAGGAGCAGGAGGAATGGCTCCGATCGCTGATACCCGGCTCAGTGCCACCGACCGGGTGCGACGACACCCTCCGGACCACGTTGATCCAGGCCGGCGTGCTGGTCCGCGCTGGGGGCCGTCGGTCGGCGGCCGTCCGGGCGCCGGCCGGTGGAACGGCGGACCTCGGTGTGTTATCAGCCCTCCGGCCGGACGGTGCGGGTCGCCTGACCCTCGCCCATCGCGCCACCGCCACGGTCGGGGTCAACGGGTTGGGCAGGCTTGGGGCCGCCCTTGCGGGCATCCTGGCCACCGCCGGTATCGGTGCCATCGGGCTCGACGACCGGTCGCCCGTGCTGGCCACCGACGTCGCCGCCGGTGCTTATCGCCTCACGGAGGTCGGTCTACCGAGAGAGCAGGCAGCCCGGCGGATCATCACGGATGTGGCCCCGGCTGTCCGGGTGGCAAGTGCGACGGCGCCCGACGTGGTGGTGGTGATCGAACACGGAGCGGCCGATATTCGCCGCTACACAGGGCTGATGGGTGAGGGGATCACTCATCTCCCGGTGGTGATCCGGGAGGCCGACGTCGTCATCGGGCCACTGGTCCACCCGGGCCGCACGCCTTGCGTGCGCTGTGTCGATCTGCACGAGGTCGACCGCGATCCGAGTTGGCCCGCGCTGTTGTCCCAGCTGCGGGGGCGCCACCCCACGGCGGTGGAGGAGACCGTACTGGCGGCTTCGGGCGCGGCGGTGGCGGCCGGTCAAGTGCTCGCGGCAGTGGACGGACTGCCTGCACATACAGCAGCGGCACACCTTGAGATCGTTGCTCCCAATGGTGTGCCGCGGCTGCGTCCGGTGGCCCGGCACCGCTCGTGTGGCTGCGGTGACTTGGCCGATACCCCGCCGGATGGTGGTCCGATGACGGGACCCGACTATTCGACTCATGCCGCCACAGGACTGTCGGCGACCTGACGGGCGACTCCCTCAGCGGCTTGCCGCATGAGTACCTCCGCCTTGCTCGGCCGGCCCCGACCGCGCTTGCGGGCGACGACGGCTCCGTTCACGAAGACCTGCCCGCCCCAGACGCCCCAGGGCTCGGCACGCTCGAGGGCTCCTGCCAGGCACCGGTCGATCAGTGGACACGTGTGGCAGAGGGCCTTCGCGGCCTCCACCTGCGCGGACTGCTCAGCGAACCAGAGCTCTGGGTCGCTGGTGCGACACGGCAGGAGACCGGCCATGAGCCGGTCGAATTCGATACGCCCCGCGTCGGTGAGCGGGTGGGTCGGGTGTATGGCCTGCGGGCGGGTCGAGCCCGGGGCCGTGTGCTCGAGCAGCGTGATGTGCCGCACGACTTCCTCCAGTGGTTCTGATGATGTGAACGTCTTCGTCACAGACCCACGGGTGCGGATCGCTCCTGCGATATCCGCACGGTTACCTCATGTGCGAAACACAAAGGCCGGGGGTCCTGACAGGGACTCCGCGGCCTGGAAGAACCGGTCTATCGGACCGGGATCACCCTCGGGGCGGAGTCGGGAAGCGGGAATGCGAATGGTTTACGTTCGCGCGAGCCGGAACGCTCGCCCGATCCATCAGGTCGATGGGTCGACGTGCCATAGGCGCTGCCCTGCTGACCAACAGTCAGATAATCGTTCTTCTTCATTCGATGCTTCCCTCCTTTTCTCCGATCGAGGCTGTGCGAGCACAGCCGCTTCAACTGCGGACTTGCGAGAGCTTAGACGGCCGCGCTCGGCGGCACAAGCTAATTATCGGATCGAGTTCTCCCCACGATCTCAAGGATCGTCGCCCCGTAACGATCGATCTTGGCCGGACCGATCCCGTTGATGCGCGCCAGCTCCGCGATCGTGGTCGGACGCGACTCAGCGATCGCGGCGAGGGTCGTATCGACCAGCACTGTGAAGGCAGGTTTGTCGGTCTCCTGGGCGAGCTGCCGGCGCCATTCGCGGAGCTGGTCGAAGAGTTCCTGGTCATACTCTCCCGTCAGTGCGACCCGGCTCTGGCCGGACCGCGACGGGCGGTTACGTTTCGGCTCGTCAGGCCAGATCCCCTCCAGAAACCGGGTGCGGCGGCGGGTCGCCCGGCCGCCCGGGTTGCGCGACCGAGCGAAGGACAGGTCCAGGTGCTCCCGTGCCCGGGTGACGCCGACGTAGAGCAGGCGACGTTCCTCGGCCACCGCCTCATCAGTCTCCGCCAGGGAAATCGGCATCAATCCCTCACTGACACCGGCCAAGAAAACCGCGTCCCATTCGAGCCCCTTCGCGGCATGCAGGGATGCCAGCGTGACGCCCTCCACCGTCGGCGCATGCTGGGCAGACGCGCGTTCCTCCAACTCGGCGACGAACTGCACCACCGTCGCGGGGGAATCCGCAGGGGCCGCCGCCACGAGATCGTCTGCCAGGCCCACCAATGCCTGCATCGACTCCCAGCGTTCTCGTGCCGCACCCCTGGCGGCCGGTGGATCGGGTGCCCACCCCGCGTTGAGCAGGATGTCGCGGACGGTCTGCCCCAGCGAGTCCGCAGGATCAGCCGACCGGGCGGCCCCCCGGAGCAGCACCACGGCATCACGGACTTCCTTGCGCTGAAAGAATCGCTCGCCACCGCGCACCAGGTAGCCGATCGACGCCTCGGCCAAGGCTGCCTCGAAGGCCTCCGACTGGGCGTTCGTCCGGTACAGGATCGCGATCTCACTCGCTCTGGTTCCCGCTGCTAACAGGCGGCCCACGCGAGCAGCGATGCCCTGCGCCTCGGCCTCGTCATCGTCGTAGGCAGTGAACCGCACCGGGGGGCCGGCCGGCCGCTGGGCGATCAACTCAAGCGGACGAGGACCCTCCCGGCCCGCCCGGGAAATCACTTGGTTTGCCAGCGACACTACTTGCGGCGTGGAGCGATAGTCACGGACGAGGCGGATGGTCTGCGAGCCCGGGTACCGGCGGGCGAAGGTCAGCAGGTGGTGCGGTGTCGCCCCCGTGAACGAGTAGATGGTCTGGGACGGGTCTCCCACGACGCAGAGCTCCTGCCTGCCGCCCAGCCACTGATCGAGCAGGAACTGCTGGAGCGGAGAGACGTCCTGGTACTCATCGACCACGAAATGGCGGTACTGCCGCCGGACCTCGTCGGCGACCGAACCTTGGGAGGCCAGCATGTCCGCCAGCATGAGAAGGACGTCCTCGAAGTCGATCACCGATCGTTCGGTCTTCACGTCCTCGTACGCGGTGATGAGTCGCGCCACCGCCTGGTGGTCGTAACCGGCCGGCGCCGGCCGGTCGATCGCTGCACAGGCCTTCACATAGTCCTCGGCGGTGACCAGCGAAACCTTCGCCCACTCCACCTCCGAGGACAGGTCGCGGACGGCCACCCGGTCCACGCCGAGACCGAGCCGCCGCGCGGCCTCCCCGATGACGGGCGCCTTGAACTCGAGGATCGACGGCGGCGCCCCACCCACCACCTTCGGCCAGAAGTAGCCGAGCTGCCGGAGTGCCGCCGCGTGGAAGGTACGGGCCTGTACCCCGGTCGCGCCCAACTCACGCAGCCGGGTCCGCATCTCGCCCGCCGCGCGCGCCGTGAACGTCACCGCCAGAACGCTGGTGGGGTTGTAAACACCACTGCGCACCCCATAGGCGATGCGGTGAGTGATCGCGCGAGTCTTGCCCGTCCCCGCGCCGGCCAGCACACAGACAGGTCCGTTGAGCGCGAGGGCGACCTCCCGCTGGTCCGGGTCGAGGGCATCCAAGATGGCGTCCGCTGATCGAGGCGGACCGGCGGAGCGCGGCGCGGCCGCGGGCGACGACGGCGGCGCGGACGGCCGGGCGGTGGGCGACTGATCCGCATTGGGAGGCTGGGAGGCTGGCATCGTCATCGATTCTCCCAGCACCCGCCGACATCGCTCCCGCCTCATCCACAGGCTGCGGCCGACACCGGGAACAATGCGCCGACCAGCGCTGTTGGCGCCAGGTATGACCACCGCTGCCCCCGAGCCCGGAACCGTCCTGATGTATTCGACACCGTGGTGCGGCTACTGCCGTCGGCTTAAGACCCAGTTCGACTCTGTCGGTATCGGCTACACGGAGGTGAACATCGAGGAGGATCCCGCCAGCGCGCAGCGGGTCGAGGAACTCAACAACGGCAACCAGACCGTGCCCACGGTGCGGATCGCACCCATCGGCGGAGGCGACGAGATCATCATGACCAACCCGTCACTCAGCCAGGTCAAAGAAGCGCTGGCGCGCTGAGACGCGGCCGCGGGCGGGGCGGTTGCCCGCTGGCATCACGGCTGGTTTG
Organism: Cellulomonadaceae bacterium; assembly: GCA_031551755.1. Taxonomy (GTDB): domain Bacteria; phylum Actinomycetota; class Actinomycetes; order Actinomycetales; family Cellulomonadaceae; genus JAVBMU01. The sequence continues at coordinate 29,666 of JAVBNE010000005.1, read as the reverse complement.
CCCGAGCAACCCTGTCGGCCCACGCGAGCCAGACCAGCCGGTCAGCTCGTGCGGCCGGTCCAATCGCCGTCCGGCAGTGCCACACCCAGCCACTCCTCAATCAACCCGCGAGCGATCGATACCCGATCAGGCAACACCACGCCCCCGGCCTCCACCTCCGCGATCAGCTCAGCGCGGGTGAACCACCTGGCTTCGGTCACCTCGACGCCGTCCACGTTCACCTCCGTCGCGACTGCCTCGGCAGTGAACCCCAGCATCAGCGACCCAGGGAACGGCCACGGCTGGCTGCCGCGATACGCCACCGCCCCGACGACCACACCGGATTCCTCGGCCACTTCCCGGCGAACAGCGTTCTCGGCAGACTCGCCCGGCTCCACATAGCCTGCGAGCGTGGAGAACCGCTTCGCCGGCCAATGCGTGGCGTGACCGAGCAGCAGACGCTCGTCGGGGCCGGACCGATCGACGACGGCCATGATGACGGCCGGGTCGGTACGTGGGAACAGTTCCGTCCCCTGACGTTCACACCGACGCGTCCAGCCTGCGTTCTCCACAACGGTCGGGCCACCGCACCTCGGACAGGCCCGCGACAGATGCCACGCCGCCAACGCCACCGCGATGGTGGCCAGCCCGGACTGCCAAGGCGGAGCCCTCCGGATCACCTCGCGCAGCCCGATCCACCGTCGCTCGTGGGCGACCTGCGCCAGTGGACTGGTGATGGCGACCCCCTCGATGTCGACGTTCTCGTCATCCGAGCCGTCCGGCAGCACGAGCGCGAGGAAGGCCCCCGTCCGCCCGGTGACCTTGCCATCGTCGGCACCGAGGAACAGCCACAGCGGCGCGTCGGGGGTCTGGAGTTCCTGGGGTCCGGGGACACCCCGCAGATCCGCGGATGAGAGCAGGACCAGCGTGCGGTCCGGTTCCACCGCCAGATGACCCCGCTGCACGACCAGCACCCGGGTGCTCGGCAGCGCCCGCAGCTCGTCGATCAGCCCGGTCTGCGCCCGGCGGTCGGCGGCGCGGTCCACCATCGGGCCGCTGAACGGCATCGACAGGAGCGGGCTGGGCGGTTGTGGCGATGCGGTCATGCCCCGACGTTAAGGCACCGGCCGGGTGCTGCGTTCGCTCCCCACCCGGCGTGGGCACGCTGATCGGTGTTCGCCACGTGGTTACCGTGTGCGCGTGCCCCGCTCCCCCTTGACCCTCGCAGCCATCGCCACGGCCGCCGTCCCCGGCCTGAACGTGCGTGCCGCACGCGAGCTGGAGTCCACCGACGACTACGACGCCGCGTCGATCACCGACGAGTCGAACGTCGAGTGGACGGTCCGCGCGCCGAAGACCGATGTGGCCGGCGCAGCCATGGAAGCCGAGCTCCAGCTGTTGGCGACGCTGGCCGATCTGGCTGACGCAGGCACGTTGTCCTTCAAGGTTCCGCGCGTCGTTGGCTCCGCCCTACTACCGGAGGGCGGCCGAGCCGTCGTCCACGCTCCGCTTCCGGGCAGTCCGCTCGACATCGGCCGGCTCCGCCCCGGGCCGGGTCTCGCCGCCGACGTCGGCCGGGTCCTCGCCGACATCCACGAGCTCCCAGCGGCCACGATCGAGGACGTCGGCCTGCCGGTGTACTCCGCCGAGGACTACCGGGTGCGCCGCATGGCCGAGGTCGACGAGGCAGCCCGCACCGGCCATGTGCCGACGGCGCTGCTGCGGCGGTGGGAACACGCCCTGGAGGACGTCTCCCTGTGGCGGTTCCACCCAGTCGTCCTGCACGGCGACCTGGGTGCCGCGCAGATGCTGGTGGCGGGCGACCGCGTCGTGGCGATCACCGAATGGAGTCAGGCGAAGGTGGCCGACCCCGCAGACGACCTGTCGTGGCTGCTGGTCTCGGCGGCTCCCGACGCGGTGGATGCGATCACCGAGGCATACCAGCTACGCCGGACCGAGCTGCGTGACCCGCGGCTGATCGAACGCGCACTCCTGGTCGCGGAGTTGGCACTGGCTCGCTGGCTGCTCCACGGCGTGCGCACCGACCAGCCCGCGATCATCTCGGATGCGATCGGCATGCTCACCGACCTCGCGGTCCAGACCGCGGAGTAGGCGAAACAGCCGAGTCGGCACCTATCCGCCCTCGGGTGGCCCGACGGCGACCGACGATCCGGAGGTGGCGGACCCCGCCGTGGCATCCGCCTTGCCGGGGTCGACCGGGCCACCTTGCAGCAACGCGGCGATCTCCGCCTCCCCCCACAACCGCCCGGGGTGCACGGTCTGCCCGGCCGCCACATAGAAGAAGGCCGCCCCCACCCGGTCGAGCGGCGTCCCCGACCACCGCGACCACGCGAGCCGGTAAACGGCGAGCTGAACCTCGCGCTGGGCACGGCTCTGGGCATCAGTGGGCGGCCGGCCGGATTTCCAGTCGACGACCACCACGGCGCCCGGCTGGCCGTCGTCAGCGAACACCGCGTCGATCCGGCTGCGCACCATGATGCCCGCGACGGGTGTCTCGATGTCGACCTCCACGGCCAACGGCCGGCGGTCCGCCCACACGGAGGCCAGGAAGTTGTCCTGGAGGGTGGCGAGGTCGGCGTCGGCGAGGTCGTCGTCCGCGCCCGGCAGGTCCCAGGGGTCGAGCAGCGACGAGGCGGAGAAGTAGCGCTCCACCCACAGGTGGAACCGGGTTCCTCTACTCGCGTCCTGGGTGGGGCGTCGCGGAACCGGCCGGCGTAGATCCAAGGCGTAGGCGGCCCGGCCTTGTGCCAGCCGGACCAGTCCCGAAGCCGAGATATGGGGCGGCAGCTCGACGGTGCCACCACCGGCCGACCCGGCGGCCCGCTCAGCGAGCAACAGTCGAGCCCAGTGGGCCAGATCGACCCCGCGGGCAATCACCGGCGGGAGGTCGTCGAGTACCGGCGGCGCCTGGGTGGAGACGTCGCGGACCCATCGCGCCGCCGTCCGCAATGCCGCACGGGTCGGCGTCTCCTCACCCTCAGCGGGCGGCCACATCGCAACGACGGCGTTTTCCGCACGGGGATTGGTGTCGTCGACAGGTGGCGGCTCCCAGCGGGTGGGCTGGACGAGTCCGGCGTCGACCAACTCCGTCAGGAACGGCGACGGCGGGCGTGGCCGCGTACCTTCCCGCCACCAGGATCCGGTGAGCAACAGCTCGCGGCGCGCCCGGGTGAACGCGACATAGGCCAGCCGCCGCTCCTCCGCGACCTGGTGCTCACCGCAGGCAGCGACGAACGCACGGCGACGTTCCTCCAGATCCCTGCCGTCCACCGCCCGGAACACGTCGAAGGACGGTAGGTCGGCCGCATCCCCCCGCAAGGGGTAGGGCAACGACCCGAGGCCGACGAGCCACCCAGTGTCGCGCGGCCCGTCAGTCCCTTGGGCGGTGCCCGGAAACACCCCGTCCATCAACCCCGGTACCGCCACTACATCCCACTCGAGACCTTTCGCGGCGTGCACGGTGATGACCTGCACTGCGTTCGGGTCGGGGTCATGCAGCGGCGCATCGAGTCCGCGTTCGACGACCGCTGCCGTCTTGAGCCACGCCAGGAAGGCCCCCAACGTCGGGGTATCCGCGGACTGGGCGAAGGTCGCCGCCACGTCTCGGAACGCGTCGAGATTCGCCCGGCCAGCACCCCGGACCCCCGAGCCGAAGACCCGGCCCAACGCGGCACCCGTCGCCACCTCGACGTCGAGCCCCAGCGACTGTTCCGCCTGGACAACCAGCTCCGGCAGGGTCAGGTACGTCAGCCGTCGGACGCCGCGCAGGGCAGCCGCGAGCGCCACCAGTCGTTCACGGCCCGCCTCGGACAGCACCCGGCCGTCGTGGGCGGGCCGGCCGGGATCGGGCAGCGAGTCCAGCGCATCGACGATCGAACGCTGGTCCACGCTGTCCGGCTCGACCGGCGGATCATCCGGCTGGGTCTGCGCGCGCCCCCGGCGACTACCGAGATCGCGGGCCAGGTCACGTGCCCAACTCGCCAGGGCGTGCAGGTCCGCAACCCCGAGGTTCATCCGCGGTCCGGTGAGGAGGCGCATCAGGGCGTCACCGCGGGAGGGGTCGTGCGCGGCCTCGAGGAAGGCGACGATATCGACCACCTCGGGAGTTGTCAGCAGTCCGCCGAGGCCGACCACCTCGACCGGTAGCCCACTGGCGCGCAGCGCGATCTCGATGGGAATGAACTGGGCTCGGGTGCGGCACAGCACCGCAGCGCTCACCCGGCCCGACCCACGGCCGAGCGACCGCCGCCGGGTGTCGATGAACTCGGCCACGGCCGCCGCCTCCTCCTCCACGGTCGAGGCGTACGCCACCTGGACGACTCCGTTGCCGGCCCCGGGACGGGTGGCCAACTCCGGGACGGACACCCGCCCGTCGGCTCGAAGCGGCTGTGCCACCTGATTCGCCACACCAAGTACGGCTCGGTCGTTGCGCCAGGAGGTCGTCAGGTACCGGACGTCGGCGGGTGACCCGTCGGCGGCGGGGAACCGTTGGGCGAACCGGGCCAACCCCGCCGCGCTGGCACCCCGCCAGCCGTAGATCGACTGGTGCGGGTCCCCGACGGCGGTCACCGGGTGGCCGCCCCCGAAGAGCGCCACCAACAGCTCGACCTGGGCGTAGGAGGTGTCCTGATACTCGTCCAGCAGCACCACCCGGTAACGGCTGCGCTCTCCTGCGCCGACGTCGGGTACCGTGCGCGCGAGCCGGGCAGCGAGCGCCACTTGGTCACCGAAGTCCAGCGAGTCGGTGGCTCGTTTGCGCTCCTGGTAGGCCGCGACAACATCCAGGAGCCGATGCCGTTCGGCCAGCGACTCGAGCAGGTCGCGGATCGGCGCGAAGTGACCGGTACGTTTCTCGCCGTAGGGCAGGTCACGGATGGTGTCGATCAGTTCCCCGAGTCGCTGCCGGGCCTCGGCGGGCGCCAGCAGGTGTTCGCTGAGCGCACCAGCGAGTGCCACGACAGCACCCACCACGGTGCTCAACGCGGCGTCGGTGCCGAGGTCCTCGGCCCAGCTTTCGACGATCTCGGTGGCCAGCTGCCACTGTCCGGCCTCGGAGAGCAGCCGCGAGTCGGGTTCGTAACCGAGACGCAAGGCGTGGTCGCCCACGAGACCGGCCGCGTAAGCGTTGTAGGTGGCGATCGTGGGCCGATCGAGCAACTGCAAGCCGCTCGATGTCCGTCCGCGAGCCCGGTCGAGCTGCCGCAAGCGCAGGTGAACCCGGTCCGCCAGCTCGGCTGCCGCCTTGCGGGTGAACGTCAACCCGAGCACCGCCTCCGGGGCCACCAACCCGTTCGCGATCAGCCAGACGACGCGCGCCGCCATCGTCTCGGTCTTCCCCGAACCCGCACCAGCCACCACCAGCCCGGGGGTCAGCGGGGCCTCGATCACCGCGATCTGCTCAGCCGTCGGCAGGTCCCGGCCGAGCAGCCGAGCGATCTCCACGGCGGTCAACTCCACCGCGCGCACCTGCCCCGTGCCACCCCCATGCGTCACGCGACCACCTGCCGGCCTTCGGGGCGCACCGGGCAGGACCGGCTCACCGGGCAATGGCCGCACAGCGAACTCTCCTGCGCGGAGAACACTGAGCCGGCCATCGTCTCGGCGGCTTCTTCGACCATGGTCCGGGGCCAACTCGACCCGTCGCCCTCGACCACGACCGGCTCCTGGGCCCGGGTGGTCGGCCCGGCGGCACCTTTCGCGAGGTAGACCAGTTGGGCTCCGGCGGTGCGTGTTCCGTCGGGCAGGTCGAGCGCCCCCTGCGCGACCGCGAGCTGATAGGCACCGAGTTGGGGGTGGCTCTCCGCGTCGCGTTTGGTCACCGGGTTCCGGCCGGTCTTGAGGTCGGCGATGCGCACCGAGTCCGTACCCGCCTGTTCAACCCGGTCGATCACCCCCCGCAGCACCGCCCGGCCGAGTTGTAGCCGGAACGGCGCCTCCACGAGCACGGCCGGGGCCTGTTGGAGGTAGTCGGCCAGGCGATCGATCATCGACTCGGCACGCCGCCGCGTCTGGGTTTCCACCCAGCCCTCTCGGAGGCCGAGCTGCGCCCACCGCCGGTCAAGTTCGGCCCGCAACTCGGCCCACGACCCGGCGGGCAACTCCTGGGCGATGGCGTGCACGAGGGTGCCCAACGACTGGGCGGCCTCGTCGGGTCCGGTGCCGCCCGCACTCTCCAACGCCCAGCGCAAGGCACAGTTGCTCACCGACTCGACCTTCGATGGCGAGACCTCCACCGGCTGTTCCGGGCCCGCCAGCGGTTCCCGGGTGGAGACGTCGTGGACGCCGTACCAGTCGTCAACAGCGGCCTGCCGGACGCCCAACGCCGCCAGGACGGCAAGGAGCCGAGCGGCCCCGACAGCCTCGGAGGGCATGGTGGCAGCCACCCCATCCCGTGAGGCGGCCACGGGCGAGGTAGCCGCTTCGGCTGGCGGGATGCCGGAGCGGGCGGCCCGGAGACCGTCCGACGCTGCCGCCGAGACCACCAGTGAGCGCGCGGCCGCCACCACCCCACGCAGGTCCACCGGGAACCCGACCTCGGTGAACGGCCGGCGGCCCGAGGGGTCGTCGTCCGGCTCGTGGCCGGGTCCGTCGTCCGGCTGTGAAGGGTCGACCAGATCGCAGAACGCCGACGGCGACTCGTCCCCGTCGTCGACGGCGGTCACCAGCAGGCGGCTCCGGGCACGGGAGACCGCGACCGCGAAGAGGCGCGACTCGTCTGCCAGGACCGCGCGTCGCGCTTGCGGGCCAAGTCCGCGAGGATCATCCGAGCGGCCCGCCAAGAACTCCACCAACGCCTGTGCCCCCAGGAGGGAGTCACGGAGCCGCAGATCGGGCCACACGCCGTCCTGCACACCGGCGACGACCACGAGGTCCCACTGCCGTCCGGCAGCCCCCGCCGGAGTCAGGAGGCAGACCGCGGCCGTACCGGCCGCGCGGGCCGCCAGGGAGTCGGCGGGCAGATCTTGGGCACTGACGTAGTCGAGGAACGCCGCCACCGAGGCACCGGGCATGCGCTCAGCGAACGTCTCGGCCACCCGGAAGAGCGCGAGCACGGCGTCGAGGTCCCGGTCAGCGCGAGCACCCGCGACTCCCCCGTCAATGGCGGCTGCCTGCCAGCGTTCGGCGACGCCAGCGGCCGCCCAGACGGCCCACAACACGGTCCGCGCGTCGGCCGTCGACTCCTGGAGGGCCTGGACTCCGGCCTCGATCATGGTCGCGATCGCCACCACCGCGCGGCGCACCGTGGGTGGCAGTGTCGCGGCCCGGACGGGGTCGCTCAGCACCTCCACCAGCAGCGCATCCGAGGACCGCCCGCCACCACCGGCCAGTTCCTCGATCCGCAGCGCCCGCCGGAGCCGGCGGACGGCGACGGCATCGAGACCGCCGAGCGGCGACATCAACAACTGGACCCCGGTAGCCGCGTCCAGGGCAGCCTCCGAGTCGGCGGCCACCGCCACCCGTAGCGCCATCAACAGCGGTACGACGGCGGGTTCCGCATGGATCGGGACATCAGCCCCGACGGTGGAGACCGGCACCGATGCGGCCACCAGCGACCGGCGGAGGGCGGCGAGCTGACCGCTGGTTCGGGTGATCACCGCCATCTGATCCCAGGGAACGCCGTCCACCAGATGGGCGGCCCGCAACTCGCGGGCGACGAAGGCCGCCTCCTGGGCCGCTGAGGGAAGAACGGCCACGCGCACCGCGGAATCCGTTCCCCCGGCGTCGGGTCCGGCGCCCTGAACGTCCCGCGCCACCGCCGGACCCGCCCCACGATGCAGGGCACCTGCGACCGTGGGGATGTGCGCGGTCACCGAAGCGGTCACCGCGCGCAGTGGAGCCGACTGCCGCCAGGCGGTGTCGAGCACGTGCACCTGCGCGCCGAACTCGCCCCGCCCGCCCACATCTACCCCACCGGCGGCTGACTCCCGACCGCTCGCACCCGACCGGCCGGCGGAGGCCCGGCCGACCAAACCCGGCGTCGCCCCCCGGAACGTCTGAACGGCCGAGTCCGGGTCCGCAAGGAGCACCAACCGGGCACCCTCAGCGTGCAGGACCTCGAGCAGATGAGCCGTCGCGGCCGTCGCCTCCTGGTAGTCATCGACCACCACTAGCGACCAATGCGGCCGGTCTGTGGGGACATCCCAGTCCGCCAGGGCCATCGCGGCCTCCGCCACCACGACCGCCGGGTCGAACCGGGCACCGGCCTCCGGGGCGCCGGAGGCAAGTAACGTCACGTCCAGGTACTCCTGATAGAGCTCGGCCGCGAAGACCCATTCGGGGCGGTCGTGCCGGCGCCCCAGCTCCGCGAGATCCGCCGGGGCCAGCCCTCGTTCCGCCGCCCGCATCAACAAATCGCGCAACTCATGTCGCAGGCCACGGAGGCCGAGTGACTCGACGGGCAAAGACCGCGGCAAGGTGACCTGCACGCCGTCGCCGTCGAGGTGCCCGGACAACAGCTCGGCCAGGGCAAGGTCCTGTTCGGGACCGGAGATCAGCGTTGGTGCCGGCTCGTCCCGCGCAGCCGCCCGCTCCCGCAGGACGGCGAAGGCCACGGAGGCGGCCGTCCGGACCATCGGGGCACCAACCGTCTGTGCGGCTCGGGTAGCGAGCCGGTCCCGCAACTCCGCCGCGGCCCGCCGGGAGGCCGCCAACACCAAGACCTGCGCGGGAGGCGTCCCCGCCCGCATGGTGGCCAGGGCGATCTCGACGGCGAGCGTGGTCTTCCCCGTGCCCGGCGCTCCGACGATGAGCGTGGCCGGTGCCCCCAACGCAGCCCGCACGACGGCGGACTGGGTGTCGTCGAGCATGATCGAGGCGTCCGTATGCGCACTGGCAGGCAACACCAGGCGAGGAGCGGTCGCAGTCACGCCGACATATCACCACGGGCCACCGACAACGCCAGGACGCCACCCCGAAGCAGTTCAGCCCTGGGCGGACCAACGTCGTGAAGCCGCCAGGACCGGTGATCCGGGCGCTATCGTTCGACTGTCGACAGCTTCGGGCCAAGGCCCGACCCACCCCTGCGCCTCGCGCAGGCCGTTAGAGGAGATGCCGTGGAAGTCACCATCGGTGTGCAGAACCTGGCCCGTGAACTGGTCATCGAGACGGAGCAATCCGCTGACGCCGTCGCTACCGCCGTGGCCGAGGCGCTGAACGGCGCACCCGCTTTGCAGCTCACCGACTCCCGCGGGCGCCGGGTCATCGTGCCCACGACGACGATCGGCTATGTGGAGATCGGCACCGAGGAACAGCGCAGGGTCGGATTCGGCTCCCTCTAGGTCAGTTCCAGGCGAGCATCGTCGGCGCCCGTCTGCCCGAGTGAAGAGTGCACTGGCAACTGCCCTGTGTCGGCCGAAGTTCAGGCCGCAAGACCGAGGCGCCCCATCCGCCGGGTGTGTTCGGCGGTGAGCTGGGCGAAAACCCAGGCCTGGCTCCCCGCCACCGACCCGGCTTTGGCCGCGCCCCCCTCGGCACCGGCCGCGACCAGTCGGGCCACGCTCGGATGATCCGCGAGCAGTGCCTGAACCGCGTTGAGCGCCTCACCGACCAACCGCCGACCCCACAGCGCGAGACGTGAAGCCAGGACAGCGTCGCCCGCGGCTGCCTCAACGATCGCCGCAACCGATTCGTCCGCCTCCCGCCCAAGTGCCAAGGCGTCGACGACGAACTCCCGATCCTCGGTCGCCAATCCCTGGGCGATCAATCGGCAGAAGTCCTCAGCGACACCATGGCCGACGTAGCCCTTGAGCACGCCCTCCCACCAACCACCGGGGACCGTGCGAGCATCGAAGTCGTCGTAGGCGCCGTCAAACACAGCCATCCGCGCCTGCGCCGCGCCCGGCGTCCCGATCCGGTCGAGTACCTTCGCCTGACGGCCCAGCACGCTCGCCGCCAGCACGGAAATGCGTTGGCGCGCGGCCAACGAGGGCGATTGGGCCGCATCCGCCGCCAGCCGTCCGAAGACGGCGAGTTGGGTGTAGGCGACAAGCCCCAGCAGGTCGCGCAAATCCTCGGCTGACGGCTTGCCCGGTGCGGTTTCTGTCATCCACCCAGGATAGTGGCGGGCGGTCAGCTACCATGGCCGGGTACATCGGTTGCCCGGTCGCTTGAAACTCGATGTCTCGCCAGCGCGTGACATCCCCCGACCCAGCACGACCACCGCGAGCCTGCTACACAGGCACCGCGAGCCCGGCGCCGACGGGAAACCGCATAGGCGGCGACCGTCCCCGGGTGCGAAGATCCGCGATCGGCTGCCGCCACATGTCGCGACCGACCGCGTCGGAGCTCGCCCTGTGCGCTGAGCCCTGAACGCCTCGTGCGCGCAGACAGAGACGAAGGCCCGCAGTGACCACCACCGAATTGCCCGACGACGCGCCGACCATCGCGTCCAGCGTCCACACCGTGGACACCTCCTTTGCCGACTACGACGTCCGCCCCGAGATCGTGCAGGCGCTCGCCGACGCCGGGATCACCCACCCTTTCCCCATCCAGGCCATGACCCTGCCGGTGGCCCTGTCCGGCCACGACATCATCGGCCAGGCCAAGACCGGTACGGGCAAGACACTCGGATTCGGCGTCCCCCTGCTGCACCGGGTGGTCGGGCCGGATGAACCCGGCTACGACGAGCTGCCCGCTCCCGGCAAGCCCCAAGCCCTGGTGATCGTGCCGACCCGCGAACTCGCGGTGCAGGTCGCGAATGACCTGGCTACGGCCTCCAAACTCCGCACCGTGCGCATCTTGCAGGTCTACGGCGGCCGGGCCTACGAACCGCAGGTCGAGGCGCTGAACCGCGGCGTCGAGGTGGTGGTCGGCACTCCCGGACGCATGATCGACCTGATGAACCAGGGCCACCTGAACCTCACCCGGGCCACCATCGTGGTACTTGACGAAGCCGACGAGATGCTGGACCTCGGATTCTTGCCCGATGTCGAGAAGCTGCTCGCCCGCACTCCGGCCAAGCGCCACACCATGCTGTTCTCGGCCACCATGCCCGGCGCGGTCGTCGCGATGGCCCGCCGGTACATGACGCAGCCGACACACATCCGGGCCAATGACCCCGACGACGGCGGTCAGACCGTCAAGAACATCAAGCAGGTCGTCTACCGCGCCCATTCGCTGGACAAGATCGAGGTGCTGGCCCGCCTGCTGCAGGCCCGCGGCCGGGGCCTGACGATCGTCTTCGCCCGCACCAAGCGGACCGCCGCCAAGGTCGCCGACGAACTCGCCGAGCGTGGGTTCGCCTCGGGAGCGATCCACGGCGACCTGGGCCAGGGAGCGAGGGAGCAGGCCTTGCGCGCCTTCCGTTCGGGGAAGATCGATGTGCTGGTGGCCACCGATGTCGCCGCCCGCGGCATCGACGTCGAAGACGTGACCCACGTGGTCAACTACCAGTGCCCAGAGGACGAGAAGATCTACCTCCACCGCACGGGGCGCACCGGGCGGGCCGGCAACAAGGGCACCGCAGTAACCTTCGTCGACTGGGACGACATGCCCCGGTGGGGACTGATCGACAAGGGCCTGGAACTCGGCATCCCTGAACCGGTGGAGACCTACTCGACCTCAGCGCATCTGTTCACCGACCTGGACATCCCCGAGGGGACAGCCGGGCGCCTCCCGCGGGCTCAGCGCACCCGCGCGGGCCTGGACGCGGAGACCTTGGAGGACCTCGGCGAGACCGGTAAACGTGGCGGCGGTGGTCGCAGTGGCGGCCAATCCGGACGCTCGGGCGGCGGTCGCGGCAGCGCCAGCCGGGGTCGCGAAGCGGGCCGGGGCGGACGCCGCGCTGGCGACGGCAGCCGCGGCACGGGCGAGGCTCCAGCCCGCCAGGTGCGCACCGAATCCGAGCGGTCGGCCGACGACAGTAAAACGACTGGACAAGCCCGTCGCCGGCGCCGTACGCGGGGTGGTAAGCCGACCAGCACGCGCACGCCGGACTCGGCAGGGGGCACCAGCAGCGACCAGCGCGGTGGAGCCCGGAACCCAACCGAGCCTTAGTACGCTCGCCGGGCGGGCAAGGACCACGACTAGGTTCTTGGCCAATCCGGCCCGTCCCCGGCGCGGGCACTCCTCCCCGAAACTAGTCCGTTTAGTCGTTTTTCCGTCCGTGATACGGAAAGGCATCGTCTCCACCAGGTCACGACGCGGGTGAAATTTCTCACAAGCACTGCGCGTTTCCGAAAATCTACGTAGAGTGGGCGCGCCCATCGTTGGGTTTCGGACAAGGCGGAGGAAACGTGAGAACCAGCACCACCCTGGCCAGGCGCAGCTCATTGCTCTGCCTGGTCGCACTTCTGTTGGGAATGGTCTCCGCCGCGGTGCTGGCCACCAACGCCCAGGCAGTCAACATCGCCAACACGTGGGGCACCATGCACTGGACGGGCCGCCTGTATGTGTACGTCGAGGCAGGTGAGACCCTCACGTTGACCATGGGTCCGCGGAACGTGCCTTACGCGGGTTTGCGGCCGGATGGCACCCCCTTCGCCTTCACCCTGACGCCAGGAACCACCCAGCCTGCGCCCTGTCGGCCGCAGGGCGGCGGCACGAAGTGTTCCTTCAGCGAGGTGGCGACCCAAACCGGGGTGTGGGTCATCGACTCCGGAGCGACCTCCACCTCGCTGGGGGCCGACTATGAACAGACCATCACCGTCACCGACGGCGGGGTGGAGCAGCATGGCCGCGCCTGGCTGGAGCAGTTCGGCTCCGAGCAAACCACTTCGGGGGTCACCAATGCCTCGATGTATTTGGTGTCCCAGTACGGCACCCAGTACCAGCTATCGCTCCTCGGCCTGGCCGGGTACTTCAGCGACTGGAGTTTCAACAACAAAGGCATCATGTATGCGGACAGCTGCGAATCGACCTACTTCTCCGTGCCCTCGCCGAATCCACAGCAACCCGAAGCTCCAGGAGCACTTGACCCGAGCGACTACACCCTGGACGGCAGCAACTGCCCGGACTTCGCCTTCTACCGCACCTTCCTCGAACCCCCGGACCCTTCGATGCCTGCGAGCACGAGCCTGTGGGCTGATGGCCGCACCGCCAACACCTGGGTGATGCCCACCTACACCACCGCCGATCTGACTACCCCGACCTATGCACGCGACTCGGCCGCCTCCTGGGCGGGCACGATCAGCACGACACTGACCGGACAGCCGGGTCAAGTCGTTGCCGGGATCGACGTGAACGGCGACGGCGATCTGGACGATGATGAGGATGTCGTCTTCGATCCCACCCCAGCAGCAGTTGGCCCAGTTGCCGTCGACTGGGACGGACTTGACGGCAACGGTGACCCGGTGCCGGTCACCCAGGACGTCACCGTCTACGTCAGCTTGGCCGCCACTGATGAACTGCATCTCGCCTTCAGAGACATGGAGGGCCTCAACGGCGGAGTCGAAGTCACCCGACTCAACGGCCCCGGCGCGCCGTCCAAGGCGTTGAGCTGGGACGACACCTTCCTGGCACCCCGCGCGAACGACATCCCACCACCTGTGCTGGAGGCAACTGCCGCAAACTCGACCGGCGGCGTGCACTCCTGGCAGCGATCGGGCGCGGGCGTACTCGGGTGGGGTGACAGCCGGGCGATCGACTCCTGGGCGTTCTCCGAAACCGACACGGAGGCATCCGCCACGATCACAGGGCTGGAGAACGACCTCTCCATCGTGAAGACGACGACCTCCGCCGCCGAGATCTCCCCTGGTGCAGCGGTGCCCTTCAAGGTCACCGTCACCAACTCGGGCACCGCCGACTACACGGCAGACAACTCGGTGCGCGTCTTCGATGCCGTCGTCACCGGCGGAGGCGCAGTCGACAGCGTCACCTCAATTATCGCGTCGACCGGGACCACCACCACAGCCGACCCCAGGAACTTGGCCTGGCTGATCGACGATCTTCCCGTGGGGGACAGCGCGACTCTGACGTACACCATGAAGATCAGTGCGAGTGCGGACCCCGGAAACCTGGTCAACTGGGCCTTCGTCGGCGGCCTCGGCGTCCCGCAGGAATGTACAGCTGACAGCGTCTGCTCTGCGGTCGAGCTGGCGGTGGCGCAGGGTTCTCCCGGACCGCCGTCGCCCTCACCCAGGCCGACACCGGCACCATCCTCGGCAGACGGCTCGGGCACGGGCCTCGGCGCGACCGGTGCGGACAGCCTGGTGCTGGCGGGCATGGGGGCGTTCACGCTCATGGTTGGCGCGGCTCTGCTGGTGATCAGGGCGCAGCGCGCAAAGGCATGAGCATTCGGTTTGACCAAACACCTGCGATAGGTCGGCGACCCTCCGTACCGACGCAATCGGTCGGGACCCAGGCCCCGCTGACCTACGACGTCGTCCTGGCTGCGGATGCCAAGGCGCGCGGACTACTCTCGGCGAGGTGAAGCCGTTGAGCCGTGGTGAGCGCATCCGAGGAACCGAGGAAGGGGCACAACAGGTCCAGGTCCGTCTCTTCCTGGCGATCTCCATCGGACAAAATGAATCGCCCCGGGTTTGATGGTGACAAACTCCGACCGCGTCAGGCTGCCTTGATGAACGCCTCCACGGCATCGGCCACGAGCTGCACCGCGATCGCCGCCAACAACAGGCCCGCGATCCGGGTGACCAGAATAGTCCCGGAGTCGCCCAAGATCCGGTGGATCACATTGGCGAACCGCATCGAGAGATACAGGCACACATGCACGGCCACGATCCCCGCGGCGATGGCCACCCATTGAGGCAGCTGGGCGCCGCCGTCGACCCCTTGGACGAAGACCATCGTGGCCACGATCGCACCGGGGCCGGCCAATAGCGGTGTCCCGAGCGGTACCAACGCCACGTTGACCCCCGACCCCGACGGCCCGGGCTCCTCACTCTTGCCGGTCAACAGCTCCATCGCGACCAGCAGCAGCAACAGCCCACCCGACGCCTGAAGCGCCGGCAGCGAGATATGCATATAATTGAGCAGCTGCTGGCCGAAAAGCCCAAAGGAAATAATGACCCCAAAAGCCACCAAGATAGCGGTCCGGGCGGCCTGATTACGTTGTTTTGCGCCCATTGCGCTGGTCAGGCCTAGGAAGATCGGCACCGTGCCCGGGGGGTCCATAATGACGAACAGCGTGATGAACACCTCGCTGAATAATCGCGCATCAAAAAAGTCGCTCACGCGGCCACCATGTGCCCACTCACCGGATCACGGCTCCCGTTCCCCATTCTTCGATCTGTGCCAACACGTGTGGTGCCGTCGTATTCTCGCCGAGTTCATTCGGCTTCCCCTTGCCGTGATAGTCACTCGACCCAGTCACGACCAACCCCAACTCCCCGGCCAACCCCAGCAAACGATCGCGCTGACGCGCGTCGTGATCACGGTGGAACACCTCCAACCCCCGCAACCCGACCGTGGCCAGCTCCGCGATCACGTCATCCGTTACCACCCGGCCTCGTCCGTCAGCCCCCGGATGGGCGAAGACCGGGACACCGCCCGCCGCCACAATAGCGAGTACCGCGGCTTCAGCGGTCGGTGCCGCGTGCGGCACGTAATACGGACCGTACGGCGCAAGGATCGACGCGAAGGCCACCGAGCGATCGGACACCACCCCGGCACTGACCAACGCGTCCGCGAGATGCGGGCGGCCGATCGTCGTACCCGGCTTGGTCTGCGCCAGCACATCGTCCCATGTCAGTGGGAAATCGGCAGCCAAGAGATCGGCCATCCTCCGAGCCCTGGAGGTCCGCGACTCACGGGTCGCCGCCATCGCCGCCACCAAAGCGGGCGACTCCGGGTCGGGTAAATAGGCCAGGACATGCACGGTCACCCCGTTCGACAGCGCCGAGACCTCGATCCCTGGCACCAATGCCACCCCCACCCGCTGGGCCTCCGCGGCAGCCGCCGACCATCCCCCGGCCGTGTCGTGATCAGTGATCCCGACGACGTCCAGGCCCGCCGCCGCAGCCGCCGACACCAGCGCCGCGGGGGCATCGGTCCCGTCGGAGGCAGTCGAGTGCGTGTGAAGGTCGATCCGCATCGACTCAGGATAATGAGCGGCCCGCACACGATGTTCACGGCCGCACCCGAACGCGCTCACCGCAGGGCGTCCGCGAGCTGTCATAGTGGTCCGCGATGGACACGAACTCCGCCCTCACCCAGGGCACGCCAGGCTCCACCCCCGGCACACTCGGCGTCGTCTTCGTACACGGCATGCGCAGCTCCCACGAGATCTGGGATGAGCAAGTCGCGCACGTGCGGACGCTCGGCCACGAGGCCGTCGCCGTCGACCTCCCGGCCCACGGGACGCGGCATACCGAACGCTTCACACTGGAACGGTCCTTCGAGGTGCTCGACGAGGCCGCGGCCTCCTTCGGGCCGGACAGGCCCGTCGTCGTGACCGGCCTGTCCTTGGGCGGCTATACCTCGCTCGCTTGGGCCGCCCGACGGCCGGCGAACCTCGTGGGCGTGCTGGCCGCCGCCTGTACCTCTGAGCCCAAAGGCAAGCCCGTCGGGCTCTACCGGGACCTCGCACACTCCGTGGTTTCCGGGTACACAGGCACGCGCGCCTTCACCGGCCGCACCATGCGGCAACTCGGGCAGCGCTTCCCGGGGCTCGGGGGACCGCGCATCCTCGGACGGCGTTCGGCCCCCGGGCTCAGCGCATCGCTGCCCCCCGGACGGCGTTCGGTCCCCGGCGGTATCGAAGCAGCGGAACTCGCGATCCCCAAACCGTCGTGGGACATCGTCACCGACGCCCTCGGCCAGCTCGCCGGCCGATCCTGGCTGAACCTCGTCCGTGAGATCGAGGTGCCTATCTGGCTGGTGAACGGCGCACGCGATCACATGCGCCTCGACGAGCAACGGTTCCTGCGGGCGGCCCGCGATGCCGCGCTCGTGGTCGTGCCCGGCGCCGGGCATGACGTCAACCTCCACGCCCCCGCCGCCTTCAACCGTGTGCTGACGCGAGCGCTGACCGAATTCGACGGTGCGACAATAAGCGCATGAGCGAATCGGCCCCCGGCACACCCACGCCCACATCCGCCGAACAACCCGTGGCCGACCGGGGTTCCGGCCGATCGCTGCGGCCGTCATCCGATGCCTTCAAGGCATTCGTGATGAGCAACTGGGCACCGCGCCGCGACCTCGGCGTCACCCCTAGCCCCGCGGCCCCCTACCTCGGCCGCCGGCACCGGGAACTTTCCGCACGGTTCCCTGGGGCCCGTCTCGTGGTGCCCGCCGGGCAGCTCACGACGCGATCCAACGACACCGACTACCGCTTCCGGCCGCATTCCGCCTTCGCGCACCTCACTGGCCTCGGCACCGACCAGGAGCCCGGCGCCGTGCTGGTCCTCCACCCGGTCGAGGAGTCCGGTCCCGACGGCCCCCGCACCGCACACCAGGTGGTGCTGTACATCCGGCCGCTGGCGCCGCGCGACAACGAGGAGTTCTACGCCGACGCCCGCTACGGCGAGTTCTGGGTCGGCGCCCGGCCCTCACTTGAGGACATCTCCACTCTCACCGGGATCGAGACCAGGCACATCAACGAGCTGCGCGATGCCCTGGCCAAGGACGTCGGCGACGGCGTGCAACTCCTGGTGGTCACCGACGCTGATGCCGAGATCACGGAACTGGTCGAGGCCACCCGGGCGCAGGCCGGAACCGCGGAGGCCTCCCAAGAACTGAGCGACGACGCACTCGTCGAGGCTCTTTCCGAGCTGCGCCTGATCAAGGACGACTACGAGGTCGAGCAGATGCGCGCCGCTGTGGCCGCCACGATCGCCGGATTCGAGGAGACCGTCCGTGCCCTACCCCGCGCCCTCGCCCACCGCCGCGGCGAGCGCGTGATCGAGACGACCTTCGACGCCCACGCCCGGCTCGAGGGCAACGCCGTCGGCTACGAAACAATCGCCGCTGCCGGGGACCATGCGACCACCCTGCACTGGATCACGAATGACGGCCCCGTGCGTCCCGGCGAACTCGTGCTTCTCGATGCCGGGGTCGAGGTCGAGTCGCTGTACACGGCAGACATCACCCGCACCCTGCCGGTCGACGGTACCTACACCGAGGTCCAGCGCCGGGTCTACCAGGCGGTGCTCGACGCAGCCGATGCCGCCTTCGCCGTCGCCAAACCTGGCACCCGATTCCGGGATATCCACGGGGCGGCCATGGAAGTCATCGCGGCCCGCCTGGAGGAATGGGGACTGTTGCCCGTCTCTGCGGCCGAGTCACTGACCCCCGAGGGCCAACAGCACCGGCGGTGGATGGTGCACGGTACGAGCCACCACCTCGGCCTCGACGTCCACGACTGCGCCCAAGCCCGTCACGACCTCTACCTCGACGGCATCCTGGAACCCGGCATGGTGTTCACCATCGAACCGGGCCTGTACTTCAAGCACGACGATCTCGCGGTCCCCGAGGAGTACCGGGGCATCGGCGCGCGGATCGAGGACGACGTATTGGTCACCGCGGACGGCAACGAGAACCTGTCCGCTGCCCTGCCCCGGCACCCGGACGACGTCGAACGCTGGATGGCCGCGCTGCGCGGTTAGCCGTCGGTACGGCTACCGCGCGTCCCGCTCCGCTGGCGGAGCCTCCGGTTCAGCCGGAGTCTCCGGCGTGGCCGCCGGCGCCTCGGGGGGCGCGGCGGGTGCCGTCGGGCGCATCGCCCCGTAGCGCGGCTCGCCCGTGGGGGTCGTCCAGCGCGGATCGACCGGCCGGGTGGGCACCGCCTCGGGTGCGGCACCCGGCTCGGCCAGCGCGGCAGGCGCAGGTGTCGCACCCGGCGCCGTCGGAGCCTGACCGGGCACTCCCCACGTCGGGTTGGCTGGGTTCCGCACACCCGTCCCATCGCCGTGACCGGAGAGCATGCGCCGTGCCTCCCCCGCGCGTTCTGGCGCGCATAGCACCGCGTAGGAGGACGCCACGATCTGGCTGGAGGACGTGAAGTCCCGCTTCCCCCGGGTCAACGCATACGACAGCACCGAGAACAGCAGCCCGAAGCCCGCGCCCAGACCAATGGCCGCGAAGATCGCCGGCATGTTGCCGCCGAAGATCGCCAGCAGCAGACCCACGAACAGGCCGAACCAGGCACCGGAGGCCAACCCGGCGATCGCCACCCGGCTATAGGACAACCGGCCCGTCACACGCTCGACCATCCGCAAATCGGTTCCAACGATCGTGACGAGCTCGACGGCGAACTTCTCATCGGAGAGGTAGTCGACCGCCTGCTGCGCCTCGAGGTACGTCGCATACGACGCGATCTCCTCCCCTCGTGGCAAAGTGGGCACGCGGGGAACGGCGGGCGGTCGCGACATACTCATGGTTCCAGTCTCCTATGCGAGATAGTCCCGCGGTAGTTCTGGCAATTCGGGACACCAGGCCTACGCCCGGCGGTCTACGCTTGCAGCGTGAGCGCTGCCACCACGGTATACGTCGCCCGCCTCGCTGGAACTGCGGTTTTCGATCCGCTCGGAGATCAGGTGGGGCGCGTGCGCGATGTCGTCGTACTCCTGCGGCCCAAAGGAGTTCCCAGCGCGGTCGGTCTCGTCGTCGAAGTACCGGGTCGACGCCGCGTCTTCCTGCCGCTCACGCGCGTCACCAGCATCGACTCGGGGCAGGTCATCAGCACCGGGCTGGTGAACATGCGCCGATTCGAGCAGCGACCGACCGAGACACTTGCCGTCAGCGAACTGCTGGAGCGCACGGTGACCCTCAACGACGGATCCGGACGGGCCACTGTCGAGGATCTGGCGATCGACCAGCAACGCACCGGCGACTGGGTAGTCAGCAAGCTCTATGTGCGGCGCGTGATGGCACACAAGAGCGCGTTGCGACTGCGGCGGCGCGGAGATGCCTTCGTCGTCGACGTGTCGGCCGTCTCCGGGTTGGCCGGCACCGCGGAATCCCAGGGTGCAGCGATGCTGCTCGCCGCCTATGACGACCTGAAACCCGCCGACCTCGCCGACGTCATCCACGACCTGGGCGATACTCGGCGACTCGAGGTGGCCAGCGCCCTCGACATCGAACGGCTGGCCGATGTCTTGGAGGAACTGCCCGAGGACGACCAGGTCGCCATTCTCTCCGGCCTCGACACCGGCCGAGCCGCCGAGGTCCTGGAGGCCATGCAGCCGGACGACGCCGCCGACCTGCTGCACGAGATGCCCGCGGAGCAGGCCAGCCAGCTCCTCGAACTTATGGAACCCTCAGAGGCCAAGGACGTGCGCCGGCTGCTGGCCTATGACGAGCACACCGCCGGTGGCCTGATGACCTCCGAACCCGTGGTCCTCGGACCGGAGACCACGATCGCAACGGCACTGGCTCAGATCCGCCGCCGTGACCTGGCCCCCGCACTTGCTTCCATGGTCTTCGTCGTCCGCCCACCGCTGGAGACGCCGACCGGCCGGTTCCTGGGGATCGCACACTTCCAGCGGCTGCTTCGCGAACCCCCGCATGCCGCCGTGGGCTCCGTCATCGACTCGGATGTCGAGGCTGTGACCGCGGATGCGCCGCTCGGGCGGGTGACCCGCATCCTCGCGGCCTACGACCTGTTGTGCGTCCCGGTGTTGGATTCGGAGCGCCGACTGCTGGGCGCCATCAGCGTCGACGACGTGTTGGACCACATGCTGCCGGACGACTGGCGCGAGATTGACGACGAGATCGACACCGACGCCGCCCGGTCTTCGGCGGCGGAGAAGACCGCACCCGCGACGGAGGTGACCGGTGCCTGACCGCGCCAACGCCCTGGACCAACCCCGATCCGCGCGACGGAGTCTGCTCCCCCGGCCCCAAGTCGACGCCGACGCCTCGGGTCGACTCTCGGAGTCCATCGCCCGGTTCCTGGGCACCCCACGATTCATCATCTGGCTGACCGTCTTCTGCGTGGTGTGGCTCGCGTGGAACTCCTGGGCGCCGGCCGAGATGAGGTTCGACAAGGCCGCGAACGGCTTCACCGCGCTGACCCTCATGCTCTCGCTGCAGGCCTCCTATGCGGCCCCGCTGATCCTGCTCGCACAGAACCGGCAGGCCGACCGGGACCGCGTCGCCGCCGAACAGGACCGCCAGCGCAGCGAACGCAACCTGGCCGACACCGAGTACCTGGCACGCGAGATGGCCGCCCTGCGGATCGCCCTCGGCGAAGTCGCCACCCGAGACTTCGTGCGTTCGGAGATCCGGAACCTGCTCGAAGACCTCGACGCGAAGGCCGAGGACGACCCAGAACCTGAACCGGAGCATCCGGTAGCCCCACGATGAACCTACGATGAGCCCATGGTTCATTCCGTCGCCGATTATGAGCGATCCGTCCGCGAAGCACTCACCACCGTCATCGACCCGGAGATCCGTCGTCCCGTCACCGACCTGGGCATGATCCGTTCAGTCGATATCGAGATCGCCGATGGTGATACCAAGGTCACCGTGGGCCTGGATCTGACCGTCGAAGGCTGCCCGATGCGCTCCACACTGGTGCGCGATGTGACCGCCGCGGTAGAGAAGGTCGAGGGCGTGGGCGAGGTGGTCGTGGACCTCGGCGTGATGACGCCCGAGCAACGTGCGGAGATGCGCACCAAGCTGCGCGGTTCGGCCACCCCTGAGATCCCGTTCGCCAAGCCCGAGTCGCTGACGAGGGTCTATGCGATCGCGTCCGGGAAGGGCGGCGTCGGCAAATCGTCCATCACGGCGAACCTTGCCGTCGCGTTGGCCGCTCAGGGACTCGATGTCGGGGTGGTCGACGCGGACATCTACGGTTTCTCGATCCCCCGCATGCTCGGTGTGCAGCGGCCGCCGACGAAGGTCGACACCATGCTGCTGCCCCCCCTTGCGCACGGGGTCAAGGTGGTGTCCATCGGAATGTTCGTACCGCCTGGTCAGCCGGTCGTCTGGCGCGGCCCGATGCTCCACCGGGCCCTCGAACAGTTCCTCGCTGACGTTTACTGGGGTGACCTGGACGTACTGCTGCTCGATCTCCCGCCCGGCACCGGCGACATCGCGATCTCCGTCGCCCAACTGCTGCCGAACAGCGAGCTGATCGTGGTGACGACCCCGCAGGTCGCCGCTGCGGAGGTCGCCGAACGGGCCGGCTCGATCGCCCGGCAAACGAAACAGAGCATTGTCGGGGTCGTCGAGAATATGTCCTGGTTGGTGCAACCGGATGGCTCCAAGCTGGAGGTATTCGGAGCCGGTGGCGGTGAGCAGGTGGCGAAGAACCTCAGTGAGCTGGCCGGCGCTCCGGTCCCCCTGCTCGGACAGGTGGCCCTCGACGTGGAGCTGCGGGCCGCCGCCGACTCGGGCACACCCGTGGTGCTCAGCGAACCCGAGTCGCCGGCTGCGGTCGCATTGACCGCCATCGCTACGGATCTCGGGGCACGCAGCCGGGGCCTTGCAGGCCGACGGCTCGGCCTGACGGTCCTCTAGGGATGCCGAGCCCGATCACCTGGCTGCAAGCCTGGTCCGACCAGCACGGTGGTGACCTTGTTCGTGATGTCTTCCGGGAAGCCTTCGGCGAGCCCGCACCACCGGTCTGGGCCGCCCCCGGCCGGGTAAACCTGATCGGGGAACACACCGACTACAACGCGGGACTGTGCCTGCCAATGGCTCTCCCGCACCGCACCTTCGCGGCGGTGCGCCCACGCGCGGACGGACTGATCCGGTTGGTTTCCGCCCAGCAACCGGGGGCCATCTGGTCGGGTCAGCTCGCGCAGCTCGCGCCGGGCAGGGTAGACGGTTGGGCCGGTTACGCTGCCGGAGTCGCGTGGGCATTGGCCAAGGCCGGCCACGAGATGACCGGTTTCGAGGCCGCCATCGACTCTTGCGTGCCGCTGGGGGCCGGCTTGTCCTCCTCCGCTGCGCTGGAGAGCGCCATCGCGGTTGCCCTAGATGAGCTGTGCGGGTTGGGGCTCGTCACCTCCGACGACGGTCGCGCGCAGTTGGCGGCGGCATGCGTGTGCGCGGAGAACGAGATCGCCGGAGCCCCTACCGGGGGGATGGATCAGGCGGCCTCACTCCGGTCCCCGGCCGGCCATGCCCTGCTGCTCGACTTCCGGCACGGCCTCGACCCGCTCCGGATGGCCACCCCGCTGCCGCTCGACCTGACGGCCGCTGATCGCGCCCTGCTCGTGATCGACACCCGGGCGCCGCACCGGCTGGTCGACGGTCAGTACGCGGCGCGGCGGCTCGCGTGCGAAGAGGCCGCGCGGGTACTCGGGCGGCCGACGCTACGGGAAGTCGCCGACGAACTCGCCGGGGCCGACGGGGCCCTGGGCGTGGGCGGGGCTGGTGCGGGTGGCCCGGAGCCGAGTGGGGGCGGCATCAGCGTCGACTCGCGCAACACGGGTGACGCGGGTGCGCTCGAAGCGGTCCTGGCCGCGTTGCCGGATGAGGTGACTCGCCGCCGCGTGCGGCATGTGATCACCGAGATCGACCGGGTAAGGCAGGTCGCCGATCAGCTCCGGCGCGGTGCGATCGATGAGATCGGGCCTATCTTCGACGAGTCGCACCGGTCCCTGCGCGACGATTATGAGGTCTCCTGCCCGGAGCTGGACCTCGCGGTGGGGACAGCTCGCGAGGCCGGTGCGCTGGGTGCGCGAATGACGGGCGGCGGCTTCGGAGGGTCGGCGATCGCGCTGCTGCCGACGGCCGAAGCCCCGGCAGTCGCGGAGGCAGTGCGGGACGCCTTCAGCCGGGCTCGTTTCGCGGCACCCGCGTTCTTGACCGCTGTCCCCTCGGCCCCGGCCGGCCGGGCCGACTGACCCGCCACGGGCCGGCGAAGCGCTCACAGGTCGTAGGTGACCACGAGCGGGGCGTGGTCGCTCCAGCGTTCGTCGTTTGACGGCGCGCGGTCGACTTCGACCTTCACCACGTGCTGGGCCAGCGCCGAGGTGGCGAGCTGGTAGTCGATGCGCCAGCCGGCGTCATTGTCGAAGGCCCGCCCCCGCCAGGTCCACCAGGTGTACGGACCCGGGCCGTCGCCGCCGTGCACCCGGCCGAGATCGACAAGTCCGATGTCGTCCAGCCAGGTGTCGACATAGGCCCGCTCCTCGGGAAGGAACCCGGCGTTCTTCAGGTTGCCTCGCCAGTTCGCGATGTCGACGTTGTGATGAGCGATGTTCAGGTCCCCCGCGACCAGGACCTTGCGGTCGCTGCTCACCAACGCCCGCATCCGGTCGGTGACCTTGGCCAGGTAGGCGTACTTCTCGGTCATCTTCTCGGTACCGGCCACGCCCGAGTGGATGTACGCGGAGACGACGGTCACCACGGAGCCGTCTGGCAACTCGATGTCGGCTTCCACCCACCGCCCGGTGTCCACTGGCACCTCCGGCTCCCCGGCACCCAGACCGATCCGGACAGCGGTCACCGGGAGCCGTGAGGCCACTGCGACCCCCGCCCGGCCCTTGATATCGCAGGCTTGCTGCGCGATACCCCAGCCGTCGGCGAGGAACCCGTTCAGGATCTCGTCGGGCGCCCGTACCTCTTGGAGCAGCAGAAGATCCGGTGCGCGGGTGTCCAGCCAGGCGCCCATCCCCCGCCGGAAGGCAGCACGAATCCCATTGACGTTGGCGGTCGCGACAGTCAGCACGCCGATATCTCACCACACCCCACCGACACCTCGGCCCACCCGTTGGTGTGTGACAGGTCGCAGGCCGACGGAGAGGCGATCCTTGGGCGGCCCTCGGGCCGACGGCGCGCCCTGTCTGCCCTCAGGCGGGTGACTGAACAGCACCACCAGCGGCGCCGACCGGCTGGCTGTGCACCCCGCGCTCCGCCAGCACCCCGGCCATAACGGCGGAGACCGCCGCCAGCCCGGCCAGCACCGCGAAACCCAACCGCAGGTGATGTGCCGTGGCGAAGACCCCTGTGAGCACCCCACCGAGCACCGCCCCGGCGTAGGTGAAGACATTCAGTCGAGCCACCGCCCAGTCGGTCGCGGCATCGACCGCTGGAGCGAAGCCCGGACCGGGTTGCACGACCCGCTCCACCGCCTCATGCGCACGGTCTCCGGCAGCCGAGAACGCGAGCGGGGCGATCACCCCGAGCCCAAGCCCTGTCGCCGCCAACCCGAGGACCGCCACCGGCCACACTGTCGCGACGCAGACCACACCGAACCCGAGCGCCCCGACCGCGCCGCCCACGCGCACCACCCGAACACGGCCCGCCCGGCGCACCAGCGCGTCACCCCACAGCCGCGAGCCGATGAGCATGGCCTGATAGGCGGCATAACCAAGTGGGGCGTACATCGGTTCGGCCAGCAGGACATCACGTAGGAAGATCGCGCTCCAGCTCGACACCGCTGAGTCCGCCACCGGGAAGGCGACCATCGCCGCCCCGATCAGGGCAATCGTGCCGGCCGCCACCGCGACGGGTCCCACGACCGGCACCCCGGGGGCACCTTGAGGGCCGCCGTCGCTCGACACCGCGGGTGTTGTGCTGTGTCCCGGCACCGCAGGAACGCCACGAGCCGAGACCGCGGAACCGTTGGCGGAGGCCGGCGGCTCTCCAGCAGGCACCCGCGCCCTCAACCAGGGTGTGAACAGCAGAGTCGCGCAGCCAATCACAGAAGCCGTCACCGTCATCGAGATTCCCGATCCCCAACCCAGCCAGGCGGCCGCTGACACGCTGAGGGCACCGGCCGCGCCCCCCGCCGCATTGCAGGCGTGGAACGACGCCAGGACTGAGCGCCCGTAGGCGCGTTCCACGTCGATCCCCTGCATGTTCATGGCGGCGTCGACCGTTCCGAGGGCGAGGCCGTAGCAGGCGATGGCCACGATGAAGAACGGCAACGTCGTCGCCAGCCCGATCGCGGCGATGCTCACGGTGGCCAGCAGCAGCCCGCCGACCACCACCTGGCGCGAACCGCGCCGCGCGGCCACCACTCCCGACAAGGCCGACCCACTGGCTGCGGCCAGGCACACACCGAGGATCACCAGGGTGATCGCGTCGTCGCCGAGGTGCAGTCGGTCCTTGTAGGTGGGCACATGGGTGAGCACGACGGCGAAGCCCGCACCTTGGATGGCGTACGCGACCGCCGCCGCCATACGCGCACGGTGAAGCCGCGCACCGATCAGCACATCGAGGCTCATCCCCGCACCCTAGCGGGACTTTGGTCCTGATACCGACATCGGCCGGGTTTAGGTATCCCGCAGGGTACGTGCGGAGCCTCGGCGGGTGGCGCGCGATGCAGATCGCGCGCCCCGCTCACCCAGCACACGCCGTACGACTAACCGAGCGCGCGCTCCGCCGCTTCCACCACGTTGGCCAACAGCATCGCCCGCGTCATCGGACCGACACCACCCGGGTTGGGTGACAACCACCCGGCGACATCCGCCACCTCGGTGGCGACGTCGCCCCGCAGCCGGGACTTACCGTCCGCATCGGCGACCCGGCTGACGCCGACATCCAGCACCACGGCACCCGGCCGTACATCTTCGGCCGTCACGAACCCCGGCACCCCGGCGGCCGCGATAATGACATCCGCTTGCCGCAGGTGGGTGGACAGGTCCCGGGTCCCGGTGTGGGTCAAGGTGACCGTCGCGTTGATCTCCCGGCGGGTGAGCAGCAGCCCGATCGACCGCCCGACCGTCGTCCCCCGGCCCACGACAACGACGTGGGTTCCGGCCAGGTCAATTCCATGGCGACGCACCAGCTCCACGATGCCCGCCGGCGTGCACGGCAACGGCGAGGTGATCGGCTCATTGACCCGCAGCACGAGCCGCCCCAGGTTCGTCGGGTGCAGCCCGTCGGCATCCTTGGCCGGGTCGATCAACTCCAGCACCCGGTTCGTGTCCAGGCCCTTCGGCAATGGCAGCTGCACGATGTACCCCGTACACGCCGGGTCCTCGTTGAGCTGAGTGATCGCGGCCTCAACGTCGGCCTGGGTCGCATCGGCGGGCAGGTCCACACGGATCGAGGCGATACCCACCTCCGCGCAGTCCCGGTGCTTGCCGGCGACGTAACTGCGCGACCCAGGGTCGTCACCGACCAGGACCGTCCCCAGCCCAGGGGTGACGCCACGAGCCTTGAGCGCGGCCACCCGTTCGGTCAGCTCAGCCTTGATCGCGGCCGCCGTCGCGGTGCCGTCGAGCACCTGGGCGCGACTTAGCCCCTCGGCGGCAGACCCGTGAGCAGGGTCGGTCGACGCGGCGGTGGAGGTGGCCCCGCCGTCCGCGGCGGTCACTGGGCCAGTCCTGGGTAGAGCGGGAACTGTTCGGTGAGGCGCGCAACCCGGGCCCTGAGGGCGTCGGTGTCGGTCGCGGCGCCCTGCACCAGCGCGGTCGCGATGACGTCCGCCACCTCGGTGAACTCGGCATCGCCGAAGCCGCGTGTCGCCAGCGCCGGGGTGCCGATCCGCAGGCCGGAGGTCACACGCGGCGGCCGGGGATCGAAGGGCACGGCATTGCGGTTCACCGTGATGCCGACGTCGTGCAGCAAGTCTTCGGCCTGCTGGCCGTCGAGCGGGCTTTCGCGCAGGTCCACCAAGACCAGGTGCACATCGGTACCGCCGGTCAGCACCGAGACACCCGCGCCCGCGACGTCGGGCTGCGACAGCCGGTCGGCGATGATCTGCGCACCAGCCAAGGTGCGGCGCTGACGGTCCGCGAACTCGACCGAGCCGGCCACCTTGAAGGACACCGCCTTCGCCGCGATCACATGCATGAGCGGACCGCCCTGCTGGCCGGGAAAGACCGCCGAGTCGATCTTCTTGGCGAACTCCTCAGTGCTGAGGATGAACCCGGAACGCGGGCCGCCGATCGTCTTGTGGACCGTGGAGGACACCACATGGGCATGCGGCACGGGCGACGGGTGTAGCCCAGCCGCGACCAGGCCCGCGAAGTGGGCCATGTCCACCCAGAGCTTTGCGCCGACCTCGTCCGCGATGGACCGGAACGCCGCGAAGTCGAGGTGCCGGGGGTAGGCCGACCAGCCCGCGATGATCACCTGCGGACGGTGCTCCAAAGCCGCCGCCCGCACGACGTCCATATCCACGCGGTAGGTCTGCGGGTCCACCCCGTAGGCGGCCACGTCGTACAGCTTGCCGGAGAAGTTGATCCGCATGCCGTGCGTCAGGTGGCCGCCGTGGGCCAGCTCCAGGCCGAGGATCTTGTCACCCGCATTGATCAGGGCGTGCAGGACGGCGGCGTTCGCTGTCGCGCCCGAGTGGGGTTGGACGTTGGCGTGCTCGGCACCGAACAGCGCCTTCGCCCGTTCGATGGCCAGGCTCTCGGCGATGTCGACCTGCTCGCAGCCGCCGTAGTACCTCCGACCGGGGTAGCCCTCCGCGTACTTATTGGTCAGCACTGACCCTTGGGCCTGGAGGACCGCACGGGGCACGAAATTCTCCGAGGCGATCATCTCGAGTGTGTCGCGCTGACGGGCGAGCTCACCGTCAAGGACGGCAGCGATCTCCGGATCGAGATCGGCGAGCGGAAGGTTGAGGGCGCTCTCGGCCGGGTTCTGGGGACTCATCATGTTCCTCCTGGGCTGCGGGCCTCGACGGCCCGACGACGGTGATCGGAGCGTGGCGATACGCGGTACGCACCGCCGTGACCCGGGGCCCAGGCGAACGACCCGTCGTCGACACACTGTCGCTCCCCGGTGGTGATCCACCCCTCCGCAGGCCGTTTCGGACCACGGACGCGCCAGTCGCGACGCGCACGATCCTAACGCACGGGCAGGGGCATCGGTTGTGGCTGGGATAGCGCGAGGTGGTGGGCGGATCTCCGGTGATCAGTCACCGTGTCTCCCGGGTCGGGATCGTGAGCGTCCGTTGAACGGCCGCCCGACGATGGGGCGGCCCAGCCCGCTCCCCGAAGGGCACGGTCTCGATGAACGAAAGGCGTTTGGCCGGTTTGTGGGTGCTGCTAGGTTGGGCGGGTCTGGTTCGATGGCGATCGTGAGGGGTGTTGTGCTGGTGGCGGATCTAATGGTGGATCTTGAGCTGCTGGGTCTGGCTGCGTCTGCTGCTCGGGTGGCGGGTGATCGAGTGGGTGAGTCCGGGGAGCGCTTGGGTAGTCTCGCGGGCGCGGTGAAGGAGCCGATATTCGCCGGTGCAGTGGGTGATTTTAGGCAGTCGTGGGTTTTTGAGCGTTTTGATGTGCGGGTTCGGTTGTGGGGTTTGGCGGGTCGTTTGGGCAAGGCTGAGGGTGAGTTGGTGGCGGTTGATGGGCGATTGGCTCAGGCCGTGTCGGGGGTTGTGCCGTGATTCCGGTGATGGATTATCACGGTGATTTGGAGCCGATTGCTGGGGATGTGTGGGTGGTGCGTCAAGAGGGCCGGTGGCTGGTTGGCGAGGGTGAGCAGTTGGCTCAGACGGCGGTGTTGATTTCCCAGGTCGGTACCACACTCGCCGGTCAGCAGGGCCGGTTTGTTGATGCGGCGGTTGACCAGGCGGGGGTGATCGCTGGTCAGGTGATTCGGTTGTCGGGGGTCAGTGGTGAGGCGGGTATGGCGGCGTTGCGGTATGCGGATGTTTTGGAGGTCGGGCAGCGGGCGGCGAATGCGGCGATCGAAGAGGACGGCCAGTTGCACTACCAGTTTGAGCTGTTGAGGGTCCAAGCATCGGAGTTGGAGCGTCAGGCGTTGTTCGAGGTGAACCGCCCCGGGTTTGATGCCGTTCCTTTCTGAGTCGCCGACCAGGAAGGATGGGCTCATGCCCAAGAAGATCGATCCGGGGATCAAGGCGCGTGCTGTGCGTCTGGTGTCCGACCACCTCGGGGAGTACTCGTCGT
>JAVBNE010000028.1:0-39971 GCA_031551755.1 Cellulomonadaceae bacterium | reverse complement strand
CCGACGCAACACGGCGGCACCAACTGGTCGCTACCCACCGTGGCCAAAGAGACCGGACCAATGGTCCGCGCCGCAGTCACACTCACCCACAACGGCAACGTCATCGCCACCACCACCACCGACACGAACGGCCGATACGTCATCGACATCGACACCCCCGGCGACTACGTGGTGGCCGTAGCCGGCTTGCCCACCGACCACTCCGGTTACTGGTACTTCGGAATCGGACCGTGGGGAGCCGGTGTGGAGTACGAGATAGGTCCATGGTCGCAGCCCGTACCGAAGAGCGTCACGGTGACGGACGGTGATGTGCAGGGCCTCGACTTCCTGACCGCCAACTCCTACCGCCAGGGCTCCTACGCCGAGTAGCTGGACCTCGACTCTTGGACCCGGCCGCCGACCATTCTCAGCTGTTGGTCGCCACCCGGTAACCCCGCTCACGTAGTAGGGCGATCAGTTCTGCCCGGTGTTCGGCGCCTTTGGTCTCGATCTGCATCCGCACCCATGCCTCCCCGATCGCCAGTCCTACATCGGTGCGGTCATGATCGATGTGCATGATCGAGCCGCGGGCCGAGGCGATGATGTCGAGCATCTCCGCCAAGGCCCCTGGGCGATCGTCCAACAACACATTCAATTGGAGGTAGCGTCCGGCTGCGGAAAGGCCGTGCCGGAGCACCCGCAGCAGCACCAAGGGGTCAATGTTCCCTCCGGAGAGCACCGCCACGATCGGTTCGGGGAGCCGGTCGCCGGCGGTGTCCAGGAGGGCGGCGATTCCGGCCGAGCCTGCCGGTTCCACGATCAGTTTGGCGCGCTCTGCGATCATCAGCAGCGACCGGGACAGCTCGTCCTCGGTCACGGTGCGGACCTCGACACCGAGCCGGCGAATGATCTCGAAGGGCACCTGCCCCGGAGAGCCCACGGCGATGCCGTCCGCCATCGTCCCCCGAGGACGCGTCGTGGTCGGCTTTCCGGCCGCGAGCGCCGGCGGGTACGCAGCGGCTTGGGCCGCTTGCACGCCGATCACCCGCACATGGGGAGCCAGCTCAGCGACGGTGGTCGCCAGCCCGGCCACCAGTCCTCCACCGCCCAAGGGGGCGATGATCGTGCCGACATCGGGCACCTGGGACAAGATCTCCAGGGCGATCGTGCCCTGCCCGGCAACGACATCCGGGTGGTCATAGGGGTGCACCAGCACGGCGCCTGTGGATCGGGCCTCGGCGGTGGCGGCAGCCACGGCCTCGTCGACGCCGTCGCCCACCAACCGGACCTCGGCGCCGTAGTCGCGGGTGGCAGCCACCTTGGGCAACGCGGCATCGAGCGGCATGTAGACAACCGCCCGGATGCCCAGCAGCCCGGCCGCAAACGCGACACCTTGGGCATGGTTGCCCGCGCTGGCCGCCACGACACCGCGCACCCGCTGTTCGGTGGGGAGCCGGGCCATCCGCACGTAGGCTCCCCGCACCTTGAACGACCCGGCCCGTTGGAGGTTCTCGCATTTGAGCAGCACCCGGGAACCGACCAGGTCACCGATGGCCCGGCTCGACTCGATCGGCGTCCGGGTCACGATGCCGTCGAGCAGCGCGGCGGCCTCCTGAACGTCACTCGCGGTCACGCTCATGCTCCGTGGCCGCTCATGCGTGGTCGGCGCGCGTGGAGTCCACCCCAGCAGATGTAGCGCCCCCCTCGTCAGCGAGCGTCACCAGGTCCCCCTCCGCGGCGACGATGATGGGTGGCTCCGGCTTCCCGCGAATGCGCAGCCGGTCTCCGGTCCCCAGCTCGGGGAACTTGTCGTGACCGTGGAGGTAGAGCACCACGGTGTTGAGCACCGCGGCGGCCGGCACCGCGAAGAGCGCGCCGACTATTCCACCGGTGAAACTTCCCGCGGCGACCGCGAGCAGCACGGCAACGGGGTGCAGCGACACCGCATGGCCCATGAGGAACGGCTGCAGGACGTGCCCCTCGATCTGCTGGACCACCAGCACTACCGCGAGCATCGCCAGCGCGGTCGGCCACCCGTTCGCCACCAGTGCCACCAGCACCGCGATCGCCCCGGTCACCACAGCACCGACGATCGGAATGAAGGAACCGACAAAGACCAAAATGGCGAGTGGCAGTGCCAACGGCACCCGGAAGATGGCCGCCCCGATTCCGATCCCAGCGGCATCGACGAAAGCCACGAGTATCTGGGTCCGGGTGTATGCCGAAAGGGTGACGATTCCGCGGCGTCCTGCCTGGTGCACCCGATCACGCACCGAATGCGGAAGCAACCCGACGAGCCACGACCAGATGCGTCGGCCGTCATAGAGGAAGAAGAACGTGCAGAACAACGCGATGAGTGCCCCGGCGGCCACGTGCCCGACGGTGGTCGCGGCTCCGACCGCCCCCGATACCAACACGCCCTGATTGTCGGAGAGGGACTGCGAGGCTGTCTCGACATACTCGTCGACATGGTCGGAGTCCAGGTGCAGCGGGCCGTCGGACAGCCACTTCATAAATGTGTCGAAACCAGCTGCCGCACGTTCCTGCAGGTCCTGGAAACCGTTGACGATGGAGTTCCCGGCCAAGGCGACGAGCCCGACCACCAAGATCAGCAAGCCCACCAGGGCGACCCCAGAGGCCAATCCCCGGCTCATCCGCAGCCGGTGGTGGCAAAAGCGCTGCACAGGGGTGAGCAGGACGGTCAGCAGCAAGGCCACCGCTATCGGCACGAGGATGACCTTGAGCCAGGTCGCCAACCACACCAGTGCCGCGACCCCGAGACCGATCGCCAACAGGTTCCAGGACCAAGCGGCAGCCGAACGGACGGACGGCGCGACTGCGGTCAGGCCGACGGCTCCCTCCACGGTCGGCTCGCCCGACGTCGGCGCGACCGCTGCGGCCGCATCAGTCGCCCGGGCCTCAGGTGATTCGGAGGATCGGTTGTATTTACGCCGGAGAAAAGCCACGAGCCAACGATAGACGGGTGTGCTCACCAGCGGGCACCGAATGGCTCGCCGAGCGGAACACCCGTCCGCTCCTCGGTGTTAAAGCGATCGACCCCGTTCCGCCGAACCACCTGTGAGGCTCCCATGAGCGCGCTCTTCGACCAACTCTTCGGCGTCAAAGGCGCCAAGACGGCCATGATCCGGCCCGAGGATGCCCTGCCCGGCCGGTCGGCTCCCATCCTCCAGGCCCCCGCGCCGCATACCGTGCTGGGCACCTCGCTCACCGGCCCCTGGGAAGCGAGCACCCGGGTGTTGTACCTGGCCATGGGCTGTTTCTGGGGAGCCGAGGAGATCTTCTGGCAGGTCCCGGGGGTAGTGAGCACAGCGGTCGGCTACATGGGCGGCACGACGCCGAACCCGACCTATGAAGAGGTCTGCACCGCCCGCACCGGCCACACGGAGACCACTCTGATCGCCTATGACCCAGCGGTCGCCGACGAGGCGAGCCTGCTCCGCATCTTCTGGGAACGCCACGACCCCACCCAGGGCTACCGCCAGGGCAACGATGTCGGGACGCAGTATCGGTCGGCCGTCTACTGGACCGCCCCGGAACAAGCCGCGATCGTCAAGGAGACCGCCGCGACCTACGCGGGTGTGCTCGCCGCCGACGGCTACGACCCCATCACCACGGAGTTCGCTCCGGCGTCTGAGGCCGGACCGTTCTACTACGCCGAGGATTACCACCAGCAGTACCTCGACAAGAACCCGAACGGCTACCGCTGCCACGCCACGACGGGCGTGCCGTATCCGGGGTGAGGCCAGTGGGCCACGAAGGGTAGCGACCCGAGGCTGATCGCCGAGTCGACGTACGGAGGAATCGCGTACGCTCAGAGGATGGCGCCCAAGACCTCCAGGCTCGACCTGCGACTCACTGACGAGCAGAGGCGCGCCATCGAACGGGCCGCCGAGCTCTCCGGCTCGACGATCAGCGGTTGGGCCGTGTCGCGGCTCTCGTCCGCAGCCTGGCAAGAAGTAGCTGCGGCGCAGTCTACGACGCTCCCCGCCGATGCCTTCGAGGCGTTCCTGACCATGCTTGACGCACCTGAGGACCCGAGGATGGCGGAGCTCCTTTCCCGCACCCCGTCGTGGGAGCAACAGGAGACGCGGTGATCCTTCCCCCGCGTCGCATCGAGCCATCCGATGAGATCGCGTCATTCGATTGCGGACAACCGAGCCTCGACTCCTGGCTTCTCGACCACGCATTGCGCGCCGAACGCGAGCGCACGGCGACAACCTACGTCGTAGTCGAGGACGAGGGGCGGGTCGTTGCGTACTACAGCCTGGCCGCGCACGGGGTGGAGCGGGCGAGTATCGGCGGAGGTCGGCTCGCCCGGAACGCGCCCAGCCTCGTGCCTGCCGTCCTCCTCGCGCGGCTCGCGGTTGACAAGCGCAGGCAAGGCGAGCGGCTCGGCTCAAGCCTGTTGGCGCACGCGGTGACCGTCGCCCGCACAGCCAGCACGCTGATCGGGCTGCGGGCAATCGTCGTGAACCCAGTCGACGACACAGCGAGCGCGTTCTACGCGCGATACGGGTTCCGCGAGTTCCCGGCCGGGCCCGACCGGATGTTCTACCCGCTCTGAGCACGTGCGGCCGCCGCCACGACGGGCGTGCCGTATCCGGGGTGAGGCCGGTGGGCCTACGGTGAGCAGGTGCCCTCCGTGCCCACGCGTCTCGACGCCGACTGCTCCGCCTGTGTGGGCTTGTGCTGTGTCGCATTGCCATTCACCCGTTCGGCGGACTTTCCCGTCAACAA
This sequence comes from Cellulomonadaceae bacterium, assembly GCA_031551755.1. GTDB lineage: Bacteria > Actinomycetota > Actinomycetes > Actinomycetales > Cellulomonadaceae > JAVBMU01. The sequence goes on along the minus strand of JAVBNE010000028.1, from coordinate 35,234 downwards.
GCCGGCCGGCACCCCCTGCCAGCATCTGCGGCCGGATCACTCCTGTGCCATTCACTCGCGGCTACGCAAGCAGGGGTACGTCGGCTGCGCGGCCTTCGACTGTTTCGGGGCCGGCCAGCGGGTCACGGCAGCCTTCGGCGCGGTCACCTGGCGCGACTCCCGGGACTCCGCCACGGTTATGTTCGCGACATTCGCCGTGGTCCGGCAGCTGCACGAGATGCTCCGCTACCTCGACGAGGTCGCGAACCACCCGGAGGCCGGCGCTCTCCACGATCGCGCCCGGCGGCTGGCGCTCGCCATCGACCGGGCCGCGAGCCTGCCACCGGAGCAGATCGAGACGGTCGACGTCGCGGCCCAACGCGCGAAGGTGTCGCCAGTGCTGACTCAGGCCAGTGAACTCGTCCGTGCGGCCGCTCCCGGCACGGCGGCGGACCACTCGAGAGCGGACTGGGCCGGGCGACAGCAGCGGGGCCGCAATCTGCGTGGCGCCTCTCTCCGTGGGGCCTGCCTGATCGGAACGGACCTCACGGGCGCCGATCTGCGCGATGCCGACTTCCTGGGGGCGGATCTGCGCGGCACCATCCTCGACGATGCCCACCTCGACCACGCGCTCTTCCTCACTCAGCCACAGCTCACGGCCGCGCAGGGGAACGCCATGACGGTTCTACCCTCTCGGTTCGTTCGACCGGCCCACTGGTCCTAGGACGCAGCGCTGACGGCTCAGCGACGCCGGCCGGAACCCCGGCCACCGGAGCGCCCAGTCGTCCGCCGGCCCGTCCCGCGCTGCTTACCGCGACCGGCGGGATCTGCCCCACCCCCGGCCTTCGCCGCACCCGCACGCCTACCGCCACCCCCGTCGCCCGTAGCTCCGCGAGCCACACCCCGGTCAGTGGCGACGGGCGGGGCCTGTGTGCTGGCCCCGCCCCGGGAACTGTTCGCCGTGCGTCCCCGCACGATGCCGATGAACCGCTCGACCTCATCCGTCGTCCGGGACGTCAGCCATGCCAGGGCGACCGGCGCGGCTGGAGCGCCATCGAGCCACCGGTAGGTCACATCCCTGCGGTGATGCAGGCGCGCGAGGGACTGCGGCACCACCAGCACCCCAATCCCGGCGGCCACCAGCTCAACCGCGTCGGCAGTCGTCTGGGGACGCTCAATGGCCGGCTTTCCCACCGGCGGACGGGTCGGCGCAGGTTGCGGCGCGCTATCGGATCGGCGCGCACCGTCGGGCTGGTCGACCGGCGCGAGCACCTCCGCGGCTTGCGGCCAGTCGAGGACATCGTCCTGGGGCCACAACACGACGTCGTCTGCCAGGTCGTCGCAGGCCAGCGTCTCGGCGGTGTCGAGGCTGGCAACCGCGTGATCGCGGGAGACCAGCACTACCGGCCGCTCCTCATACAGCGGGATCACCGACAGCCCTTCGCGATCCACAGGGAGCCGCAGCAACACGGCATCCACGGACTCCTCCCGCAGCGCATCTGCGGCAGCCACGGCGTCCACCTGGACCAGTTCGATGGGGACACGGCTGCGGTCTCGCCACACCCGCACCCATTTGGTCGGTGTCACCCCGGGTACGAACCCCACCCGGAACGGGGTCGGCTGCATGCTCCCCGCGACATCGGGCTCGGTTCTGCTCACGTCGTCAGGCTAGCCGCACCTCCGTTAGCCTTGCGCCCATGAGCACCCCCTACTCGGCGCAATCTCTCAAGCCGTCCAACGCCGCGAAAAGGCTCGGGGTGTATCTGCCGGCCACTCCGACCGAGTTTCAGGAGCGTGCTCACACCCGTTCCGAGCTGGATGAGTTGGAGAAGAACCCACCCCAGTGGCTCGCCGACCTCCGCCAGGACGGCCCCCACCCGCGGCCGGTCGTCGCCCGGCGCCTCGGGGTGTCGATCTCGGGCCTGACGCGCGGCGGTCTCCTCGAACCGCTGACCACGACTGAGATCGAAGAGTTGCGGGCGAACCCACCAGCGTGGCTCGTCGCGGAACGTGAGACGCAGGCCCGGGTACGGGCCGAGGAAGACCGGCTCGCCGCCGAGCGATCCCACACGAGCCGCTAGAAGCCCGAGTGCCTTCTCCTGATTTTCCGCCGGAACTCCTCCGACGGTCGGACGGCGGTCCCGGATCGGCCCCCTCCCCTGCGGCGGAACTACTGCGGGCAACGCTGGCACGGCTGACGACCGGGACCGATCCCGGGCCCGATCGCGTGGCCGTGCCGGATCTCGCCGAGCACGCACCCGTCGGACGCCCCACTGCCCGGCCGCCACGACTGGACGCGCCCGTGGCTGTCGATGCCACCGATCGCCTGTTGCTGGCGCACGCGGCCACCGCCATCGTCACGGCTGGACGGGGCCGCGTTGCTGTCATCGACGACCGCTTCGGGGCGCTCACCCTCGGGGCCGCCGCGCTGCTCGGGTGTCTTCCACCGACCGTTGGCGCGGGCGGTGAGCCGCACAACGAGCCGGGGAGCGGTTCGCCAGCGAGCAGCAACCAGGCCGGGCCGCTGATTCGGGTACACCAGGACGCCCTCACCGCCGAAACCGCACTCGCGCAGAATGCGGCCGCCCTGGGCGCACGGGGGGTGTATACCGCACACCGGCTCGATGCCGAACTGCTGGCGGGCGCACGGCTCGTGCTCGCACAGCTGCCACGGTCGCTCGCCGCCCTGCGCGACCTCGCCGAACATGTCGCCCGGTATTCCGACCCCGGTGTGATGCTCCTGGCCGGGGGCCGGGTCAAACACATGACCCCCGCGATGAACGTGGTACTGGGCGAGTCCTTCGCGACTGTCCAGGCGAGTTTGGCCCACGGCAAATCACGGGTGATGGTGGCCTCCGGACCGCGGCCACACGGCCTCACCTACCCGATCAGTGCCAAGATCCCCGAGGTCGGACTCACCGTGTACTCCTACGGTGCGGCATTCGCGGGCGCGAGTCTCGACGTCGGCACCCGGTACCTCCTCACCACGCTCGAGAGCAGTGCCGAAGCGCCGCAGGAGGTGCGCGACGTCATCGATCTCGGCTGCGGCACCGGCATCCTCGCGACGTGGGCGGCCCGGCGCTGGCCGCAGGCACAGGTCACGGCAACGGATCGCTCCCAGGCGGCGGTCGACTCCGCGGTGCTGACGGCCGCCGCCAACGGCGTCAGTGACCGGCTCCACCCGGTGCGTGATGACGCGGGAGCCACTTCGCCGGCCGCGAGCGCCGACCTCGTGCTGCTCAACCCGCCGTTCCACGACGGTGCGGCCATTCGAACCGACACCGCACACCGCATGTTCGCCTCGGCCGGCCGAGCGCTGCGCCCCGGCGGAACGCTCTGGTGCGTGTGGAACTCAAGCCTGCGGTACCGCCCGGCGCTCGAACGGCTGATCGGCCACACCGAGCAGATCGCCCGGAACGCCAAGTTCACCGTGACCCGCAGTACCCGCGGCCGGTAAGACCCGCGGCCCGCTGGCCCAGGCGCTGACCCCCAGCCGGAACTCCCGGTGAGCAGCGCCGGAACTCTTCGGCAACGCGAAGGGCGCCCGGCCGGTGGCCGGGCGCCCTTCGCGGGGGTTCGAGTCAGTTGCGGGAGAAGATCGCGATCAGCCGCAGGAACTCCAGGTAGAGCCAGATCAGCGTGACCAACAGACCGAAGGCCGCCGACCAGGCGAACTTGGCTGGGACGCCGGCCTGCACGCCGCGTTTGATCGAATCGAAGTCGACGATCAGCGACGCCGAGGCCAACCCCACCGCGATGAGACCGATGACGATTCCCAGCGGACCGGACCGCATGCCCCAACCGTCCATCACACCGGTCCAGACCAGCCCGAGGTTCACCAGCGAGAACACGAGGTAGCCGGCCATAGCGATCAGCAGCCAGCGCGTGAACTTCGCGGTCACCCGCACCCGGCCGGACTTGTACAGGGCCAGGCAGGCGGCGAAGGTGGCGACCGTCGCCAATACCGCCGTCGGCACCGCGCCGCTGTAGAACGACTGGTAGTAGTAGCTGATACCGCCCAGGAAGACGCCCTCTGCGAGGGTATACGCGATGATGAGCGCCGGGCTCGGGCTCCGCTTGAAAGCGTTCACCAGACCGAGGACGAGGCCCACAACGGCGGCCCCCGCCCAGATAAGCGGCTTGTCGGCCGCAAGGGTCCACGACAATCCACCGGCTACCACCAGCAGCGCCAGGAGACCGCCGGTCTTCATGATCACGTCGTCATAGCTCAGCCGTTTGGTGTCGGCGGTGGTCGCCGACGGCGCGTTGTACATCGCGTCGAGCGCGGCGGCGTCCGCCGCCTGTGCACCGAAGGTGCCGTACTGCGCAGCCGTCGCGCCGTACTGCGGCGAGGCACCACCATAAGGTGCCTGCTGGCTGGGGTTCTGCTGTGGTGGGACGGCGTACGCGTTCGCCTTCGAGCCGAAGACGGCGCTGTTGTTGAAGACCGGATTGCTCATGAGCTCCTCCTGCTCGCGGACCGCCACGCCGACGGTGCCGTTCGATCATCTTATGCAACGCCTGGTACAGCCTCACGGTTCCAGAGGCTGACCCTGCTGAGCCGACATCATCCGTCCGGCGTACGGGGACGGTCCCCGAAGATACCCCGATGGGAGGTTCACCGGCACCGCCCCGTTGCCTAGCCTCGACACCGAACGCATCCGAACCCTGGAAGGCAGACCATGATCGAAGTACGCGGATTGACGAAGCGATACGGCCCCAAGACGGCCGTCGACAACGTCTCCTTCACCGTCAATCCAGGCACCGTGACGGGCTTCCTGGGTCCGAACGGCGCCGGCAAGTCGACGACCATGCGGATGATCATGGGATTGGACCGGCCCACCACGGGCACCGTGACCGTGAACGGACGCCCCTACGCTGAGCACCGTTCCCCGCTGACGGAGGTCGGCGCCCTCCTGGACGCCAAGGCCGTCCACACGGGCCGCACGGCCTACAACCACCTGCTCGCGATGGCGGCGACCCACGGGATCCCAACGACCCGGGTCCGCGAGGTCATCGAGATGACCGGCCTGGAGTCGGTTGCCAAGAAGCGGGTCGGCGGCTTTTCCCTCGGTATGGGCCAGCGTCTTGGGATCGCATCCGCACTGCTGGGTGACCCCAAGACACTGATCCTCGACGAGCCGGTCAACGGGCTGGACCCCGAGGGCGTGGTGTGGGTACGTAACCTGGCGCGCTACCTTGCCGGTGAGGGTCGTACCGTCTTCCTTTCCAGTCACCTGATGAGCGAGGTCGCCCTGACCGCCGACCACATCCTGGTGATCGGCCGCGGGCGCATCCTGGCGGACGCCCCGGTTGCCGAGATCGTGGCCGGAAGCACCCAGCAGACCGTCCGCGTGCGCACTCCCCAGGCCACCGACCTGGCCGGGCTGCTCACCTCCGGTGGCGCAACCGTCGCCAGCGATGAACCCGGGCTCCTGGTGGTCTCCGGGGCGCAGGCCGCACAGATCGGCGAACTCGCCGCGACCCGCGGTTTCGTGCTGCATGAGCTCACGCCGGTGACCTCCACATTGGAGGAGGCATACATGGCCCTGACCAGCGACGCCGTCGAGTACCACACCGGTGCGGTCGCCGACCACATCGGCCACGGCGTCGATCCGGCCCAACCCGAAAAGGCCCACTACGCCTCCACCAACGGCGTGTCCGGCCAGTCACCGGCCGTCCCCGCACCGACGTCCCCGCAGCACAGCGCCGAAGGAGCGAACTGATGAGCGCCGCCACCGCCACCCCGGACATCCACGTCCCCGCCACCACGTCCCCCTACCACCTGACCTTCGGTCACCTGCTGCGCTCGGAGTGGATCAAACTCCGCTCACTGCGATCGACCTGGTGGACCATGGGCATCACCGTCGCGATCATGGTGCTGATGAGCCTCGCGATGGCTGCCAGCGCCGACATGGTCGCGGACAACCCAGAGATGGGTACCGGGCCCGACAGCGGGTTCATCCTCATCTTCGGGTTCATCTTCGCCCAGCTCTCCGTCGCTATTCTGGGTGCCCTGGTGATCACCGGTGAGTTCTCCACCGGGATGATCCGGTCAACCTTCGCGGCCGCCCCGACCCGACTGCCCGCCCTTTGGGCCAAGACGATCACGGTCACGGCATTGACCGCCGTCGTCGCGTTGATCAGCGTCGGCTGCTCCTATCTCGTGACGATGCCGATTCTCTCCGGGAACGACCTCGTCGCGGACCTCGGCAATGGCACGGTCCAACGATTGATCTGGATGCTTGTGGCGTTCCTCGCACTGATCGCGATTCTGTCGGTCGGTTTGGGGGCGATCATCCGACACTCCACCGGAACCGTCTTCACGCTGGTCGCGCTGCTCTTCGTCGTCTACATCGTCATGGGCATGATCAGCCTGGATTGGATGCGGGATATCGCCAAGTTCCTGCCGATGGATGCGGGGATGGCCATGATGAACCCCGACGAGCCGGCTGGTGAGGTTTTCTCGCCGTTCCAAGGCACGCTGGTGATGGTCGGCTGGGCGGCCGTCGCCCAGATCGGCGCCGCGTTCAGCATCAAGCTGCGGGACGCGTAATCAACACCGACTGGGTGGGGCGGCCTGCCGCCCCACCCACTACCCTGCCGACGGCGGACGCCCCATTCACCGAATTGGACGCCCGCCGTCTGGGGCGTGTCCGCAGATACTTCGTCCTTCACCCGGTGGTGATGGATCGCCTCCTGATCGGCGTCTTCGCCCTCAACGGCGCCGGCGAGATGGCATCCCCCGCGAAGGTCCACCCGATCTGGATCCTGCTCGCGGTCATTCCGGGGGCGGTCGCCCTGCGGTGGCGGCGAAGCAGACCGCTGACGGTTCTTGCCGTCGTCACCGCTCTCTTCGTGCTGTTCACCTTCTTCTGGGGCAATACGGTCGGCTACGAGTTGGCCATCGCTTTCGGCATCTACGCAGTGGCGGCGAGCCATCGCCCCCTGATCACCTGGACGTCCTTCGCTGCGGCCACCATGGCCAGCGTCACCGTGCTCGCGACATACCTCTCCGTATCCGGTCCGGGCGAGTCCGCCATGCGCAGCGCACTGGCGACAATGTCCTTCCTGAGCTATCTCGCAGCAGTGGCCTTCGGTACCAGCGTCCGTGCCCGGCGCCTGCACATCGGAGACCTGATCGAGCGGGCGAACTCCTTGGCCCGCGACCGGCATCAACAAACTGAACTCGCGGCGGCCCGCGAACGTGCCCGCATCGCCCGCGAAATGCATGACGTCGTCGCGCATTCGCTGACCGTCATGGTCGCCCTGGCCGACGGCGCCCGGGCCTCGGCCACGAAAAACCCGGCCCTGGCCGACCAAGCACTCTGCGAGTTGTCGTCGACCGGCCGTCAAGCCCTGACCGATATGCGGCGGGTGCTCGGCGTCCTCCGAGATATCGACGAACCAGATGACGCCCCCCGCCAGCCCGTCAACACCGACCCGGACACCGCTACCGCCATCGAACAGTTCCGCATGGCAGGACTGCCGATCCGTGTCACTCAATCCGGCCCAGCACCGGATCTCGACCCGAGTACCCGCTACACCGTCCACCGGGTCGTCTTGGAGGCGCTGACCAACGTATTGCGGTACGCCCCCCTGGCACCCACCGTCCTCGTGGAGTACGCCTACAAGGCAACACCCGTGGCTACGCTGACCGTCCGCATAGAGAACACAGCCGGCCCGGCCGGAGGGACCGCGATGAGAGAATCAGCCCGGGACGGCGAATCGGCATTCGGCACCGGACGAGGGATCATCGGCATGCGGCAACGGGTGACTGCGCACGGCGGGACGCTGACGGCAGGGCCCACCGCAAAAGGTTGGAGAGTCCTGGCGACCTTTCCCCTCATCCCACCCGAGGAGAACGATGACTAACCCGATCCGGGTGCTCCTGGTCGACGACCAGGCACTGCTCCGCATGGGATTTCGCATGATCCTGTCGACCGAGGACGACATCGACGTGGTTGGGGAAGCGGGTGACGGCGCTACCGGCGTCGCCCAGGCGCTCGCGCTACAGCCTGATGTCGTACTCATGGATGTCCGCATGCCCGGAACCGACGGGATCGCAGCCACCCGCGAGGTCATCTCCCAGTTGCCCGATTGCCGAGTCATCATCTTGACGACCTTCGATCTCGATGAGTACGCCTTCGCCGGTCTGCGAGCGGGCGCCAGCGGCTTCCTGCTCAAGGATGCCTCGCCGGCTCAACTCGTCCGCGCGATTCGTTCGGTGGCAGAAGGGGATGCAGCCGTCTCCAACCGAGTCACTCGCCGGATGCTCGAACTCTTCGCGACCGCGCTGCCTGCCAGTGACGCCGCCGACGGCCTCGGCACTGGCCGTGCCGACCCCCGGTTGAGCGCGCTCACGGCCCGCGAACTCGACATCTTCGAAGCGATCAGCGCCGGAATGTCCAATGCCGAGATCGCACAGCATTTCGTGTTGTCCGAGGCCACCGTCAAGACCCATGTGGGCCGGGTACTCGGAAAGTTGAATCTGCGAGATCGTGTCCAGGCGGTCATCCTCGCCTACGAGACAGGTGTGGCGCGGCCGGCCTGAACCCGTCATCCGATTGGTTGACGGTGGCGCCACCAGGTGATCCCAGTGGGTGACCGCGGCCAACGGAGGCGTCGTCCGATCGGGCGATAAATCCACACCAATGTCGCTCTTCGGGCCGATGAATTGCGGGCCTTGAGGCGAATAGGTTCAAAAGCATGAAAGCAATCACTATCTACGGATCAGTAGTTGTACTCGCCCTCGCGACCGCCGCCTGCTCGCAAACGCCCGCTCCGAAACCCAGCGCCTCGGCGATCTCAGTGTCGACGCCGACCGGCGAAACCGGGCCGGCGGGGTTCTCGGCGTACTACACCCAGTCGATCAGCTGGGAGGAGTGCGGCGATTTCGAATGCGCGAAGGCCACTGCCCCCATGTCCTGGCAGGACCCGAAGGCCGGCGAAATCGAAATCGCACTCAAACGGCATCCGGCCACCGGAAAGCGAACCGGGTCACTGCTGGTCAACCCGGGCGGGCCTGGGGTCTCCGCCGTCGATGGCCTCGCCGACAACCTCTTGCCCAGGATCAGCGACTCCGTCCAGGCGGCCTACGACATCGTCGCCGTCGATCCGCGCGGGGTGGGATCATCCTCGGCGGTCGAGTGCCTGGACGACAAGACCAAGGACAAGTTCAACGCCATCGACTACACCACCGATGATGCCGGGGTCGCCAAGATGGAGAAAGACGCCCGGGATTTCGCGAAGTCCTGTGTGCGAAAGACCGGCGATCTCCTGGCCCATGTGGACACCCAGAGCGCGGCCCGGGACATGGATATGCTCCGGGCGGCGTTGGGAGACTCGAAGCTGTCCTACGTCGGGTTCTCCTACGGCACCCAGCTCGGCGCCACCTACGCCGGCCTGTTCCCGGGCAAGACCGGCCGGCTGGTGCTCGACGGCGCCGTCGACATGACCGAGACCTCGGACGACGTCACCGAGGGACAGGCGGCCGCCTTCGAGGCGGCCCTGCGCACCTACATCGGCTGGTGTCAGACCGAGATGAAGAGCTGCCCGTTGGGCAACTCTGTGGACGAAGGCGCGGCAGAGATCAAGGCCCTGTTTGCCGCCGCCCAAAAGGAGCCGCTGCCCACATCCTCCGACCGGGCCGCCACCAAGCACTTGATCAGCACCGCCATCATCGCGGGGATGTATGACGACGGGGCGTGGCCGTACCTTACGGCGGGGTTGACCGAGGCCATCGACTTCGGCTCGGCCGACACCCTGCTGCTCTTCGCGGACAGCTACAACGAGCGCGACGACGACGGCAGCTACGCGAATCAGGACGACGCGCAGCTAGCGATCAGCTGCCTCGACCGCCGTGGGGACTCCGACACCGCCGCGATGAAGGCACAGGCCGCGCGCATCCAGGAGGAGGCGCCCACGATGGGTGAGTACATCTCCTACTCGGCCTTGGCCTGCAAGAACTGGCCGTACCCGGTGGTGGCACAGGACTTCGACCTCCAGGCCAAGGGAGCAGCACCGATCGTCGTCATCGGCACCACGGGCGACCCGGCGACGCCCTACAAGAACGCGCAAGCCCTGGCCTCGACGCTGGACTCCGGCGTGCTGGTCACCTACCAGGGTGAGGGCCACACCGCCTACGGAAACTCCAACGCCTGCGTCAACGATGCGGTGGACGAGTACCTGTTGACGGGCACGGCGCCCGCGGACGGGCTGACCTGCTGAGACCGATCTGAGCGGCGAAGCGAGGTGCTCCGGCGCCCGGGTGGCGAGTTGCTACCGTCGAGAGGTGGGCACCTCTCGGATCCTCACCTTCCTCCGGTCGACGCAGGGCCTGATCGCGCTCGGTGCGCTGATCGCCATCGGTGTCTCGCTGATCTGCTCCGCCGTCGGCCACTCCGGCTGGGTCACCAACCTCCCGCTGTGGCTGATCACGGCCATCGGCGGCGGTTACCTGCTGTGGCAGGTCCTCCGAGACCTCGCGAACCGGACCGCGGGCGTGGACGTGCTGGCCGGCATCGCCATCGTGGCGGCCGCCGCGATGGGCCAATGGCTGGTGGCCGCCATCGTCGTTCTCATGCTGTCCGGGGGCGAGGGCCTGGAGGCCGCCGCCACGGCACGGGCGTCGGCGATGCTGGATGCGCTGGCGAAACGTGCACCGTCAATCGCACACCGGATCGGTGCGGGCGAATTGACTGATGTGCAGGTGGGCGACATCGGTATCGGCGACCGCCTCATGCTCCTGCCACATGAGCTGTGCCCGGTGGACGGCGAGGTGGTCGAGGGCCACGGCACCATGGACGAGTCCTATCTGACCGGCGAGCCCTACCTACTCACCAAGTCGGTCGGCTCAGCAGTCATGTCCGGCGCGATCAACGGCGACGACTCCCTGCAGATCATTGCGACCAAGGTGGCCGCCGACTCCCGGTACGCCTCGATCGTCGGCGTGCTCACCGAGGCGGAACACAACCGCCCGCCCATGCGACGGCTCGCTGATCGTCTGGGGGTCTGGTACACGGTGATTGCGGTGGCCCTCGCCGTCGCGGGTTGGGCATTCTCCGGCGAACCCAGCCGGTTCCTCGCGGTGATCGTGATCGCGACGCCGTGCCCGCTGCTGCTGGCGGTGCCGGTCGCGATCATCGGCGCGATCTCCATCTCTGCCAAGGCCGGCATCATCATCAAGGACCCGGGCGTCCTCGAACGGCTGCCGAAAACGCATTCGATGCTCTTCGACAAGACCGGCACCCTGACCTACGGCCGGCCGGTCGTCTCCGATGTGCATACCGCCGAGGGCCGGACGGCGAGCGATGTTCTGCCGGTGGCCGCCGCGCTCGAACTCTACTCGCGGCACCCGCTGGCCGCCGCCGTGGTCACTGCCGCCGGGGGCCTCGCGAAGCCCATGGCCGCCACCCAGGTCGCCGAGCGGCCCGGTCAGGGGCTCGCCGGGCAGGTGGGCGACCACGCCGTCCGGATCACGTCTCACGCGCAGGCCGAACGCGACTTGGGTCCCGGCGTGCTGCCGCCCCCACAGCCCGGCATGAGCTGTGTAGTGCTGATCGACGGCGACTACGGGGCCACGATCGGATTCCGCGATGAGCCGCGCGCCGATGCCCGGGACTTCATCGCCCACCTGCGCCCGCGGCACAAGGTCGTCGAGACCTGGATGATCTCCGGGGACCGGTCCAGCGAGGTCGAGTATGTCGCCCAGAAGGTCGGCATCGACCATGTGCGGGCCGGGTGCAGCCCCGAGGAGAAGCTGGAACTGGTCCGGGAGCTGACCGAGCAGGGACCAACCACCTTCCTCGGCGACGGCATCAACGACGCCCCGGCCATGACAGCGGCCTCGGCCGGTATCGCCTTCGGGACCAACTCAGACGTGACCTCGGAGGCAGCCGCGGCGGTCGTGCTCGACTCGTCGCTGGAGCGTTTGGACGAACTGCTGCACATCGCGGAGCGGATGCGCAGAATTGCGCTCCAATCGGCGATCGGCGGCATCGTCGCCTCGTCGATCGGCATGGGGTTCGCAGTCGCTGGTGCACTCAGCCCGGTTGCGGGCGCGCTGCTGCAGGAGGTGATCGACATCCTGGCGATCCTCAACGCCGCCCGCGTCGCCATGGTGGTCGGCCCGATGGCGGATTACTCACGGCCGTCGGTGGCGCCGCGTCCGGACAGCGCAGGACAGGAAAGCAGTCGAGTGCCAGGCTGATGCTTGTTGCAGCGCTGGGCACGCGTGGCCTGGCGTCTGATCACACCGCGTCAGCCGCCGATCAGCCTCGCAATCACTCGGACGACGGGTTCGACGTCATAGCCCTTTCGGTCGACCTTGGTCACGCGGGAGATCGAGAACGTGCGCGGCTGTTCGGCGATCGCGTAGGAGTCGCCACCGAGAGTCACCCGGGTGGCCCACGGACGCTGGACACTCGTCATAGGAACACCGATCACCAGGCCTGTTGTCCGGGCAAGGCGCTCATCCGACAACACCAAGTGAGGACGATGGCCACGCTGCTCACGGCCCTGAACCGGATCCATCGAAAGCCACGCCACGTCCCCACGACCCGGGGGCGCAGCCATCACGCCGCCCCACCATCGAGGTCGCGATCCTCGATGGTGTAGCCCTCGTCGAGAGCATCACCGTCATTCGCGGTCGCCTCAGCATAAGACTGCGGAGTGACATCCTCGAACGATGCCCAGAACCGGTTTGTCTCGTGTTCATCCAGAAGAACCCGCAGGAAGTCGTCGATCGTCTTCGACTCCCCCTCGGCGCCAGCCTTGATCCTGGCACGGGTGTCGGTGTGGATGGCTATTGTCGTACGACTCATGCAGATGATTCTATCTGATAGTTCAGTCAGACTCAATCATCTGAGGACTACCCGCCGAAGCGTGCGACCAGCCGACCCGTCACCTGATTCGCCTTGAGCCGCTCGAGTCCCGCGCCGATCTCCTCGAAACCGATCTCCTCATACACCGGACGGATCTCGCCCTGGGCCATGGGCGCGTAGAGCTCCTCAATGTCTTGGACCGTGCCGCCGAGCGAGCCCTGGATCGTCTTGCCGAGGACCGAGTTGGTCGCGACGGTGAACGTCGGCTTACCAAGGCCGACCTGCACGACCTTGCCGCCCCGCTTGATCGCATTCAGCGCCTTTTGCGTGGTGTCGAATCCCGCGTAGTCGACGATGAGGTCGCCGCGTATCCCTGCTCGACGAAGAGGCGCAGGGCAACCCGCTGGATCTCGGCGTGGCTTGTTTCCGGCGGACGCCCGGGGCCTCTGCGACTCATGGTCAGATTCTCGTCGATCGGATGCGTGAACGGCCCCACCCGCTGAGCGGATGGGGCCGTTCACCGGCATCGGTCAGGAGGTGTGCTTTCCGCCCGGCTTCTCGGCCGTGCCGTCAGCAGCTTCCTCGCCGGGCTTTTCTGCCGCGCCGCCCGCCGCCGGCGACGTGACCTTCTCGGTCACGGTCGTTGCCTCGCCCGCCGCTGCGCCGGCCACCGCGACCTGCGCACCCTTGGGACCCGCCAGCACCTTCTTGGCGGCCCTGCCGGAACGGCGCGCCGCCCGGCGATCGGACATCCGCAGTTTCGCACGCTCGAAGAGCACGTACAGCACCGGAACGACCACCAGCGTCAAGAAGGTTGAGCTGATCAGCCCGCCGATGACCACCAACGCCAGCGGCTGGGCGATGAAGCCACCGCCACCGGTGAGCCCGAAGGCCATGGGGGTCAGCGCGAAGATCGTGGCGGCCGCCGTCATCACGATGGGCCGCAACCGCTTGCGTGACCCCTCGGCCACGGCGTCGTCCAACGACCTGCCCTGTGCCCGGTACTGGTTGATCAGGTCGATGAGCACGATCGCATTCGACACCACGATGCCCACGAGCATCAGCATGCCGATCAGCGACGGCACGCCAAGTGGGGTCGAGGTCAGCACCAGCATCAGCAGGGCACCGGTGGCGGCGAAGGGCACCGACACCAAGAGGATCAGCGGCTGCATCAGGCTTCGGAAGGTCCCCACCATCACCAGGTAGACGATGGCGATCGCCGCCAGCAGAGCCAGGCCGAGGTCGGCGAAGGCATCCGACTGCTGGGCGGCCACACCCCCGACCTCCACGCTCGCCCCCGCCGGCAGGTCGAGTTCGTCGACGGCGGTGGTCAGCGAAGCGGTCAGTGAGCCCAGGTCCTGGCCCTCGGGCGTCACCGCAACCGTCGCGCTCTGCTGACCGTCGACCCGGGTCACCGAGGTCGGGATGGCCACCTCGCTGATCGCGGCGATGCTCGGCAGCGGCACCATTCCAGCCGGGGACGGCACGGCCATGGCCTTCAGCTCGTCGACGGTCGCCGGTGCGGCACCCGCCGAGACCTTGACCTGCACCGGACCGGCCCCCAGGTCGACCGTGCCGATGGAGTACGGCGACATGGCCGCCGCAACAACTCCTGAGACCTGCGCCTCAGTGAGCCCCCGGGCCGCAGCTGCTGCCCGGTCGACCTTCACCTCGACGACTTGTTGGTCGCTGGCGAGGTTGTTGTTGACCTCGGCCGCTCCCTCGGTGGACTCGGCTGCCTTCTGCACGATCTCGGCGGCCTTCTTCAGCGCGTCCGGATCGTCGGCCCGGACCACCAGGTCCACCGTCGAGGAACCGAACCCGGAGTCACCACCGGAGACCGTGATGCCGGTGCTCTGCGAGGACTTCACATCCTTGAGTGCGTCGCGGATCTCGGTCTGCAGCACAGTCGCGTCCGCGCTCTCCTTCAACGTGACGGAGAACGTCGCCTTCGGGGTGACACCGGCCATGAAGGCCGCCTCGGCACCGCTGCCGGTGCCGACCGTGGACAGCACCGTCTCAACCCCGTCGACCCCGTCGAGGACCTTCTCCACATCGCGGGCGGCCTTGTCCTGGGCGGCCAGCGAGGTACCCGGGTTGAAGGTGTCCGTGACGGTGAGCGTGTTCTGGCCCGAGTCGCCGAGGAAGTTGGTCTGCAACCGGCCACCGAGCGCCAGGGTGCCCCCCAGGATCACGACGGCGATCACCAGCGTGACGACCGGCCGCCGCAGGGCGGTGCTCAGCGTCGGGATGTAGGCGCGCTGCCACAGGCCGCGACGTTCCTTCGCCTCGGCGGCTTCCCGCGCGGCGGACGCCGCCTGCTCGTCGTAGTCGACCGGGGCCTTGATGAACCAGTACGCGAGCACCGGCACAATGGTCAGGGCGACGAAGAGCGAGGCCAGCATGGCGATCGTGACGGTCATCGCGAAGGGCCGGAACAGCTCGCCCACGAAGCCGCCCACGAAGGTGATCGGCAAGAACACCGCCACCGTACACACCGTCGAAGCGGTGATGGCCCCACCGACCTCGCGGATCGCGGTCAGGATGGCGTCCTTCTTGGCCTCGCCGTAGGACAGGTGTCGCTTGATGTTCTCGATAACGACGATCGAGTCGTCGACGACCCGGCCGATGGCGATGGTCATCGCACCGAGGGTCAGGATGTTCAACGAGTACCCTGACACGCTCATGACCCCGAAGGTCACACACAGCGACAACGGGATCGAGATGGCCGACACCAAAGTAGACCGCACCGAGGTCAAGAAGAGCAGGATGACGACAACTGCGAAGAGCAGGCCGAGCAGACCCTCGGTCGACAGGTCCTCGATCGACTGCTCGATGAATGGCGCCTGGTCGAAGACAACCTCGACGCGAGCGTCGCCCAGCGACTCGCTGGCTTCCTTGACGGCGTCCCGCACTTCGTGGGAGACCTCGACGGTATTCCCCGAGGGCGACTTGGTGACCGCGATCGACAACGACGGCTCACCGTCGAGCCTGGAGTAAGAAGTGACCGGGGCCGGACCGGCCGTGACGGTCGCCACTGCCCCGAGGGTCGTGGGAGCACCCGTGCCGGAAATCAGCGGCAGCGCCTTGAGCTCGTCGACCGAGGTGATCTGCGAGCCAACCTGGACGCTGAGCGTGGTGTCGCCCTCGGTCACGGTACCGGCGGGCAGAACCGCGCCGTTGCTCGTCAGCACGGTGGAGATCTGCTGGGCGTCCACTCCGGCTGCGGCCATCGCGGCCGGGTTGAGGGTCACCATCACCTGCTGGTCGGCCACACCGGAGACGGTGACCGTGGCAACGCCGGTCAGCTTCTCCAACCGCGGAACCAGGACCTTGTTGACCTCGTCGGCCAAAGCGGCCTCGTCGCTGCCGCCGGAGACGGCCAGCTGGACGACCGGCAGGTCATCGACCGAACCAGTCACCACCTGCGGCTCGACGCCTCCCGGTAACCGGCTCTGCACCCGGGTGAGTGCCGACTGGAGCTGCTGAGCGGCCGCATCCATGTCCGTGCCGTATTTGAACGAGACCATCGAGACCGACATGCTCGTCGAGGACGTCGAAGTGACGTCCTCGACGCCCCGTACGCCACGAACCGCCGTCTCCATCACCTGGGTGACCTGCTGATCGACCACCTGCGGCGATGCACCCGGGTAGATGCCGACGACCCCGGCTGCTGGGAACTGCAACGACGGGATCAGTTCCTGTTTCAGCGTGCCCAGGCTCACGACCCCGAAGAGCGCGATCGCGATAGTCGCAAGCGCGACGACCGCGCGGTTCGCTAGAGAGTACCGGGCAAATCGAAACACCATTCCTCCAGGTAGGTCGCGGCGACCTTGTATGGCACAGAGGCCGAAGGGTGAGCATAACGCCCACGACCCCGAGATCGTGAATGCATGCACAATCCCCGGGTCCGCCCAACGGGAACGCTACTGTTGCCCGCATGCCCTTCTTCGGTCGTGGTGAGCGGCGGGCTCCAGGCCCGGACCGTGGTGGTTCACACCGCCCCCCCGACGGCGGACCTCCGGGCCGACCCGGCGCGTTCCCGACTCCGGATGCGGCCCTGGCGCCCCTCTCGGTCCTCGAAGCCCGCTGGCTCGTAGTGCAGGTCGATGCCGCATTCCGAGCCGCCGGGATAGAAACCACCTATGACGGCGACGGCGGAATGCAGATTATGGACGGCCGGGTCCTTGGCCTCCGGCAACTCGCGGCTGACCTCGCTAGCCGCCCGCGGTTTCGCTGGCGGCGCACCGTCCAACAATACGTGAACGCCATGATCAACGCCGAGACCAAGGCCCCGCCCACGACGCTGGAAGAGATCGCCTCGCTCGTCTATCCGCGGCTGGCTCCAACCCGCAACGTCGACGACGACCCCATCGGCAACAGGGCCGTCCCAGACTATGCGCTCCCGTTCGCCGACCTGCATGTGCTGGCCGCGCTCGACTATCCGTCCTACGTGGCAACGCTGACCACCCACGGGTCCTTGAACGGCTTCGGAGGCTGGGATGCCGTCCTGCCCCTCGCACTACGAAATCTACGTCGGCTGCCCACCCCCCAGCGCACGGTTTTCGGCGCCGACCGCCGGCGCATGGACTCCGATGTGCACATCCTCGCCTCGAACGACGATCACGGCGCCAGCCGGGCGTTGATCCTCGACGAGTTGGTCGCGGCTGCGCTGCATGTCGAGCGCCCCACGCATGGGCTGTTGTTCGCTGTCCCCCACGGCCGCAGCCTCGCTACCCATGTGCTTGAAGGTTCGGGTGTCGTAGCCGCCACTCGACTGCTCGTGCGTGTGGCCCGAGCGGAGTATGCGGAAGCAGCCGACCGGGTGAGCCCGCATCTGTACTACCGGGCCGCGAACGGCGTCGTCGAGCGGGTCTCACGCACCTCCGAGGCCGGCGACGTCGTCATCGACGCAACCGGTTCGTTCGGCGCTGCCCTGAATGCCCTGGGAGTGGTCGAGGGCTGACCGCCCGAACCCTGCGAGGTGGACGCCGGGCGGTGATCGGCGGCCTCTGACAGTGCCTCGTAGTCCCCACGTCTAATGCTGTCGGCGGCGGAACCAGGACCTGCGTTGGGGGTGTTCGCTGTCGTCGTACTCCCACTCGTCGCCGCCCTCGGACTCCTGGCCGGAGCCGAAGACCCGCCCGACCGCGGTGTCCACGTCGACGACGCGATCTTCCTCGTCGAACTGGACCGAAACCACGCCGTCATTCATGTGGATGCTCAGTGTGCCGTCGGAGGCCGCGCTCATGGTCAGGCCCCGGCGCGCGGCATACGCGGCGACAGCGCGCCGGTGATCTGCCACCACGGTTCCCTCGGTGCCCTCCTTGATCGCTCTGGCGACGCCTTCGAGAGTTGGCGGGCTCAGGGCGAAGCTCGGATGGTCCAACAGGAACCAGGCTGTGGTCCCGCCCCGTACGCTCCCCTGGTAATGCGTGAATGTGTGCGTCAACGCCTTGGCGGCGAGCACGAGTTTGAGGTCGAGATCCTCGGTGAGCGGGAGCCGCGCCGAGCCCAGTTCCGGCAAGGCGCCGCCGACGGCGCGCACATGCCGTGCCGCGACCAGTACGGACGCCGGAAATCCATTGACGTTCTCCCAGCCCCACAACCAAGTACCGGAACCTTGGGCGGAGGAACCAAGGAATTGAGCCTCACAATCCGTCCCAACGCCCGTGGGTCCACGGAAGGTCAGGATGCCGACCGCCATGTCAACGGCCCAACTGTCGCCGCCATGCAGGTCGGTGAGCCGCCCCTGTGCCTCGGCAGAGACGATGGCCACATCGTCGACGAGGTCTTGAAGCGTGATGGAGTCGGACACGTATTAGATGGTAGCGACCTTCCACCCGATCGGCCCGCTTCGTCCACCGACTGTCCGAATACCCAGCACATATCATCACAAAACCTACGTGTTACTGGGTCATTGGTCGGTCCGCGACGGGCCGGTCCGCGCACCTCGGGACGAGGGCTGCGTCAGACCTGCCTACGCCGTCGCATGCCGAGAGCCTAGCCGCTGGCGCGCCGAGGTCCGGCCGTGGTACCCCCACCGGGACTCGAACCCGGACTGGGCCGATTTTAAGTCGGTTGCCTCTGCCAATTGGGCTATGGGGGCGTAGGGGCGACTTTACCGCGCAACTCCGCTCGATCGAGATAGAGCTCGCCCCGCAGGTGGTCCGTCTCGTGTTGGATGATGCGCGCCGGCCACCCGCACAGCACCTCATCGAGCGCGCGGCCGGTCTCATCGGAGCCGGTGAGTCTGACCATTCGCCACCGGCTCCGGTCCGCATGCCAGCCCCGGACCGACAAGCAGCCCTCCGGGAAGGTCACCTGCTCATCCCCGACAGGCCCGTAGTCCGGGTTGACCAGCACCCGATACTCCGTGGGTCGTCGCTCGCGCGGATCGTCGGCGCCCTCCGGGGGTCCAGGGTCCTCCACGACTGCGAGCGCCAACCCGATGCCCACCTGCGGAGCAGCGAGCCCCACGCCCGGCGCGGCCCGCATGGTCCGGCGCATCGCGATCAGGAAGGGATTCAACAGGTCGCCCAGCTGACCCTCATAAGGGGTGGCGACGCGATGCAGCACCGGATGCCCGGACTGCACGATCGGCAGGGGGCCGCCGGCCGCCGTCTCGAGCAATGCCGCGACGTCGTCCTGCAAGCTCACAGCGCCAGGCGGCCGCGGACCACATCCGCCAACGACGCACCGACCGTGTCTGCCTGCTCCTGGGTGGCGGCCTCGACCATAACGCGGACCAGTGGTTCGGTACCGGACGGACGCAGGACGACCCGGCCGGTCTCACCCAAGGCGGCCTCCGCCTCCGATATGGCCTGGGCCACGCCGGGGTCGCTGGCC
The DNA here is from genome assembly GCA_031551755.1 of Cellulomonadaceae bacterium. Lineage (GTDB taxonomy): Bacteria > Actinomycetota > Actinomycetes > Actinomycetales > Cellulomonadaceae > JAVBMU01. The sequence goes on along the minus strand of JAVBNE010000028.1, from coordinate 15,582 downwards.
GCACGGGCTTTATCGACGCCCGAGACGTTGATCAGGGTCTGCGGAAGGCGCGGCACCGAGGCCGCCATCTCGGCCAGCTTCTGTCCCTTGGCCTGGACCTCGGCGGCCAGCTGCAGAGCAGTCAGCACACCGTCGCCTGTGGTGGCGTACTCGGCCATGATGATGTGGCCCGACTGCTCACCGCCGAGGCTGTAGTCGTGCGCCCGCATCTCCTCGACGACGTAGCGGTCGCCGACACCGGTCTGCACGGTCTTGATCCCGCTGTCTCGCATCGCCAGGATCAGCCCCAGGTTGCTCATCACGGTGATCACGAGGGTGTCGTCCGCGAGGTGGCCACGATCGTGCAGGGCCCGGGCCAAGATGCCCATGACCTGGTCACCGTCGACGACCGCACCCGTGTGATCCACTGCGATGCACCGGTCGGCGTCGCCGTCGAAGGCAACCCCGAAGTCCGCCTCGGAGGCCACCACGACGGCCTGAAGCTGTTCGGTGTGGTTGGAGCCGCACTTCTCGTTGATGTTGCGCCCGTCAGGGCTCGCGTTGATGACCACGACGTCGGCGCCTGCGGCCCGCAATGCCGCCGGACCCACCTCGCTGGCCGCGCCATTGGCGCAGTCGACCGCGATCCGCAGCCCAGCCAATGGCAGGACATCGCTCGTCGCCCCGATGCTGGCGATCAGATGCTCGATGTACTCGGAGTCAGCCGTGCCGTGGTCCATCGTGATCCGGCCGACCTCCGCGCCGGTCGGGCGGTCCCAGTCGGCTCCGAGCCGGGCCTCGATGGCGTCCTCGATGGCGTCGTCGAGTTTGATTCCGCCGCGGGCCAGGAACTTGATCCCGTTGTCCTGCATGGGGTTGTGCGACGCCGAGACCATTACGCCGAAGTCCACGTCCATGGAACCGGCCAGGAAGGCGACCGCGGGCGTCGGCAGCACACCGACATTCACGACGTCGACTCCCGCACTTGCCAGCCCGGCGCTCAACGCGGCGATCAGGAACTCACCCGAGATCCGCGGGTCGCGACCGACCACCGCGCGCGGGCGGTGCCCGGGTACCTCCGAGGCTCCGAGCTCGAGCGCGGCGGCCACGCCGAGTTCGAGGGCGAGTTCGCCCGTGACGTTGCCATTGGCCAGCCCGCGCACCCCGTCGGTTCCGAACAGTCTCATCGCCGTGCTCCCTTTCGCCGAGGCTGCGCCTCGCTCATGCCGCTGGGCGAGCCGCGCACACGGTCGCCCTCAAATAGGACAGGGTCCGAACAATGTCTCGCCAACGCCGATGGCCCCGGCGGATATCCGCACGGGGCCATCGGGTGTGGTGAGGCTTAGCGCTTCGAGTACTGCGGCGCCTTGCGGGCCTTCTTGAGCCCGGCCTTCTTGCGCTCCACAGTGCGCGCGTCCCGGGTGAGGAAGCCGGCCTTCTTCAAGGCCGGCCGGTTGCTCTCCTCATCGATCGCGTTCAGCGCACGGGCGATGCCCAGGCGCAGCGCGCCGGCCTGGCCCGAGCTGCCGCCACCCGTGATCCGGGCGATGACGTCGAAACGTCCCTCGACGTCCACGAGCTTCAGCGGAGAGTTGACAAGCTGCTGGTGCACCTTGTTGGGGAAGTAGTCCTCCAACGTGCGGCCATTGATCTTCCACTGACCGGTGCCAGGGATGAGACGAACACGGGCGATCGCCTCTTTGCGGCGGCCCAGCGCCTGACCGGGAGCGGTCAGGCTCTGGCCACGGCCCGCGGGGGCAACGGTCTCGGAGGTGTAGGTGCTGGGAGCCTGCTCGTCCAGCGTGTCGGTGTCGACGGTGGTCTCGGCCACTGGTGGTGTCCTCGCGTCCTTGGTTTCTGTCCGCTACGCCGAAGGCGTTACTGCGCGACCTGGGTGATCTCGAATGGCTGCGGCGACTGGGCCGCGTGGGGGTGCTCCGCACCCGCATAGACCTTGAGCTTGGAGAGCTGCGTCCGCGCCAACGAGTTCTTAGGCAGCATTCCACGCACGGCCTTCTCAATGGCGCGCTCAGGGTGCTTCTCAAGCAGGTCGCCATAGGGAACGGCACGCAGACCACCCGGGTAACCGGAGTGGCGGTAGGCCATCTTCTGCTCACGCTTGTTGCCGGACAACGCGATCTTGGCGGCGTTGATCACGATGACGAAGTCACCGCCGTCGACATGCGGGGCGAAGGTCGCCTTGTGCTTGCCGCGCAACAGCGTGGCCACATGGGTGGCCAGGCGGCCCAGGACGACGTCGGTCGCGTCGATGACGTACCAGTTGCGCTGGACGTCGCCGGGCTTCGGGGTGTACGTACGCACGGTCGTAGCCTTCGTTTCTGTCTGTTGTCTTCGGGCGCTGAAGCGTGCTCCCGATGAGGTCTGTCGCTGCGCGGCGGGGCTCGCACGACGCCACTTTTGGCCACAGCGAGTGGGGCGCTGAAGGCACAAGCGTCGCGAGGGAAAGCACAACGACTCACCAGAGTACCGGCACGGCCACGACGCGGTCAAAGCGAGCGCGCAGGTCGCTCCCCTCGACTGGCCGTCGAAGGCGTGCGATGGTGAATCATGAGCGACACCACGGGCACCAGCCCCGACCCGGAATACGGCGCTGAGGGCGACACCGACCAACTCCAATCGGACGACACGTTGATCGATCGTGGGCTCGCCGACGTCCTCGATGAGGGCTACTCCCCGCCTGACCGGCCGCGCGGAAACCACTTCGGTGAGACGGCATGGGAGGAAGTGCACGGCGAATCCCTCGACCAGCGCTTGGCCGAGGAGGTTCCTGAGATCTGGGCGGCCGAGGGGGCCACTCCGGACACGACCCGGGCGGGTCGACTGGTCTCCGCCACCGACATCGAGGGCCGGGAGAACGACACCTACGGCGCGGATGCCGGTATCGACGGCGCCGGAGCCAGCGCGGAGGAGGCCGCCGTCCACATCACTGAGGAGCCGTGATTTCCTCCGTGGGTGGCTCGGGCCGCTCACCGGACACCTCACCTCCGGACACCACCGGTCCCGGAGGCTCGGAGCTGTCCCAGACGTGTTCGTCCAGGCGCAAGGCGCGAATGCGGTCCGCGCGTGCAGCCAGGTCGCCGTCCGGCGGATAGACGACTCCTTCGAGCACGAGCCCGGATGCCGGCACCACGGCGGCACCGGCATCGCGGCGTTTGGCGGCCAGCAACTCGGCCGGCCACCCGACCGGCCGTCTGCCCTCCCCGACCGCGATCGAGGCGCCCACCAAGGCCCGCACCATGTTGTGGCAAAACGCATCGGCCTGGATCTGCGCCACCACGAGGCCCGCATCCGGACCCGAATCGGGGCGGGTCCAGCCGATCTCCTGGAGTTCACGGATAGTGGTCGCCCCCGGACGCGGACGGCAGAAGGCGGCGAAGTCCCGCACCCCCACGAGTGGCCGCATCGCGGCATCCATGGCCTCGACGTCCAGCGATCGCCGGTTCCACCACACCCACTCGCGCCGCAAGGGGTCACGGGTCGTGAACTCGTCGGCGATCCGGTAAACGTAGCGGCGGTACAGCGCCGAGAACCGTGCGTCGAAACCGGGCGGGGCCGCGCTGGCCCGATGCACGACGACATCCGCCGGCAGCACCCCCGCGAGGCGCGAGACCAGCGCCTGGCCCGGCTCGCGATCCGACCGGCCGGGGAGCGCCGCCCATTGGGCGGCTGTGAGGTCCAGGTGCGCCACCTGGCCACGCGCATGCACGCCGGAGTCCGTTCGCCCGGCCACTGTCAGGCGCGGCTCACTCCCCCTGATGACCGTGGCCAGCCCTTCCTCCAGCGTGCCCTGTACGGTGCGTTCGGTCGGCTGCCGGGCCCAGCCCGAGAACCGCGTTCCCCGGTAGGCGAGGTCGAGGCGGACGCGGATCGTTTCTGTCACGGCAGCCCACGCTAGCGGTTCGTGCGCGTTACCGTCAGGAGGTGACCACCACAACTCCGCACGACGCCCTCACCCTGGCGGTCGACTGCGGCGGCGGGGGTATCAAGGCCAATGTCCTGGACTCCTCCGGCACGGCGCACGCCCACCCGGTGTTGGTCGCGACCCCGTACCCGCTGCCCCCCGCACTCCTGATCGACACCATCGCCACGATCGCCGTCGACCTGCCCGCGGCCGACCGGGTTACCGTCGGCATGCCGGGAATGATCCGCCGGGGAGTGGTGGTCCACACCCCGCATTACGTGACCAAGGGCGGCCCGCGCACCCGGGTGGATCCCCAACTGGCCGCGGCCTGGGCGAATTTCGACATGCAGGCCGCGGTCTCGGACCGGCTCGACATCCCCGCACTCGTGTTGAACGACGCCGAAGTACACGGCGCCGGCGTGGTCGCGGCCTCCGGTCTCGAACTCGTGCTGACGCTCGGGACCGGACTCGGATCGGCACTCTTCCACGGTGGCCGGCTCGCCCCGCACCTTGAGTGGTCCCGTGCTCCCATCCGGCGAGTCACCTACGACGAGTACATCGGCGAACCCGAGCGGCGACGGCTGGGAAACGCGCTCTGGTCGCGGCGGGTGCTGGCGATGGTGGAAGGCCTGCGGCCCGTGTTCTGGTGGGATCGCCTCTACCTCGGGGGCGGCAACTCCCGAGCCATCACCCCGACCGTCCTCGACCGGCTGGGGGACGACGTGGTGGTCGTCCCGAACTCGGCCGCGCTGGTCGGCGGCGGTCGGGCCTGGGACCTCCCGCTGGCCTGAGCGTGGCGCCTGTCGCGCAGACGGCCGGCGCCGCCACCCCGTCGCGCCTCTCGCGCGCCGCAACCGAAAGGGTCCGGAACCTCACGGTTCCGGACCCTTTTCGACGAAGCTGACGACGTGCGATCAGGCTTGCTCGTCCTCAGCCGCCGGGGCGGCTTCCTCGGCGGGTTGCTCGTCGGAAGCCGGCTCGTCAGCCTTGGCCTTCTTCGCGGGCGCCTTCTTCGCGGCTGCCTTCTTGGCGGGCGCCTTCTTGGTCTCCGTGGCTTCGGCTTCGGTGGCCTGAGCCTCGTCGACAACCGACTCGTCGGCCTGGGCGGCGGCCTCGTCAGCGGCGGGTGCGGCCTTCTTCGCCGGCGCCTTCTTCGCGGACTTCTCCGTGGCCTTCTCGGCCTCACGGACGACGGCCTGCTTGGCGCTCACCGGCTCGGTCACCAGCTCGATCACGGCCATGGGCGCATTGTCGCCCTTGCGCGTACCGACCTTGGTGATGCGGGTGTAGCCGCCCTGGCGCTCGGCCATCTGCGGGGCGATCTCAGTGAAGAGCGTGTGCACCACACCCTTGTCGCGCACGACGCGCAACACCCGACGACGGGCATGCAGGTCACCGCGCTTGGCGAAGGTGATGAGACGCTCGGCCACGGGGCGCAAGCGCTTGGCCTTCGTCTCGGTGGTCGTGATGCGGCCGTGCTCGAACAGGCTCGTGGACAGGTTCGCGAGGATCAGACGCTCGTGAGCCGGTCCACCACCGAGCCGCGGGCCCTTTGAGGGGGTAGGCATGGGTTGTGCTCCTTGAGAATGTGGCGCGGCCGTCGTCCGGGCGCGCGGGAAGTTGAAACCCCGAGGATCAGTACTGCGGCTCCGTGTCCGAGTACGTCACGTCATCCTCAGCGCCGTCGTAGTAACCGGCTCCCGTCGGGTCGAAGTCGAGCGGCGAGTCCTTGAGGGCCAGACCAAGCTCGGCCAGCTTCTCCTTGACCTCGTTGATCGACTTGGCCCCGAAGTTGCGGATGTCCAGCAGGTCGGCCTCGCTACGCGCGACGAGTTCGCCGACCTGGTGGATTCCCTCACGCTTGAGGCAGTTGTACGAGCGGATCGTGAGGTTGAGCTCCTCAATCGGCAACGCCAGATCAGCGGCGAGGGCCGCATCCGTGGGCGACGGACCGATCTCGATACCCTCGGCCTCGACGTTGAGCTCACGGGCCAGCCCGAACAGCTCCACGAGCGTCTTACCGGCCGAGGCCAGCGCGTCTCGCGGGGAGGTCGCCGGCTTCGTCTCGACGTCGACGATGAGCTTGTCAAAGTCGGTCCGCTGTTCGACACGGGTCGGGTCGACCTTGTACGTCACCTTCAGCACCGGCGAGTAGATCGAGTCGACCGGGATGCGGCCGATCTCGGCGTCGAAGGACTTGTTCTGGCTGGCGGAGACATACCCACGGCCGCGCTCGACCGTCAGCTCGATCTCCAGCTTGCCCTTGTCGTTCAACGTCGCGATGTGCAGGTCAGGGTTGTGCACCTCGACACCCGCCGGCGGCACGATGTCGGCGGCCGTGACGGCACCGGCACCCTGCTTGCGCAGGTACATCACCACGGGCTCGTCGTTCTCCGAGGAGACCACGAGGTTCTTGATGTTGAGGATGACCTCGGTGACGTCCTCCTTGACCCCGGGGACGGTGGTGAACTCATGGAGCACACCGTCGATCCGGATCGACGTCACCGCCGCGCCCGGAATGGACGACAGCAGGGTGCGACGAAGGGAGTTGCCGAGCGTGTAGCCGAAACCGGGCTCAAGGGGCTCGATGGAGAAGCGCGAGCGGTTCTCCGAGATGACCTCTTCAGCCAAGGTGGGGCGCTGTGCAATCAGCACGAGTGGTTTCCTTTCGGTGAGCGTCCGCTATTTGACGCTGCACGGGTCTCTCAGCTCAGGCCGAGAGCTCCGATCCGAGGATCGGCACCTCACCGGGACTCGGTCTACCCGGTAAGGGTCGTGTGGTGCCGACGGCGGACGTCGGCACCACACGGAGTATCAAACGCGCCGGCGCTTGGGCGGACGGCAGCCATTGTGGGCCTGCGGCGTCACGTCCTGGATCGAGCCGACCTCCAGGCCGGTGGCCTGGAGGGACCGGATCGCGGTCTCCCGCCCGGAGCCGGGACCCTTGACGAAGACGTCGACCTTCTTGACGCCGTGCTCCTGCGCCCGGCGGGCCGCGGACTCCGCCGCGAGCTGGGCGGCGAACGGCGTCGACTTACGCGAGCCCTTGAAGCCGACATGGCCGGCTGAGGCCCAGGCGATCACCGCACCGGAGGGGTCGGTGATCGAGACGATCGTGTTGTTGAACGTGCTCTTGATGTGCGCGTGGCCGAGCGGGACGTTCTTCTTGTCCTTGCGGCGTGGCTTGCGCGTCCCGGAGGCAGCGCGGGTCTTGGGGGGCATGGATTCTCTCCTGGTCGAGGGGGTTGGGCCGCGGTAGCTCCGCACACTGGCCGACGTGGCGGCCAATGGGAGCGATCAGCGCGGGTGGGCCTAGCGGGCCTTCTTCTTGCCGGCCACGGTGCGCTTGGGACCCTTGCGGGTACGCGCGTTGGTCTTCGTGCGCTGGCCGCGCACGGGAAGGCCGCGGCGGTGGCGCAGCCCCTCGTAGCAGCCGATCTCAACCTTGCGGCGAATGTCGGCGGCTACCTCACGGCGGAGGTCACCCTCCAGCTTGTAGTTGCCTTCCAGGTGATCACGCAGCGCAACGAGCTGCGCGTCTTCCAGGTCCTTGACCCGCAGGTCCGGGCTGATCCCCGTTGCCGCCAGCGTCTGCTGGGCGCGGGTACGGCCGACGCCGTAGATGTAGGTGAGCGCAACCTCGAGCCGCTTGTCGCGGGGGAGGTCGACGCCGACGAGACGTGCCATGTGCCTTTCGGCTCCCTTACTTCATTCGGAGGTCTGTCGCACCGCCCTCCCGCGTGGCCCGCGGGCCCCGGCCTCCGAGCCGAGGGTTCCCCCGCACCGATATCCGCGAAGCGGACCGGTTCGGGTTCGTGATGGTGCGTGGTGGTGTCACGGTTCCTGGGTAGCGGGCGAACACCCGCCGTCACCGCATGACGCCCGGGCTCAGCCCTGGCGTTGCTTGTGCCGCAGGTTCTCGCAGATCACCATGACGCGACCGTGCCGGCGAATCACCTTGCACTTGTCGCAGATCTTCTTGACGCTGGGCTTGACCTTCATCATGTTCCTCGAGGCACCGCGCCACCTGAACCGCCGAAGCGGTCTCGGTCGCGCTGGATGGATGTATGGAGACGCAAGTACTACTTGTAGCGGTAGACAATCCGGCCGCGGGACAGGTCGTACGGGCTCAGCTCCACCACCACACGGTCCTCCGGGAGAATCCTGATGTAATGCTGACGCATCTTGCCCGAGATGTGCGCGAGAACTTTGTGACCGTTGGCCAGCTCGACGCGGAACATTGCGTTCGGCAGGGCCTCGACCACGCTGCCCTCGATCTCGATGACACCGTCCTTTTTTGCCATATCCTCCACTCACTCTCGTCTGAACCACTTGCCCACGCGCGGGCCGGAGACCCGAGACGTGGAGATGGGCGAATCCGCGAGCGACGCCTGCGCGTGCTCTCCGGTGTCTCACCAGACAGCTGGGAGACGGACACCGGATGGACGGACTACGCCCAACGGACCATCCTACGCCATGGCTGATGAGAAGGGAACCGGGGATCAGGCTCCGGTCAGCGCCGCGATCCGCACGCCGCGCGCCGCCAACTCGCTCGCACCGCCGTCGTGCGCCGTCAGCACCCAGATCCCGTCGGTCAGCACCGCCACCGTGTGTTCCCAGTGGGCGGCACGCGAGCCGTCATCGGTGACGACCGTCCAGTCGTCCTCGCAGACCTGGGTGAATCGCTCACCGCGGGTGGCCATTGGTTCGATGGCCAGGCACATTCCCGGACGCACCCTCGGTCCACGATCACGCGCCCGATAGTTGAGCACCTCCGGAGCCTGGTGCATCGCCGAACCGATTCCGTGCCCGGTGTACTCCTCGACGACCCCGTATGCGACGTCGCCGGTGAGCGCGCTTTCCACCGCTGCCCCGATGTCGCCCACCCTGGTCGCCGTAGCCAGCGCGGCGATACCGGCCCACATGGCCTGGCGAGTCACCTCCACCAACGCCACGTCGGCCGGGTCCGAGCGCTCGGACTCCCCCAAAACGAAGGAGACGGCCGAGTCACCGTGCCAACCCTCGACGATGGCCCCGCAGTCCACGGAGACGATGTCGCCGGCTCCCAGCACACGATCGCCGGGGATGCCGTGCACCACCTCGTCGTTCACCGACACGCACAGCGTGGCCGGGTAGCCGTGGTAGCCGAGGAACGAACTGGTCGCCCCGGCATCCGAGATGACGGCCGCAGCTATGGCATCGAGGTCGCCGGTCGTCATCCCGGGCCGCGCCGCGCTCTCGACCATGGCCAACGCATCGGCTACGACGAGTCCCGCCCGGCGCATCTTCGCCACCTGCTCAGGCGTCTTGTATTCGATTCGCTCGCGACCGAACATCACTTCTCCCTTGCCGGACTGATCCCACGCGCGCGTTGGGCGGGTCCGCGATCAGCCCTCGAGCAGCCGTTCGACGGCAGCGAAGACCCGTTCGGTCACGGCATCCACCTCACCGATACCGTCGACCTGCTCCAAGAGGCCGCGCTCGGCGTATGCGGCGGTCAACGGGGCGGTCTGCTCGGCATAGATGTCCAGCCGCCGCGAGATCACCTCGGCTGTATCGTCCGCACGGCCTTCGACCAGCGCGCGATTGTGCAGGCGCGACAGGAGTTCGTCGCGGTCGGCCACCAGTTCGAGCACCCCGTCCAGACGCCACCCGTGACCGGCCAGGATCGAGTCCAGCTCGTCGACCTGGGCCGCATTGCGCGGATACCCGTCGAGGATGAAGCCGGCCTTGGCGTCAGGTTCGGCGAGCCGCGAAGCGACCATCTCGTTGGTCACCGAATCCGGCACCAACTCGCCCCGAGCCGTGTAGGCCTCGGCGGTGCGTCCGAGTTCGGTTCCCTCCTTGATACTGGCACGGAAAATGTCTCCCGTGGAGATCGCCGGTATCTGGTAGCGGGCGGCGATCCGCGCCGCCTGCGTGCCCTTGCCGGCCCCCTGGGGGCCCATGATCACGATACGTTCGCCGCGGGCGGCACGGTCGACGTTCGTTGGGGATTGGGTGTCGTCATTGGTCACCGCAAGAACCCTTCGTAATGGCGTTGCTGAAGCTGCGAGTCGATCTGCTTGACAGTCTCGAGGCCGACACCGACGACGATCATGATCGAGCTTCCGCCGAAGGGCAGGCTGTTGGTCACACCAAGCGCGATCAATACCAGCGTCGGCAACAGTGCCACGAGCGCCAGATAGATCGACCCTGCGGAGGTGATGCGGGAGATCACGTAGCCGAGGTACTCCGCAGTCGGCCGACCAGCCCGGATACCGGGGATGAAGCCGCCGTACTTCTTCATGTTATCGGCAACTTCATCCGGATTGAAGGTGATCGCCGTGTAGAAGAAGCAGAAGAAGATGATCAACAGCGCATACAGCACCACGTGCAGCGGCGCGGTTTGGGCCGCGAGGTGTTGCTCAACCCAGACCGCCCACGAGGATTCCTTGCGGAACTGTGCGATCAGACCCGGGATCGCCAGCAGCGAAGAGGCGAAGATGATCGGGATCACGCCGGCCATGTTGATCTTGATCGGGATGTAGGTACTCGACCCGCCGTACATCTTCCGGCCGACCATGCGTTTGGCGTACTGCACAGGCACACGGCGCTGGGACTGCTCGACGAAGACGACCAAACCGATGACCACAACGATGACCGCCAGCATCACGGTGAAGTTGAACGGACCGTTCGAGCCACCGGCGATCGACCAGAGGCCGGTCGGGAAGCTTGCGGCGATCGAGGTGAAGATCAGCAGTGACATGCCGTTGCCGACGCCGCGTTCAGTGATGAGCTCACCAAGCCACATGATCAGGCCGGTACCGGCGGTCATGGTGATGACCATGAGCGCCATGGTGATGAAGCTGCTGTCCGGGATCACCTGTACCGAGCAGCCGCTGAAGAGTTGGCCACCGCGCGCGGTGGTGATGACGGTGGTCGACTGCAGGATCGCGAGGGCGATGGTCAGGTAGCGCGTGTACTGCGTCAGCTTCGCCGTACCGGACTGGCCCTCCTTGTGCAGGGCCTCGAATCGGGGAATCACCACACGGAGCAGCTGGATGATGATGCTCGACGTGATGTACGGCATGATGCCGAGAGCAAAGACCGAAAGCTGGAGCAAGGCTCCGCCGCTGAACAGGTTCACCATGCCGAGCAGGTCGTTGTTGTCGGCGGTCTCGTCGATGCACTGCTGCACGTTCGGATAGTTCACCCCGGGGGTCGGAATGAACGACCCCAGCCGGAAGATCGCCATGATCGCGATCGTGAACAGCAGCTTGCGCCGCAGGTCGGGCGTCCGGAAAGCCCGGGCGAATGCGCTGAGCACTTATCCTCCTGGCCCGCCGCGGCGGGATCTTTGTGTCGCCGGCCAGACCGACGGAGTGTGCGTGGGCTCCAAAGCCCGACGTCCGAGAGTCTAGCGTTCCCCGACCGGGCTGGCGCTCACCACGAAAAGGATGGGGGCCGACGGCGCTGCCGCGCCACCGGCCCCGTCCGATGAATCAGTCCTGCGCGACCGTACCGCCGGCCGCCAGGATCTTGGTCTTGGCTGAACCCGAAAGCGCGTCGACCTGAACGTCGAGCTTCACCGAGAGGTCACCGTCGCCGAGAACCTTGACCAGGTGGCCCTTACGGACCGCACCCTTGGCCACGAGGTCCTCGACCGTCACCGAGCCACCCTTGGGGTAGAGCTCGCCGAGCTTGTCCAGGTTCACGACCTGGTACTCGGTGCGGAACGGGTTCTTGAAGCCACGCAGCTTGGGCAGCCGCATGTGGAGGGGCATCTGCCCACCCTCGAACCGTGCCGGCACCTGGTACCGGGCCTTGGTTCCCTTGGTACCGCGACCCGCGGTCTTACCCTTCGACGCCTCACCGCGACCCACCCGGGTCTTGGCTTTCTTGGCGCCGGGGGCCGGACGCAGGTGGTGCATCTTGAGGGTGCCGCCAGCGCCCTCGGTCGGCGCTGCCTTCTTGGCTGCGGCCTGAGCCTTCTTCGCTGCGGTGGCCTTGGGGGCCTTCTCCGCGGACTCCGCCTTGGTCGCAGCCTCAGCTTTGGCCTTGGGGGCCTTAGCGGCAGCCTTCGGCTCGGCCTTCTTCGCAGCCGCCTTCGCCTTGGGCTCGGCGGCCTTCGACGCCGCCGCAGAGGCCTTGGCGGCCGCAGGCTTCTTCTTGGGCGCCGCTTCGGCGTCCGTCGTGGGCTTGTCAGCCATCACTCCACCTCCTCGACAGTCACGAGGTGCGCGACTGTCCTGACCATGCCGCGGATCTCCGGGCGGTCCTCCTTCACGGCGGTGTCGCCGATCCGCTTGAGGCCCAGAGTGCGCAGCGTGTCGCGCTGGTTCTGCTTGCCGCCGATGGCGGACCTGACTTGGGTGACCTTGAGTCGAGCCATCAGGCCTTCACCCCCGCTGCGCGAGCCCGCAAGAGAGCGGCCGGGGCCACCTCTTCCAGGGGCAGGCCACGACGGGCCGCCACTGCCTCGGGCTGCTCGAGCCCGCGCAGTGCCGCCACCGTGGCGTGCACGATGTTGATGGCATTCGAAGATCCGAGCGACTTGCTGAGCACGTCGTGAATACCGGCGCATTCCAGCACGGCACGCACCGGACCACCGGCGATCACACCGGTACCCGGGGCGGCCGGACGCAGGAAGACGACTCCCGCCGCTGCCTCACCCTGGATGGGGTGCGGGATGGTGCCCTGAATGCGGGGAACCTTGAAGAAGTTCTTCTTGGCTTCCTCCACGCCCTTAGCGATCGCGGCGGGAACTTCCTTCGCCTTGCCGTAGCCGACACCAACAGTGCCGTCGCCATCGCCCACCACGACCAGCGCGGTGAAGCTGAAGCGGCGGCCACCCTTGACGACCTTGGCGACGCGGTTGATGGTGACGACGCGCTCGACGAAGGCATTCTTCTCCGCTGCGTCGCCCCGGCGTCCGCCGTCGCGACGGTCGTTACGCCGACCGTCCGAACGTCCGCCGCGGTCGCCACCGGACTCGTTGGCGGCACCCGTGGGGGCGCCGGTACTGCTGCGCTGCCCTGCAGCCATCAGAGGATCCTTTGCTTCCGAACCGATGTCACGGCCATGGTGGTCGTCACAGTGTCAGCCCACCTTCGCGAGCCCCGTCAGCGACGGCGGCCACCCGGCCGTGGTACTTGTTGCCCCCGCGGTCGAAGACGACCGCGTCGATGCCGGCGGCCTTGGCCCGCGCGGCCACGAGCTCGCCGACCTTGCGCGCCTTGGCGGTCTTGTCGGCGTCCGAGGCACGAAGGTCAGCCTCAAGCGTGGAGGCGGAGACCAGCGTGTGACCCACGGTGTCGTCGACGACCTGTGCCGTCATGTGCCGCGTCGACCGCGTCACGACCAGGCGCGGGCGAGCCGCCGTACCCGAGATCTTCTTGCGCAGGCGCAGGTGCCGCCGCTTACGCGAGACAGCCTTGCCCTTGCCGAGAACCTTGAGAGCCATGGTTACTTACCAGCCTTTCCGACCTTGCGGCGGACAACCTCGCCGGCGTAACGCACACCCTTGCCCTTGTACGGCTCGGGCTTGCGGATCTTGCGGATATTCGCCGCGACCTCGCCGACCTGCTGCTTGCTGATACCCGAGACGGAGAACTTGGTGGGGCTCTCGATCGCGAAGGTGATGCCAGCGGGCGGGCTCACGACCACCGGGTGGGAGAAACCGAGGGCGAACTCCAGGTCCGAACCCTTGGCGACCACGCGGTAACCGGTGCCGACGATCTCAAGCTTCTTCTCGTAGCCCTCGGTCACCCCGATGACGTTATTCGCCAACAACGTGCGGGTCAGGCCGTGCAGTGCCCGCGAATCGCGCTCGTCGTTTGGCCGGCGCACCACGAGGGTGCCCTCCTCCAACGCGACCTCGATCGGGGACGGGATCTTGTGTTCGAGTGCACCCTTGGGACCCTTGATGGTCACGAGCGCACCGTCGATGGTGATATCCACTCCGGCGGGAACCGGAACGGGGATCTTGCCGATTCGAGACATGGCTTATCTCCTTTCCGATTACCAGACGTAGGCGAGGACTTCGCCGCCCACGCCCTTCTTGGCCGCTTGCCGGTCGGTGAGCAGGCCGGAGGACGTGGACAGGATCGCCACACCGAGGCCGCCGAGCACCTTGGGCAGGTTGGTGGACTTCGCGTACACCCGCAAACCGGGCTTGGAAACCCGGCGCACGCCCGCGAGGCTGCGCTCACGGTTCGGGCCGAACTTCAAGGTGATGGTGAGCGTCTTGCCCACCGGTGCGTCCTCCACGGTCCAGCCGCTGATGTAGCCCTGCTCCTGGAGGATTTCAGCAATGTGCGACTTCAGCTTCGAGAACGGCATGGACACCGTCTCGTGGTAAGCCGAGTTCGCGTTCCGCAGACGAGTCAACATGTCTGCGATCGGGTCGGTCATCGTCATTGGGCTCTAGCCCTTCCTCGCCGGGGTATCCGTGGTGGGCGCACGTGGCGCCCGTCGCGGACCTGCGACGTAGTTGTTACCAGCTGCTCTTGGTGACGCCGGGAAGCTCGCCACGGTGGGCCATCTCCCGCACGCAGATCCGGCACAGGCCGAACTTGCGGTAAACGGAGTGCGGACGCCCGCAGCGCTGGCACCGGGTGTAGGCACGGACAGCGAACTTGGGCTTCGCCGCCGCCTTGTTGACCAAGGCCTTCTTCGCCATGTCAGTTCTCCTTGAACGGGAAGCCGAGACGGCGCAGCAGGGAGCGGCCCTCGTCGTCGGTCTGCGCGGTCGTGACGATCGTGATGTCCATCCCACGCACGCGATCGATCTTGTCCTGGTCGATCTCGTGGAACATCGACTGTTCGGTCAGACCGAAGGTGTAGTTGCCGTGGCCGTCGAATTGCTTGGCCGACAGGCCGCGGAAGTCACGGATGCGGGGCAGGGCGGTCGACAGCAGCCGGTCGCAGAACTCCCACATCCGGTCGCCGCGCAGTGTGACATGCGCGCCGATCGGCATGCCCTCACGCAGCTTGAACTGCGCGATGGACTTGCGCGCCTTCTGCACCAGCGGCTTCTGCCCGGTGATGAGCGTCAGGTCGCGGACCGCGCCGTCGATCAGCTTCGAGTCGCGCGCGGCATCCCCGACGCCCATGTTCACGACGATCTTGGTCAGGCCGGGCACCAGCATGACGTTCTGATAACCGAACTGCTCGGTCATCTGCGCCTTGATGGTGTCGTTGTACTGAGCCTTGAGACGCGGGGTCGGCGTCTGGGTAGCGGTCTCGGTCATCAGATGTCCTTCCCGGAACGCTTGGCGAAGCGGACGCGCACCTGCTTGGAGCGGCCGTTCTCGAGCTCCACGGTCTCGACGCGGTAACCGACCTTGGTCGGCTTGTTGTCCTCGGGGTCGACCAGGGCCACGTTCGAGACGTGGATGGGGGCCTCGCGCTGCTCGATGCCGCCCGCGCCTCCGGCCTGGTTCGGCTTGAGGTGGTGGGTGCGGCGGTTGATGCCCTCGACGAGGACGCGCTGGGTGTCGGTGAACACCTGGAGCACTCGACCCTGCTTGCCCTTGTCGCCGGCCTCGAGGCCACGCGCGGCGAGCTTGTCGCCGTCGCTCGCGCGACCGGTGATGACCTGGACGAGATCGCCCTTCTTGATCTTCATCTTTGCCATAACACAGCACCTCCGGTGCCGGCGAGATGATCTTCATGAAGCGCTTGTCGCGAGGCTCGCG
>JAVBNE010000025.1:0-77214 GCA_031551755.1 Cellulomonadaceae bacterium | reverse complement strand
CGCTTGGGAAGGTCTGGCCGCCAACGGGGTGGAGGCGCGCATTCAGGCGGATCGTGCCGCCGTGCCCACACCGGTCATTTCCCCCAACATTCTGGAACACAACCGCAAAAATCCGGAGCGGCCCGGCGACGGCATCGTGATAACGCCTTCGCACAACCCGCCGCAGGACGGAGGGTTCAAGTACAACCCGCCGCACGGCGGGCCTGCCGGGTCGGAGGCCACCGGCTGGATCGCCGACCGGGCCAATGAGCTCCTGCGGACCGGCGTCGACCAGGTCTCCCGGTACACGCTGGAACGCGCCCTGGCGGCCGAGACCACCCACCGGCACGACTACCTGACCACCTATGTGGACGACCTGGTCAACGTGGTGGACCTGGAGGCCATCCGGGCGGCCGGGGTGCGGATCGGGGCGGACCCACTCGGCGGGGCCTCGGTCGAATATTGGGGGGAGATCGCCGAACGCCACGGCCTGGACCTGACGGTCGTCAACCCGCACGTGGACCCGCGCTGGGCGTTCATGACGCTCGACTGGGACGGCAAGATCCGGATGGACTGCTCCTCGCCCTACGCGATGGCCTCCCTGGTCAACCGCATGACCGGCACCGGCTCGGCCGCCCCCTTCGACGTCGCCACCGGCAACGACGCCGACTCCGACCGGCACGGCATCGTTACCCCCGACGCCGGGTTGATGAACCCGAACCACTACCTGGCGGTCGCCATCGAATACCTCTACGGCGGCGCCCGGCCGGGATGGCCCGCGAACACCGCCATCGGCAAGACCCTGGTGTCCTCGGCGTTGATCGACCGGGTTGCGGCAGCCGCCGGGCGGCAGTTGATCGAGGTGCCCGTCGGGTTCAAATGGTTCGTCCCCGGGCTGCTCGACGGCTCCGTGGGCTTCGGTGGTGAGGAGTCGGCCGGGGCGTCGTTCCTGCGCACCGACGGCCGCGTGTGGTCCACCGACAAGGACGGTCTGCTGCTCGCGTTGCTGGCCTCCGAGATCATCGCGACGACCGGGCGGTCGCCGTCCGAACACCATGCGGAGCTCGTGGCCCGCCACGGCGAGTCCTGGTACGCACGTATCGATGCCGCCGCGACCTTGGACGAGAAGGCGAAACTGGCCGCACTGTCCCCCGAGCAGGTGACGTCCACCTCGCTGGCCGGTGAGGACATCACCGCGAAGCTCACGACGGCACCTGGGAACGGGGCGGCGATCGGCGGGCTCAAGGTCACCACGGCCAACGCCTGGTTCGCCGCGCGACCGTCCGGGACGGAGAACGTGTACAAGATCTACGCCGAGTCGTTCATGTCGGCTGAGCATCTGGCGCAGGTGCAGGCCGAGGCGAAGGACGTGGTGAGCGCGGCATTGGGGGGGTAGTGGGAGCGTGGGGCTCATTGATCAAGCGGAGCCGGTGGCCCGCGTCAGCGTCCCCCCGCCACCACAGGCGGACAGCCCTTGCCACCCGCTCACGCTGCGCTTCGACCGAGACCCACTACTGT
Source organism: Cellulomonadaceae bacterium (assembly GCA_031551755.1). Lineage (GTDB taxonomy): Bacteria > Actinomycetota > Actinomycetes > Actinomycetales > Cellulomonadaceae > JAVBMU01. Next base: position 75,717 of record JAVBNE010000025.1, on the reverse strand, counting down.
GGGCCGTGCCACAGCCCGCTCAAGGAGGATTCATGGACGCCACGAGGACCGCACTGCTGCTCATCGAGTTCCAGAACGACTTCACATCCGAGGGTGGTGCGCTGCACGACGCCGTGAAGGGTTCGATGGCGGCCACCGACATCTTGACCCACGCCGCCCAGGCGGCTGCGGCGACCCGCGCCGCCGGTGGCGTCGTCGCACATGCCCCCATCACATTCCAGGAGGGCTACCACGAGATCACCAGCCACCCCTACGGCATCCTGGCCGGGGTAGTCTCCGCCACCGCCTTCGTCAAGGGCACTTGGGGCGCGGATTTCTGCGACGAGATGAAGCCTGAGGCGGAGGACATCGTCGTCGAGGGCAAGCGGGGTCTGGACACGTTCGCCTCCACGAACGTCGACTTCATCCTGCGGTCGAAGGGCGTCGAGACCATCGCCCTCGCCGGGTTCCTCACGAACTGTTGCGTGGAGTCGTCGATGCGTTCGGCCTATGAGCGTGGCTTCGAGGTCATCACCTTGACGGACGCCGTCGCGGCCACCAGCGCCGAGGAGCACGACAACGCGCTGAAGTACGACTACCCGATGTTCTCCAAGCCGATGACGACGGCCGAATACCTCGACGCACTCAAGGGAGCTGTCACGGCCGACGCCTCACGCGGGTACTGACCGCTCGGACAGCAGGCACATTCGGGGGTCGGGGCGCAGGCGCCGGCCCCCGAGTCTGTGCGGGCATGCAGTTTCCCGCGCTGCCTGGCCCTCGAGTCTGTGCTGGGCCGAGCCTCAGCCCAATCGGCTGACCAGCAGCTCCAGAACGTGCTGGTAGGTGCGGTCCGTCGCTCGCGAGACACCCAGCTCGCAGGTTCGGTTCGCGGAGACGTAGGCGTCGAAATGGCCGCCGGTGGCGGACTCCTCGGCCCAGATAGCGGCCGCCTCGGGTGCGGTGGCACTCGCCGTCAGCTCAGGGTGAAGCATCCCCCGGTCCCCCGCGAACGCACAACACCCCCAGGCCGACGGCACGAAGACCCGCTCGGCACACTCCTGAGCGATCGCAGTCAGGTCGTCGACCGCCCCCAGATGCACCGTCGAGCAGGTCGGATGCACGGCGACGCTGCCGACCGGCCGCACGTCCAGGACCGGCAGGATCTCCCGCCGCACGAAGGTCACCGAATCGAGAATGGTCAGGCCGCCGGCCCCCTCGGCGACGACCTCGCGCAGCTGGTCGAGCCCGTGGGTGCAGGAGGACGCATCGCAGACGATCGGCAACCGACCGCCGTCGGAGGCCACCAGCAGGGCCTCGACGGTGCGTTCCGCCATCGTGCGGTGTCCGGTCGTCAGCCCCTTCGAGGACCACACCGTTCCACAGCACAACCCGTCGATGCCGTCGGGCACCGTGACCTCGACGCCCGCCCGCGCGCACAACTCCAGCAGCGCCGGACCGGCCCCCGGCCCACCCTTCGCCGGCGCGAACAGCCCACCGATACACGAGGCGAACAGGACGACGCTGTCGCCGTGCGAGGCCGGGTGCACCGGCGACGCCGGGGCCGAGGTCGAGGCAGCCGCGACCGGGGCGGCAGCGCGCGCTCCCTGCGCGGTGACCGACGGCTCCTGGACCGCTGCCGGGGCCAGGGCCAGGCCGCTGCGCGGCCGTCCCGGACCGGGCAGGTCGGCGCCGGCCTCCGGAATCCAATCGGGGGGCAACACCCGGCGGGCCGCACGGGTGACGCCCGTCAGCAGCGGCGACGGCACGAACCGGGCAACCGTCAGCGCCCCGCGCAGCAACCCGCCGACCGGCCCCCACCCTCGCGCCACCAGATCGCCCGCCCGCTGCACCACGGGGCTGTGGCGTTCGGCGCGGAACCCCTTCATCACCTTGCCGGTGTCGATGTGCACCGGGCAGGCCACCACGCACAGCGAGTCAGCCGCGCAGGTGTCCACCGCCGCATAGTCGAAGTCCCGCGCCAGTTCCCGCCGTTCACGCGGCCCGGCCGTCGCCATCGTCCGCATGAGCGCGATCCGCTGCCGGGGCGTCGTCGTCACGTGCTTGGCGGGGCAGCTCGGCTCGCAGTAGCCGCAGTCGACACAGCGGTCGACCGCCGGATCCACGAGGGGCGCCACCTTCAGGTGCTGGACGTGAACCTGCGGATCGTCGCTCAACAGCACGCCCGGGTTCATGATGCCGGCCGGGTCGAACAGTCTTTTGATCGCCCGCATCACCCCGTACAGCTCGTCGCCGAACTGCCTGCGCACATACGGTGCCATAATCCGGCCCGTGCCATGTTCGGCCTTGAGGGAGCCGCCGCGCCCGAGGATCAGGTCGACTAGGTCATCGGTGAATGCCTCATAGGTCGCCAGCTCGGCCGGACTGTCCAGATGCGGTGTGATCATGAAGTGCAGGTTGCCGTCCTTGGCATGGCCGAAGATCACCGCATCGTCGTAACCGCGCCCCCGCAGCAGGTCTCCGAGGTCCCGGGTGGCGGCGGTCAGCTGTTCGAGGGGTACGACGACGTCCTCCAGCAGGGCGGTCGTCCCCGGCTCGCGCGCTCCGGCGACCGCCGTGTACAGGCCTTTGCGCAGGGTCCACAGACGGGCACGTTCGGCCGCGTCCTGGGTGAAGAAGGCCGGCAGGGCGAGCGGCAGAGCGCCCAGCACCTCTCCCGCACCGCCGATGACGGCTCCCAGTTCGTCCGCCGACGTCGCCTCGAGTTCGACCAACAAGGCCGTATGCCGGTCCAGCCGGACACCGCGTAGCGGGTCCGTGGGGGCCAGCTCGGGCAGCATCGTGCGGATGGATGCGGTGTCCATCAGCTCCAGGGTCCGGGCACCGGCGGCCAGCAGCGTGGGCAGGGCGTCGGTCGTGGCCGCCAGTTCCTCGAAGAGCAGCAGCGCCGTCGCGGCCTGACTCAGAACCGGCCGGGTGCGCAGGGTGACCGAGGAGACGAATCCGAGCGTGCCCTCGGAACCGACCAGGAGGTGAGCGAGCATGTCGACCGGCGTAGCGAAGTCGATGAGCGAGTTGAGCCCGTAGCCCATCGTGTTCTTCATCGCATACTGGGCCGCGATGCGCGCGCACGCATCGGGGGAGGCCAGCACCTCTTCGCGCAGCCTGGTCAGCCCGGCGTGCAGGGCCGGCTCGCGCGCGGCCAACACCTCATCGGCATCAGGGGCACCGGTGTCAATCACGGTTCCGGACGGCAGCACCACGGTCAGGGAATCGAGCGTCGCGTAGGTGTTGAACTGCGTACCGCAGGCCATCCCGGAGGAGTTATTCGCGACCACGCCACCGATCGTGGCGGCGATCTCCGAGGCCGGGTCGGGACCCAGCTTGGTGCCGTACGGAGCCAGGCGGGCGTTGACCGCCCGGACCGTGGCTCCCGGACCGCAGCGCACCCGGGCGCCGCCGTCGAGCACCTCGATGTCCCGGAAGTGCTGCCTGGTGTCGAGCAACAATCCCCCACCGCTGGCCTGCCCCGACAACGAGGTTCCGCCCGAACGCAGCGTCACGGGCAACCGGTAGGTACGCGCCAGGTGGAAGGCGTGGGCAACCGCATCGGCGTCGGTGGCCGTCGCGGCCAGGCGCGGCACGAGCAGGTAATGGGAGGCGTCGCGGGCACGGGCCGCCCGCTCCGAACGACGCAGGTGGAGACGTTCGGGCCCGAAGGCGGCCGTGAAGTCTTGACGGGCCGCCTCGGCAAGGCTGAGCTGAACCGTGCCGGGCGTAGTGGGGGCGGCGGTGGACGAGGCCATGCCCCATCCTCCCGCAGAGCGGACCGCCCGTGCGGCCGTGCCGCGCGCACGCATGCGGTCGGATCTGCGAGCGCTCCGTCGTAAGCCCTCAGGCTGAGCGGCGCGGGCGTCTTGCGGGCAAGCGCCCGACGGACAACAGCACTCAACCCTTGGGTTGGCAGCCCGGGCAGTAGTAGATGGCGCCGCCGAGAAACGCCTCCTTCACGATCGTCGCGCTGCACCGCGGGCAGGGCGTGCCGACCGTCGCCTTCCCGAGCACGCCGTGGTACCCGCCCGGCGTCCCGTCGAGCCCCGGCTCGGTGTCCCGGCCGCCGGCCGCCACCATGAGGCCGGCCGTTTCACGCAACGCCTCGATCAGGGCATCGTGTTGCTCGGCCGACAGTGCGCCGATCCGGGTGCGCGGGTTGACTTCGGCCCTCCACGCCGTGTCCTGCACCAGGCCGTTGCCGACACCGGGGATGCGCTGGTCGGTGGCCAGGAACGCCTTGACGGAGAGCTTCTCGACGCCCGGTTCCGCGAACAGCCCGGCGACCCAGGCCTCGTCGAAAGTGTCGTCGAGCGGGCCGGGCCGGTCGAGTGCGACCTGGATGTAGGGGTTGTCTCGGTCCAACTCCCACAGGTGGACGCCGCCGTACATCCGGACAGTCACCGTCAGCGTCGAACCGTCGTCCAGATCCAACCGAAGCTGACGCTTCGCGGGTGGCGTGCCACCGGGCGGGGTCCGGCGCGGGAATGCGCCGTCGCCGAGGATGAGCGTGTGGTCGCCGATCTCGACGAAGACCAAGCCACCGTGTGCCCGGCTGCCGGTCAGCGGCTGGCCCGTGAGCAGCCCCGGGTAGGCGTCGCCACCGCCGGAGAGGAAGGCGAACCGGTGGGGGGACTCCAGCACTCCGACTCCGGTGACGGTGCGGCCGACGCAGGTCTGCGCGAGCTGGCGGGCCAGGGTGCGGGCTTCAGGTAGTTCGATCATCGCATCGCTCCTACCAGGGGATATCTCGATCCTAGCGGCTGGTGCGGACGCTGTGAACAGCGCCACTCAACCCTGGCGCGACTCCCAGGTCTCCTCGGCGATCCGCTGGGCGTCACGCAGGGCACGGGCCGGGTCCACCCCCTTCGGGCAGACCTGTGTGCAGGCGCCCAGCTGGATACACGGCCACACGCCTTCCTCGACATCCATGGCCTCGATCCGGGCGAGCTCCCCGTGGTCTCGGGAGTCCTCATCCCACCGCCGGGCCGTCGCCACCGCGGCCGGTCCCACGAACCCGGGCACCTCGTCGAGCTGCGGGCAGGCGGCATAGCACAGCATGCAGTCGATGCACTGGGCGAAGTCGCCGAAGGCGGCCATCTGTTCGGGGGTCTGCAGGTTGGTGTGGAGACTCCCGCCGGCGCCGTCGACGGGCGTTTCGTCCGGCACCGGGTCATCCCCGACGCCATCTGCGGCCGGTTCCAGCCACGGCTGAAGCGAACGGAGCTTGCCGAGGAACCCGTCGGTCTCGACCACCAGATCCCGCAGCACCTCGAAGTGTTCCAGCGGCCCCACGGTGATCCCGCTGGTCCGGTACCCGCGAACGAACGTCTCGCAGGCTAGCACCGGGCGGCCGTTCACCATCACACCGCAACTCCCGCAGACCGCCATCCGGCAGGACCAACGGTAGGTCAGCGTCGAGTCGATGTTGTCCTTGACCCAGGCCAGCGCGTCAAGCACGGTGGTGTGCTCGGCGTAGGGGACGTCATAGGCGACCGTTCGCGGCTGCGCACCCGGTTCGGCGCGCACCACCTCGATCCGCACCGTCTCAGCCGTCACTCCTGGTCCCTCCCACTGTCCCCGTTGGGGTTCGTCCCCGCAGCCTGTGTCGCCACCGACTGCTGTGCGCCCACCGGTTCATGGGTCAGCACCACGCCACCGTCGGCACCGATCCGCACGATCGTATGGGCTGCCTCCGAAGCAGCCTCGGGGTGGTCCAGCCGTTGGTGAGCACCGCGCGACTCCTCCCGGGCCGAGGCTCCCGCGATCACGACCCGCGCGACATCCAGCATCGCACCGAGTTCCAATGCCTGCGCCCAGTCGGTGTTAAGCACCGCGGAGGTATCAGCGACGCGGACGTCGGCGAACCGCGCACGAAGTTCGTCGACCCGCTGGGCCGCCCGTGCCAGGCCATCAGCATCCCGGTAGATGCCAACATCGGCATCCATGACCTGGCCCAGTTCGGTGCGGATACTCGCGGGCGACTCGGCCCCCCGGCCGCGCATCGCCAACCAACCGTCCGCGAGCGCCCCCGCCTGGTCCACCTCGGCGCAGGACGGTCCCTCGGTCGCCGACCCGCCCGCCGCTGACCGGCTGCTCTGTGCGAAGGCGGCGGCCGCGCCGCCGGCACCCGCCCCGACGACGAGCGTCTCCACCAACGAGTTCGAGCCAAGCCGGTTCGCCCCGTGCAGCCCGGTGGACGCGCACTCCCCGGCGGCGAAGAGCCCGCGAACCTCGGTAACACCCGAGCGATCGGTGCTGATCCCGCCCATCGTGTAGTGCGCCGTCGGCCGGACGGGCACGAGGTCGCGCGAGGGGTCAGCGCCGACGAACTGCCACGCCAGGCTGGATACCAACGGCAATCGTTCGGCGAGCCGTTGGGTCCCCAGATGCCGTAGGTCGAGGTGCACCACGGATCCTTGCGGCGTCGGGATCGTCCGGCCGTCGCGGTCCGCTCGCCAGAACGCCTGCGAAAGCTGGTCGCGCGGACCGAGTTCCATCCGGCGGGGCACCGGATCGCCGATGGGCGTGACCGGCCCCAATCCGTAGTCGGCCAGGTACCGTTCGCCGGCCGCGTCGAGCAGAACGCCGCCCTCCCCGCGAGCGGCCTCGGTGATCAGGATCCCGGTGCCAGGCAGGCAGGTCGGATGGAACTGGACGAGCTCCAGGTCACGCAGCGCCACCCCGGCGCGCAAGGCCATTGACAGTCCGTCGCCCGTCACGATCCCGGCGTTGGTGCTGGCGCCGAACAGTCGCGCGGCACCACCCGTCGCCAAGACGACAGCCGAGGCCGCGAGGAACACTGGCTCCCCACGATGCTGGTCATAGGCCACGACGCCGCGCACCTGGCCATCGGCGACGACCAGGTCGAGCACATGGTGTTCGTCATATCGGCGGATCGACTCGTGCCGCAAGGAGGTCTGGAACAGGGTGTGCAACAGGTGGAACCCGGTGCGGTCGGCAGCGAACCAGGTACGCGGTTGGCTCATGCCACCGAACCGCCGGACCGCTACCTCACCACCCGACTCGCGACTCCACGGCATCCCCCAACGTTCGAGCTGGGCGAGTTCACTCGCCGCACGCTCGACGACGTACCGCACGGCGTCCTCTTCGCAGAGGCCGGCCCCGCCGGCCAAGGTGTCCGCCACGTGCTGCTCCAGGCTGTCGCCCGGCCCCACCACGCCGGCTGCCCCACCCTCGGCGGCGACGGTGTGCGACCGCATGGGGTAGACCTTCGAGACCAGGGCGACCACCGGGGCGACAGCTCGATCGGCGCCGTCCGCGATCACCTGAAGCGCGGCCCGCAGCCCGGCCGCCCCACCGCCGACGACGACGACATCCGCCTGCTCAACCCGCACCCGCGATCCCCTTACCGGCACGCTGAACGCGCTGCTGTTGCGGTGGCGTCGACTTCAGGGGCGCGGCCGAGCCACGCGATAGGGGTCATGACCCCATGGTCGCGCCCCTGGCAGCGGACGACAAGCGACGAGGCCGAGGTCAGCCCTCGGCACGCTCGATCGCAAGCAGGCAGGCCTGCTGCGCCTGCATCACCGCGGCCTTCGCTTCCTCATGGGCTGAGAGGCTCTCGGCGATGTCCTCGTCGCGGTCCGCGAGGACCGCCGCCAGGCAACGCTCGACCCGGTAGGCGCTGTTTCCGAGCGACGTGCCCGCAACCTGGGCACTGGCCTCACGGAACTCGCCCGCGAGTTCTACCAGCTCCGCGTTGAGCCCGGCCTCCCGGCGCGCGGCCGCCGCCAGGCTCACCTCGCTCATGGCGAGTTGGGCGACCGCACGGGCGGCGCTGTGCCGGCCGACCTGAACGGCGATCGACCCGGTCACCGGAGCGGACTCGTCGGCCGGAACCGTCGTCACCCCGCGGGCCGGGGTGTCCGAGTCCAGCGCGTTCACATCAACACCCGTCGCCTTCGCGTGTTTGGCCTGGACCACTTCGGGGGCCGCGACCGGCGGCGGAACCACGGCCTTCGTTGTCGCCGCCGTCGCGCTCATCCGTTCCGAGACGGCGGACTCGGCGGCGGCGCGAACACCCGCCCGCACACGATCACGGTCGGTCACCGAACGGTTACGGTCCACTTCCGCGATCCACCTGGCGTGCTCGGCCCGGGAATCCCAGATCGTGTCCAGGAGCCGGGTGATCTCGGCCAACCAGGGTTTCAGAGATCGGGCGGCGGCGGCTTCTCGGTCCCGGTATCTCGCGCGCCGCAGCGTCCAGACCGCGAACACCGCGACCAGCAGGGCAAGAACAGACACCACATCCGCCACGTACAACCCACCAAGTCTCATGTCGGAATGATTGCGCATACCATGCCCAAGGCGAAACCAGACCGCGACTTGCACTGGTAAAGCGGCGGGCACCACTCGACTCCGGACCGATCATCGCCTCGGGGAAGCTCGTGAGCGCGCCTCGGGGATGCCCGTGAGCGTTTGGTGAGGCACGAGTGTGCGGCCGCCTGGAGAGCGCGGCGACGGCCCCTACCAGATGGGCGAAATAGCAGTTGGACAACCGTTCGGTCGGGTGAATTCTTTCCCAAACTTCGAAGTGCCATCACGATGTGCATTCAGCGGCGTGAAGGGGTTGAGTAGGAGCCCTACGAGACCAGAGCAGGAATTGCGATTCGCATGCCGTTCGAGTTCATGACACCAGGTGCAGGAGTCGGCCTTGTGGTCGCCGCCGCGCTCGCGTCGATCGCGTTGCTCACGGTCATCGCCGTGAACCGGCGCACGCAGGCGAAGGCGTCCCGCATCATCTTCCCGACCGTGCTGGTCATCGGCATCCTCGCCCTCGGTATCCCCGCGATCCCAGCCACCACCTGAGCTGACACACCTAGCGCGACGGTCGGACACCTGCCGGGCACGGCCCTTGACCGTCGTCGACGACTGCCCCAGTGATGACCAGCTCGGTGTGTTCCTTGGTGCGCAGCGTGAGCGTGGCGCCATTGGCATCCTTGACCCGGACCTGCGTCCAGCCAGAACTATTGGATTCCGGACCGGTCGTCGTCGCGAAACCATTGGCGGCCAGCACCGGATTGATTGCTTCCACGACTTGCGGCCAGGCGTCCACTTTCGTGAGATCCAACGAGGAACGCCACAGCTCGGAGCGATAGGCGCACTGGCCACCGGGCGCCTCCGGCAAGGCAGCTTCGACCGGAAGAGCGAACCAATCCCCTTGGCCCGCGGCACCGGTGATCGCGACCCGTACATCCTCCAGAGCGGACTCGTAGTGCGTCGGCGCATCGGCGATCGTCAACGGCGTGGGAGATCCCTGCCCGGCGCCGCCCGACTGGCAAGCGCCCAGGGCGAACGCCAGGACCGCCACCATGGCAGCGCCAGCACCCGGGGCCACTCGCTGCCGCCGATGCTTGCCATCCGCACCTCTCGCGCGGTTCATCACGCCGCCATCCTAGGGGCCTTGTTCCGCACTGTCCGGGGCAAGCCCGGGCGATGCTCCCGCGGTGGCCACGACGACGGTCGCATCCCGCCGGTCATCGCGAACGATCCGAGCCGACAGGCCCGCATCCCGCATGACGCCGACCGTGCCGGCCGCCTGCCTCTGGGAGGTCTCAATCACCACATGCCCGCCGGGCACCAGCCACTCAAAGGCCAAGGCCGCGATGCGATGGTGATGATCCAGGCCGTCGGACCCGCCGTCCAAGGCGGTCACCGGCTCGAAATCCCGGGCTTCTGGAGGCATGAGGGCGATGGCGTCCGTCGGCACATAGGGCGCGTTGGCCAGCAGAATGGCTACCCGTCCCCGTAGCTGCTCCGGAACAGCCTCGGTGAGATCCCCGGTGTACACCCGGCCACGGTCGCCCAGGTTCCGCGCGGCACACCGCACAGCAACTTCATCGATATCTGTGGCGATCAGCTCGATCGGCCTTCGAATGGCGAGTGCCAGCCCCACCGCCCCCGAGCCGCAGCACAGGTCGACCACCGTCGGCATCGACTGGCTGTGAGCCGCGAGCAAGTGCTCCGCCTCGTCCACCAGCGCGACAGTGCGCTGCCGGGGCACGAAGACACCCGGCTCCAGAACGATCCGTAGCCCGTCGAACTCGGCCCACCCCAGAATCTGTTCCAGCGGCTCACCCGCGACCCGGCGCGCCAGCCACCGGGACCGCTCACCGTCATCTGCGGCCTGAGTGGCGATCAGTTCCGCCTCTTCCTCTGCGAAGACCGCCCCCGCAATCCGCAACTGCGCCACCAGCTCCGTGACCGTCATCGACGGCTGCCGCCCCGCGCCCGGCGGCGCGACCGGCATAGCACGGCGGCGGCCACCACGAAGGCACCGCCCGCCCCGCCGACTGTGTTCAAGAAGACGTCCTGCACAGTCGATACCCGGCCAGGAATGGCCAACTGCGCCGTCTCGATCACGGCGGAAAGACCGGCCCCCGCTATGGTCACGACGGCGGCTGATCGCCGCCAGGAACCGACCCGGCGCCGGCGGGCGAGCACACCGGTCGCGAGCGCACCCAGAGGGAAGAACATGGCGACGTTGGCCAGCGCCTCGGCCACCGGGATGGTCAGGGGGATCCCGACGGTGTTCGCCATGTCGATGACTGCCTGCGCCCAGCCGGGAGCCGCCGTGGACTCCGGCGAGGGCCACAAGGTGACCAGCAGGACAAGAGCGAGGTAGGCCGCCAAGACCCAGGTCAGGATGCGCATCCCGATCAGGGTAGGCGGCGGTCCGCCCGGGCACCACATGGTCCGAGTCGCCTACGCCGCGTTTTCGTCGGCAGGGTACGCGATCCGCCAGGAGCGACGCAGACCGTCACGCGCGCGCTTGGCAAGCGCCGAGACCGCATTCGGGGACATGCCCATCAGCTTTCCGGCCTGCGCCGGGGAAAGGTCCTCGATGCAGGTGTACCAGAGCACCATGCGCCACCGATCGGGCAGTTCCCGCAGCAAAGGGACCGTCAGCATCCGGTCCAAGGAACCGTCAGAGCAGTCCGGTGTCGCGTCCTCGAGCGTGTGCTCGGCCATGTCGTGCAGATCTCCCACCGGTGCGGCTTTCGTGCGCCGCGCCGTCGATGCAGCCCGGTTGCGGACCGCACGCAGCAGGTAGGGGCGGAAGGAACCCTGCGGGCCGCCACCGCGCACGATCGACAGGTACACCGCGTGCACAGCATCCTGGACCACGTCTTCCGGGTCACAGCCACGATACTGCCGTGCGACACCCAGGGCCACCGACGCATGCCGCCGCCATAGCAGACCGAAGACCTCATGGTCACCGGCACGGACCCGCGCGACGAGTTCCTCATCGGTCAACACATCTGGTCGAACAGCGGTCGCGGTCGGCATGTCGGCCTCTCGTCGGAGGAGCCCACGACGGCTGTCATGGGGGGGTGGGTTCTCATCCACTGTCGCTGGACCGGTCTGCTTTCGACTTCGCCTTTCGGATACACCTACGGCATCCATTCGCATGGGATGCGCCAGGGCGGGGAGAAAGTGCGGGGTCTTCTCTCAGCACACCGGGTGAATCCCGGCGAACGGACCACACAGCGGTCGCGGTTCTGGTCCTGGCCAGCCAGCATGGAAGGAGCAACGCCGGTGCGGTCGCCTGCCGGCCGAGCATGTTGGCCGATACACCCTCAGGAGCCCCCCATGACCGACGTCCTCGATCCCGGAGTGCTCGACCGTGCCACCGGCATGCTGATCGCCCAGGCGTGTGGCGATGCGCTCGGCGTCCCCTACGGGTTCGCCCGCCGACTGGCGCCGGGCGAAGACGCGACGATGAGCGGCGGGGGTCTTGGCCCCTATGCGCGCGGCGAGTGGAGCGACGACACCCAGGTGGCGGTTTGTGTGGCCCGGGTCAGCTCGAACCAAGACATCGACCCGGCCTCCCCAGACGGCTCCGGAGCCCTGGACGAGATCGCCTCAGCCCTGGAGGCGTGGAAGGTCGAAGGCGCCAGCGACATGAGTCGCCAGACCGCAGCCGTCCTGCGCCGTGCGGCCCGTCTCACCGGGGCACCCGCGGCGCGACTGCGGGAGGCGAGCCGCGCGCTGTCGCTGCTGCCCGAACTGACCGCAGGCAACGGAGCGTTGATGCGCACCGGCGTCGTCGGCCTGTGCACTTTGGACGACCGGCGGGCCACCGCACGAATCGCCCGTGCCGTCGCCGAACTCACCCATGCCGATCTGCTGGCAGGGGACTCCTGCGTCTTATGGTCCGAGGCCGTCCGACTGGCCGTGACCAGCCAACAGCTCGACCTGGAAGCCGGCCTGGACCTGATCCCGGCGGCTCGCCGCCTGGATTGGCAGGATTGGATCGCGGACGCCGCGAACCCGGAGCCGCGCGCCGGACTGCGGGCGAATGCCTTCACGGTGACTGCCCTGCAGGCCGCGTGGCATGCGATCGCCACCACTGGGCCAACAACGACCAGCGGGGCACCGACGATAGATGCGGGCAACGACCCGGCCCCGTCCGGACGCGAACACCTCGTGGCCGGTATCCAGGCGGCCATCCGCATCGGCGGGGAGACGGACACGGTCGCCGCATTGGCCGGTTCACTGCTGGGCGCCAAGTACGGCGCCGAGGCCATCCCTCGCCAGTGGCAGGAACCGCTCCACGGATGGCCGGGGATCACGGCACGCGAACTCGGAGTCCTTGCCCGGCGCACCGTCCAACGGGCCGCCGCCACCGATCGGATCGTCATGGTGGCCCTGAACGGCGCGCCAGACGGCGAAGGGGCGAGCGAAATCTGCCCGGTGTGCAAAACGCTGCTTCCGGCCGATCCGATCTACTCCGGCCGCGTCTGCCGGTGGTGTGTGGACTGGGTCACCGACGAATTCGGCCGACCGGTCACCTTTGGCGAGCCCGGAGCCATCCGCTCCGCCCGCTATGCCGACGGGTCGCCTGCCTCGCCGGACGTTCTGGCCGGGCATGCCTGGATCTGCGGAAGGGAGTTCCAGGCACGATCGACCCGCGACGGAGTAGTCGTCCAGTCGTTGATCGTCCGCTGACGGCGCAACGGACGATCGGCGCCCTGCGCGGCGGTCACGACAGGCAGCTAGCTGTCCTCCATGTTGGCCAGCGCCACCGGCAGGAGCACTTCGGGCAGTGCCGGGAGCAGCTCCGCGAGTTCATCGTCCACTCCACGACAGCGGTCACAGGCAGCCAGATGCGCCTCGATCAGATCGGCATCGCGGGCCAACAGGGTCCCCCGGGCATAGGCCGAGAGTTCCTGCAGGACGGCGGAACAGGACGTGGGCAAAGACTCATTGTCGAGGTATGACTCCAACCATGCCCTCCGTAGTCCCTCGCGTGCCCGGAGTTCGATGGCGGCCACCACCTCACGGCTCAAACCGATGTGTACGGAGGCCTCAGTGACAGACACCCGCTCGACGCACGTGAACCAAAGCACTTCCTGCCAGCGGACCGGCAACGATTGGAAGGCCTCGATCGTCAGAGCGTCCCGGTTGCCGTGCACCGGTGAAACAGTAGGTCGCGTGCTGACCTCCGGGGCGTACTGCGGCGCCGAGGCGGCCATGATCGGAGGCGGGCCGATCGGGACATCGACCGCGGGGATGAACGGGGCAGCAGCATAGGCGCCCGTGTCATATGAACCCGTCCCGCTGGAATCCGCCGGAAAGGAATCAACCGCATACGGCTGCGCCGGATAGGTCTCCGCCGCGTCCGTCACATAGGGATGCGCGGCCTGGAGGTCCGCCGTGTACGGCTCGAACGCATACGAGTCCGCCGCTGAGGAACCCCGTGCATAGGGCTCGGCCCCATAGAAATCGGCTGTGTAGCGCTCCGCCATGCGAGAGTCGGGGGCATAACCGTCGACCGTGGGGTGAGCCGTGTAGGAAGGCAGCGTGCGGCCGACGGCGTGCAACGTGTCCGTCTGCGTGTCCGCGTAATCGTCGTCATATGACCCTGCGGCATACTCCTGCGCCGTCGTACGGTTCCAGACGTAATCTCCGGGCTCCAGTCCCGTGTCAGCCCAACGCATACGCACCGTCGGGTCTGTCGTATCGGGCAACGCCGGCTCCTCGGGGCTATCCGCGACAGACGCGCCGTCCGCGAGCGGATGCCACGGTGGAGCACCGACCGGGTCCACCCAGTCCTCGGTCTGCTGGGCTTCGTCCCAGGCAGGAGGATCAGGGACCCAGGAGGGCGGCTCCGTGGGCTCCGCCCATACGGTCGGGTCGAACGCAGACGGCTGCTGCCCTGGAGAACGCCACGGCACACTGTCGGTCGCGTCGGAGAGAAACGGCATGGCGCGTACCTTTCTGCCTCGTGCGGGCTCGGCGGAATCTTTACAGTCCCCCTGTACCCATTGACACGCGCCCAGAGGCCCGATTCTGACGCGCGGTCACGCGGCCTGCCTTTTGTCACCTCTGTCCCAGGAGCGTACCGCGTTTATCACCCCTTTAGTCTTGATGGATGACATCATTCGCCTCCGACAACTACGCGCCTGCTCACCCCGAGGTGCTCGCGGCGATCACCGAGGCAAACCAGGGCCCCGCCTCGTCCTACGGGGACGACCCCTGGACCCGGCGGTTGGAGGCTGCCGTCCGAGCCGAGTTCGGCGAGGCCACCGAGACCTTCGGCGTCCTGACCGGCACCGGGGCAAACATCATTTCGCTGATGGCGGCCAGTCCGCGTTGGGGTGGCGTCGTCGCCTCACGATGGGCCCATATCAACACAGACGAGAACGGTGCCCCCGAGCACGTGGGCGGCCTCAAGATCCTGCCGATCGACTCCCCGGACGCCAAACTCACCCCGGCGGCGGTGGACCGCTACGCCGGCGACCTCCGCGACGTCCACCGGGCGCAACCCACGGTGCTGTCGCTGACGCAGGCCACGGAACTCGGCACCGTGTACACCGTCGCCGAACTCCGGGAGCTGACGGAGGCCGCCCACCACCGCGGCATGATCGTCCACCTCGACGGCTCCCGGCTGGCCAACGCCGCCGCTTTCCTCGACACGAGCCTGGGCGCGGTGACCACCGGCGTCGGGATCGACATCGTCTCCCTCGGCGGCACGAAGAACGGCGCACTGCTGGGCGAGGCCGTGGTGGTTCCCGATGGTCCCCACCGCGCCGAGCTGGCCGACGCCGTGGGATACCTGCGCAAGATCACAGCCCAGCTCGCCTCGAAACAAAGGTTCGTCTCCGCACAACTGCTCGCCCTGCTCAGCGGCGACGTGCCCCTGTGGCTCCGCAACGCCCAACGGGCGAATGACATGGCCAGGATGCTCGCGGAACGAGTCAGTTCCCTGGCGGGGCTGACGATCACCCAGGCCGTCGAGGCGAACGCCGTCTTCGCGGTGCTCCCACGCTCGGCCGCCGAGACCCTGCGCGAGACCTACCACTTCTACGACTGGGCACCCGGGCCTACCCCGGACCACACGGAGGTCCGCTGGATGTGCGCGTGGAACACCCCGGTCCACGAGGTCGAGCTCTTCGCGGCGGACATCGCCCAGGCTCTGGAAGTCTAGGCACCACCTGGTTGCCGACCAACGCCCACCCGATATACGGCCGATCACCCTGATAGCAGGCCACCCACTGCCCGAAAGCCCACAGGTGTCGCAGCACAGGACACGCGGCGGCTGTCCGCTTACCGTCGTGGGATGGCTATGCGCACCCGAGCGGGCATCGCGCTCGTCGGCGCGCTCATCCTCGCCGGCTGCACCGCGCCCTCGGCGCCACCGCCGCGACCGGCACCCACCCCGACACCGTCGGCGGCCGCCGGACCGACACAATCGGCCGCCGTCCCACTACCCAGCGCCGGGTTGGCGGAATGGTCGGTGGAGCAGAAGGTCGGGCAGCTCCTCATGGCCGGCGTCGATGTGCGCAACCCCGCCCCGATCAGCACCGCAGCGATCACCGAACACCATGTGGGCAATATCTTCCTGGCCGGCCGCTCCACCGCAGGAGTGACGGCGACCAGGGATCTGGTGGACGGCTACCGGGCGCTGGTCTCGCCGACGACCACCCACGGCGCACCGCTGTTCGTCGCTACCGACCAGGAGGGTGGACTGGTCCAGGTACTGCGTGGATCCGGGTTCTCGCAGATCCCGGCCGCCACCGACCAGGCTGAGATCCCGGCATCCGAACTCCACACCCAAGCCGCCCAATGGGGAAGTGAACTCGCCGCCGCCGGGGTGAACCTCAACCTGGCACCGGTGATGGACCTGATCGACACCATGGCGCCTGCATCGAATCCCCCGATCGGGGCCGTGCACCGCAACTACGGGACCACGGCACCGGTCGTGCTAGACCACGCCAACGCCTTCAGTGCGGGAATGGCGGAAGCGGGGGTGGATGTGGCGATCAAACACTTCCCCGGCCTCGGCCGCGTCTTGGCGAACACCGACGACACTGCCCATGTGGTCGACCACACGACCGAAGACACGAGCGACCCCGTTGACGTCTTCAGGGCCGGCATCGCGGCCGATCCGGCGTTCGTCATGGTCTCGACAGTGGTCTACACCCGCATCGACCCGACAGCTCCTGCCGCGTTCTCCCCGATCGTCGTCGGCGACCTCCTGCGCGCCAACCTCGGCTTCACCGGGGTGGTGATCACCGACGACGTCTCCGCGACCGCTCAAGTGGCCGCATGGCCTCCGGCTGAGCGGGCCGTTTTGGCCGTTGACGCGGGCTGCGACATGGTGCTGGCTTCGGCGGATCCCACTGTGATTCCCGAGATGGCCACGGCGCTGGCCGACCGTGCCCGCGCCGATCCGGTCTTCGCGGCCAAGGTCGACGCGGCCGTCCTGCGGGTTCTGGCAGCCAAGCAGCAGCTGCCCTGAGAGCCGACGAGGCGCCGGGTGGTCGACACCCGGCGCCTCGTTCGCTACGCGTGTGCCGTTCAACGGCACCGCTGAGCACATCTGAGTGCATCCGGCTCAACGCATACCGGCGCCGACCAGTTCGTCCGACTCCGGTTCCTCCGGCAATGGGGTGGGCTCCACCGGAACACCCGCTGGCGACACCGGCTCCTTCGGCGAGTGGTGACCCAGGTGGTCGTCGCTCATCGTCGCCTCATCGAAGGGGATCGCACCCGAGAGCACGGCCGAGACACGTGCACGGTCGACCTCTTTGGTCCAGGTCCCGAGCAGGATCGTGGCGACCGCGTTCCCGGTGAAGTTGGTCAACGCCCGGGCCTCGGACATGAACCGGTCCACACCCACGATCAGGCCCACGCCGTCGACCAGGTCGGGGCGGTTGGCCTGAAGGCCACCGGCCAGCGTGGCCAGCCCGGCACCGGTGACACCGGCCGCACCCTTCGACGCGATGATCATGAACAGGAGAAGCGAGATCTGCTCGCCCCAGGTCATCGAGACCCCCATGACGTCGGCGATGAAGATCGATGAGAGCGTCAGGTAGATCGCGGTGCCGTCAAGGTTGAATGAGTACCCGGTCGGCACCACGATGCCCACCACCGGCTTGGAGACACCGACGTGCTCCATCTTCGCGATCAGCCGCGGCAGCGCGGACTCCGACGAACTGGTCCCCACGATGAGCAGGTACTCACGAGCGAGGTATTTGAGCAGCGAGAAGATGTTCACCCGAGCAACGGCCCACAACAGGGAGCCGAGCACGAAGACGATGAACAGCGCACACGTGACGTAGAAGGCCAGCATGAGCGAACCGAGGCTCCACAGAGCCTGCGCCCCGGCCGAACCGACCACTGCCGCGATGGCACCGAAGGCACCGATCGGGGCGACCCACATGATCATGTACAGCACCCGGAAGGTCAGCGCCTGGCCGTAACGGACCACGGTGAGGACCTGCTGACCGGGCGTCCCCATCTTCTGGATGGCGAAGCCGACGAGGAGCGCCACGAACAGCACCTGCAGCACGCTCTCGCCGGTCAGCGGCGAGATCAATGTGGTGGGGATGATCCCCAGGATGAAGTCGACCGTGCCGTGGGCCTCGCCCTCGGCGGTGTAGCTGAGGTCGTCCACCTTCAGGCCGCTGCCTGGCTTGACGAAGTTACCGACCACTAGGCCGATCGCCAGCGCGAATGTGGACATGGTCAGGAAGTACCCGAGGGCCAGCCCGCCGATCCGCCCGACCGTGGCGGCCTTCGCGATCGATCCCACCCCCAGGACGATGGTGCAGAAGATCACGGGCGCGATCATCATCCGGATCAAGGACACGAAACCTGTACCGAGCGGTTTGAGTGCGACACCCACCGTGGGCCAGATCAGGCCCACCGCGATTCCCGCGGCCACCGCGAGGATCACGGCGATATACAGGAAATGCGTCTTGTCCCGCTTCTTCTTCACCTGTGGTGTTGTCGTCGTCATGAATGACTCCCTCGTCGGTCGGTCAGCACCACGTAGTGCCGACTCCTGCGCAACAGGGACCATGGTGTGGGCACGAACGACCAACTGAACGGTTGCGTTCATAATGTTCCTGGGCGGTCGCGCGGGCCAGGCATGACGGTCAGCGCGGCACGAGCCGTCCGGAGGTTCAGCGAGATGCGTCAACGAGATCTGAGTGTGGCCCGGCGGCTGGTCGGGGCGCAGGTCGTCGTCCTGCTCATCCTGGCCTGCGTCGGGCTGGTCGCGCTGTGGTTCCAGGCCCGGAGCGAAGCGCATGACGCCGCCGTCGCCACGAGCGTGGCGGTCGCCCGGTCGGTGGCGGACAACCCCTTCGTCCTGGAGGCCCTGGCCTCACCGGACCCCTCCGCCGAACTTGAGCCCTACGCCGTCCGGCTCAAGGACGACACAGGGATCGCCTTCGTCACGATCATGCGGCCTGACCGTATCCGCTACACCCACCCCGACCCCCAGCTGATCGGCCAGCCGTACACCGGCACGGTGCAGGCTGCGCTCGACGGCGGCCTGGTCACCGAGACCCATCGCGGCTCGCTCGGGCGCACAGCGCGGGCCGTTGTCCCGATCACCGACGGCGACGAAGTGGTCGCGCTGGTGGCGACCGGCGTCAAGGTCGATGACATCACCTCGGCCGTGTGGCGACGGGTGCCCTGGATCGCCGGTGCAGTACTGGCCTTCTTCCTTGCCGGCACGGTCTCGGCGGCGATCCTCGGTCGCTACCTCGAACGGGTCACCGGCGGCCGAGGCCCCGAACAACTCGCGCAGATGTTCGCCTCATACGAGTCGGTGTTGCACAACGTACGCGAGGGCCTGCTCGTCGTCGACGGGGATCGCCGGCTCGTGCTCAGCAACGATCACGCCAGCGAGTTGCTGGGCTGGGAGACCGAGAACGTGCCCCGCCCGGTCTCCGCCCTGGACCTCCCAGGTCCGCTGCACGAGCTGCTGGAATCGGGTCGCCAAGTAGAGGACGAGGTCTTCCTGACCGCCGACCGCGTGCTCGTCGTCAGCCAGGAGCCGACGTCGAACCACGGTGCCGTGGTGACCATCCGAGACCGCACCGAACTGGAGGACCTCGCGAGCGAGGTGCAGTCCATGCGGACCCTCAGCGACGCCCTGCGTTCGGCGACCCACGAACACGCGAACCGACTGCACACGATCGTCGCGATGATCGAGATCGGCCGCCCCGAGGAGGCCCGCCGCCTCGCCACGAGCGACCTGGCCGCCAGCCAGGAACTCGTGGACCAGATGGTCGACGCGGGTTCCGAGCCGGTGCTCACGTCCCTGCTCCTCGGCAAGGTCGCCCAGGCCGCCGAACGCGGCGTCGAGCTGCACCTGGACATCGACCGCGACCTCGATCACCTCGTCGGCGACCCCGGGGACCTCGTCACGGTCGTCGGCAACCTGGTGGATAACGCGCTGGACGCCGCGGTCGAGGCCGCGACCGACTCGGACGACGACCAGCCCTGGATCGAGGTCTACCTCGGCACCGCCGAACCGGGACCGGGCGACACCGCCGGACCCGGCCCCTCCGGCGCCAGCGATCCCGTGACCCTGGTCGTCCAGGTCTCCGACTCCGGCCCCGGCATCGCGAACCCGAAGGACGCCTTCCGCCGCGGCTACTCGACCAAGGACCCCGGCGTCTACGGCCGTGGGTACGGCCTCGCTCTCGTGCACCAGGCGGTCACCCGCCGCCGGGGCACGATCGAGATCGAACGCGAACCGCGGTCGGTCGTGACGGTCCTGCTGCCCCGGACCGTCGCGCTGCGGGCTGATGGCCGCCGGCGGACGCCGGACGCGCTTCCGGATTCGCCAGCAGCCAACGCCACAGCTGCGACCATGGAGACCCACGGCTCCACCGAGAGGGCGCTATGACGACCACACCGGTCCGGGTCCTCGTCGTCGACGACGAGGACGACGCGCGGTGCGCGCATGCCGAATACGTTCGACGAGTGGGGGGCTGCGAGGTGGTCGGAACCGCCGCCACCGGGAACGAGGCAGCCCGGATCATTCGCGCTCGCCGGACATCGGAGCCGGTCCAACTGGTGCTGCTCGACCTGGATCTGCCAGATATCCACGGCCTCGACCTGTGTAGGCAGATGCGGGCGAGCGGCGTGGAGGTCGATGTCGTCGTGGTAACCGCCGCCCGCGACCTGGCCGCCGTGCGGTCGGCGGTGTCCCTGGGCGTGGTGCAGTACGTCATCAAGCCATTCACCTTTGCGACCTTCGCCGAGAAGCTGCGCGTCTACCTGGAGTTCCGTCGGCCGTTCGAGTCCGGCACCGCGGTGGTCTCCCAGGAGGAGATCGACCGCACCCTGGCCGTCCTGCGCACACCCACGAGTCCCACCCTGGCCAAGGGGTTGTCGGCCCAGACCCTCACCGTCGTCGCGGATGCCCTTCGCGCGGCCCAGGCTCCGCTGTCCGCGAGCGAAGTGGCGGCGGCCGCAGCCCTGTCGCGTGTGACCGCCCGCAGGTACCTCGAACACCTCGCCGACACCGGCCAGGTCAGCCGCGACACCCGCTACGGCACCCCAGGCCGCCCCGAGTACGAGTACCGCCTGCGCTGATCTCAGGGCAGGTCGAGGCCGGAGACATCGACGCCGTCGCGGTCCACCGTCACGGAGGTGCCGTCGTCCACACCGCCGGTCACGTTTTCGCTCCCCGCCACACCGGCCGTGACCCCGGCCCGCACCAGAGTGTTGTCTCCGGCCGCGTCGGCGGGCGCCTCGACGCCACTCATCCAGGTGACTGTGTTCCGCGACCCGGAGACGGTCAGGTCGCGGAGGTTGTCGGCCACGATTGTGTTCGTGTCGCCCTCGACGGACAGGGTGCCGACCTCCGCGGCCGTCACTGACGCCGTGTCGGCCGTCACAGTCAGGCTCTTGCACACCCCGGTGAACACCACGGTGGCACCGTCCTCACTGATCGTGATGTCTGCGTTCGCGCAATCGCCACCGTGCACATCGCCGGTCTGTCCCTCGGCGGTTCCGTTCCCCGGTGCACTCGAGTCGGACACTGATCCCGCACCACCGATCGAGCAGCCCGCGAGCGCGACCGTGACCCCGATACCGATACCGAGGAGAAGCGAAGAGCGTGCGGCGACTGGAAGAGCTGAGCGGGTCATGAGATGAACTCCTTCGGGGTGACCCGGTCACTGCGCCGGGTGGGTGACCGCCGTGGGGCGGATTGCGTCCAGAGTAGAGTGGGATGCGCTCTAAATATCCCTTTTATCCGCCCTTATCGCAGGGCTGCGACATCACTGATACCGTCAGGCAATGATTGCGGCCCGTCGGCACCGTTAGGGTCCGAATCATGCTGAAAGCCCCACCGTCACACGCGATGATCCGCACCGCCGTTCTGTTCACCGGTCTGGCGACCGGCCTGACCGCTTGCTCGGTGGCCGTGGACGACGGGGCGCCTGCCCGACCCGCGGCCGACACCTCCGCGCCACGACGGTCGGCGAGCTCGGCGACGGGGAACACCCCCACGAACACCCCCGGCCACGGGGTCGGCGCGACCGCGACAGTGACCGAGCGCTCGGATTGCGCGGACGGGTCGGTGTCGGTGACCAACGACGGGTCCGGCATGGAGATCACCGCGGACTGCCCGCGGGTACTGATCACGGCCGACGGGGCGACGGTGACCGCGACGGCCGTCGGCGAACTGAGCGTCGCGGGGAACGACACGGTGGTCCACACGGACACGGTCGACTCGATCGGTCTCGTGGGCGACGGGAACACGGTGACGTGGTCTCAGGGCACGCCGGGACACGTCACCGACCTCGGCACCGGCAATCGCACCGGCCTCGGGGCCACCGAATGAACGCCGGGCATGTGCTGTTGATCGACGACGAGGAGACCATCCGGGCCGGGCTCACTCCCGTGCTGGAACGGGCAGGGTTCCTGGTGACCACCGCGGCCGACGGCCACGAAGGGTGGGCCGCACTCTCCGCGGACCGCCCGGACATCGTGGTCAGCGACGTGATGATGCCCGGCCTCGACGGTCGTGCCCTGGTACGCACGATGCGCGCGGCCGACGACTGGACACCGGTCATCCTGCTCACCCAGGTGGGGGAGTCGTTCGAGCGATCGGCCGCGCTCGACGAAGGGGCCGACGACTACCTGAGCAAACCCTTCGACCCAGCCGAGCTGGTCGCCCGGGTCCGCGCCGTCCTGCGCCGCTCAGTGCCCGGCAAAAGACCGCTCAGCTCCGCCGAGCACCTGCGCTCCGGGCCGCTGACGCTCGACCGCACCGCGCGACGGTGCTGGCTGGACGGTACCGAGATCACCCTCACCCCACGGGCTTCCCTCCTGCTGGACTACCTGATGACCCATCCGAATGAGCTCCACAGCCGCGAGCAGTTGCTGTCGTCCCTGTGGGGATTCGAGTTCGCTGTCAGCAGCCGGGCCGTGGATCACCGCATCGCCGAGATCCGGCGTGCGTTGCGGGACGACCCCGCCAACCCACGGTTCATCGAAACGGTGCAGACAGTGGGCTACCGGTTCTGCGGCACGGTCACCCACCGGATGGCTCGATGACGGTTCCACGACCCGACCTCCACTGGCGGCAATGGATACCCGCGACCCTGGTGGCCGTGGGGGGGCTCGCCGTCGCGGCCGTCCTGATCGCGACGGGCTCGACGCTGCGGGTAGTCATCACCATTCCGCTGGCTACCGTGGCAGTGGTCACCGGTCTGCTGCTCGGCGCCGCCCTGGCCGGTATCCACTGGCTGCGACTGGCCCGGCAGCGGACACACCTGGCCGGTGAATCGGCCGGAAGGTCGGCGGAACGATCCGCGCACCGGCGCTTCCTCGCCCGCCTCGACCACGAACTGAAGAACCCGGTGACCGCCATCCGGGCCGCCATCGCCGCCGAGGGCGGCGCAACCGGATCGCCGCACTTGGCCGCCATCGACGGCCAGTCCGCACGCCTGGCTACCCTCGTCGGCGACCTGCGGAAACTCGCCGACCTCGAAACCCAACCGATCGAGACGGAGACGCTGGACCTCGAAGAGGTATGCGCTGAGGCCGTCCACGACCTGACCGCCCACTTGGCGGCCACCGGCAACCCGCATCCCCTGCGCACCATCTTCCCCCAAGTGCCGTGGCCCCTCGCGCAGATCCAAGGTGACCGGGATCTGGTGTACCTGGCGATGCACAACCTGCTCAGCAACGCGGTGAAGTACTCCGCGGCGGGTACGCCGGTCGAGGTTCGCGGCATCGATGAAGACGGCTGGGCAACGATCGAGGTCGCCGACACCGGCATCGGCATCGCCGAGGACGAGATCGAGGAGGTCTTCGACGAGCTGTCACGCAGCCGCGAGGTACGGGGCATCCCCGGTTCCGGGTTGGGGTTGGCGCTCGTGCGGGTCATCGCCGAACGGCACGGCGGGAACGTCTCCCTACGTTCCCGGCACGGGCAGGGTACGAGCGTCCGGCTGCGTTTCCCAGCGACCCCGAAGGCTCAGTGACCGCCCGCGACGATCAACGCGAGCCCACCGGCCACGGCGGCCAGCACGACCAGGAAACACGCCCCGGCCACGAGCCGCCGCCAACCGCCCGGCAGCCGGCCCGGACCGCCGTCGACGGCGAACCGCACACCCAATGCGAAAAGCGCAGGCAGGCCGGCGCCCACCACCAGCCCTGCGACGACCACCTGGCCGAGCGCGGACCACTCGATGTACTGGCTCATGCGCGGGCTTCCTCGTGTCCGACCAACGATCCGGGTCCTGGACCGATCGGCATCACCGGCCCGGCCGATGCAGCCGCGATCGAACCTGCCGTTGTTGCCCGCCGGGGGGATTCGGCCGTCGCCGGCCGGGGCAGCTCTCCCGCCGTCGCCCCCCAGGTCTCGTTGACATTCGCGGCCGACACGGGTGCCCGCCGCGACGCGAACCAGATCGCTGCGGACACGGCCAGCAGTAGGGCGAAGACAACCCCGGCACCGACCAGGCCACCCAGCCCTGCCTGGATGCCGTAGCACGCGGCACCGACCAGACCGGCGGCGGGCAGGGTCACGCCCCAGGCGGCGAGCATCCGGGCGGCGACCCGCCAGCGAACAGTCGCCCCGGGCAGCCCGACTCCCGAGCCGAGGATCGAACCCGTGGCTACCTGCGTCGTCGACAAGGAATAGCCGAAATGGCTCGACAGCAAGATGACCGAGGCCGACGCCATGTCCGCCGACATACCCTGGCGGGCATCGACCTCCACCAGTCCCTTACCCAGCGTGCGAATCACCCGCCAACCGCCCAGGTAGGTGCCCGCCGCCATGCAAGCCGCACAGGAGACGATCACCCACCACGGCACCCCGGAACTCGCCGGAACGGCGCCCCCGGCGATGAGGGCCAGCAAAATGATGCCCATCGACTTCTGGGCGTCGTTGGTGCCGTGCGCGAGCGAGATCAGCGAGGCAGAGCCGATCTGACCCCACCGCAGCTGGCGGTTCGTGGTCTCGACCGGCAGGGACCGCGTGACGCGCGCGACCGACCACGTCCCGAGGGCCGCAACACCGATCGCGATCACTGGGGCAAGCAGCGCGGGGATCATCACCTTGGCGACCAGGCCCGACCAGAGCACCCCCGAGGTGCCGGTGGCCGCGAGTACCGCACCGACCACCCCGCCCACCAAGGCGTGCGACGAACTGGAGGGGATACCCAGCAGCCACGTCACGAGATTCCAGGTGATGCCTCCCACCAGACCCGCGAAGACCACCGGCAAGGTGACCGCATGCGCATCCACCAAACCCTTGGCGATGGTGGCGGCCACGGTGAGCGACAAGAAGGCACCCACCAGGTTCAGTGCGGCGGACAGTGCCACCGCGGTCTTCGGTTTGAGGGCACCGGTGGCGATGGAGGTGGCCATCGCGTTGCCCGTGTCATGAAATCCATTCGTGAAGTCGAAGGCCAACGCGGTCGCCACGACGAGCACGAGCAGAAGCGTCTCGGTCACGCTGACCATGGTGGCGGCTGATGGGCAGGACCGCTGACCAACGCAGGGACTGTTCCACCACTGTTCACTCGGCGTTCATCTGCTGTTCGAAGGGCGCTCGAACGCCCGTGGCCAGGCCAGTGGGGTCGTCGGTGGCCCAGGAGAACGAGGACGACGCACTCGGGTCAGATCGTCGGCAGGATCTCGCGCAGTTGGTCGACCAACCAACGTGCGGCCCACACCCGCTCACCTAGGGCATCAGTGCCACCGGATCCGGTCGGCTCGTCCGTGGGATCCGCCGGGAGGAGGGCGAAGAGGCTACGAAGCGCTGCGGAAGCCACGAACCCACGGTGCACGTCAGCGGCCAGCACATCCCAGCCACTCGCGGTCAACCCCTCGAGATGCGCCCGCTCGGCCAGGGGCGCGATGCGCATGAGGTCGACCACCGACAGTTCTCCCGTGACGACCGGTCCAAAAAGCAGCTGGCCGAGGTCATAGCCGACGGGCAAAAGGGTCGGCGCAGACCAGTCGACGGCCACGAACGTGGTCGGCTCATGCCAGGGCACCAGTAGATTTCGTGGGGTGGCGTTGCCGTGGGCAGGCAAGTGGTAGAGGTCGGCGGCCGCCGCGACCACATCCTCGAGCCGCTCCCCCAAAACGGTCAGTTCCGCCCGCAGCGCGACCACGTCGGGAAGCTGGCCAGCCTGGGAACGGACCCAGTCGGCCCGAGGCGACAACAGCGGCAAAGCGTGACCGCGAAGCTGCCGCGAGGCGGCCAGGATCGGCCCGTACCGGGGTGTGGTCGCCGACGGTGTGCCGAGCCGACGGGCGGCGAGAAGGCCCAAGGCGAAGGCCGCACGCTCGAAGCGGGCATCGTCCCACCGCTGGTCCCCCTCGACGTCCTCCATCCACATCGCCATGTGGTCGGCGTCGATGGTGACGAGCGCAGCGATGACCGGAGTGCGCCAGGAAACGGTCTCGTCGCGGAACGGGACCTCTTCGAAAGAACACCGCGCAGCTTCGCGCATGGCAGCCGGCCCCGCTCGCCAGTCGAGTCCACGGACCTCCCGTTGGGATTCCTCCGAGAGATGGGAAAGACCTGGCCACAGCCGCGGATGGCGCAGGGTCTTGACCACCATCCGCCAGCCGGCCGGTTCTCCGTCCCCGATCCGAGCTACCCCTCGAACACGATGGAGACCGGCGGTCGTGGGCGCGGATCCGACCGTCGGCAGGGGTTCAGCAACCGCCCAGTCGATCGCCAGCCGATCTGCTCGAACCGGGAAAGGCTGCCCCGCGCTCAGCAAAGCGGCGACGATCGCGGCCAGCCGCTCCGGGCGCGGCTCAGCAACCCCCAGGATCGACAGGTCCACCTGGGTCGTCGAGGGCTCTGGCCCCGCGGGCGCGGCGGAGGTCACACGTCATGATGTCTCCGCCACCACGACCCTTCAACCGGACGGCACTCGGCCCGCCCGGTTCGCTCACAGTCGTCCGGAATAGGCGCGCTGACCAGCGGCTTCGAGCTGCTCCACACGGCCCAACAACGGTCCGGCATCGTAGGGGCGGCTCTCGGCAAGAAAACGCTGCGCAAGCTGGCGCAGGGTCACCAGCTGAGCGAATCCCGAACTGAGCTGACGGTCGATCGGGCCCAGGTGCTCACCGACCGCCCGCGAAACCCCGTGCCGGATCAACAGGTTGCGCCACATGAACAGGAAGGACTGGAACTCGCCCAGGGCCTCGGACAGTGACTCGACGTTCGAGACGACCTCAGCCATGTTCTGGGTGTGTTGAACCAGCGAGTGCGCCAGGCGTTCCACGCTGACCTGCAATGCGTGACACACCTCGGGGATGTACATCGTGTCGTCCTGTGCGCCTGATCCGGTGAGCAGTTCCTCGACGAAGGACATCACCCAATCGGCGTGCAGCTTGGAGATGGCAATCCGGATCTGCAGGTCGGCGATCAGACCGTAGTCGGCCTCCAGCTTGACGGTGAGCTGTTCGAGCGACTCCAAGGTTCGCTCGCCTCCCTGGGCCATCGCCGCTGCCGTGGACAGCACCGCCGGCGCCTGCTGCTGGACCATCTCGGAGGCCGCACGGGCGGAAACCGTCGCCGCGGCAAGCTCATGAGCGGCCGCAGCGGTGTCGTCGGATGCCCGGCTCAGGCTGTCGCTGAGTTCGCTGTAGTGGCTCAGCTCCGAGAGCAGAGCACTCGTCTCGCGGTCGATCGACGAGGCGATGGTGTAGATCTCGCCATAGGTCGGGTCCTCGCCCGCGGCGACGGCCGGCCGCGTACTCTCAGCCCGCTCGGATCGGGCGGAAGCCTCCGCGGGCAGCGCGGCCCGCATGAAGTCTTCGTAGGAGGAGAAGCCGATACGCGCCAGCTCCTCCAGGATCAAGCGCTTACCCAGCTCCGCGGCCTCGCGCCGGGTCGCACCCTTGGCCCGCGCCTCGATCTCCTGGCGCAGCACCCGCTCATAGATACCCGCGGCCTTGACCCAGATGGCCTCCACCGACGGCGCCGAACGCACTGACAGGTAGCCGCCCTCGACCGGGGTCACGGTGGCGAACACCCAGTAGCGCGCGCCGTCGTGCGCCGTGTTGAGCACGTAGCCGGCGAAGGGGTTGCCGCCTTCGATGACGTCCCACATCAGACGGAAGACACCTGCGGGCATCTCAGGTGCACGGACGACGTTGTGAGCGGTTCCCAGCAGCTCCGCCCTCGAGTACGCAGCGATGCGCATGAAGACCGAGTTCGCGCCGGTGATGACCCCGCGTTCGTCCGTCAGGGAGAAAAACATCTCGTGCGGCATGACGACGCGCATTTGAGCTGCGGCACTAGTCATCCATCGCACCTTCCTATGAACCGACCCTGGCGATCACGCGAAGGTCGCGAGTCCGCCGCCGAGCAGGCGTGGGTCTTCGTCTGCGTTCTTGACAGCGATGGCCGGGCACCGCGAACGTCTCATCACAATAGATCACCGATGGCGCGTTTTTGGTGTTCGCGGTGGGCGATATTCCACGGTCTGCACCCTCAAAGGTAGTGTCCGACGGCGGGTGCGGGCTTCCAACGTCCCGTTCGAGTGATATCCAACAGCTTCTCCGTGGAAACGTTGTCACCCCCGTGCTCCAGCACAGCGCGGCGGGCCACCTCCCGGATCTCGGCACCCGTGGCTCCGTCGAGGCTGTCCGCCACCGCACGGAGGTCCACCCCCTGGCCATGACCAGGGAGGTAAAGCCCGAGGATCGCCTCGCGCGCCTGCGGGCCAGGTACCGGGACCTCGACGATCACATCGAACCGCCCCGGCCGCTTGACCGCCGGGTCCAGCGAACCGGGATCGTTGGTGGTCGCCAAGGTCAAGATGTCATTACGCACCCGAGCGCCGTCCAAGGCACTGAGGAACTCGGCGAAGCCCGAAGACCCACGACGCTCGGCGGCCGCCACCGTGTCGATGTCCTCGAGAATGACCAGTGTCGGCCCCAACCGCTCCACCTCGTCATACAGCCGCTCCGGAACACCGGCCAGCACATCCGGTTCGACCAGCATCACCGTGAGCTGCCCCACGAGCTCCGAGGCCAGCACACGGCCGAGCTTCGTCTTCCCGACGCCGGGCTTGCCCGCCAGCAGCAGACCGCGGCTGGTGGAAAGGCCCAGGGCCACCAGATCCTCCCTCCGGGTGGTCGTGGTCGCCAGGAAGAGGTCCACCTCGTCCCAGATCTCCTGGGACAGGATCAGGTCCTCGCGGCTCTCGCCCGTGGGCTTGGTCGGCTCGAAGGCGATGTGCCCGCCCTTGGACAGCACCCGCAGCACCTGGCCACGGAAGGGGTTGCGTTCCCCGCGCAAGGCGGCGTCCATGTCGTCCAGCACCGACTCCGCCAGCTCACGCTGGCCAGCCTGCGTGTATACGGTGATGTCGGCCATGGGCCGGGCATCGTGATAGAACCCAACCGGCTCGTCGCGCAGGGTCCCCGCCGGAAAGAACACGCAGATGTGCGCCGGCACTGAGACGGTGTGATCCTCCGCCAGGCTCAGCGGCCGGTACTCCGGTGGCTTTCCGAACGGGCCGATGACCTTGACTGCGTCCCCGTGTTCGGCGATCCACCCTGCCAGCACATGGCCGTAGAGCAGCGCCATAGTTCCGGGCAGTTCCCGCTTGACGGTCGATAGGGTCGCCTCATCGAGGCCGAGGAGCCGGGAGATCCAGTCGCCGGTGCCGGTGGGAACCGGCTCGACGCGGGGGGCGCCCAGAATCTCGGCCAGCACCCGGATGGCCTCCTGGGTCTCCGAGTACAGTCCACCCTCTATCTTCGGCCACAGGAGCTTGTGGACTTGCTCGTCCGGGGTCGCGATATGGCCCGTTCCCGCCGCCGCGTCGCCCTTCGCTTGCTCGCCCATGCTCACCTGATCCCTCGTGTTACGCGGCACCCGTGTGGTGACGCGACGCCCACGCTACCGGCGAGCCCTCACACGACCGAGCGAATACCGCCGGAACACATGATGCTGCGTACGACCCGAGCGATCAGGCCGCGACGGCCGCCTCCCCCGCTGGTCGCCAGGCAGGTCCCGCGATGTGGGGCGGTGCGCTCAAGGGGCCGAGCACTTGCCAGGTCGCCCGCCACCCTTGGGGTGGCCGCGCGAGCGTGCGGCGCACCAGGCGCGCCAGCTCGACCGGCGAGCGCCCACGCCAGTCGAAGGTCAGCATGACCTGATAGTCGCGCCCGAGGTCCAGGGCGATGCGCACACTCAGCGAATCGCGCCCGTCACCAGGCTGGTCACCCGCCACCCACCGCAATCGCAGACCGTTGTCCGCGAGCCGCTCGTGGTCGACGGTCTCCCACACCAACCGGCCGAGTTTACGTTCGGCGGTCTCCCAGCCGAACGCCGAGCCGAGGGCGCCGACCTGCGCGTCGTACTGATCAGCCGGGAAGGTGACGCCGCGGTCGAGGGGGATCACCTCGGAAAAGTCCCAGTGGACGGAGGCAAGATCACGCACGATGGTTACGTCTGTCGCACGACATCCGTAGACCCCGCATTTGCAGCGCGCGAGCGGTACGGTCCGGCGCTCGGATGTCGCCACCAGGCGATTCTCCGGAATGACGAGGTCGTAGGGGTCCAGGCCGAGACCGGCACCACGCGAGGTGATCTCCATCCCATTGACGAAGACCTGCACTTGGAAACCCCCACCGACATCGGCGGGCACCACGTCGAACCGCAGGGAGTCGAGGGCCGGCCTGGTCGCCGATCCGCTGACGGAGACCGTCTTGGGGGTTGGTGCGGGCAGAGCGACCTGAAGGTCCGCGAGAACGTCATCGACGAGAGTACGCAGGGCCACGCCCGCCGGCGGGGAGGCGAGCCGTTGCAGAGCGGGCGACTCCAGGCCCTCAATGATCGCGATACAGGCCGCGTCGACGACAACTTCCGGCCCCGCGGCGGGATCGGCCTCCCAGGCCGCGATGGCCTCGTGGACCCGTTGGCTCGCAGAGCCGACCGAGGCGACCGCCAACCGCTGATCGTCCAGGTAGCGCGCCCGATGACGGACGTTACGCCACACCACGACGGGACTCCCGTTGGGCCGAACAATGGATTGCCCCGCCCTCCTCGGGCGCGACGACATCGGTGGGGAAAGCGCCGCTCACCAAGGGCACTACCTCGGCCGGGCCTTGGCCCAGGGTCCGGGCCGTGCTGACCGGGGTCGCGGTCACGTTGGCCGGGGGCGGGGTCGGGGCAGCATCCATGGTCACGTCATCGAGGATGATCCGGCCGGCTTCGAGCGACATGACGCGGTCAGCGACCGGAGCCACAACGGCCCGGTCGTGTTCGAGGAGCACCACAGTGTGCCCGGCAGCACGGATATCGCCGATGAGTGCGAGCATTGCGTCCTTCTCCGCCGCGCGCAGCCCGGCGGTCGGCTCATCCAGGCAAAGCAGGATCGGCTCCCCGGCAAGAGCACAGGCGATCTCCAGCCGTCGGCGCTCAGCGAAGCTCAATGTCCGGGCGCGCTCCTGCGCCCGTTCACCGAGACCTACGAGTTCGGTCAGTTCCATGGCTCGGACCCGGTCCTGACGGTCCTCTCGTCGCTGACCCGCCGATCGCAGCAACATTCCCGGCGGAACCAGGTGATGGCGGGCGTGCGTCGCCAGCAACACGTGGTCGACCACCGACATCTCGTGCAACGGCCGCATATTCTGGTACGTCCGAGCCACTCCCCGATGCCCCGACCGCTGACGGCCGACGGCGCGCCCGTCGAGGACGATTTTTCCTTTCATGGGCCGGTACATACCGCTGATGACATCAAAGACCAGCGTTTTGCCCGCCCCGTCCGGTCCGACCAGTCCGAGGATCTCGCCTCGGCGCACGTCGAAGGTGACATCGTCGAGCGCCACCAACCGACCGAATCGGACGCTCACTCCGCGCAGCTCGAGCAGTGGCTGGCCGATGCTCGTGCGCACCCGCCTGTACTGCACCGTGGTCGCCGTGGCCGTGTTCAGCTCAGGGGTGCTCATCGGCGGCTCCATTCTGGCAAAGGACGATTCGGCAATCTGGCCTGGCGTTTGTCGACAGCATCACGCGTAGTGGGTTTCCTTGCCTGTCGAGAACGACGTGGCAAGGTCACAGAAGATGGTCTCGGGAGGAGGTGCCCCGGTAGTGGACGATCGTCCATACAGGGGCGCTGAACAATGACACGGATACCTCCGCGGCGAAACCGGAGGAGTTCTCTGTCGGCGATACTCGGCCAAGGAATTGGCGGGCCGCCCGGTGTCGCACCGCCGAGTCTGGATCGGCAACCATCGCGCCACCTCGGCATTTGGCCAACCGCTCAAACCGCTGGCGGCCAGGCCGGAGTCCGTAATCGTTACCATTTCGTGATGCAAAGCCGCCGCCTGGCGAGTCGGATGAATCCGACTGCGGGCAATCGTGCGTGGGAGCGTGACCATGTCTACGACCACAGCCTCTGTCAGGAGACACAGTCAGCGGGAGCGCGTGCCTGCGACACGAGCGGGGGTACGCCTTCCGACGGTGGTCCTGGTCCGCACGGGGTACGCCGTATGGTCAACTGCTCGCGCTACCGGTACCGTTGTCATCGAGATTGCAGTGCCTCGCTTGTCCTTGCGCCACTGGTCACTCCGAGAGCGACCCGGGGCGGCCCTTGTTCTACCAAGAGTTGACGCGAACACCGTGATGTACGCCCCCGCGACCGTGGGGGGTGAATCCAACTCTTGAAGGAGTTACCCATGGCAATGGGAACCGTGAAGTGGTTCAACAGCGAGAAGGGCTATGGCTTCATCGCCCCCGAGGACGGCAGCGCCGACGTTTTCGCGCACTACTCCGCCATCCAGACGCAGGGTTTCCGGACCCTCGAGGAGAACCAGCGCGTCGAGTTCGACGTGACGCAGGGCCCGAAGGGTCCGCAGGCGGAGAACATCCGCCCCGCCTGATCTCACCCCCCTGCGGTAGACCGCAGGCGTGAATCAACGCAGCTGACCCCGGCCGAAGCGGCCGGGGTCAGCTGCGTTCCGGGAGGGCTTTGGGAGCGTCACGGTCACCGAACCCGACAACGTCATCGGCATTCCGGGTTACCGTCTAATGTCGGCTCCACTCGGTCTACGATGGCGCAATGAGCGTCCTCGCACCGCCCCGCAAGCCGGCCACAGACGGACTTGATGGCATACGGGGCCTCGTCCGTGCGGCCGCTGGTCGGCCGGTACGAACGGTCGCTGCCGTTGGGAACGCACCATTAGGGTCCGACGCCGGGCGCGCGGCCGCAATCGACGCCGCCGATGTCGTCCTCAGGGTCAACGGCTTCGCCCTCGACCGTTCGGGTGCCGACCCGGTCGTCGGCACCCGAACGACTGCCGTCGTCTTCAACCGAGGTATCCGGGCGACACCCTGGCTGTTTGATCGCTACCGTGAGCGCGTCTACCTGCTTGTCGAACCCGGCCGCATGACCTGGGAACCGGCGGTCATCCCAGGGTGGTGGCCGCACGACCTCGGACCGCACCCAGTGCCGAACCGCGAGGTCACGGACCGACTTGCCGCCGCCCTCGGTCTCGATCCCCGGGCAGAGAACGGTCAATGGGCGACCACCGGTACGTACTCTGCCTGGCTCGGCCGAATGCTCTTCCCGGAGGCACGACTGCTGCTCACCGGGTTCTCATTCGTCACTGACCGCCATCAGGACGCGTGGGCGCATGCCTACGGCGAACCCTGCCAGGTCGGCCCGGAACACCGGATCGACCGCGAGGGCGCACTGCTGACCTCCTGGGCACGTGAAGGCAAAGCCGAGATCCTGCCGTGATCGGCTGGCTCAACTCCGACCGCACCGAAGGAGAACCGTGAAGATCACCGACATCCCAGGGCTCGAAACACTCGTTCGCCGGCTCGACTCCGCCATCCGCTGGCGCGTTCAGGAAGAGATTGGTCCGCTGCGCGAGGAGATCGATCGGCTCCGCTCTCAGGCGGAATGGACAGCCAACGAGATGGCACGCCTCGTGCCCCATGTGGCCGCTCAAGAGGTCCGCCTCGAAGACCTGCGCACGATGCTCGCCGACGACGCGCTGACGCCGACCGGGGAGCTCGGGAAGGAACGTAGTCTCCTGGACGAGATCCGTCGTGAACACGCTCTCGTACGCGAGCGCCTCGGAATGCTCGCCGAATTCGGCGACCGTCTGCGCGCGCTCGAGGAGCTACCCACCCGGGCCTGACCCACTCGTTTCAGCCGGCGCCCTCGCAGATCCCGATGAAGGCACCCAACTCCGCCAGGTGCCTCGGGGTGTGCGGAAGGAAAGCCGTGAGCTCCGGCGACCGGATGATGACGGCTCGCCACTGTGCCCGGGAGATAGCTACATTGATCCGGTTCCGCGACAGCAGGAAACCGATTCCCCGCCGCACATCTGCAACCGACGACGCCGCCAGGGTCACGATCACCACTACTGCCTGTCGGCCCTGCAACCGGTCGACGGTGCCCACGGTGACATCCGCCAGCCCGGCTGCCGATAGCGCCTCACGGACCGCCCACACCTGGGCGTTGTAGGCCGCCACCACAAGGATGTCCGTCGGGGCCAGCGGGCGCGGCTCACCACCATCGGTCCAGTGCCGACCGAGATGCGCGCGCACCTGGCGGACCACCTCGGCGGCCTCCTCGGTCGACACGACCGAGTTTCCCGTATGAGCCACTGGCACGTACCCGATCCCAGGCAGTACCCCCTCGAGCCGCCGGTCAGCAGCCGCTGGTTGGGCATGAAGCGCTCCCGCATAGGACAGCACGGACACGGCATCGGCCAGCGCCGGGTGCATTCGCCAGGTGCCGGATAGGAAGTAGCCGAACTCTCTCGGGAGCACGTCATGACCCGCCATCAACCACCCCAGCGCTGACGTGTCCACCGGCTCGGGATGCGTGCCTTGCGCCACCTGGGGGAGCTGCTGCGGGTCGCCGAGAAGGAGCAGTCGCTTCGCGGACCGGGCGACGGCGATGGTGTTCGCCAATGAGAACTGACCGGCCTCATCGATGACCAGGAGGTCGAGAGCGGCGGCCGGAAAGCGCTCCGCTGAAAAGTCCCAGGCCGTCCCGCCGATGACCCCGGGGCCAGGTTCACCGGCGACAAGCGCGAGTTTGCGGCCGTCGAGCTCCGGGCAGACGGCGGTGGGGGAAGGGCCGTCCCCGCTGATCTTCTTGACCACCTGATCCGCCGACACCCCCGCCGCCACGACAGCACCAAGCATGTTCTCGACGACCGCGTGCGACTGCGCGACGACTCCGACCTTCCAACCGCGACGCACGAACCGGGCCACCACCCGGGAACCGAGATGGGTCTTGCCGGTGCCCGGTGGCCCTTGAACCGCGACATAGGAATGGTCCAGGCGCCGAACCGCGGCGGTGACGGCCTCCACGTAGTCGCCACCGATCGGTGGTTGCAGGGACGGGCGGCCGGCGGGGTGAGCATTCGGCTCGCCTAGCAGGTCGGCGGAGTCGCCCACCAACCGCGGCGGTTCCCTCCGGAGCAGATCAAGGACGGGATCGCCGGGGAGTTCCCCCTGTTCGCTCCATGCGCAGAACGCCGCGCGGGCAGTCGCCTCGACGGCCATCTCCTGCGGACGGGTTGAGGGACCAGGTGCGGGGGTGAGCGCCATCGGCAACTCAGCGAACGTTTCGGCGCCTGTCGGGAGCTGTTCACGGACGGTCAGGACATCCCGGTCGCCGCCCGGAGTACGGCACCGACCCAGCT
This sequence comes from Cellulomonadaceae bacterium, assembly GCA_031551755.1. Lineage (GTDB taxonomy): Bacteria > Actinomycetota > Actinomycetes > Actinomycetales > Cellulomonadaceae > JAVBMU01. Next base: position 40,281 of record JAVBNE010000025.1, on the reverse strand, counting down.
CGCGCAGGGAACCGCCCGGGAGCCACCCGCGATCCCCGTCGGCGGAGGTCCGTGCACAGGCGGGCGGCGTCGCGTAGATCAAGTAGGGGGCCGAGCCCACCCGCAGATCGGTGCCTTCCGGAAGCCGGCCCACCAACTCGAGGTATCGCGAGTGGGTCCGGCGGCCGGGTTCCACTGCCCAGTCGATGACCACTCGGGCGGATTCCACCAGGAAGGCGTTGCGGCGTCCCAGCCACTCGTCCACCGGCTGGGAAAGCCGGGAGAAGTGCTGTTGCCAGAATGGCTTGGCTTCACGTCGGTAATAACCGATGGCCGCACCCAGGAGGGCGAGTGCCTGGAGGTCTGGGTCACGTGCGGCCTGGTCCTCCCCGACCACACCCCGGATCTGCGCCGCCAACGCGTCCGGGTCGCCCACGACGTCCCCCGCCGACCCCGAGGGAGCCGCCACCGCCCGCTGGGCCGTCGCCGAACCGGACCGATGGCTGACAACATCCGCCGCCGCGCGCAGCCATTGGGACAACCGCAACGTCGATACGCAGTCATAACGGTTGTAGTCGGCGATCGCTTGCAGGGCCGCCTTCGCGTCGTCCTGACGGCCGGCGACCACCAGATCGCAATACTCGGCGTAGGCGACGACCGAGGTGGCGGCGTCCTGGACCTCACCCGCCCGTAGCTCCGCGCCCATGTAGAGCGGTTCGAGCTTCTTGATCGAGTAGGACTTGGCGGAGATCCGCAGCGCTCGCCGGACCACCGCATACAGATCCACCAGCACCCCCTCGCTCAACAACCGGTCAACCTCGTCCTCGTAGACGCCGTGGCGGGCGGCGATCGACAGCAGGTGGGTCTTCTCATAGGCGGCGTAGTGATAGACGTGCAGGTCGGGGAACTGTTCACGGCGTGCCATCACGTAGTCGACGAAACCTATGAGCGCCTCGCGTTCACCGGCGAGATCGTGCGCCCAGAACGCACCGAAGGGTGGCGGGTCGTCGGCCTGTTCCGGGCGTTCGACATAACCGAAGAGATAGTCGATCCCCCAGGTCCGGCCACGATCGTCCGACCAGAGCGGATCGCCCTCGAAGTCGAAGAAGATGTCACCCGCACTCGGTGGGGGCAGCGCGTCCACTGGGTGGGTGTCGATGATCTGCCACGACAGCCGCGCGGGGGTACCGTCCTGCAGCCAGGTGACGGTCCCATCCGGGTCCGCCGCGCCGAACTGCAACGCGGCATTGGCCCGTAAGCGCTCGAACATCCCCGTAGCCATCTGCTCCGGAGGCTCGGTGGCCGCGATCAGATCCTCGACCGTCTCGATACCGGCGGCGCGCAGACGCGCGCGCTGCGACTCGTAGACGCCGCCCACCAGCAGGACGTCACGGCGTTCAGTGGCCGCCCGGATGCAGTCGTCACATCGTCCGCACAACCGCACCCCCCCGCCCCATGGAGCGCGGCCATCGCGCATGAGGTGCTCGTCCACCACTGCCAGCAGCCGGCCACGCCAGGCCCGGTAGACGGGCAGCAAGTCGGTGAGCCGGTAGTGACTCGTCGCCTGTGTGCCCAGGATCAGTCGCACCTGTGGAGCGACCAGGAAGCCGGCTACCAGCAGCTGATCGGCGTAGGCGGCGAGTTGGAGCAAGGCGGGCACCTTCGCCCGGCGGGCGAGTTTGGCGTCCACGACGGTGTAAAGCGCATGGTCGTGATCCGTGCGCACGAGGAAATCAGCCCGGCCATGGAAGGAGCCGTCGAAGAAGGACGCCTGATAGACGACATCGGCGCCGGCCTCGATGGCGGTGAAGGTCCGCTCCCGGGCATCGACCAAGTCCGCCCAGGTCATCCGCCTCGGCGGGTCGATCCGCGCCACGCCCCGGCCGGAGGCGCGCTCGAAGGGGCCGAACTCCCGCTCATAGGCGTAGAGCAGCTGGCGCTCGTGGCGCAAACCCAGTTCCGCGGTACGGGTCAGCAACTGGTCGGCGACCACGTCCGGCGACCGAGGGCGGCGACCGAGGGACTCATCCAGTCGGCACAACAGGCGGTATTCGCACTCTGCTCCCACCAGCAGATCACTGGGCGAAAAGACGAGCCCACCACTGTTGGTCACCGCCTCGGTGGTATCCAGAAGAAACATGCCCACCACCTCGTGTCGGTCGATTCCGCTGGCTCACGCCAGTGACCCGCTTGGACACCGTTCTACCCCCGGACACCGACACGGAGGACCCGCCGCGCCGCTCGGCCCCTTCACGCCGTTCGAGGCCGAGCGGCCCGGGAGCCTCAGTCGGTCGGCGCCACCGCGTAAACGACCAAGGCAATATCGTCCGCCGCCGCCATCGCCAACTCGGCCAACAAGGAATCCGCCAGCCGGCTCACCGGCTCGCTGCCGAGCAAGGACTCGGCGGTCCGCGCCAACCTGTCGAGCCCGGTCACCAACGACTCTCCGCGACGCTCTACCAGCCCATCGGTGTACAGCACGAGTACATCACCCGGATCCAGCGCGATGCTCTGTTCCCGCCGGTGCCCGCCGGCAAGGGTGAGCGGCGTGCCCCGGGCACCTTCGATCCACTCCGCCCCCGCACGACCGATCCGCAGCGCGGGCAGGTGACCAGCCGACGAGATCGTCAGCGTCCGTCGCCGTTCGTCGACGACGGCGCACAGCACCGTGGTGTATTCGGCCCCGGGCAACATGCCGGCGAATCGGTCGAGGCCATCGAGGGTGGCGGCCGGCCCATTGTGTTCCAGGAGGAGCGCGCGCCCAGCGCTGCGCAGCTGCCCCATCAGCGCCGCAGCATGCAGCCCCTGACCGACACAGTCCCCCACGACGAGGCCTCGCCGCCCGTCGCCGAGATCCACGACGTCGTACCAGTCGCCGCCCACCGCCAATGATCCGTCGGCGGGACGGTAGCGCGTGAACCAGCCGGTACCGGTGGGCCGTCCGGGGAGCATCGCCTCTTGAAGTGCGTCGCTGACACTGCGCAGTTCGTCGAACTCCCGGCGTTGCTCAACCGCAGGTGCGAGCACCGCACCGACGGTCGAGGCAATCAGGTCGAAGAAGGACCGGTAGGCGGCATCGAGGGGTCTGCGCCAGGTGGCTTCGAGCACGATCGCCCCCGGACCGGCCGCATATCCCAGACCAGCCATGGGGACGACGGCGGACCTGCCCATGACATAAGGTTCCTGCCTTTTGACGGCATCCGCCACGACCGCAGTCGGCACCCTACCCACGGCCCGCCCAAGGTCCGTCGAGGCAACCAACCGGGCAGCACCCGCGGCCTGCAGATAGATGTCGGCACCAGCCACATCGGGGCTCACCCGCAGGACGGCAGCCGCGGCGATGGCCCTCGCGGTCACATCCGAACACGCAGCATGTAAGGCGGTCGACAGATCGGCGAGAGTGTGTAACCGCCGGGCGCTGACGACGCGATCGGTCGTCTCCGCCGCCAACACCACCATCCCGCGGACAACGTAGTCGTCATCCCGCAAGGGATGGCAGGTGAAGGTGAAGAATGCCTCTTCGACGTAGCCCCCGCGATCCACCGTCAGCGGAGCATCCACCGCCCATCGGGGTTCGCCACGGCGCAGGACATCGCGAATCAGCGGCTTGAGTTCGCTCCAGGCCGACCCCAGCACAGTCGCCAAATCTTCCCCACGGGTGCGGGCTATGGCACAGCCGAGCATCTCACTGAACGGGGCGTTGTAGAACGCAGTCAGGCGCGGCCCCCACGCCACCAGCACCGGGAACGGCGAGTCGGCACACATCGACAACGCGGAACGAAGCGCGGGACACGACGCCACCGACGGGCCAAAGGCTGATTGCTCTTGAGCCAGGTCTGGGCATCCTGGAGAGGTCGTCACCCTCGCCATTCCTGCCATTGGTGAATCCTTGGTCACAGAGGCCACACTAGAGGGTAATTTGCACCAAGGTGTGGATCCAAATGGGCGAAAAGGCCAAGGATCACAAAACGTGAGCGAGGAACTCCCGGGTCCGAGCCTCGCGCGGGTCACTGAGAACCTGTGCGGGCGGCCCCTGTTCCACCACCACACCCTCGTCCATGAACACCACCGTGTCAGCGACCTCGCGGGCGAATCCGATCTCGTGAGTCACCACGATCATGGTCATCCCTGACTTGGCCAGGTCGCGCATGACGGCCAGCACCTCGCCGACCAATTCCGGATCGAGTGCCGAGGTCGGCTCGTCGAAGAGCATCAGCTCGGGTTCCATCGCCAGGGCGCGGGCGATCGCCACCCGCTGCTGCTGGCCACCGGAGAGCTGCGCCGGATAGTGGTCCACCCGGTCGCTCAACCCAACCCGGCCCAGGAGTTCTTGGGCCTGCGAACGAGCCTGACCCTTGGGCAGCCCGCGCACCTGCACCGGGGCCTCCATGACGTTCTGCAATGCCGTCATATGCGGGAAGAGATTGAACCGCTGGAATACCATCCCGATGCGTGAACGCTGGCGAGCGACCACCTTCGGATGCAGCCGGTGCAGCCGGACTGCCTCCTTGGGCTCCTTGCCCTTTTCCTTGCGACGCGCCTCGCGTTCAGCGTCCTTTTGAGCGCGCCGCACGGCTCGCTCGTCGGCGGGGTCCACCTCCTCCGACGCTGCCCGGCGCACCTCCCGGTAGCCCATGAGTTCGCCGTCGACGTAGATTCGCCCCCCGGTGATCTCCTCCAGCTCGTTGATGCACCGCAGCAGGGTCGACTTACCCGAACCCGAGGGACCGAGGATCACGCAGACCGAACCGCGGGAAATCATGAGGTCCACGCCCCGCAACACGTGGGTGTCGCCGAACATTTTGTGGAGCCCTTGGATGCTGACCATCGGGACTTCCCCTGCGAGTCCAGGTGTGGATGCAGCGGCCGGGGCAGCGGCGGACGCGATCAGCTCTTTGATCGATGGCACCTCGTCGCTCATGGCGTCACATCCAGGAAGGGGTCGACGGTCGTCGTGCCCGAAGCGGCGATCAGTTCTTGTTTTCGTGGTTTACGTCCACGCCGCTTCGACGGCGGGGCTGCACTGACACCGAATCCCCGCCCGTAGTACCGCTCGATGTAGTGCTGACCGACCATCAAGATGCTGGTGAACACCAAGTACCAGATTGCAGCGACGATCAGCAGCGGGATTGGGAGGAAGTTCCTGTTCCCGATGGCGTTCGTGGCGTAGGTGAGTTCGAGCGAGAAGGGCACCGCGAGCACCAGCGAAGTCGTCTTGAGCATCGAGATGGTCTCGTTGCCCGTCGGTGGCACGATCACGCGCATGGCCTGCGGCAAGATGATCCGTCGCAAGATGGACCCCTCCTTCATGCCGAGGGCCCGGGCTGCCTCCGACTGTCCGGGGTCCACCGACCCCAGACCCGCCCGCACGATCTCGGCGAGATAGGCCGCCTCGTTGAGCGCCAGCCCGAGGATGGCCGCCCGGGAAAAGGTCAGCAGGTCCCGGGTGGTGAACTCGACGAACTCCGGCCCGAACGGCACCCCCAGGCTCAACCGCGGGTAGAGCACCGCGACCAATCCCCAGAAGGTGAGCTGGGTGAAGACCGGGGTACCCCGGAAGAACCAAATGTAGCCCCAGCTCACCACGCGCATGACAGGGTTGTCTGATCGGCGCATGATCGCGAGCAGCACAGCCAGCACGACCGCGATCGCCATCGAGGAGAAGGTGAGGATGAGGGTCCACATCAGCCCTTCGATCACCACCTTGTCCCGCAGGTACAGCCAGACGATGTCCCAACGGAAGCGGGTGTTCGTGATCAGCGCGTTGACACCCATCGCGCCCAGCACGACGAGCACGACAGCCGCCAGCCAGCGGCCCGGCCTGGGGACCGGGACGGCGTGGATCCGATCTTGCACCGGGTCCTTGTGCGCGTTGTCCACCACGTGCCGAAACTAGCTGGTGGGGTTCAGCTCGGCCGACTTGAGCGCACCAGCACTGTTGCCCCAGGAATCCAGAATCCCTTCCAGGGAGCCGTCGTCCATCAGCTTCTGCACGGCTTGCTGCACGGCCTTGGCGAGTTCCGTGTCGTTCTTCGCCACCACGATCCCCTGCGGGGCGGAGTCAAAGACCTCACCGAGTTCTTCGATCTGCCCGCCGGTCTTCTCGATGGCGTAGTCGATCACCGGAGAGTCGGCGTACATCACGTCGGCCTTGCCGCCCACCAGGTTGGTGGTCGCATCGGCCTGGCTGTCGAAACGCATGATCTCGATGGCCTTCTTGCCTTCGGAGACACACGTCGCACTCAGCTCGGCGGCACCCTCGTCCTCGACCGTGCCGGTCTCTACCGCGACCCGGAGCCCGCACAGATCCTTCTGGTCGATGTTCTTCGGGTTGCCCTTCTGGACACCGAACTGTTCGCCGGCGTTGAAGTAGCTGATCATATTGGCCTGCTCGATACGCTCGGGCTTGATCGTGAACGAGGAGATGCCCACCTCGTAACGGCTGCCGAGCGCCGGGATGATCGAGGTGAAGTCGGCCGACTGGACCTCGGCCTCGAGGCCGAGCACGGTCGCGACGGCGGTGATGATGTCGACGTCGTAACCGGTGGGCGTCTTGCCGTCCGCAGCGATGAACTCGGCCGGGGCGTACTCGGCGTTGGTGCCCACGGTGAGTTTCCCGTCGGCGGCCACCGCGGCCGGGACCAACGCGGCGATGGCGTCGTCCTTGGCCACCGAGGACATATCGAAGGTGGCGGAACCTGAGGCGGACGGGCTGGCATCCGTCTCGTTCTTGGACGCGTCGGTGCAGGCCGCGAGGAGCAACGTCGTCGTCGCACCGAGGGCGATCAGGGCAGGCAGCTTACGCATTGGTGTCTCCCGAAGAGTTGTCGGTCTCGGAGCGAACCCTACCGGGTCGGCGCTCCGGCGTGTTCTAAGACTTCGTTCATTGGGCGCCCCCCCTCGTGCCTGAGCGCCACAGGCCGGGTCTGGCCGGTCACCACCCAAGGCCACCTCGCGAGCAGTGAGCACCCAATTCCACCGTCCGGCCACGCGGCCACGTCACCGCCCGCCGACCCCGATGAACGCAGTAGCTGCGCCTTGAGCCGAGCAGCCAGGACCTGATGACCGGCGCTCACGATGCGATCAGATCCTCCAACGCCACCTGCTGCCCGCTCGCAGAGATCCGCACGGCATCGCTACCGACCGATACCCCGGTCAAGGAGATGCCGGCCGGAAGCGTGAGGGCGATCTTCATATCGGTCAGCGCATTCTCGATCCCGCTCGGCAAGTCCTTGATCGACACTGTCGCGCCGGCCAGCCGGACCGAACGCACTGTGACGCCCAACGTGTGCGGGCCGTCGACTCGGGGAATGACGTCGACCACCAGGTCGAGGCCCAGCACTTGGGTGGACAACGCGAGGGCGTCGCCGTCAGCGGCCACGGTGAGGTCTAGATCCGTCTGACTACGCAAGATCTCCTGGAGCGAGGACAGCGCCAGATCTCCTGCGGCCGTTCCCGAATCGACCAGGTACGGAGCCGACGTGCCAACTCCCGAGGCATCGACACGGACGTCTGAGACGTGCAGGCCACCGAAGGAACCTGAGCTCACCGAACCGGTTACTTCGGTGAGCGAGCCCGCGATCACCTGGGTGAGGAACGGGAAACCGTGGATGGAGACATCGACATCGCCGACGTCCGCGGCCCTTTCGATCGCATCCACTGCCTTGTTCTCCGCCACCCCCACGGCGATCCGATCGGCAACGACCGCCAGCACGATGACCACCAGAATCCCGACCAGCCACCCGGCTACGCGTTTCACCCCGAAAGCTTATGCGCCGAAGCGCGACAGCGGACCGGTGCAACCACCTCTTGCTGTCTCAGAGCGCTCAAGGCCACAAGGTCACCGCGATCCAACATGCGCTGCCAGACCACGACGACGGCTGGGGTCACGTCGAGTTCGCGCGCGAGCGCACCCGGGTGAGGGCCGGCCATTCTCTCCGCTCGGGCGTACGCCTCAGCATCAAAAAGAAGTGCTGCGGCGTATTCATCGGCTTGCCGCTCGATTCTGGCATCGAGCCGACTATCGCCTACCCGACGATGCCGATACCACGCGTGACCGAGTTCATGCGCCAAGGTCGCGCGAGCCTGTTGAGAAGTCAGCGCGCTGTTCAGGGTGATCCGGCGCGGACGATCTTCATAGACGCCACGCAAGTACTCGCCCATTCTCGGTGACCATTCCACCGCGACGCCTCGATGCCTCGCAAGCTGCAGCAAAGTCTGCACGTCACCCCATTTCCGTCGTTACTCACGACCGTTCAGGTCGTCCGCCTCCTCAGTCAGCGTGATCGGTCCGTCCGATGCCGCGGAGTCGTCGGCGAACTCACTTCTGTCTTGCTCGAAGTATCCCTCGACCACCCGGGCCGCATCGTGGGATGTCCCCAGGTCAGGCAGCGGAATCTGCTGTGCACGGCGCAGGATCTCGACAGCGAGCTGAAGATCGGTAGCCGACCGCAACGACGCACGACCGCCCATCGCATCAGCTTCGTCAACGGTGAGGAATCCGCCAGCCACGAGACCGTCAACGATATCTCCACGGAATGCCCGTGCAATCGCAATGATCGTCGTCGCCGGAACGCGGCCGCGATTGAACTGTCGGGTCAGGGTGCTGGGATCGATCCCGGTAACGTCGGCAACGGTACGCCAGGAGGCGCCGCGAGTGATGCGCTCGACATAAGGTCCGAGGCCGTCGGCATTGGAATCCATGGACCGACGATGATGCATCTTTGCAACAATTGTCAACCATCGCCGCAGGTCAACGCATGTCGAGATGGGCAAAACTGTCGCGCTTGTTGCAAATGTGCGTCAGCGTGAGGCAGACTCGCACCAGATCGATTCACGATGGAGGTGTTGATGGCGGTGACACTCCGGCTCCGGGAGGGAGTCGCGGAACGTCTGCGAGAGACGCGCAACATCCCGTCCGAGGACGCCCAGGCACGCATGATCGGAGTTGATCGGACGACACTACGGCGCGTGGTAGCCGGTGCCCAGCCCTCCGGGAATTTCATCGCCCAGTTCTGCGCCACCTTCGGTCTCGGACTCGGGGAAGCCTTCGAGGTGGTCCCGCTCGACGAGGACGAGCTCTCCTGAGGAACGTGACCGGTCACGTGAACCGAACCTGTCGGCCGGCGGCAAGCCCAGGCAACCAGGTACTGCGGGGGCCGCCTTCCTACTACGATGTCGGTGGGCGAGGCCGCCCGGATTAATCGAGAGAGTTGGCCGCACCGTGTCCGGATATCCCGAGAGCCCCTACCCCCCGCCGCAACAGTCGCCCTATCAACCGCCCGCGTACTCAACCGAGCCGCTGGCCATTGTCGCCCTGGTCACCGGCGTGCTCTGGCTCGGACCGATCCCGCTGGGCTTCGGGATAGCGGCGTTGCAGCGGATCAAGCGGACCCAGAGTCAGGGATCCGGATTCGCAGTCGCCGGCATCATCCTCGGCATCATCAGCACACTCAGTTACATTGCGCTGGTCATCATCATGTGGCTCATCGGGAGCGCCATCTGGCGCGACTTCGACAGTGTCGACGGCGGCAACTACGAGTACAGCGACACCGGCTCCGCCGATTACGGCGACGACGCCGAACTGGATGCACTGTGGAACAGCTGCGAGGCCGGTGACGGAACCGCCTGCGACGATCTGTACATACTCTCCGAGGGCGGTACCTCTTATGAGGAGTTCGGTGGTTCCTGTGGCGGTCGATTCCCGGACACCGACGAGCACTGTGCCGACTTGATGGATAAAACCGATCCCGCAGCGGGCACGACCTAGCCCAGACCGAGCCGCCGGCAACCCAGCGGATGAAACCATGGACGGCATCTAGGACTCGGCGGCCGACAGCCGTACCATTTCGCGAGGCCACCCGGCCCCGCGAACCACGAGGCGGTGCAGCGCATGTCCGGTTATCCCGAGAACCCCTATGCTCCACCGCCCGTGGAACCACCGAGCCCAGACGTCCCCCCACCCGCAGGGGCAAAGATCCCTCCGCCTCAACCACAACCGGCGCCCACTCCGTGGCCGGACCCTCCGGCAGGCAGTGACGGCTCCGGCGGTGGCTATCCGCCCACGAGCAGCTACCCCGCGGGAACCAGTGCACCGATGGGACCGCCCGCACCGGCATACCCACATGTGCAGGGACAACCGTTCACACCTTTCCAGTACGGAGCACCGCCGCTTCGGTCACTACCCCAATACCAGACCCCGGCGGGTGCCATCTACGCATCGCAGCACCCATACGGGCGGCCGAACACGCACACGAATGGCCTGGCCATCGCTGCGATGTGCACCTGCCTCTTGGGCCTGATCCCGATCGTCCTGGGAAGCTTCGCGCTGTGGCGGATCAAGCGCAACGGAGATTCCGGACGCGGATTGGCTATCGCCGGCATCATCGTCGGCGTCTTCTCGTCGCTGGTGATCGCCACGAGCGTGCTGATGAACACCGTCTTCCAGGATGACCTCGACGACACCTACGGCGACAACGCGGCTTTGGACCAGCTGTGGGACGCCTGCGCAGCCGGTGACGCGGTCGCCTGTGACGACCTCTTCGACCGTTCGGGTTACGACACGGGGTACGAGGAGTTCGGCTACACCTGTGGGGATCGGTTCCGGAACCCGCAGGGGGACTACTGCGTCGACCTGATGGATGAGGACTCCAGCGAACCCGCGACGGACCCGGCCATCACGACCTGACTACTCACCCCCGGACATCAAGGGTGCTGCCGCCGCCGGGCAACGGTCGCACACGCACCTGTTCGGCGATCGACTGCCGCATGGCCTCGACATGGGAAACGACACCCACCACCCGGCCAGCCGCACGCAACCTGCCCAGTTCGGCCAGCACAACATCCAGCGTCTCGGCGTCCAGGCTGCCGAATCCCTCGTCGACGAACAGCGTTCCCAGTTCCACGCCACCCGCCTCGGCTGTCACCACGTCGGCCAGCCCCAGCGCCAGGCACAGTGAGACGTAGAACGTCTCCCCACCCGAAAGCGTCCGGGGGTCGCGTTCCTGCTCGGTGACGTGATCGACGACACGCATGGCAAGCCCGACGCGGCGCGATCGGACATCTTCTTTGCTCTCGCTCCGTTTTAGTTCGTAACGACCGCTGGACATTTCCCGCAGCCGATCGTTCGCGGCAGCGACCACATCTTCGAAACGCCGGATCAGCACGAAGGTGGTCAGCGACATCGCCTTGGTGTTGTCTGCCCCGGTCCCGCTGGCCAAGGTGGCGAGCCGGGCCATCGGTCCCGCCTCCGTCCGCGCCGTAGTCCATGCCTCGGTCGCCGCGACCACCTCCGCCTGTGCGGCCCGAGCTGACTGCGCTGCCCGAACTGCCACGCTGTGGCTCTCCGCCGCGGTTCGGGCTGCCTGAGCAGCAACCGATTCCGCTTCCGTCAACGCAGCAAGGTCGACCGCTGCGTCTTCCGTCAAGGCAACGAACTCGCTGTCGGCCAGGGCGACCCGCAGCCGCACGCAGGCGGAGTCGTAAGCCACCACCTCCTCGTCGATCAGCGCCAATTCGACGGGATCGACCACGGCATCCGCTGCTTCTTCGGCGGAGGTGAAGCCCTGACGGTTGGCGAGCTCCGCAACCTCGGCAACCCGGTCCGCGGCGGCTGATCGAGCGGTGGCGAACTCAGCCGCCGCCGTCAGCACTCCATCCAGATGCCGTGCGTACGCGGTCAGCAGATCGTGCCCCGCAGCCATCGAAACGGGTGTCGTCCCAAGCAGTGGGGTGATCGAGGCGAGTTCCGCGGCGATCTCTGCACGGTCGGCCGCCAAGGCTTCCGTGAGCTGTGTGAGTTCCGCAGCGGCCGCCACGATCTCGGCTCCGATCGCCACCTCGCGATCAGAGAGAACGGCGGTCGCCTGGTCGAAATCACCGACAGCCTGAACGGCAGCCGTCGCGCGGGCAGCCAGGGCTCTGTTCGCGGCCAGTTCGTCCTGGGCTCTTGCGAGCGCCTGGGCGGCCTCGGCCGGTTCGACTCCACCGGCCGCAGCGCGTGTGAGAGCGATCCGTTCCTTGATAGCCGCGACCCGGCTCGCGGCGGTAGCGGCCTGCTCGCCGGCCACCACCCGGAGTTGCTCGGCGGCCTCCACCTCTGCGCCATCGACTGCCGCGGCGTCGACCGCAGCAGGGTGTGGATGAAGATCCGAACCGCATACCGGGCAAGGCTCGCCGGGGATGAGCGCAGCGGCCAACTCCCCGGCCAGCCCCGCGATATGCGCGGTCCGCAAGGCGCTTTCGTGCGCGACGGCGGCGGTCGCCACCTGCTGCCTGGTGGCGAGCTCGGTGGAGGCCGCCCGCAATCCGACAACGGCGGCCGCAGCCGCAGCGGCCGCGGTGTGTATCTCTCGGCATCGATCGACGGCGGCCACCAACCCCGGTTCCGCCGTCACTGCGCGGTCGGTGGCGCGCTGATCGTCGACCAATTCGGCACGCATGGTGGGGCGGTCGACGAGGTCGGCGATCAGGCGGGTCCGCTCCTCCTGGATTCGGTCGAGTTCCTTGCGGCGGTCGGCGATCAGCTGTTCCCGGACCGGGATCTGGTTGCCGACCTCGAGCAAGCGCAGGCCCCTGGTCAGGGCGGCGCCAACCTCATCCCGAAGGGTGGCGAGGACAGGCATCTCGTCTTCGCGGACCGCGGCGGGCAACTCCAACCGGGCCGCCTCGAGACGACCGGCGGCGGCGTCTTTCGCGGCGGTGGCGGCCCGTGACCCTTGGAGGGCCGGCCACACGACGGCTGCGCGATCACCGGCATCACGCCGTTTACGAACCTCGGCGATCCGAGCGGAGTCGGCCGCCAGCGCAACCTCCTCGGAGCGCAAGTCGTTGCGACGTTGGATGAGCGCGGCCATAGCACGACCGTCGTCCACTGCTGCCCGAGCGACGTCGAGGGCGTGCCGCGCACCGTCTGCCCGTGCACCGAGTTCGGCAGCAGTGGCGTCGAGGGCGGCGACCTCGACGGCGACCCGCCCTGCGCGGTCAAGGCCGAACGAGCCTCCCGGATCAGCGGGGCTGGCGCCGGGAACAACGGGACCCAGGCATTCTGGGCCGGCCAAGTCAGCAGAATCACCCGAACGGGCGGGTGCTGCTGGTTGCGCTGCCGACACCGCAGCCGGATTTCGCAGCGCCTCGGCTCGGAGGTGATCAACACCCGCGGCCCCGATGAACTGTTCCACCGCTGCGCGGACATTCTGCTCCGCCACTTCAACCCGGCGTGCCGCGTTTCGACTCAGCTCGGTCAGCCGGCTCGAGAGACGGTCGTACACCTCGGTGGCGAAGACCCGCTGGAGCAGCACCGCCCGGTCTTCGGGTTTGGCCCGGAGGAACTCCGCGAACTCCCCCTGCGGCAACACGACGGTCTGGACAAACTGATCGCGATCCAATCCGATGATCCGGCGCAGCTCCACACCGACCTCGTCGGGGCGGTTCGAACGCAGCTCACCGACGGCGTCAGCCACCTGATCAGCCGGCGGCACCTGCGCCAACCGCCAGAGTTTCACCGATGCCTTCTGCATCGTGGTTCCGGCGCCTCGACGCTTGGGCCGTGCATACGCCGGTGTGCGGCGTATGCGGAAGATGCCCGCGGGCGTCTCGAAGACGAGGTCCACATACGATTCGGTGTCGGGGGCCGCGTGCGCTGAACGCAGCCGGTCGTCGCTGGCCGCGCTCGACGCCACCTTGCCGTAGAGGGCGAAGACGATCGCGTCAATCACAGTGGACTTGCCGGCGCCCGTGGGACCGTCCAGCAAGAAGAGTCCGGAGGCGCCGACCTGTCCGAGGTCGATCACATGTTCCCCGGGGAACGGGCCGATCGCACCGAAGCCCAACCTGTGGAGGTACATCAGGCACTCGCCCCCGCGGCATTCGCTGCTTCCAGTGCCGCACGGAGCACGTCTTCCTCGGCGGCCGTCGGAGGCTTCCCAGAGACATACTCGACGAACTGCGCCGCGACCACCAACGGATCGGCGCCTTGCCTCACGGCGACAACCCCGCGCTCAGTCCTGGCAGGCGGCTGATGCAGCACTTGAAGGGCGTGCGGAAAGCGACCCTTCACCCGGGAGTACAGCTCGGTGGGGCGCCGTTCGTCGGTCACGATGACGCGCAGCCAGTCGCCGACATGCGCTTCGCCGGAGGCTCCCAGGAGATCGGCGAGTGAGCCGCTGACCTCCGCGAGCCGGCGCGGCACGGGGCAGGGCAGGAGTTCCAGTTTGCCTCTGTCGAGGTCCACCACCACGGAGGATTTCGTCTGCTGCCGCTCGGAGAAGGAGTAGGCCAGTGGGGATCCGCTGTATCGCGCCCGGGTGGCGGGTCCCCCAGTTCCACGTGGAACCCCGGCAGCATCCAGGTCCACATCTCTCGCGGTACCGTCCGTCATCGTCGGCTCACTCGGGACCGTCACCCGTTGCGGGCCGTGCAGGTGGCCGAGGGCCACGTAGTCCAATCCGTGGCCGGCGAATACTCCGGCCGATACCGCATCGACTCCGCCTACTCGGATGTCGCGTTCCGACTCCGAGGGCTGCCCACCCGTCACGAATGCATGGCCCATCACGACGGCGCGCAAGCGTGCACCAGCGGCCCGCCGAGAGGCCAGATCCTCGCCGACCTGCTCCATAGCCGCCGCCATCACCGCCTGATGCGATCGCGGCAGCGGTTCCGCTCCCGGAGCGAGCACATGGCGTGCCCCGTCCGGGTCGAGGTAGGGCAGCGCATACACCGCAACAGGGTCTTCTCCCTCGCGGGCCAACAGCACCGGCCGCGCACAGGCTGCGACCTGAGCCCGGATATGTACTGCTTCTCGCAGTAGATCCGCCCCGAACCCCAGGCGTGCGGCCGAGTCGTGGTTCCCCGGGGTCACCACCACTTGGGCGTGTTCGGCCAGGCGGACGATCGTGTCGGACAACAGGGTGACCGCGTCGACGGGCGGAATGGCCCGGTCATAGACATCACCCGCCAGCAGCACGGCATCGATACGCTCCGCGCGGGTGACCTCCACAAGATGGTCGAGAAAGGCAGCTTGGTGCGTCAGCAGATCGACACCGTGGAGCGTGCGCCCCAGATGCCAATCGGACGTGTGCAACAGCCGCATGCGGCCGACCGTACCGGCGGATACCGACAGACCCGCGGATCCTCGCCGCAGCAGAGACGCAACCCCACGCGAAACGACCTAACCGACGGCGGCCGGCTCCTGACGGGTCGCGGAGTCGGCCGGGCCGGGACCGATGGTCCGGGTACCCCCACGCGCAGCACTCTGGAGCACCGCGCCGGAGGGCTTTGTGGCGGCCGGTCGGCGCGCCCGGCGCCGTGCCGCCAACGGCCGCTGGGCAGCGAGGATGGCCTGCAACGAGGTCCGCTGGATCGGAATCCGACCGGCCATACCGATCATCTCGAAGAGTTCTTCGATCGCCTCCGTGGGGTTACGCAACGCGATCCCACGGCCTTCTTCGAGGCACAGCGCGTAGAGCTGCAGGATGAAGGCGATGCCGGCAGAGTCGATGAAGGCGACCTCTGCGACGTCGATCGTTACTGTGCCCTGATGGTCGATCACGAAGGCCATCGCCTCGCTCGCCTTGCCCCGCAGGGCAACATCGATCTCGCCCCACAGCGTCACGACGACATCGTCGGCGACGGCGACGTAGGAGATTCCTCCCACGTCATCTGTGCCGACCGCGCCCGATCGATCCATGTTCACAGCGCTCATCCTGTCCGCCTATCCGGTCAACCGTTCGACGAGCCGCCCTCACTGTCTCCAGACGGCGCGCCGACGCTAGACCACCATGAGCCACCAACATCGCCTGTCGCCAACATGATGAATCCAGCGCACGACATCGGGGGATATGTCTCCCGGATCATGGATACTCTAGGACAAAGCCCTATGGATGGGCAATAGTCACAAAAATCTTCGTCAGGAGACGGTTGCGTCGGTCACATCGGCCACCTGCGCGTCCAGAACATGGATCAGATCAGCCGCATCGACGGTCACCGCGACACCGCGGTCCCCCGCCCCGATGGAGACCAACCGTCGAGTGGGTGCGTCCTGCCCGTCGTCGGCACCGTCCTCGGCGGGCATGGGAAGTTGACCCACTCGCACATCTGCCACCACCGGCCAATCCCGGATCGCCCCGAACGGCGTGATGGTGCCACGCTCATAACCGGTCACATCCCGGGCGACGTCCTGATCTGGCATCGACAGCCGGGTCACCCCGAGCAGCGACCGCAGCTTCGGCCAGGAAATCTGGCGGTCACCGGGGACCAACACGAAGAAGAAGTCGTCGTCCCCCCGGCGAACCACCAGTGTCTTGATGATGTCGCGCGGTTCGACACCACGGGCTGCGGCGGCCTCAGCCAACGACGACACCCGGCCATGGGTCGTGAGGGAGTAGGGGATTCCCAGCACGTCGAGCGCCGCGACGGCGCGGTCGGAACTCATCCCCCGACGATAACCTCCGGGCTCAGCGTCGCCGGTCGCCTCGCGCCGAGTTCACCCCGTGCCACCCATGACCGGTGCGGGGCTGGGAAGAGGCGGTCGTCTGCGCAGCCGCGTCAGCGGTCGTGGTAGGAGATGGGCTCGTCGGCATCGTGGTGGCCGACTCCTCCGAGGTCGGAGTGGGGGCCGAGGTGGTCGGCGTACCGGAGGTGCCGGGCGTGGACGTCGGAGAATCCGATGGCGTCGGCGACGGCGGTTCCGTCGGAACCGGTTCGGTGGGCGTGGGCGACCGGGTGGGCGTCGGTCGCGGTGTCGGGGCGGCGGGGGTGGCGGGGGTGGCCGTGGGCCGGGGCGTCCGTGGAAGGGGCGCCGGGGCGGTTGCCCACTCAGGCACGGCAGGAAGGGTACGGCCTGACGGGATCTCATAGGGTTGCGGGCCAGCGGCAACGTACTCGAAATGCCAGGGCTCCGGCTTTATTCCCGACGGGCGCGCCCAGGCCGGGTTGTCCCATCCGAAGGCCGGGGCATGGGAGCGCAGCCACGCGTATTCCGCGCTCGATCCCGAGCCGATTCCGCCGCCGAGGTCGACCGCCAGCCCCCAGCCGTGCATCGAGGTCCCGGGGACCGCTGCCAGATAAGGCTTCTGAGCCTTCAGTGCGGCCTGCTGCGCGAATGTGCGATAGGCGTCGCTCACCACCAGCGAATGGCCGAACTTCGCGGTGAATGCCACGGCGAGGGCATCGAACTGTGCCGCCGCGTCACAGCGCAGGAGTTGTCCCGGCGCACTCGCCAACTCGCAGAGCGCGGCCACGGGGATCTGTCCGTTGGCATACCCGGCCCACGCCTGCGCGATCAGGCTCGCCGAGGTGTCGTTCGCCGGCGTGATCTCTCCTCCGATCGCCGGCGTGACCGCGACAGGCAGGAACGCGGCTGAAGGATCGAGCAGGGCGGCCAGTTGCGCGGTCGCGTCCATCAGCTGTTCGCCGGTGACGTCCGCCGAGTCGAGGACGGACGCGCTGACGGGGTCGGAGCTGGGGTCCACGCCGTCGGGTGCGGCCACGCCCGGGGTCGCCGTCGCGAAGGTCTGGACCACAACCGTCTCCACGTCCGTCGTCAACCCCCAGGAGGCCGACGGCTCCGGCGCGGGAGCCTGCTGCGGGCCGGATGCGGCGACCGGAGCCGCCACCTGGTCCACGATGCCGTGCTGATAGGCCACCAGCAGGGCATCGAGCCGGCGCCGGGTGTCAGTGATCTGGACGGTCAGGAGCTGGGGGTCCAAGCTGTCTGCTCGCACCAGCATGGCCCTGACCGCCTCCACGTTCACCCGCGGTGTCGACCGCACTGCCGGCTGCACCGTTCGCGGCACCGATTGGACCCCATCGGACTGGACCGCACCGGCAGAGGCAGGCACCGATCCGGGTCGCAGCGGCTGCCCAGGCGTGCCGATGACCGCAAGTGTCAGCCCTAGCGCCCCCACGATCCTGATCGATCTGTGCAGGCGGTGTCGATGAGACTCAGGCAAGACCCGATCCTCGCGTGGTGGCGTGGGCAGCGACATGGGACCACTCATGGGTGACGGCACAGAGGTCCCCTCCTGAGAGGTTGGCGAGGATTGGGCGTTAACAGGACGAGCATGCGCAAAGCGCCAGGCGCGTCTTCAAACGTACACCGGGCGGGCGACGCAAGCGCGACAGGACGACCCTCCCCGCATGCGTCCCGGGTTGTGGAGGACGGGGGCGCGCTTAGCGTCTTAGGCATGTCTTCGACACCACCGACTGAGAACGCGAGCATCCGGCGGCTGGCCTGGGCATTCACTGCCCGAAGCACCTTCAGTTCGTTCTCCCGGCATCAATGCCTCGACCTGGCAGCCGCCCTCACCTACTACGCGGTACTCGCCTCCGCACCGGCACTGTTGGCGCTCGTCTCCCTCCTCGGCCTGGTCGGCGAACCCGAGTCGACCGCCACCAAGGTGCTGGATTCGTTGACGGCAGTCGTGCCGGATAACGCGATGGCCTTCATCGAACCGCTCGTCACACAGGTCACCGAGAACAGCGAGAAGGCGGGGGTCGCCCTCGTCGTCGGTCTCGTGGCGGCCCTCTGGTCGGCCTCGGGATATGTCGGGGCCTTCGCCCGTGCGATGAACCGCATCCGTTCGGTCGACGAGGGTCGGCCGGTGTGGAAGCTACGACCCATCCTGCTCGGCATCACCGTCATCACGATCGTGGTCGCGGCTGTCGTCGGGTCCCTCCTGGTGCTCTCCGGACCGCTGGCCCGCACGGTGGGGGAGGCGATCGGCGCCAGCCAGGGCGCCTTGATGATCTGGAATATCGTCAAGTGGCCGGTGGTCATCCTCCTCGTCGTGCTGCTGATCGCACTGCTCTACCGGTGGACCCCTAATGTGAGAGCCACCGGGCACCGCTTGGGCATCGGGGCCGTCGCCGCCCTGGGGTTGTGGGTGATCGCCTCGGCGGTATTCGGCCTCTACGTCTCCAGACTGGGCTCGTACGGTTCCACCTACGGCACCCTCGCGGGCATCATCGTCTTCCTCCTCTGGCTGTGGATCACCAACACCGTCCTGCTCCTGGGGGCCGAGCTGGATGTCGCGGCCGACCGCAGCCGGCAGTTGCGAGCGGGGGTAGAAGCGCAGACCGGGCCTGTCGCCGAACCCGCCGACGTCCGCGCGACCACGAAACGCGACCGCCGGGCGCAAGCGGTCGCCGAGGCGGGCGAAGCGCTCCGCCGGACCGCCTCCGCCTCCGACGCCGGGCCGACCGCATAGCCTCGCCGACGTCCAATCTGCGAGACTGCGACGGTGACCGACCCGGAGAAGCTACCCAGTGCAGCCCTGACCCGAGTGCTCGACGCCGTGGTCGCCATCACGAGCGACCTCGACTTGGAGTCGGTACTCCGGCAGATCGTGACCAGCGCGATGGACCTGACCGGCGCACGTTACGGTGCCCTCGGTGTGCTCGACGGCGATCGGCTGGGCCGGTTCATCCCCCTTGGCCTCGACGATGCGCAGATATCTGCCATACCACATTGGCCGCACGGCGACGGTTTGCTCGGGGAGATCATCCGATCGCCGCATCCCGTACGGGTCGCAAACGTGGACGCCGACCCTCGATCGGCGGGCTATCCGGCTGGTCACCCCCATATGCACACCTTCCTGGGCGTGCCCATCCGAGTACGTGAGTCGGTCTTCGGCAACCTGTATCTCACCGAGAAGGCCGACGGTGAACCCTTCAGCCGCAAGGACGAGGCCGCGGTGGTGGCGCTCGCGGCCGCAGCCGGAGCGGCGATCGACAATGCCCGTCTCTACGGACAAGCCAAGCAAATCGGCCTCCTGGAGGACCGCGACAGGATCGCCCGCGACCTGCACGATGTCGTCATCCAGCGGCTGTTCGCCTCAGCTATGACCTTGATGAGCGTGCAACCGTCCGTCACCGACGAGACCGCTCGGGCGCGGATCGAGGAGATCGTGACAGACCTCGACGAGACCATCCAGCAGATCCGCTCGACGATCTTCTCGCTGCATACTGCGACCGACCCGGATGCCCCCTCGATCGACTCCCGCCTCCAGGCGGCAGCACACGCCGCGACCACCACCTTGGGGTTCGCACCCCGGGTCGTGGTGGCGGTCAACGACGGCGCCGGGACCCCGGGGACGGAGGCCACACTGCCCGCCACGGTCGCCGACCAGCTTGTCGTCGTCCTCGGTGAGTCGCTGACCAATGTGGCCCGGCATGCCAGCGCCACCGCCGTCGATGTGCGCCTAGAGGTGTCTCCGAGTAACGCCTGCCTGACCGTCACCGACAACGGCATCGGGATCAAGACTGGCCCGGGGGCCGGTCCGCGATCGGGGCTGCGCAACCTCGAAGTCCGGGCGCAGGACCTCGGCGGGGAAAGCGAATGTAGCGCGCTGCCCGATGGTGGCACTCGCCTGACCTGGCGGGTCCCTCTCTCACAGTGAGGGAGGCGGAAGAAGTGGGCAGGACTTATCCGCTTTCACATTCTGGTTTGATAATTACTTCACAAGACGGCGCGTGAGGAAGTCTTGGGGAGTCAGCAGCGTCGTTACCACTGGCACCTTTCCAGCAATCGCCTCTAAGGGCGCCCGATACGGCGTCCGGTAACGATCCTCGGAACCACCTTAATGACATGATCGCGCGGACCGTCAGCCCACACATTGAGCGGGACACCCAGGATGCGCTCCCGCTCTGCCGGGTCTGTGACCTCGAACGATCTTCCCACGAGCACCACGGACCACCCCTGTCGAACCTCTACATCGTAAGAATCGACCTCGAAGGCAACAACAGTTCGGCTCACCGCCACGGCAAGCTTCGACCCCTCCCCGGTCCGGAACGCGATATCCGGTCCGTCCACCACGAAATTGACTGGTTGAACAGCAGGCAAGGCATGATCGGTGAATACGATGCGCCCGATCGGAACGGTCGGAAGCAGCGCGTAGCACTCCTCTGTCGTCAGCTCATCGAGGCTGGGACGCGCCATGGCAATTTCCATCGTCCTATCGTCATACCAAGGCAATTGATCCGCGAGGGCCGAAGGTCCTCGAGACGGAGGCGGCCGGAGGCCGCGGTGACGCTCAGGCGACAGGTCGCGAGCACCCTCGCCCGAAATCTTACGCTTCGGGTGCCGCCTGCCCCGGGTTCCCCGCCTGACCCGTGGTCGGCCGGTTGTCCTCCTGCTGTCGAAGCTCGGTCGCGAGAACTGCCACTTGGGTCCGACGTTGTAGGCCGAGGGTGGCCAACACGTGCGAGACATAGTTCTTCACCGTCTTCTCCGCCAAGAAGAGCCGCTGCCCGATCTCGCGGTTCGTCATCCCCTCGCCGATCAAGGCGACGATCTGCCGCTCCTGAGCAGACAACCCCTCAAGTCGGTCGGGCGTCTCATCGGCCGCATGCCGCAGCCGCTCCAGCACCCGCGCAGTGCTTGCCGGGTCCAGCAACGACCCACCGGCAGCAACGGTCCGCACCGCGCCCACCAGATCCGATCCATGGATCTGCTTGAGCACATACCCGGAGGCCCCGGCGAGCACCGCCTGGAACAACGCCTCGTCATCCGCGAAGGAGGTGAGCATCAGGCACCCGATCTCGGGCATCTGCGAGCGGATCTCGCGGCACACCTCCACACCCGAGCCGTCCGGAAGACGAACATCCAGGACGGCGACATGGGGACGAACCGCCTTGATCCGCCCCAAGGCCGATTCCGCGGTCGCGGCCTCGCCCACGACATCGATGTCGCCGGCGGCTTCCAAGAGCGCCGCGACGCCACGGCGAACGACCTCATGGTCGTCCAACAAGAAAACTCGAATGCGGTCCCCAATACCCATGGCAAGAACCTATCGGACCCACGCGGTACTCGAGCACACGGGACCTAGGTCCTCACGCTCTGGGAGAAGGAGCCGATGCGCGATCATCCTTCGTCGCGATACTCATGAAGTAGCCGAAATCAACCTCGGGAGCGTGATAACGATGGCGTCCAGCTCACTGTCCACCGTGGTCGTCGGTGTCGATGGTTCCACCAATAGCGGTCGAGCACTCGACTGGGCCGTCTACGAGGCAGCAGATCGAGCCGCCGAACTTGAGATCCTGGCCGTGCTCTACGAGCCGGTGATCGCAACGCCCTTCGTGGGCATGGCCTACTACCCCCAAGACGACGAGTTACTTGAACGGACCTGGGCGCTCGTCGATGCTGCCGCCGATCGTGCCAAGCGGCTGAACCCCGACGTCCGGTTACGGACGAAGGTTTTCGCGGGCGCCCCGGCGGACATTCTGCTCGCTGAGGGTGCCAATGCCGACCTCCTGGTGGTCGGCACCCGGGGCCTCGGTTCGCTCGGGTCCGCCTTCTTCGGTTCGGTCAGCACCAGGTTGGCCGCACGATCATCCGTTCCTGTGATCGTGGTACCGCCCGGTGACAGCACTGATGTGGAGGACCCCCCACATCGTGGCTCCGGCCACGTTGTCGTCGGGGTGGACGGCTCCCCACACGGAGACGCCGCCCTGCTCTTCGCGCTTGACGAATCCGCTCGCCGGAACTGCGAACTCATCGTGGTATCCGCCGTCCAGGCGCTGCACGGCGCGGTCAAAGCCGAGGTCGCGGAGTACTCCCTCGCTCTTCAGGAGGATGCGCGGAAGGAAGCCGAGGCGACCATTACCGAGGCCCTTTCCCGAGTGCGGAACATCAATCACGAGAAGGTCTCCATCAAGACGGTGGCCTCCGACCGGTCACCCGCCCACGCACTGATCGATGAATCCGAAGGCGCCGCGCTCACCGTGGTCGGTTCACGGGGGCGCGGAGACATCCGCGGCATCCTGCTCGGTTCGGTCAGCCAGACGATCCTGCATCACGCGACCGGTCCGGTAGCAGTGGTGCACGCCCCCAAGGACTGAGCACATCCCGACGCCGCGCCTCCGTGGGATTCCGCGCGAGGTCAGGCGTCGGGGGATCGGCATACTTCGGATACGTGTGTGCGTATTGTCCGGACAACGAACAGATCCCACACCAGGCTGCTGGCATCCCGATTGCAAGTCTTCACATAATCAACCCTCGTTTCGCCAAGCGTCCGGGGCGAAACCCTCCACAATGGAGTCATGTCAGCGACGACAGTCGGCAACACCACCACCGCAGAGTCCTTCCCGGATTCACCGGGTCCACCGGCTCACACCTGCGCGTCACGCTTGACCTCCACGGCGAGTATGCTCGCGCTCTCGATCACGGTTCCGCTGGTCGGGTATTCAACACCCGATGTCGACCGCTACATCGCTGACGCCCGCTCTCAGGCCGGTGTGATCGGCGATGACATCGGTCGGCTGGACACTCGGCTCGCGGCCCTTCCACCGACCCTCCGTGCCGAGGTGCGCAGCGCGGTGGAGTCGGCGAAAGCCGCCACCGATCAGGCCACGGCCGCACTCGACGCCGCAGCTTCGAATACCCCGGAACGTGCATCGGCAACGCTCGCCGACGCCCAGGTTGCCCTCGACGCCGCCGTCGCCCAGGTACGTTTCGTCACCGACCTGGCGGCCAACGCTGATTCCGAGATCACCGGCTTTCTGCGGGGGTTGCAGGACCACCTCAACGATATGCGCGGCGAGACGCTCAACGTCGTCGGCTGATCACCGCCGCACTCCAAGAATGCGAACGAGCACACCAGGGCGGCAGACTCCCCCTGGCCGAGGAATTGCGCTTGCACCGGCTTGAGAGAATGGGTGCTCGTGAGCCCCGAACCCCACCCCGACCAGCCGAAGGCCGCGGCACCTCCTGCCGGGGCAGCTTCCGCCGGCCGGCGGCGGGGCAAACGGCGCCGCACTCCACCACAGACCCGCGAGGTCAGCCGCGCCACCCTCGACCGGCAGGCGACTGCACGGGCGGCCGTCGCGGTTCCCCCGATCACCTACCCCGAACAGCTGCCCGTCTCCGCGCGCCGGGACGACATCGCGACCGCCATCCGGGACCACCAGGTCGTCATCGTGGCCGGCGAGACCGGTTCGGGGAAGACCACCCAGCTCCCGAAGATCCTGCTGGATCTCGGCCGGGGCCGGGCCGGGCAGATCGGCCACACCCAACCACGGCGCATCGCGGCCCGGACCGTCGCCGAACGCATCGCGGAGGAAATCGGCGTCCCCCTCGGTGGCGTCGTCGGCTACCAGGTGCGGTTCACCGACACCTCGTCGCAGGGCACCCTGATCAAAGTCATGACCGACGGGATCCTGCTCGCACAGATCCAACGCGACCCCAAGCTCCTGGCCTACGACACGATCGTGATCGACGAGGCCCACGAACGATCCCTGAATATCGACTTCCTGCTCGGCTACCTCTCCCGCCTGCTGCCCGGGCGGCCGGACCTCAAGCTGATCATCACCTCGGCGACCATCGACTCCGAGCGATTCGCCCTGCATTTCTCACCCGCCCGGCTCGCCGAGATCGGCGGGGCACCGGACCTCGTGGTCGCGGCCCTACCCACGAAGGCCCCCGTCGTCGAGGTCACCGGCCGCACCTACCCCGTCGAGATCCGTTATCGCCCGCTGACCCCGGAAGCGCTCGAAGCCACCGGCACGGCCAGTGGCAGCCCACGACGGCCGGCCAAGGGCAAGGCGTTGGAGAAGGACCTGATGACCGGCATCGTCGAGGCCTGCGACGAGCTGATGGCCATCGGCCCCGGCGACATCCTGGTCTTCCTCTCCGGCGAACGCGAAATCCACGATGCCGCCGACGCCCTCGCCGGCCACCTCAAGGACCGCGCCCGCGACGCCCGGCACCCCGACCACGTCGAGATCGTGCCGCTCTACGCCCGCCTCTCCGCCGCCGAACAGCACCGGGTTTTCCAGCCCCACACCGCACGCCGGATCGTGCTCGCGACGAATGTCGCCGAGACCTCGCTGACCGTGCCGGGTATCCACTACGTCGTCGACCCCGGGACCGCCCGGATCTCCCGGTACTCCAAGGCGACCAAGGTCCAGCGGCTGCCGATCGAGGCGATCTCCCAGGCCAGCGCGAACCAGCGGTCGGGCCGATCCGGTCGGGTGGCCGACGGCGTGGCCATCCGGCTGTACTCGGCGGCCGACTTCGAGTCCCGCCCGGAGTTCACCGAACCCGAGATCCTGCGGACCTCACTCGCCTCAGTGTTGCTGCAAATGATCTCCGTCGGGGTGGTCGCCTCCCCCGACGAGGTCGCCAAGTTTCCCTTCGTCGAACCACCGGACACCCGGGCGATCCGCGACGGGGTGGCGCTGCTCACCGAACTGGGCGCCCTCGAGACCGGTCGGCCGGCCCCGGCCGGGGATGCGAGTAGCGCCGCCAGGGACGCGGTGCGCGCCGGGGGCCCAGCGGCAACCACGGCGTCCCGGCCCGCCACCCGTCTCACCGAGATCGGGCGCGCACTCGCCCAGCTCCCCATGGACCCCCGGTTGGCCCGAATGATCTGGGAAGCGGGCCGGCTCGGCGTAGCCCGGGAGGTGGCGATCATCGCCGCCGCCCTGTCCATCCAGGATCCTCGCGAGCGCCCGGCCGAGTTCCGCGCCCAAGCCGACGAGCTGCATCGCCGATTCGCCGACCCAACCTCGGATTTCCTCACCTATCTCGCCCTCTGGGAGTACCTGCGCGAGAACCAGCGGGAGTTGTCCTCATCAGCCTTCCGCCGGCTGTGCAAGGGGGAGTACATCAACTTCCTGCGGGTCCGGGAATGGCAGGACGTCGTCGCCCAGCTCCGGGAGATGGCCGCCCCGCTCGGCATCGACATGGCCTACCGCCCGGCCGGTGACGGCGACACCATCCACCGGGCGATCCTGACCGGCCTGCTCTCCCAGCTCGGCATGCAGGACACCGGCGAGGTGAAGGCGTCCTCGGTCGCCCACCTGCGTGGCCAGGCCCGGGAGAAGGCGCTGCGCCGGGCCGCCAAGCAAGCCCGCAACGAGTACCTCGGCCCGCGTAATGCACGGTTCGCGATATTCCCCGGTTCGCCGCTGTCCAAGAAGCCACCCGCGTGGATCATGGCCGGCGAGTTGGTGGAAACGAGCCGGCTGTGGGCCCGCGACGTCGCCCGCATCCGCCCGGAATGGGCCGAGGAAGCCGCCGGTCCGCTGGCGCGGCACGTCTACTCGGAACCGCACTGGTCGACGAAACAGGGCGCCGCGATCGTGCGGGAGAAGGTGCTGCTCTACGGGCTGCCGATCGTGACCGACCGCAAGGTGCTGTTCGCCCGGGTGGACCCCGAGGGCGCCCGGGAGCTGTTCATCCGGCATGCGCTGGTCGAGGGTGAATGGACCACGCCACATCGGTTCTTCCACGACAACCAGCGGCTGCTGGCGGAGGCCGAGGAGTTGGCCGCCCGGTCACGGCAACGCGGCCTGGTCATCGACGACGATGCCCTGTTCGCCTTCTACGACGAGCGGCTCCCCACCGACATCGTCTCGGCCCGCCATTTCGATACCTGGTGGAAGGGCGCCCGGCGCCGCGAACCGGAGTTGCTGACCTTCACGTTGGATCTGCTCCTTCCGCAGGCCGACGGCATCGACACGGAGGCGTTCCCCACCCAGTGGCCACACGGCGAGCTGAGCCTGCCGCTGACCTATCAGTTCGAACCCGGCTCGCAGGCCGACGGGGTGACGGTGCACATCCCCATCGCGGTGCTCAACCGGGTGAGCGCGGACGGTTTCGACTGGATGGTGCCTGGCTTGCTCGACGAGCTGACGGTCGCCACCATCCGCTCCTTGCCCAAACCCGTCCGGGTGCAGCTCGTCCCGGCCCCCGACGTCGCCCGCGATGTCGCACAGTGGCTCCGGGAAAACACTCCTGCCTGGGCGGACATCGCCCGCGCCGGGGATATGGCCGAGCCCTTCCAGACGGCCTTCACCCGGGCGGTTCGGGCGGTGCGCGGCGTCGACATCCCCCCGGAGGTATGGACCGCCGAGCGCATCGAACGGCTACCCGCCCACCTCCGCATGACGTTTCAGGTGGAGGAGCAGCGCGGCCAGCGGGGGACGACGGTGGTTCTGGATACCTCCCGCGACCTGGCCGCCCTGCACCGACAGCTCGCGCCACAATCGCAGGCCGCGGTCCGGGCAGCGGTCAAGGGCGCCGTCGGGCAGGCCCTGAGGGAGGCACAGGCGGCGACAGCCCGTGCCGACGCCGCGGCAGGTCCGGCATCGGCCCCACCAGTCGCCACGGGCAGTCCGGGGCAGGGGCGCCCTGGGCCGGGTCTGCCACCGAACGGACGCCCGGCCGACGAGACCGCACAGCCGGCATCCGCAGCGCAGCCAGCACCCGCGCACACGGTGGCACTCATCGCGGAGGTCCCGGTACTCACCACGTGGCCCTCAACCGTCGACGGCGCACTGCCGACGGAGGTCGGCACGGACCTGGGCCACGGCATGGTCGTGCGCGGATTCCCCGCGATCGTCGAGGAACAAGACGCCCGGGGGAACCCGGTGGCGGCGCTGCGGGTGTTGTCCGACAGCTCGGTCCACGACCGCGAACACGCCCGGGGCATCCGTCGCCTCCTGTTGACCGAAACCGCTCTCCCCACGGCCCGCATCACCAGCCGATGGACGGGCCAGCAGGCGCTGACTCTCGGGGCAAGCCCGTATCGGACGACGGAGGCCCTCGTCGCCGACCTCCAACTCGCGGCAGTCATCGCACTGACCTCCGGCGACCCCTCGGCGCCGGGTGGGCCGACACCAGCCGTCGGAGCGAGCGGCTCCGGCTCCGGCCACGACGCCGCCCGGATCAGGACCGCCGAGGAGTACCAGGCAGCGCTCGTCCACGTCCGCGAGCGCCTAGAGGATCAAGTACACACCGTCGTCGGGCATGTGGTCGCGGCCCTGACCGCGGCGCGCGTGCTCGATGGCGAGATCCGCGCCGCCGCCAGCCTGACCCTCCTCAACACCGTGACCGACCTGCGCGATGAGCTCGGCGCACTCATCTACGACGGGTTCATCTCGGCGACGCCGCCCCTGCGGTTGGGCCATCTGACGCGATACCTGCGGGCGGCCTCGATGCGACTGGAGAAGGCGACCAGCAACGCCTCCCGGGATGCGGAGCTCGCTTGGCGAATCCATGACGTGGAAGAGGCCTATACGAAGGCGTTGACCATCACCGACCCAACGGCTGCCGGGCACTTGGCGGAGGTACCGTGGCTCCTCGCTGAGCTCCGCGTCTCACTGTTCGCGCAACAACTGGGTACCTACGGGACCATCAGCGAGAAGCGCATCCGCGCCGTGATCGCGCAGTCTCCGGCGACGAGAAGCAGTTCGGGTACGAAAGCGCCATAATCCAGCTTTGCCTGCCTCAGTGTAATTTTTGCCTTTATCTGGCAACATGGTACCTACCGCAGCGTTTGGGCCAGCAAGCTTCACCTATCGGGAGGTATCAATGTCCCGCATCGTCGTCACGGGTTACGGAGCCGTCACCCCGCTGGGAGTGACCGCTGATGCGACCTGGCAGGCCCTGCTCAGCGGAGACTCGGGCGTTCGACCGTTGACCGAGCCCTGGGCTGCCGAGCTACCGGTACGCATCGCCGCCGATGTAATCGGTGACTTCACCGCGGGACTTGCCACGCGCGAACTGAAGCGGATGGACCGCGCTGAGCAGTTCGCTCTGGTGGCAGGCCGTGAGGCGTGGGTCGACGCCGGGCAGCCCGACATGGACCCCGACCGTCTTGCCGTCATCGTCGGGACAGCCGTAGGCGGGATGGCAACCACCCTCGCCCAGAACAAGGTGCTGAACGAAGCCGGCTCGCGGCGCGTTTCGCCTCATACCGTGACCATGCTCATGGCCAACGGCCCTGCCGCCTGGTTATCCATCGACCTGGGCGCCCGGGGGGGCGCGCGGACACCGGTCAGCGCCTGCACCTCGGGCGCGGAGGCCATCATGATGGGACGG
This sequence comes from Cellulomonadaceae bacterium, assembly GCA_031551755.1. Taxonomy (GTDB): domain Bacteria; phylum Actinomycetota; class Actinomycetes; order Actinomycetales; family Cellulomonadaceae; genus JAVBMU01. The sequence goes on along the minus strand of JAVBNE010000025.1, from coordinate 11,480 downwards.
GAGATGATCCTGGCCGGGACCGCCGACATCGTGCTCTGTGGGGGCACGGAGGCGCCGATCGGCGCCTTCGGCCTCGCCTCCTTCGCGGCCGCCCGTGCGATGTCGACGAAGAACGACGACTTCCGCCATGCCTCCCGCCCCTTCGACATCAACCGGGACGGTTTCGTGCTCGGTGAGGGCGCGAGCATCCTGGTGCTCGAACGCGAGGAACACGCGGTCGCCCGGCATGCCCGCATCCACGGGGTGGTCTCCGGCGCAGCTCTCACCTCGGATGCGATCGACATCGTCAAAGGCGATCCCACGAACCAGTCCCGCACCATGCGCCTGGCGCTTGCGACGGCCGGCCTGGCTGCCGACGACATCGGGTTCGTGCACGCCCATGGGACGTCCACACCCGTCGGCGATCTCAATGAAGCCACCGCGATCAACGAGGCGCTGCCCGGACTGCCTCCGGTGACTGCCACCAAGAGCTCCACCGGGCATCTGCTCGGAGCTTCGGGGGCCCTCGGTGCGCTGGCCACGGTGATGGCCCTGGACGAACGGGTCATCCCGCCGACGATCAACGTCAAGGAACAGGATCCGCAGATCGAGTTGGATGTCGTGCGTGACCTGCCCCGGGCCACCGCCGCCCAGCACGCGGTGGTGAACTCCTTCGGCTTTGGGGGACACAGTGCCTCCCTGGTGCTCTCGCGTCCCTGATCCACAGACTGGGGGGGAGCGACCGTAGCAGCTCCGAAACGAAGCGGCCCTGGACGACTGACCGTCGCCCAGGGCCGCTTCGCTGTGAGCGGTCAGCCGATCACGGCTCAACCACGCTGAGGTTGTCGAACATGACCTGCTGCGGCACGTTCGTCGCCGACCCGGACAGGTAGACGGAGAACCCGAGCTGTCCCGCGTCTTGCAGGCTCGGCTCCGCGTCCGCCGTGGTCAGCAACCAGGCGGCCGGCTCCGTGGTGCCGACCTGCCAGAACTTGGCCTTCAGCTCGGTCGTCCCGCTGCCCACGGCCTGGAACCGGACCCGCACGACCTCACCTGGCGTGTAGGTGCCGGCGGGGAGGTTCGCCGACTTGAGGAACTGCTCGTTCCCGTCGATGACCTTCACCAGCGAGGCGGAGGTCGCCCCGTTCGGGCCGTAGACGACCTTCACGCGGTAGCTGCCGGTGGAGTCGGAGCGCACCAGGTAGTTGACCATGGTGCTGCCGCCGGCCGCGGGCGTTCCGAGCGCGATGTCGAAGACGGTGTCCGAGTCAGCCGCCGCAGCGCCAGTCAGCATGGCGTTACGGGTCAGCCCCTGCGAGGCCAGCGTCATCACGCCTTGACCGTTCGCGGCGGACAGCCCGGAGTCGGTCTTCCACGCACCGCCGGTCTCCGCATCGCCCCAACCGGCCGCGTTGGTGCGGCTGAAGGTGTCCAGCGCGATCTTCGAGCCGAGCGCGACCGAGACGGTTGCCTTGTCCGAACCACCGAAGTTGTCGGTGACGGTGACCGTCGCGGTGTAGGAACCCTCAGCCGCGTACTTATGCGAGACCTTGGCCCCGGTGCCAGTGGTGCCGTCCCCGAAGTCCCAGGCATAGGTGGCGCTGACGGCCTCGTCATCGATCGTCGAGGCGCTGGCGTCGAAGGCGACGGTCAGGCCCTGCGGCGTGGCGGTCGCCACGGCCTTCGGCGCCAAGTGATTGCCCTCGACCGTCACGACCTTCATCGAGGTGGCCGACAGCCCGGCGCTGTCCGTGATCCGAAGCGTCACGGGGAAGTCGCCGATCTCGGTGAAGGCGCGCGTCGCCTTGGCCCCGGTCGCGGTGGTGCCGTCGCCGAAGTCCCAGGCATAGGACTTGATCGTCTTGCCGTCGGCCGCGGTGGAGCCCGTAGCGTCGACCGTCACCGTGTGACCGGCCATCACGGCCGTGAACTTCGGTGTCGGCAGCGTCGCGCCGTTGGCCACGGCGAACAGGCCGGAGACCTCGCTGGCGGACAGCGCCCGGGAGTACACGGCTGCCTCGTCGATAACGCCGTCGAGGTACTGGCTCGACGAGCTCCACGTCCAGTCCCCGCCGACCCGCCAGTAGCCGGTGTACTTCTCGCCGGAGGTCACGGCAGTGTTCGAGCCGACCAGCTGACCGTCGATGTACAGCATCTGGCCGTCGCTGCTCAGCGTGGCAGTGACCTGGTGCCACTTCCCGTCATTGAGTGCCGTCGGTGAGGACAGGATCTTCTTCGTCCCGCCCACGTTCACGCCGTAGTCGAGTTTGCCGTCGTTGCGCAGGTAGACCATCCGGTCGTAGGAACCTGACAGCCCGGTGGCACCCGCACCGAGACCGATGATGCGGCCGCCGCGGGTGGATGTCGTCTTGAACCATGCGGACGTCGTGAAGGTGTTGGGGTTCGCCACCGCCCGTTGTTCGGTGATGATCCCGGTGGACCCGTTGAAGCGGGCCGCCGAGGTGCCGGCGAACACGCCGTCCGCCCCGAAGGCCGGTGCCGCGACGATCCGGCCGGCCGAGTTCGACGAGCTGGAATCCACCGCGGAGGCGGCTCCCGGCGAGTCCTCGAACCGCCAGTAGAAGTCCGGGTCACCGCCGACGACGGCCGGTGCGTAGTAATCCAGGCTGACCTTGTCGGAGGTCTGGGTCGCCAGTCCGCCGTTGTCGGTCACCCGCAGGGAGGCCGTGTACACACCCGGCTTGGTGTAGGTGTGGGTAGGCGTGAGACCGGTGCCGGTGGTGCCGTCACCGAAGTCCCAGGCGAGTCCCGTGGTGGTCTTGCCCTCGGCCGCACCGGAGCCGGTCGCGTCGAAGTTCACCACATAGCCGTCCACCATCGAGGTGAATGTGGCCGAGGGGGGAACCTCGCCGTTCGCGACGGAGAACAGGTTCGCGACCTCATCGGCCGCCATGGTCCGCGAGTAGACGGCCGCCTCGTCGATGATGCCGTCGAGGTACTGGCTCGATGAGTTCCATGTCCAGTCCCCGCCGACCTTCCAGTAGCCGGTGATGTTCGAACCGGCCGTGTACGCCGCATTCGAGGCGACGAGCTTGCCGTCGACGTAGAGCTTCAGACCGTCGGCGCCCAAGGTTCCGGTCACCTGATGCCATTGCCCGTCATTCAGGGCAGTCGGCGAGGTCACGAGCCGGGCGGAACCCGACCAGATCCCGAAGTCGAGCTTGCCGTCATTCCGCATGTAGATCATGCGGTCGTACGAGCCGGAGTTGCCGTTCGCCCCTGTACCGAACCCGATGATCCGGCCACCACGGGTGGTGGTGGTCTTGAACCAGGCCGACGTCGTGAACTGATTCGGGTTGCTCACCGCGCGCTGTTCCGTCACCGCACCCGAGGACGGGCCGAATTTCGCACCCGCATTGCCCGCGATGACACCCTGCGCGCCGAAGGTGGGCGCGGAGGTCAGCTTGCCCACGGAACCGTTACCGCTGGAGTCCGCGGCCACCGCGGCACCCGGGGAGTCGTTGAACCGCCAGTAGAAGTCGGGGTTCGCGGACTGTACGGCGGAGGCATAGTAGTCGTACTTCGCCAGCGTCGACTTCTTCCCGACCGTCCCGTTGGAGTCCGTCACCGTCAGGGTCACGGTGAAGGTGCCCGGCTTGGTGTAGGTGTGGGTCGGCTTCACTCCCGTGCCGGTGTTGCCATCGCCGAAGTCCCAGGCATAGGACGTGATGGTCCGGCCCGCCGCGACGGTCGAGCCGCTGCCGTCGAAGGTGAAGGTGCTCTTGGCGGAGGTCTGCTCGATCTTGGCCATCGGCGGCACGATCTCGCCCTTGGCGACCCCGTAGAGTTCCGCGATCTGGGCGGCGGGCATCGTGCGGGAGTACACGGTGGCCTCGTCGAGGATGCCGTCGAGGTAGTAGCTCGACGAGTTCCACGTCCAGTCCCCGCCGACCTTCCAGTAGCCGGTGATGTTCGAGCCGGCTGTGTAGGCCGCATTCGTGCCCACAAGCTGACCGTCGACGTAGAGCTTGAGGCCGTCAGCGCCGATCGTGCCCGTGGCCTGGTGCCACTGGCCGTCGTTGAGGGCTTTCGGCGAGGTCACGAGCCGGGCGGAACCCGACCAGATCCCGAAGTCGAGCTTGCCGTCGTTCCGCATGTAGATCATGCGGTCATAGCTGCTCGAGAATCCGTTCGAGGTCGCGCCGAAACCGATCAGTCGTCCACCACGGGTGGTCGTGGTCTTGAACCAGGTGGAAATCGTGACGTTGTTGGGGTTGGTCACCACGCGCTGCTCGATGACGGTCCCGGTCGACGGGCCGAATTTCGCACCCGCATTGCCCGCAATGACACCCTCCGCACCGAAGGTGGGTGCGGTGATCACGCGGCCGGCGGACAGGTTGGCGCTGGCATCGGCCACCGAGGTGGAGTTGGCCGCGTCGTCGAACCGCCAGTAGAAGTCCGGGTCGGAGGCGTAGACGGCCGAGCCGTAGGCATCGGCCGGAGTCGCGACGGCGTTCCCATCGTCGTCACCGCCGTTGTCGCCACCGCCCTCATTTCCGCCGTCGCCGCCTTGGCCTTCGTCCTCACCACGGCCGGTCGTGTAGTGGGCGGTGATGACGCCCTTGGTCAGTGCCTTGCCGTAGACGGCGAACTCGTCGAGGTCACCGCCGAAGTAATCCGTGGCCGGACGGTCGGGCCAGCCGGCGAGCGAGTCGCCACCCACGCGCCAGTAGCCCGGGTCGGTACCCGCCGCCGTCACGCCTTGGTTGGACCCGACCAGGCCGCCGTCGACGTAGACCAGCATGCCCTTGGCGCCGACGGTGACGGCAAGGTGGTGCCATTTGCCGTTGTTGTAGGCCATCCGGGTCGTCGCGACGGACTTCACGCCGCCGGTGTTCAGACCGAAAGTGAGCTTGCCGTCATTGCGCATGTAGACGGTGCGGTAGGTGTTGGTCGAGGCTCCCGAGGAGGCCGAGCCGTAGCCGATCAGCTCGCCACCGCTGTTCGACGAGCTGCGGAACCACAGTTCCGTCGTTCCCGTGGTGGACGTGACGGTGGTCACCTTGGTGCCGATCGACCCGTTCGAACCGTTGAAGGTCGAGCCGGTGCCCACGCTCGCGGCCGCGCCGGCGATCGCGCCGGTCGGTGCGGAGGTGACGCCGCCGGTCACGGTGCCGTCGTTCGACCCGGCCCAGTCCTGCCCGAGGTTCGAGCCACCGAGGCGCCAGTACAGCGAGGCGCCGTCGGCCAGCACGTTCTTGGCGTAGGCCGGGACCGGCGTGGTCGAGGCCGTCACGGTGACGGTGTTGCTCAGGGCCGAGTTGCCGCCCGAGTCGACGGCCTTGACCTGGTAGGTGTATCGGCCGCCGGGCTCGGCACTGGTGTCGGTCAGGGTCACGTTCTGGCGGTTCCACAGGTCGGCGCCGAAGACGGTCGAGGCGACCGGCGCGGCTGTGCCGGAACGGTAGAGCTCGTAGGTCAGGTCGCGGTCGTCGCGGTCAAAGGTCGACCGGATCGTCACCCGGGCACCCCCGGGACTCGCGACCGCCGTCGGCGTACCCCAGGCCGAGCCGGATTCGCGCGGACCGGACAGGTTCGGGGCGATGGCGGACCGGGCAAACCTCGTCAGACCCATCTGGGCCGAGCCGTTGACGCCCTGGAACTCGCCACCGTAGGAGACGTACTCACTGTTGCCCGCGATGCTCCAGCCGGCCTGGCCCATACCGGTGAAGGTGCCGGTGACCCAGCGGGGGTACCAGTGCACGATGGCGGGTGCCGGCATGCCGGTGTGATCCCAGTAGCCACCCGCGGTGGAACGACCCTTGGCAGCGGCCGTGAAGGCCGTCGAGTTCTGGTGCTGGCCGCCGGGGGTGTCGTAGTTGTAGAAGCCACCGATCATGTTGAGCATGTGGTAATGGCCGGCGCCGTAAACCGTGGTGCCGTCGGAGTAGACGGCGTACTGGTCGCCCTCGCCGTTGCCCAGCCAGACCACCGCGCCGTCGGCCGGAGACGCCGCGAAGATGCCCTCGAGGGTGCCGGCGTTCTGCGCGTAGGCCCAGGCGGCACCATAGATGTTGGTGCCGTCGGTGGACAGGTCCCAGATGCCGCCGTTGGAGGCACCGCCGTTGCGGACGACCTCCTTGACGGGCTTGTTCGGGTCGCTGATCAGCCAGGTGCCGGAGGCACCCGTGGATGCGTCCAGGGAGGCCATGCCGACGCGCCGGGAACCGTTGACGGTACCGAAACGGCCGCCGACGATCACCTTGGCGCCGCCCGGGGTGAGCACCATGGAATCGACTTGGTTGTCGGTGGTCGGCGCCCACGCGCTGAGGACCCCCGATGGTGTCAACGCGGCCAAGTTGCTGCGCTTGACCCCGTTGACGGAGCTGATGTCGCCGCCGACGTAGAGCGAGGTGTCAGTGGGGGCCAGGGCGTTCACGTAGCCACCGGAGATGACGGGGGAGAACTCGTCGATGAGCGCGCCCGTGGCCACGTCGAAGGCCGCGATGTTGCCGCGCGGCTTACCGTCAACAGCCGTGAACGTTCCGCCGATGTACAGCCGGGTGCCGTCGGGGTTGGCCCGGACGACCTTGACCTGGCCATTCACTTTGTGGTCGAAGGGCAACAGGTCGCCGGTGCGGATGTCGTAGGCGAGCAGGTTGCTGCGCGGGGTCAGGTTCTTGCCGGCCGCCGCGCCCGGGGGCCGGGTGTTGGAGAAGTTGCCGCCCGCGAAGACGGTGTTGCCGACGACGGCCTGCGACCACACGACACCCTTGTCGATCTGGACGGTCGGCAGTTCGTCGGCGGTGACTGCCGTCGACGGGCGCTGTTCGACCGGTGCCGGGCCGGGCAGCAGATCCGCCGCGGAGGCGTTGGGCGCCACGAGGAGGCCCATCCCGAGGGCGACGGCCACCGAGGTTGCCCATGCGACCGACCGACGCGGACTTAACAATAAGTTTTGCATTATCGAGCTCCTGAAGTGGTTCGCTGATACAGCTTTCGTACTAGCGAGCGACGGTGGGACCAAGTGACAGGTGCAACCCCGCAGCACACCAACTGTCTGCTCGTCCTATGACGAGTCGGCCGGTGCTCTATGACGCTAGCAGCGAAGGAACGCGGTTTCGGTTTTATCGAAAAGAATTCACCCTGCCAGAAACTTCCGGGTTCGCAACAATCGCAGGATTCCTTAGAATCGCGAGAAATGCAGTTCAACCCGGGATAAGGGCGCATGTAGTGTGGGCCGGATATCGGACAAGTCTTTCCATGGGCGTCGGAAGCCCGGCATTCTCCCCCGCGCATTGTCCCCGGCGCACCGGCCCCACCGATCGGACCGGGCGCTCGCGACATAGCCTTGAGCCGTGACTGACCCTCATGACCCGCAGCCCGGCGTACCGACGCCCGACGTCGAACCGGCCGGCACAAGCCAGCTGAACGCGGTGCCGTCCGGCGCGCTGCCGCCTAGCGCGCCAACGCCCGGCGCGGTTTCGTCCGGCGCGGTGTCGGCGCGCTGCTTCGGTGACGGCGATCCGTTGTACGAGGCGTACCACGACACCGAGTGGGGGGTCCCTGTTCATGGAGAGGCGGCGCTCTTCGAGCGGATCGCGCTGGAGGGCTTCCAGTCCGGGTTGTCGTGGCTGACCGTCCTGCGCAAACGGCCTGCTTTCCGCGAGGCCTTCGCCGGTTTCGAGCCCGAGGCGGTGGCACGGTTCGGCGATGAGGATGTCGAACGGCTCCTGTCGGATGCCGGCATCATCCGGAACCGGGCCAAGATCCGGGCGACCATCACCAACGCGCGCGCCGTCGTCGCCCTCCATGAAGACGGCCGCACACTCGACGAGCTGTTCTGGTCATTCGCTCCCCCGGCCGCCGCGCGCCGAGCCGCCGTTCCGGCTGAGGTGCCGACACGCACACCCGAGTCGATCGCCCTCTCGAAGACGCTGAAGTCGCTGGGCTTCACCTTCGTCGGGCCGACGACGGCCTACGCCGCGATGCAGGCCTGCGGCCTGGTGGACGACCATCTGGCCACCTGCCCGCTCGTCACGGGGGGTGGCACGTCGGCGCTGGCGGGAGCGCCCGTCGGCGCTGGGACGGCTGCGCGCGATGGGTCGGCAGCATGAGCACCACGATCAGCACCCTGGAGATGTTCTCGATCGGCGTCGGGCCGTCCAGTTCGCATACGGTCGGGCCGATGCGGGCCGCGACCGCTTTCGTCACCGACCTGCGGGACCGCGGTGTGCTCTCGTCGGTGGCGGGGGTGCGGGTCGAGCTGTGCGGTTCACTGGGCGCGACGGGAGTGGGACACCGCACCCCGGATGCGGTGGTCGCCGGGCTTCGGGGCCACGATCCGCAGACGTGCGACCCGGCGGTGGTGCCGAGTGGTTGGACCGGGCTGGGCGACTGCAGCGAGGTCCGCCTTCTGGGGGACCATCCCGTCACGATGGCGGAGGCGGACCTGCGGTTGGCTCCCCTGACCAGGCTGCCCGGCCACCCGAACGGTATGCGGTTCACGGCGGTGGACAGCGCAGGCGTGGTGGTGGCCGAGCAGGTGGCCTACTCGGTGGGCGGCGGCTTCGTAGTCACCGAAGAAGAACTGCGGGAGGCCGACACCCTCGCCACCACGCCGACCAGTCGCGAGGTTCCACACCCGTACTCGTCGGCAGCCGACCTGCTGTCCCGATGTCAGGAGGAGAACCTGACCATCGCCGGGTTGGTCTGGGCCAATGAGGTCGCCTGGCATGGTGCCGAACAGGCCGCGGAAGGTATCGACGCGATCTGGGAGGCGATGAGCGCCTGTGTGGACGCCGGCCTGGCCGGGGAGGGGTTGCTGCCTGGTTCGCTTCGGGTGCGCCGTCGCGCCCGGGACCAACGCGCGAAGCTGGAACGACTGGATGAATGTGGTGAGGACACCACGGTCGAATGGCTCCAGGCGTATGCGATGGCCGTGAATGAGGAGAACGCGGCCGGTGGGCGAGTCGTGACCGCTCCGACGAACGGGGCCGCCGGGATCGTGCCGGCAGTCGGGCGGCATTTCCTGCGGATTCGGCCAGATATCGACCGTGACCCGGCACGACGCCGCGCCGCGATGCGCACGTATCTGTTGACCGCCGCCGCTATCGGGACGTTGTACAAACTCAATGCGTCGATTTCGGGTGCGGAGGCAGGTTGCCAGGGTGAGGTGGGATCGGCCTGCTCAATGGCGGCCGGGGCGTTCTGCGCGCTCCTGGGTGGCACCCCGGAACAGGTGGAGAACGCAGCCGAGATCGCGATGGAGCATCACCTCGGGTTGACGTGCGACCCAGTGGGTGGCCTGGTGCAGGTCCCGTGTATCGAACGCAATGCGGTGGCCGCGTGCACAGCGGTGGCGGCCGCGCGACTGGCCCGCCAAGGCGACGGCGCCCACGTGGTCAGCCTCGACGCGGTCATCGAGACAATGCGTCAGACAGGGCTCGACATGTCGAGCAAATACAAGGAGACGTCGACAGGCGGGCTGGCGGTCAACGTCATCGAGTGTTGAGGGGGCGCCGGTTGCCCCCGCGTCACCCGCCTGGAGCGGGGTCTGAGTGCGGACTTGGCGCGCTTGACGGACTGAGGACACCGGCGACATCTCCTACTGGTCAAGTCTGAAGCTTTAGGACCCGAAGAAGAGCCGGCATTCCGTCATCTACACTTACGCACCTGGGGCGATTTCGTCGAATCTTCGAAAAGTGGCAATTCAGCAGCGTGGCGATGATTCTGGCGTCATCGTGTCCAAATGCGATGCTCAATCGCCCTCTTTCGTCGGTAGAAATAATGCATGATCGTCCGCGCGAGTCGAAAATCGCCGCCACCTCGTCGAGACGCCCTTCAAGCGAGCCCTCGAGTGAATCCAATGAATCTTCAGTAAATGGTGAGCATGCATCATCAAAGATGTAGATTGGCCACTCGACCCGATCGTCGGACATTCTGTCGTCACCCATTTGGAACTCCCAAGATGGCTATTATCATAGCTACCAGACTCTCCTGCCAGTCGAGGGTTTCACTTGCCACGGCCGGTGGAACTTAATCGCATGCCCACCACCTCGGGAATGGTAGTGCAAGGGTGCCCAGCTTGGCCCCTTTCCGGCTGGAATTCGGTGACTATGGAGGCCGAATACGCGTTGGCCTTTCAAATACAGATCTGTCCCCCGGCCACCCCCCCTACTGAATGTAACCCCGATCTTTGCCGCTGATTTACCGGCATGGCCTGCGATTCGACCGACAGTTCCATAAGCACCCCCGCCGAGCGCCCCAATGCCAGCAGCCATGACCATTCCACCTACGCTGAATCTCTTCGTTCCCGCATTGCTGGCCGCATAGGCAGCGGCACCCGCAGCAGCACCCACGGCAATACCACACACCACGCTGGCGCCGCACGCAATTCCTCCAACAATTCCCGCGCCGATTGCTGCTATCTTCCCGACTTTTCGCCAGTTGATTTTTATCCGGATTCGCCATTTGCCGTCGAGGTCGTAGGTGTTGATGGGGTCTTGGGGGTAGGTGTAGGTGGTGGTGTTGCCGCCGGGGATGGGGTCTACGGATGTGAAGAGCCCGGTGGTGGGGTTGTAGAGGCGGGCTCCCATGAGGACGAGGCCGGTGTTGGTGGTGGCGCGTTCTTTGCCGCCGAGCCACCCGTAGCCTGCGGTGTTGGGTGCACCGGCGGCGAGGGTGGTTGCGGGGTTGTCGCCGTCACCGGCATCTGGGTCACTGGCCACGGTGAGGGGGTTGCCGTATTCGTCGTAGGCACCCACGGCCCCCAGTTCGATGACACCGTTGGCCGGGAGCGTGTAGGCGGTAGCCACGGACCCGATGGGGTCGATCAGGTGGAACGTGGATTGTCCGCTTGCGACTTGAACACCCAGGTCACCGTTGACACCAGCCCCGTACCAGGTCGCCCCAGGTGTGCCATCGATCGTCAGGTACCCGGGGTTGTCCGACGCATCCGTGTAGTGGCGGGTGACCTTGGGGGAGGCACCGACCCCGACGGTTTCTTGGGTCAGGCGCCGCCCGGCCGGGTCGAGAGTGAACGTGGTCGTCCCCCCACCCTGCACCAACGTTTTCGCGGCATCAGTGTCGAAATACCCAATCGTCATGTCACCGGCGCCGGTTCCGGTGGCTGCCCCTTGAGGGGTGTCGGTGGCCGGGATAGTCGTTTGACGGCCCAAACCGTCATACACATAGGTCCCGGTGTTGTTCGCGCCTTTGGTGACGCGGTCCGCGCCGTCGTAACCCCAAGTGCGGGTACTCACAGCACCCAAGGTCACGCACGGGCTATCAGTGGCCCCTACCCCGGGAGTAGACGTGGTGGTCAGGCGGTTACCGCGCACGTCGAAACCATACCCCCGCACCGCGCACCCCCCACCAGCATGATCGGTGGTTTTGGTCAGGCGCCCGGCCTTGTCGTAGGTGAAGGTTTGTTCGCGGGTGAAGTCTTCATCGGCGTCGGCGTTCACATCCGCCGACGACGACAGGCCCGTGATGAGCCCCGAAGCATTCGAGGTGATGGCCCACTCCAGGACCGGGAC
>JAVBNE010000015.1:0-21752 GCA_031551755.1 Cellulomonadaceae bacterium | reverse complement strand
GTCGTTATACGCCGCCGGCGTCGTCAACATCCTCGCCACACCCGGGTACACGAAGAACGTCAACTTACCGTCCGAACGCACATACACCTGGCGGTCATAACCACCCGAGTAACCATTCGGGTTGTTCGCCATGCCGATGATCCGCCCACCGGTCGTGCTCTTCGTAGAGAACCACGCCGAAATCGTGTACGACTTCGGCGCATTCATCTGCACCGGCGACACCACCGAAGACAGCGTGCCCGTGTGCCGTGTTCCCTTGCTGCCGAGAGCACCGTCAGCCCCCAGGCCGATGGTGTTGATGACCTTGCCGGGGGTGTTGTTCGCCGAGGAGTCCGCGACGAACGACGAACCGGCCGGGTCCTCGAACCGCCAGAAGACATCCGGCTCGGACTGGTAGACCGCGTTGCCGTAACCGTCGGACGGCACGGTCAGCTCCTTACCCGGATCCAGTGCGCCAACGCCCGGCTGAGTCACCGAACCGGAGGTCTCGACGTCACCGCCGGTGATACCACCGGCATCCTCCGCCGTCCGGCCGAACGCGAAGTGTGCCATCGCTTGGCCCTTGGTGAGGGCCTTCGGGTAGATCGCGATCTCGTCGAGGTCACCGGCGAGGTAATCCGAGGTCGGCTTGTTTGCCCATCCCGTGAGGGAGTCGCCGCCGGCGCGCCAGTAACCGGTAGTCGTCCCGGCGGACGTCACGGCCGAGTTGATCCCGACCAGACCGCCGTCGATGTACAGGTTCATGCCCTTTTCGCCGACGCTGGCCACCACATGGTGCCATTCACCGTCGTTGTAGGCGGCCCGGGAAGTCACCACGGTCTTGGTGCCGTTCACGTTCAGACCGAAGTTGATCTTCCCGTTGTCGCCCATGTACAAGACGCGGTAGAGGTTGCCGGAAGCCCCGGAAGCAGCCGAGCCGAGTCCGAGAAGCTCGCCACCCTTGGTGGTGGAGGTGCGGACCCACGTCTCCATGGTCGAGGTCTGCGTCACCGAGGGGGTCGACCGAGAGGCGATCAGCCCGGTGGTCGTGCCGGAGAAGGCCGAGCCGACCCCGTTCACCGAGGTGTCGCCGTCGAATGCGCCGTTGGTCGCGTTCGACACGCCGCCGGACACCGTGCCGTCACTCGACCCCGCCCAGTCCACTGCGGCCTGCGAGGCGGAACCGCCCAGACGCCAGTACAACGATGCACCGTCCGCGATCACGGCCTTGGCGTAGGCCGGCACAGGGAGTGTTGAGGCCGTCCCGTTGACCGTGCCACTCAGGGCGCTGTTGCCGTCACCGTCGACCGCCCGCACCTGGTAGGTGTAGGTCTTGCCCGGCTCGGCACTGGTGTCCACCATGGTTGCCGTACCGCGGCCCCAGAATGTCGACGGCACCGTGGTGCGCGCGACCGGCTCGGCCGTACCCGAACGCAGCAGTTCGTACGTGATGTTGAGGTCGTCACGGTCCCAGTTGGTCCTGATCGACACCCGCCCACCACCGGGGCTCGCGGTGAAGGACGGGGTTGCCCACGCGGTACCTGTCTCACGCGGACCCGATTTATTGATCGACAGGGCCGGCTTCGCGAACCGGGTCAGCCCGTAGGCGGCCGATCCATTGACCCCGGGGAATTCACCACCGATGACCACATAGTCACCGTTTCCGGTGATGCTCCAGCCGGCCTGACCTTGGCCGGTGTAGGAACCGGAGATCCAGCGGGGAAGCCAGTTCACAATGGCGGGGGCCGGCTGTCCTGCGAAGCTCACATAACCGCCGGCGGTCGAGCGGCCTTTCGCCTGTGCGGTGAACGCGACAGAATTCTGGTGCGGACCCGAAGGTGTCGCGTAGTTATCCCAGCCGCCGATCATGCTCTGCATGTGAGAGTGGCCGACTTCGTAAACCGTGTTGCCGTCTGAGTAAACGTCGTACTCGTCACCCTCACCGTTCCCGAGCCAGACGATTTCGCCCGTATCCGGTTTGGCGGACCAGACGCCCTCATAGTTACCCCCACCGTAGGACCACAGCGCACCGTAGATATTGGTGCCATCCGTGCTCAGACCCCAGGTCCCGCTGATGGTGTTGTTCCCGTTCCTGACCACCTGGGTGATCGCCCAGGGCAAGGAAGCGCCAGAATTCGCGTCGATGGCGGCTGAACCGATGGCGTTGGCGTTGTTCACCCGGCCGAAGCGACCACCGATGATGACCCGGTCACCCTTTGGCGCCATCACCATGCAGTCGACCTGGCGGTCGGTGGTCGGTGCCCAGGAACGCAGGTTGCCGGAACGGTCGAAAGCCGCCAAATTGGTGCGGGTCACACCATTGGCTTTGGAGAAGTCGCCGCCGACGTAGACGTACTCGTCGGTGGCCGCGAGGCCGTTGACGAAGGAGCCACCGATGGTCGCGGAGAAATCCGGGAGCAGTTGTCCGGTCTTCGTGTCCACGGCGGCCAGATTGCTCCGAGGCTGGCCGTTCACTTGGGTGAAGGTGCCGCCGATGTACAGGCGAGTGCCGTCCGGGGTGGCTCGCACGACCTTGACCACACCATTGACCTCGGGCGCGAACCCGGTGATGAGGTCCCCGGTGCGGATGTCATAGGCAAGGATGTTGCTGCGGGGGGTGAGGTTCTGCCCACGGGCAGCTCCCGCCGGGCGGGTCTGCTTGAAATCACCGCCGGCGAAGACCGTGTTGCCGACGATCGCCTGTGACCACACGACGCCGTTGTCGATCTGCACCGTCGGCAACTCATCGGCCGTGACCGCGGACTCCGGCCGTTGTTCGACCGGCGCCGGGCCGGGTAGTAGCTCATCAGCCTGGGCTGGCGAAATCGGCCCGAGTGCGGCGGTGCCGACGACGACAGCCGTGGCGACTGCTGATCCGACCACACGGCAGAACACTGCCCTAGTGACCCTCATGGACGCTCCTTGTGCGGGGTATGCCCGGACCCGTTCACGAAAGGGGCATCCGGGGACAGATTCTCTCTGACCCCTGCACGTCACCCCTGGTAGATCGATGACGCCGAACCCACAAAGACAGAAGAGTGGTAATCGTGACAAACAGGCGCCGGAATTGGCCGAATGGCCAGTAACCGACCAGAACCTCGGCACATAGGAAGGTGTTCGTGAGCTAAATCACAGCCTCTATCTACCAGGCAAAACGTCACGTCTGGCGAATAGCCGCACCCCCTGACTACCGTGCGGGTCGCCCCGGGACGACCCGCACGGTGGCTCGTCAGACCTGATGGCCCAGCTTGAAGCCGTGGTCCGTGTCGCCCTTGCGGGTGTATGAGAAACCGTCGGCACCGATGGTGACGTTCAGCTCACTCGGGTCCTCCCGCTTGACGACCTCCTGGGGTTCGCCGTCGAGGTCGAGGACGATGGAGGCCTCGGTGTACCAGCTCGGGACCACGGGGTTGCCCCACCAGTCGCGACGCTGGTTGTCGTGGACGTCCCAGGTGACCACCGGGTTGTCCGGGTCCCCGGTGTAGTAGTCCTGCGTGTAGATCTCGACCCGGTGACCGTCCGGGTCGCGCAGGTACAGGTAGAACGCGTTCGAGACGCCGTGGCGGCCCGGTCCACGTTCGATCACATCGGATTTGCGCAGCGCACCGAGCTTGTCGCAGATGTACAAGATGTTGTGCTTCTCGTGGGTCGAGAAGGCCACGTGGTGCATCCGCGGTCCATCGCCGCCGGTCAGCGCGGTGTCGTGGACGGTCGGCTTGCGCCGCAGCCAGGCCGCGTAGGTCACGCCGTCGTCGTCCTTGATGTCCTCGGTCACCCGGAAGCCCAGGTTCTCCATGTAGGTCCGGCCCCGGGGGACGTCCGGGGTCACCTGGTTGAAGTGGTCGAGCCGCACGAGCGCCCCCGCGCCGTACAGCTCGTAGTGCCAGGCCAGGCGCTCGACGTGCTCGACCTCGTAGAAGAACTCGAAGGGGAAACCGAGCGGGTCGGTGACCCGGACGGAGTCCCCGATGCCCTTGGTGAAGCCTTCCTTGCGGCGCTCGACCCGGCAGCCGAGTTCGGTGTAGAACGCCACCGCACGGTCGACGTCCTCGGGGGTGCGCACGCGGTAGGAGAAGGCGGCGACCGCCGCGATCGGACCCTTGCGCAGCACCAGGTTGTGATGGATGAACTCTTCGAAGGAACGCAGGTAGATCGCGTTCTCGTCCTCTTCGGTGACCACCAGGCCCAGGATGTCGACATAGAACTCCCGCGACTTCGCGAGATCGGTCACGACCAGCTCCATGTACGCGCACCGTAGGATATCCGGCGGGTCCAGGTGGACGGTGGGGATGGGTTCGGGAACACGTGTCATCGTGGTAACTCTCCTTCGAGTAATGCCGGGTGGGCGTTGCAGCGCCCACCCGGCGGTGGACCCTCGGCCGGTCAGGCACCGAAGCGCGGTGTGTGCACCGATCCGAGCGAGATGTGGACGGCCTGCTGATCCGTATAGAAGTCGATGGATCGGTACCCGCCTTCGTGGCCCAGACCGGAGGCCTTGACCCCGCCGAACGGGGTGCGCAGGTCGCGCACATTATGGGAGTTGAGCCAGACCATGCCTGCATCGATGGACTGGGAGAACGTGTGGGCGCGGATGAGGTCCGACGTCCAGATGTAGGCGGCCAGCCCGTACCGCACGCCGTTGGCCAGCCGCAACGCCTCGGCGTCGTCGTCGAAGGGCGTGATGGCGACGACCGGGCCGAAGATCTCCTCCGTGAAGATCCGCGCATCCGGCTTCACATCGGCGAAGACCGTCGGGGCTACGTAGTTGCCCTCGGGCAGATGGTCAGGTCGTCCGCCACCGGCCAGCAGTCGGCCCTCGGTCTTCCCGATCTCCACGTAGCTCATGACCTTCTCGTAGTGCTCGGGGTGTACGAGCGCCCCCACCTCGGTCCTCGGGTCGTGCGGGTCCCCGACGACGATCCGGGCGGCGCGCTCCGCGTACCTGGTGCAGAACTCGTCATAGACCGACCGTTCGACCAGGATGCGGCTGCCCGCGGTGCACCGTTCGCCGTTGAGCGAGAACACCCCGAAGAGTGTCGAGTCGATGGCGGCGTCGAGATCGGCGTCGGCGAAGACCACCGCCGGGGACTTACCGCCGAGTTCCATCGACAACCCCTTGAGCATCGGCGCGGCGTTGCCGAAGATGATCTGGCCGGTGCGCGACTCCCCGGTGAAGGAGATCAGCGGGACGTCGGGGTGTTTGACGAGGGCGTCGCCCGCATCCTCGCCCAGTCCGTTGACCAGGTTGAACACCCCGGGCGGCACCCCGGCCTCGGTGAAGATCTTGGCCCACAACGAGGCCGAGAGCGGAGTGAACTCGGCAGGTTTGAGCACGACCGTGCAGCCAGAGGCCAACGCCGGGGCCAGCTTCCAGCTCTCCAACATGAACGGCGTGTTCCAGGGGGTGATGAGCCCAGCGACCCCGATGGGCTTGCGGTTCACATAATTGACCTGGCGTCCCGGAACCTTGTAGGTGTCGTCGCGCTGGGCGACGATCAGGTCCGCGAAGAACCGGAAGTTCTCGGCCGCCCGCTGTGCCTGCCCGAGGGCTTGGGTGATCGGCAAACCGGAGTCGAAGGTCTCCAGCTCGGCGAGGTCGGCGTCTCGGGCCTCGACCAGGTCCGCGATCCGCATGAGCACCCGGGCACGTTCGCGCGGGACCATGCGCGGCCACGGACCGTCGGTGAACGCCCGCCGCGCCGACTCGACCGCGCGGTCGATGTCGGCCGCCTTGCCGGCGGCGGCCCGCACATAGGGTTCGTTGGTCACCGGGTTGAGGACCTTGAAGGTGTCGCCGTCCAGGCTCGGCACGTCCTGGCCGTCGATGTGGTGCCGGATGAGGTCTGGGACCCCGGCCGGGATCGGTCGCTGCGACATGTCAGTGGGCTCCCATCTGGAACTGACCGGCGGGGGTGAGGTACTTCTCGCCCAGGTCGTAGAGCTCGCGGATGCGAGCAAGGCCGGTGTCGGTCGGGGTGATCAGGGGCGGACGCACGAAACCGGAGCTGATCAGGCCGCGCTGTTCGAGGACCCATTTGCCCGGCGCCGGGTTGGTCTCGACGAAGAGCAGGTCGACCAACGGGTGCAGCCCGTAGTGGATCTGGCGGGCGGTGTCCTGGTCACCGGCCACCCACGCCTCGTACATCCGGGCGTGTGCGGCCGGGGCGATGTTCGCCGTCGCGCTCAGGAATCCCGCACCGCCGAGGGCCAGCAACGGCAGGCACAGCAGCTCGATGCCGGACCACACGATGAGGTCGGAGCCGCAGAGCTGGATCACGCGGGAGAAGTGCTCGAAGTCCTTCGTGGTCTCCTTGATCCCGACGAAATTCGGCACCTCCCGGTAGAGGCGGGCAACCGTCTCCGGGGCGACGTCGACCGCCGTCCGGCTCGGCACGTTGTAGGCGATGATCGGCAGGTCGGGGTACTCGGCGGCGACCGTTTTGTACCAGACGACCAAAGCCTCCTGCGTGGGCCGGGCGTAGTACGGGGTGATGATCAGCGCGGCGTCGATGCCGGCGTCCACCGCCCGACCGGTGAGTTCGATGGTCTCGTTGAGCTTGGTGGTGCCGGTGCCGACAACCACCGGCACCCGCTCGTCGACCGTCTTCATCACGGTGGTGATGGCTTCGGCCCGCTCATCGAGGGTCTGGGAACTGGGTTCCCCGGTCGAGCCTCCGATCGAGATCCCGTGTGTGCCGTTGGCGAGCTGCCAATTGACCAGGTTGGCGAGACTTTCGTGGTCGACATCGCCGTCGGCCGTGAACGGGGTCATGAGGGGAGCGATCGATCCGCGCATCTCCTCGGGTCTGGTCCGGAACAACATGGCGACTCCTTAGCGGTATCGCGACCTGCGTCAGGGTGCACTGAGCTACCCGACGGGTCGACGTCGGTTGCGAGATCTATCGGATGTGGGCGGGGTTAGCCCGGCGTCTTCTCGAGATAGGCGGCGAGCGTCTTGGTGCGGTGGCGCCGCGAGGCCAGGTCGACTTCGACCGGGTCCGCGCCGCTTTCGATGAGTTGCAGGATGTGTTCGTGTTCGGCCACCGACTGTGGTGACCGACCCGGAACGAACGCGAAGGTGGAATCACGCAGTTGGGACAGCCGTGCCCAGCCGCGCCTGACGAGATCGAGCAGATCGGGGTTGGGGCATCTGCTGAACAGGATGGTGTGGAACTCGTAGTTGAGCTGAGTGAAGGCGTGTGGATCGAAATCGGTCAAGGAGGCCTGCATGCGGTCGTTGACCGATCGGGCCACCGCGATATCCTCCGCGGTGAGCAACGGCGCGCTGAGCCCGATCGCCGCCCCCTCCACGATGGCGAGGGTCTCCATCGCGTACTGGTACTGCCGTTCGTCGACCATGGCCACATGGGCACCGACGTTGCGCTCGAAGGTCACGAGCCCTTCGGCTTCGAGCCGCCGGACGGCCTCACGGACGGGAACGGCGCTGATGTCGAGTTGCTTCGCGATCGTGCCGAGCACCAGGCGGTACCCCGGGGTGAACTGACCGCGGATGATGCGGTCCCTGATCCAGGTGTACGCCAGCTCCGATTTACTCTGCGGCGGACTGTCGACAGCTGCTTCGGTAGGCATCGTCATCGATTCGCTCGCCATGCGGCATACCTCGCCTTCCACTCGGCGTTCATGGGATACAGGCCGTCCACGGGGTGGCCTTCCGCGACACGTTCAGCGATGAAGGACTCCTCGCATTCCTGCTCCACTGAACCGTACGCGACCTCAGCAACCAAAGTGGGCGGGATGACGACCACGCCGTCGTCATCCCCGACGATGACGTCTCCCGGTTGCACGCAGGCACCGCCGCACGCCACCGTGACATCGGTCTCCCAGGGGATGTGGCGACGACCCAGCACCGCCGGGTGCACGCCCTGGGCAAAGGTGGGCAGGCCAAGGTCCGCGACGGCCCGCGCATCCCGCACACCGCCGTCGGTCACGACGCCGGCCGCCCCGAGGACCTTGGCCCGCAGGGCGAGGATGTCGCCGACGGTGCCGGTCGTATCCAGTCCCCGGGCCTCGACCACGAGGACATCGCCCGGGCCGAGGGAGTCGAAGGCACGCTTCTGCGCGTTGTAGCCGCCTCCGTGGGTCTTGAACAGATCCGGCCGGTAGGGCACGAAGCGCAAAGTCCGGGCCTGTCCGACGACGCGGGTTCCCGGTGCGAGCGGGTGGACACGGTCGACGGACACCTCATTGAACCCTCGCTTACGCAGTTGGGCGGAGATGGTGGCGACGGCGACGGAGTTGAGCATGGTGCGCAGTTCGTCGGTCAACACCGGAGTGGTGTCACCGGAGGCGCCGGGCTGGGTCGTGGGGGGCTGGGCGAGGGTGGCGGGCTGGGCGGTCGCGAGCGCCGCGGCGTCAGGAACCTGGGTGGCTGGGTCCGGGGCCAGCCCGGCTGCCTCCCGGCTCCCCCAAGCCTCGGCCCGCTGGATGTCGTCGGTTGCCGGTTTGTCGCCGTAGTCCGCGAAACCGATGCTGCCCTGGGTGACGGTGGTGATCAGCCGGCCCGAGGTCGGCGCCCCGGGACAGGTGGGTGCGTCCACCTCGACCTCGACGACGTCGCCCGGGTTGATCACGGACGATCCGGCGGGTGTGCCGGTGAGGATGAGGTCACCCGGTTCGAGGGTCATGTGCTGGGAGAGGTCGGCGATGATCTCGGCCAGTGGAAAGAGCAGTTTGGCGGTGGAGTCGTCCTGGACCAGGGTGCCGTTCACCCAGGTCCGGACCCGGAGGGCGTCGGGGTCGACGTCGGCCGCCTGGATCAGGGCGGGGCCGAGGGGCGTGTAGCCGTCGCGGCCCTTCGAGCGGACGTTCGAGCCTTTATCGGGTGCGCGCAGCTCGTAGACGCCGAGGTCATTCGCGGCGGTGACGGCCGCGACGTGCAGCCAGGCGTCGGCGGGTTCGATGTTCCGGGCGGCGGTGCCGATGACCAGGGCGACCTCGCCCTCGAAGGCCAGCAGTTCCGTGCCTGCCGGGCGCTCGACGGTGCCGCCGGAGCTCGCCAAGGATGAGGCGGGCTTGAAGAAGTAGGACGGGTGGGCAGGGGTCCGTCCGCGCTGTGCGGCGCGTGAGGCATAGCTCAGGTGGACGGCGACGATCTTGCCTGGCCGCTCGACCGGAAGCTGCTGCGCTGCTGTCATGGGGACCTCACTGGCCTGATGGACTGACATCCGTAATCATATATGATTTCTGATGGGGTGCAAATGCCGAGGTCAGCGGGCGTTCTCGCTCACCGGCGGCACTGGCCTCGGCGTCGGCAGTTCGCGGCTCGGTCGCCAGGCGTCGGGGCCACCGCCTGCGTGATCGCTGCCGCCGAGCAGCCCGAGACGGTCCGGCGACTGGTGGGCCCAGGGCACGGCTACGTCTCGCCGGAACTCCGTGAGGGGTTCAAGGACCCGCGCGACATCGACGCAACCTACCGGCGGATCGTCTCGGGTCTCGATGCCATGCTGCAATCATGCGTGAACAGGGGGCGACGGAGACGACTCGAAGATAGAATCTCCTATCGAACCATGCAGGGATGGAGGTCATCGCCTTGAATGCTCACGTACAGGGCTCGACGCGAGACCAGCAGGATCGAGAAGCCCGGCGAAGCCTGAGCATCGACACGATGGCCTCCTGGGCAGTGGAGGGCCTCTACCCCGACAACGACTTCCTCGCTGATGCCCGCGCCCACATTGAAGGCAGTGTCACCGTCGAGGACCTCCTCGCAAAGCACAAGGCCCTATGACGAGTAATGACAGGGACGAGGCTTTTGTCGATCCCTATGTCTACCCGGGCTCGACCGTGCTGCGAAACCTTCCAGGCAAGCGGACCCAAGCCGAGTCCTCTCGCCTCTCGACCGGGAGACCTATATCGCTGCGGCGCCGGTAGTTGGTCCTGCCGCGGATGAACCGGCGGCCCACAGCGAACGGCGAGACGCCTATCTTCGTCGGTTCCCCGAGCTGAGGAACACAGAGCGGGAAGAACCTGGGCGAAACGACACCGAATAGATGGATCAATCACCATCGGAACCCCGCTTCGGGTCCAACGCCACCGTCCTGGCCTATGCCGGGATCGGCGCCGTCGGCGGCCTGCTTTCGGGACTCTTCGGGGTGGGCGGCGGGGTCGTGATCGTCCCGCTGCTGGTGCTCGCCCTGGGTGTCGATCAGCGGCGCGCCGCGGGGATCTCGGTCGCCGCCATCTTGCCGACGGCGATCGTCGGTGCCGTCACCTACGCGAGCGCAGGAAAGGTCGATTGGGTGGCGGGAGCGCTGCTCGCCGTGGGCGTCATCGGCGGCGCGCAGATCGGCAGCTACTTGCTGTCCCGGCTGCCGATCACCACCTTGCGGTGGATCTTCACCTTCTTCCTAATCGCTGCCTCAACAAGCCTGTGGGTCGTGGTGCCGGAGCGCGACGCGCAGATGTCGATCGGTGTCGCCTCCGGCATCGCGCTCATCGGTGTCGGCGTCCTCGTCGGCGTCCTGTCGGGGGTCCTCGGGGTGGGGGGCGGCATCATGATCGTGCCGGTCCTGATGATCTTCTTCGGCGCGAGCGACCTGGTGGCCAAAGGAACCTCTCTGCTGATGATGATCCCCGGGTCCCTGTCCGGGACGGTCGCGAACATCCGGCGCCGAAACGTCGACCTGCGCGCGGCCGCGACGGTCGGTCTCGTCGCCTGCCTCTGCTCCCCGATCGGCGTGTTGGGTGCGCAACTGCTCACGCCGTTTTGGTCGAACGTAGCGTTCTCGATCCTGTTGGCCGTGGTCGTCGTGCAGTTGGTCACGCAGCTGCTGCGGCGGAGGCGAGAGATCGAATGAGGCGTCCCTCAGCCCTCAGGGTCGATGCCAAGGACTGATTCGTGTGGTGTCCGCACGCCGGCGACCGACTCAGGAGTCACCGTTCGAGCCCTCGCCGAGCGTGCCCAGCGCCGCGGCCACGGTGGCGGCGATGTCCGGCCGGGACTTCCCGATGTTCTCGATGATGTTGTCACGTCGTACTTGCGGCAGTTGTGCCAAGGCGCGGATGAACCCTTCTGCGGCCGCACGCCGGTCCTTCGGCCAGCCGAGGGGCAACGGCTCCGCGACAGCCGTCGGCACATCGCCGCCGAGGGCCGCCACGACTCGTCTTCGCGAACCCAACGCTCGACCGCCTCGGCAACCACGGCGCGCTGCTCCTCAGCGGCAGGTTCTCGTCCTGGTGAATACTGCCGCCGAGACGGATCAGCTCCGCCCACAAACGGTCGTCCCTTGTCACCATACGTTCCCCATCCTCACGACCACTGCGTTCGGATGACCGCGGTGCATTCGTCGGGCCAGTTTGGTTGGGAGATCGATGCCCGGTGCCGCCGCCTGAACTGATGGGATGTGGTGGCGAGTCAGTATCCGAGACGGCCTTTCGCGGTGGTGTAGTAGGTCCCGCGCCGCTCACCGTGCTTCTCCAACCGCCCGGCCTCAACGAGCCGCGAAAGCAGTGCGAGCACCCGGCTGCGTTCCAGCCCGGTTCGTCCTCGCACCTGCTCGTTAGTCACTCGGCCCTCGCTCGCCAGTTCCAGGACGAGCGCTTCGAGTTCGTCAGCAGCCAGCTTTGGGCCAGTCGTAGGTCCGAGCTCTCTCGCCAGTGTGTACGACGCCCCACCGCGCTCGCCGCTCTGCTGGAGGTAGCCGAGGTTTCGCAGGCGTTGAAGTGCGGCGCGAGCGTGCGTGCTGTCAACACCGAGAAGCTCGCGGGCAGAGGTATTCGTCAGGAACTCGCCACGCGCCGCATGCAGCAGGAGCAGCTTGTCCTGTGCCTTGATCTCACCTCGCCGCTCCACCTCGGCTATCCAGGCGCGTTCCTGGGGTGTCACAGTACTGCCGAGTCGCAGGATCACCTCGACGTGAGCGATGTCGGCGCTAAACTCCGGCGGCTCAAGAAGCGCATCTTCCATGGCGTCCTGCATGACGTCGACACCAAGCCCCGCATCCTCCGCTAGGCGGAACCGGCGCAGGGCCTTGATGACGTTGATGTTCCGCGCGGCGTTTTGCTGCCGGATGTTCTCAAGGGTGATCGGCTCGGGAAGCCCACCCGGCGAAGTGATGACGACACGGTCTGGCCATAGCTCGACCCGGACGGGCTGGCCAGCATTCTCATAGGTACGGTGTGCGACCGCATTCGCGACGGCCTCTCGCAAGACCGGCTCAGGGATCCTCGGAAGCTCATGCCGGTGCAGGCCGATCACGACGACATCCGATCCCAGCTCGTCCATCAGCGCCTCGGTTGTCCGTTCGACCTGATCATTCACCGGGCCGTCAACATCGAATCTGCGGTCGTACACCTCGGACTCGCTGCGGTAACGGAAGATCTCGACATACGCCTTGCCTAGGACGTCTGCTGGCCGTGGCAGGAGGTAGAGAACGCCTGCGACGGTGAGCATTGATCCTTCTGCGGTCAGCTCGACAAACCCGGTCTCTGCGAGCCGTTCTTCTATCTTCTCTACCGACCACCCATGCACCGCCGCCAACCGCTCGACCAGTTCAGGATCCGCAGCGCTCAAAGGGGTACTGGTCGGGGTCGCCTCGTACCGGGTCAGCGACCGAGATGCAACGACCCTCATCAGCTCTTCACCGATCAGCGCAGTGTTCATAGCTCCCCGCCGAACAAGGACCCGCCCGTCGCGCATCTGCGCTAACCCCTCGCGCCGCCGGTGAACCACCAGGACGAGCACGCCGCGTTCGCCGACGACAAGCTCATGCAGCTCGTAACGCCCGGGGTTGTGGACTTGCCCCACGATGCGGTGCACCTTTGCCAACTGCTCACCGTCCGTCGTGATCCCGACAGCGCGGCCCGTGTTGTCCACACCCAGCAGCACAACACCACCGTCAGTGTTGGAGAACGCCGTGACCGCCTCGGCCACTTTGTCGGGGACGCCCTGCTTGAACTCGACGACATCGCTCTCAGCGGGGAAACGCTCCGTGAACTCGAGCTGGGTCATCACCATCGGGAAGTGGCGCGGTCCACGCTCATGGAAGATCGGATATGACAAAATTGTTTCTCCTCCCTGCGCTCTCCGAGAAGTATGGCATAAGTCGCTCTTCTGGCTTGAGGGGGGACACGCCGTCGGCGGGTGCGTGGTGGTGAGGGTCGAGGCCTCCAGGATCGGGTGCGACCAAGCAAACTTGTCCGGAAGGCCTCGACGGTGTCCGGGCCTACGGGCTGCGCGCTCGTGCACCCATCGTCGTCGTGCTCCTCTAGGGCCAGGCCGTCAGTCATGTCCTGTGGCTCGGACAGCCCGACTCGGTGAAGCATGCCAGACCAGCGGACGGCAACGATGTCGACAAGGGACTCGTCCACGACGATCCAAGGGGGCGCCAGCTCCGGGGTCGTGAGCAACGCGGCCGCATCCGGTCCGTCCAAGGGATCGGCTCGGTACACGAACCCCGGTCACGATCGACGGAACGGAGTCGCAAGCGGGTCAAACCAACTCGTAGAGCAACCCGTGCTTGCTCGCCATCGTGGCCTCGACGGACATCGCGAGGGCGGTGTCGCGTACCACGATGCCAAACTCGACATTGCGGTTCTCGGCGGAGTAGCTGAAGTTCGCGCTGGTGATGAGGAGCAGCTCGTGATCAATAACGATGAACTTGGCGTGGCTGACCACCTGCCTGCCATTCGGCAGGATCGCTGACCGGTAGATCGTGGCCCGTGGAAGCTGCGCCTTCACCGGCGCAGCGTCAGCAACCCCGGCATCGACGTACACGGTCACGACAACGCCGGGCTCATCGGAAGCGGCGCTCAGCGCAGTCCACATTTGCGACGTGTCCTGGAAGTTGTAGGTCGCCGCAGTGACTGACTGACGGGCTGCCCCGACGATCCGGTGAAACTCGCTCGTCAGATGCCCTGTCTTAGCCTCGTTGCCGGGCATCGTCCAGACCGGTGTCAGCTCACGCAGCACGGTCTTCGCACCGGCGATCGCGCGCAGCACGCCTACGGCACGCTCCTGATCACCCGGTCCCAGCCCTGTTGCAGTGAGCAACTCCTTCACCTGTTCTCGACGGCTCATCGCGATCTCCTGGACCGCGACGCTGAGGGGCGTGCCGGTCTCGAACCGCAGGGCGAGCCGTTCGGCTTCGGTCGCCGTGAGGAATCTTCCGAGTTCAGCAACTGGGTCAGAAGCCATGGATGCTGCCGAAGAATCCGGGAACAGTCGGGCCGTTAGCGGTTGGGAGGCCAAGCAAGAACCGGCGATCGAGGAAACGATTGGCCTTCTCGCACGAAGTCTCTGAGGCGAAGGAGCAGGTGTGGCAAGCCGCTCCGTGGAGAAAGTCCTCGGGTTCGGACGGAGTGCGCTGAGCGCACACCGGGTCGGAGGAGCATCGGGCGGCACGGCGCAGTGCGGACTGCACGATGCCTTGGAGCCTTGTGGGTTCCGAGAGGGCGACGAGCCCGCCGAGGGTTCCTTCGCTGTCGGAGGAGGTCGTGCAGATGAGCAGCCCGGCTGCGGCCTCGCGTTCGGGCGAGTCGGGCTGCCAGGCGTAGATACGTTCGCTGAGGCTCGCCGCACCATAGCCGGAGTACATCGCCATCTCACGAATGAGGATGTGCGAGAGGGTGTGGATGAGCCAGTAGCGCGGAGCAGGCATCCGGCTGTCGGGGGGGACAGCTGCGGCGGTCTCAGAGAAGCGGCGGGCGAAATTCCGTCGGTGGGCTTCCTTGTGGGCATCCCATAGCGAGGTGGCCTCAATCTGTTGTTCCCAATGTGCGACGGCGTCGAGGTCGAGCTGCAAGAAGATGCCCTCGCCTCGGTCTTCGGTGGCGGGCACCCAGGTGGGCTTGCCATTGCATGTAAGGCCAACGAGACGGGAGGCGACATCGTTGATTCGGTCCATCTCGTCAAGTCGGGTGAAGCCGAGGACGGCGTTAACGCGCTTCATCTGGTTGACGCCGACCACGCGTGTGATGCGCGGGTGCAGGTGGGCGCCGCGCCTCATCTCGGTGACCATGAGGCCACTGTTGTTCTGCTGCTCGGGGAACAGGGTCGGCTTCTGGAGGTATCGCCATTCGGGGATGAGCAGTTCAATCGGGTCCCAGGTGGCGCTGCGCTCTTGTCGGGCCTCCTCTGACTCCGGGGGCGCGAGCACGTTCGCGACGGCGGCGGCAATGTAGTCGTCAGAGTGTCCGGTGACGTCGATGTTGCGGGCGGTTGCGAGCGCGCGGATCACCGAGATCTGGTCAGCGAACTCCTTGACCTGCTCGATGCCGAGTTCGACGCGCAGCTGATAGGCGAGCACCTCGTTCTGTTCAGCTTCGGAGCGCGGCATCACGATGATGCTCTGAGTCGAGGGGAACCACAGGTTCGAGGCGCCCATCATGATCAGCGCAGGTAGGGCTGTGCAGCCGGGGAAGAAGGCTCCGAGGTGGGGGTGGCGACCACGACAGGTCTGCGGAAGCTTCTCTTGGCCTTTCGCTCCCTGTGCCTCAGCCATGCCGCGCTTCGCGTCGCAGGACTGGCAGACGATCGTGGATCCGACGCTCCTACCGACGTTGGCGTCGCGCATCTTGAGGTCAGGGTTCACGGCGACGGGGCACACTTTTCCCTTGTGGACCCACAGGGTGTAAGGGAACTCGTCGAGGTGGCCGTTGGTGCAGGTCAACAGGTGCGGTGCGGGCACGGCAGCGCGGCCATCGCGTCGTCCGCGCCCGCCGCGGCCGGGGCACGGCTTGTGGGTGAACTGGGCACGGTCAGGCCGAAACGGGTGGGTGTTCGTGTAGGTGAACCGGGTGAGCGGGCCAAGGTAGTCGCAGCCGGTGCAGCGGAACCACTGTGGGAATACCCGGGCCGGGATGCCGAGGTCGGATCCCTCGGTTGACATCGAGACCTTCTTCGGCTGCCACGGGAACGGGCGCAACGCATCCACTTGCGGGCCAAGGTGGGTCTTTACAACGCTCAGCAGGCGCGGTTCGAGGATCGTTGGGATGCTCTCGCGGCGTTTCCAGATCGGTTCCCAGTCGTTGAGCCCAGCAGGCATGACTGAGAAGTTCGGTAGATCAATGATCGCACCGGGACCGTATGTGTAGAGTAGCGATGACGGACGTGCCGACCCGACCTTGGCCCGGTTCTTAACCTGACCTTCCTCCGCGTCGCCGAGAGGGTCGAGGGCATCGTTGTTGTCGGGCATTGCCGCTGTGGCGGCCTTGGTCATCGGTCGTCCTCTCCTGCGGGCATTGCCCAATCGTCAACGCCTTCGGCAGGCCTTACGAAGAGTCGCTCCGGGATCGGCGAGACAAGGATGTTGATTTCCGGTTGCACTTCACGCATGGAGTTCGCAATCACAAACGGAGCGTCGGTGGTGCTGCCGACGCCGGCGCGATGGTTCTCGGGACTGACGATGAGCGGCAAATACTTGTCGCCTTCTCCGGCGCACTCGTAGACCAAGGTCTGGTGTCTTTCGTTGGCGTATCCGGCGCGGCTGATCCACCGGTCGATCCGATTGGTGAGCAGGTCACTGGCCTTCTTCGTGAGGTCGTCGTCCTGCGAGGCTGCGAGGATGCGCACCTTCAGACGCTCAATGATGGCGGCAACCGCCGAATGCTGCGACGTGATCTTGCCTGCTTCGCGCTCGATAGACAACCCATCGGTGACGGCCCCCTGGGCAACGCGGACGGCACTGACGAGCAGCCCGTCGATGCCGCGCTCCAGTGAGGTGGGTGAGAACGGTGTCACCGAGAGCGCCTCAACCTGTTTGTAGAAGGTCTCGTGGTAATGCCGAAACTGTTCGAAGTGGGCAAGGTCACGCGGGCGAGCCCAGTTCCCAAGGCACACGACCAAACCGGGCCGTGACGTGTCACGGCCGACGCGGGAGGATGCCTGGATGTACTCGGCAGTGTTCTTCGGCTGGCCAACAACAACCATCAGACCAAGCCGCTGCACGTCCACGCCGACCTGAAGCATGGACGTTGCGAGCACGACGTCGAACGGTGCGTCTCCGTCACGTTTCGGCGCCGTTCTGTCCTTGCGGCGTGGTGCGATCCGCTCGTGGAATGCCGCGGTCGTGTCGTATACAGGGTCAAACTCGATGCCGAGTTTGTCGAGGGTCTTGCCGATGTCCGCTCCCGAGGCCCGAGAGGTCAGTTCGGTGACGTTCAGGTTCCCGAATGCGGTGCCGTAACGACGCGGGAATCCCGAGTCGCGGCGCGGGTTACCGACCCGAGTGCTGACATCGTCATCGACGTACCGTCGCATACCAGCCAACTCGCGGGTAGCGTTGAAGTAGCCCACAAGGGTCATATAGGGATCTGCCTCGACGCCTGTGCGCTCAAGCAGCAACTGACCCGCAAGCAGGAGTACCTCCGCGAGACGAATCTCTGCACTCGACAGACGTACGCCAGGTGCGCTCACTCCGATGTAGCGTCGACCGGGGTTCTGCTCGGAAACCTCGACTTCACGGGAGAAGAACGTGTCTGCGACATCAAGCACCTGCGGCGGAAAGATCTCGACCTTACGGCCGTAGAGTTGGCGCACCTGCTCGACGGCGTTCCGTACGGTCGCGGTCGAGGCGACGATGAGCGGCTTAACGGGCGCACCGTCGGGCAGCTGCCACGAGCACAGCGTCTCGACCGCGACCTCAAACAGCCCCACGGCCGTGCCAAGCGCGCCGGTGATGAGGTGTAGCTCATCTTGGATGATCAGATCTGGCGGCCGCAGCCGTCCGACTGGCATCACGGCTGCGGCCGGGTGGCTGTTGCTCGCCAGATGTGACCCGACGGTGCAGCCAGTGTAGTCGGGGTGGACGTACCCATGCCGCCCACAACGCCTGCCTACAAAACCAAAGAGGGATGCGGCTTCGCCTTCTCGGGCGAGCCGGGCGAACTTGTCGACCGTGGCGATGACGAATGCCGGGGTGAGCCGGTAGATTTCCTCGTCAACGGTGAGCACCGGCAGGCCTTCAGGTACACCCCCACCTTTGGCAAACGGGCAGCGGCCCAGCTCGTCACCACAGTGCACGAACACGCGGCGGGTGGTCGGGTCGCCCTTGACGTTCGCCGGGGTGATTTCGGTACCGCACCACGGGCACCGCTGAATCTGGAGCACGGTGAGCCGGTGCGAGGTTCCGTCGTAGACCTTCTTCAGCTGCTCATCGGCCACTTCGAACCGCTTAGGGCTCACGTCGGTACCCACCCAGAGTCCGATGCGGAACGGTTCGGTGCCCCAGGTGGCTTGGTCTTCTCGACGGGCGAGTTCCGCAGCGCACACCATCGTGGTTGCACGTTGAAACTGCTGCGCGGTGAGCAGGCGCAGTGTGTAACGCATAAGCACAGCCACGCCGTCACCACCGTTCAGCGAACCGTCGGCGGACAGCACCGCGGCCTGCCGACGGCGAATCGCGAACGTGTAGGCGGCGAGGCCGAGGTAGGCCTCAGTCTTGCCACCACCGGTCGGGAAGAACAACAGCTCCACACGGGCCTGGTGCTCGGCGCTGCGCAGCGGCGCTGTCGGGTCCGTGAGTGCGCCGAGCTGCATGAGGATGAACGCGAGCTGGAATGGACGCCACGAGGCCACCGGCTTCCCGCCGGCCTCTGTGGCTTCGAGGTTCGCCCAGGCGCCCTTGATCGAGAGCGTGGACTCGGACTTGCGAGCCTCAGCGACCTGCGAGGCGAGGCGCTGATCGCGCATCACCCGGTTCATGAACCGGAAGCACTGAAGCGCGGTCGGATCTGAGGCGACGAACTCCAGCCCATCGATCAGGCGCTGATGCGCTTGCCGTGCTTCCCACAGCACAACCTCGGCGGTTTCACGCAGGTGCACGGGCAGTTGTGCTGCCACGTCCTCCTGGCGGTCAAGCCAGGCACCGTAACCCGACACCAACGGGGCGAGGCCCGCACTCAACTCGTCAGGTGTGGCGGCCGCTAATGACTTCATGGACAAGGTGGCGCCCTCGACCTCACCTGCCCGTGTCTGCGGCGTCTCAGCCTTGGGCAGCCACGTTGTCGACACCGAGGTAGCCCTGCGCGAGCCCTCGCGCGCTACCCAGTCAGCTGAGCACGTGCGCCCGATCGCAAACTCCAGCCGATCCTTGTACTGAAGGTCAAGCCGACGGACCTCGTCGTCATGCTCAGCCCAGTCATTCGCCAACACGTCACGGACCGGCAGAAACACCTCGTCGCCACCCGCATCGATGATCAGCTTTGTCTGGAACATCCACATGTTCAGCGGGACCGGTAGCGGAGCCTCACGGTCGTTGCACAGCGCGATTTCCACGAGTACCCGTCCGAATTCGACGTCGTCGTATCGGTCGATCCGCAGGCAAACTGCATCCCGAAGCACCAAAGCCTCGGTGCGGCCCGGGGTGAGCGAGGCCAGCGGAATCGTCCGAGTCTCCTCGACCGGCGTGCGTCGATACTTGCGAATAGGGTGACCAGCCTTGGACACCTCGTGCGTATCGACTGTCTCGTAGGTACCCCACGACGCAGTGACCGCGAACGTCTCCAGGTCATTCGGCACCTGGAACCTCAGGCCCATCGACGCCGGGAAAATCAACCCCTTCTTGGGTGCGCGATCGTCGGCGTCGTCGTCCTCAGCGTCGGCTCCGCTCCCCTCGGCGGAAACCGTTGGCACACCCTGACCCCCGGTCATGCCGTCCTCGTCGAGGCGAACCTCGGCGAGGTCGGCGGCGGCGTCCTGGCTAAGGTACGAGGAGCCGGTACCCGCAAGTTCCACGGGAGCAATGAGCCCGACGAGGTACCGCTGCTTAGGGCTGAACGCCAACAGCTCGTCATCGCCGTCTATCGGTCCGAGCAACTCACGTTCCAGGATGTCGACGAGGTTCTCACGCACGCCGAACGACGTACCATCCATCGGAAAGTTGAGCACATAGCCCGGGTCCGCCTGGGTGGACGCTTCCGTGCTTTCTGCCATGAGCACCAGTCTGCCGCATAGCACTGACGAATCGGTGCCGAATGCCCGGTCACCTCGCGCTTCGTCTCACGACGACCACAGGAGCAACACTCTGTCTTCGTCGAAGTAGCGTCCGACGACGCCGCGGCGGATGACGAGACTGTCGAGTTGGGACACGAGCACCGCCCGGCGCGCCTTGTCGTCGTGACCGGCACGCGCCCACATCTCAGCGACGTCGAGGTCGCCGACCAGCTGGTCGGCGCGCTCGGCGAGAAGTCGATCGATCAGGTAGGCGTCAAGGGCCGTTCGCCCGATTGTCTGGCGGCACTTCGGGCAGTACAGCACCGGCCGTTTCTGGTTCGTGCCCCGGCAGAGAAACACGGCGCACTCATCGCAGCGAGCCACGCGCGAAAGGAATGGGCTCGTCGACTGGCGTTCACCCTGCTTCCGTGCTTGCGGCATAGTCCGGGAGTCGAGCATCGATTGCAGTGCCGCGAATTCCTCTGTGGAGATTACGGCAAGCGCCGGGTTGACCACCGCATGCCCCTCGTCGTCCCTCAGTACGGCGAACGGGTCGACCCGCTTAGCGCTCTTCGCGCGCCCGGGGTTGTGCGGCGTCATCCCGGCGAGCACTGGGTTGCGCAGCAAGCCGTCCACTGTTTGGCGATTCCAGGACGTGTTTCCCGACGTCCTCTCAGCATTCCGCACGGGCAGCGGTGCGCCGCTACTAGTGAGCCAGGTGGCGATCGCGTTCACGGTTTCGCCGCGCAGCGCCTTAGCGACCACTTGCGAGAGCCACACGGCACGTTCGTCGTCCTTGACCAATACTCTTCCCGGGCCATCGGGGTTGGGGACAGACCGGTAGCCGTACGGGATGCCGCCTCCGGGCCAGCGACCGTCCTTGAGAATCTGTGAGCGGGCCGCCCGAACACGGGCACGGATCGCCTCCGCCTCCATCTCGCCGAACACAGCGAGCATGACCGCGAACGCCCGCCCCTGGGGGCTGGTCATGTCGATCGGGTCCTCGACGGCGACGAGGCCAGCGCCGCGCTTCTGCAGCGCCTCGTCGGCGTGCAGGAAGTCCAGGACCCGCCGGGCCAGGCGATCGACCTTCCAGATGATCACCGCGTCGAAATCGTGCGCCGCAAGGAGCGATCTCCACCCGTGCCGCTCCTCGGGGCGGTTCGCGGTCGCCGAGACGCCGTCATCGACGAACTCACCGACAATCTCCCAGCCGCGAGCTTCGGCATATCGGCGGCAGGACTGGAGCTGGCGCGCGATCGAGACGGACTCCTCCTTGGTGACACTGAGCCGGGCGTACAGGACACAACAGCGTGCTTTGGTGTGGTTCATGCCATAATAGCATCGTTTATGCCTGCAAGTATGCAAAACCAGAGTCATCGCGCCCGGCAACGTCTACGGTGTCGAGCCTGCCCGACACGCGCCATGCCGTCGGCCTGTATCAGACCCGCGGGACGGAAACCAACCTACGATCCCAAGGATTCATCCTTCCTCGCCGCAGATGCGCACAGGGGATCACACCTTGAACAGCACCGCCCGTTCAGCCGACAAAAGCACCTCAGCGAGCTTCCGTTCCGCGACGCCTGATGTCACGTCCCCACCCTCGATCGATTCCGGTAGGGCGGGGGAGTCGTCGTGCAGCTCCGCTAGCTCGCGGCCCGTAGCTGCCATTATCGATCCGGCGCCGCTCGTGGCCAGCGGCCAACGCGAAACTGGAGTGCGCAGCAATCTGGAGTACACGCGGCGACCCGAGCGAGGCGCAAGAGTGGATTGCCGCCGATGCCCGCAACGCTGAAGTGCTGTTCCCCTACCTCAACGGCGAGGATCTCAATTCGCGTCCCGATGGATCGGCGGCGAGGTGGGTGATCGACTTCTTTAACCGCAC